>CAWGKJ010000051.1:0-64894 GCA_963823115.1 uncultured Alphaproteobacteria bacterium | reverse complement strand
CGCTTTCCCTTGCCATCCCGCTCAAAATCCTTATAAACCGCGCCATCCGTGGATCCCGGCCGGGAGCTGAACGGACGGTCTCAGCAATTTCACCGTATCGGCGACATTGATGTGGCAGGGCCAGTCGGCCCGTCGTCCCGTGCTTCCGCCTTCTGAGCTTATCCCGAGTCCTTTCCGAAGGCCTCGAAGGGCTTGCCGCCGGGAACCGCGCCAACACCAGGAAAGGATACCCATGCCTCTTTATGAGCATGTTTTTCTCGCGCGTCAGGATGCGAGCACCCAGCAGGTCGAAGAACTGACCACCCAGATGACCGGCATCGTCGAGCAACTCGGCGGCAAGGTCGTGAAGATGGAAAACTGGGGCGTGCGTTCTCTCACCTATCGGATGAACAAGAATCGCAAGGCACATTTCGTGCTGCTCAACATCGATGGCCCGTCGGCGGCCGTCGCCGAGATCGAGCGGCAGGAGCGGATCAGCGAAGACGTGATCCGCTATCTCAGCGTTCGCGTCGATGAGCACGAGGAAGGCCCCTCGGCGATGATGCGCAAGGCCGATCGCGACCGCGATCGCGACGACCGTGGCGGCGGCTTCCGGGGCGACCGCGAAGGCGGCTTCCGGGGCGACCGCGACGGTGGTTTTCGCGGCGGTGACCGCGATGGTGGCGGCTTCCGGGGCGATCGTGGCCCGCGCCGGCCACGTGACGACGACGCAACCGCAGCGGTTGAGGAGTAAGAATCATGGCTGAAGCTGGTGCACGCCGTCCGTTTTTCCGCCGCCGCAAGACCTGCCCGTTCACGGGTCCGAACGCGCCGAAGATCGACTACAAGGATTCCAAGCTGTTGATGCGTTACGTCTCCGAGCGCGGCAAGATCGTGCCGAGCCGCATCACCGCCGTGTCTGCCAAGAAGCAGCGTGAACTCGCGCGCGCCATCAAGCGCTCGCGTTTCCTCGGTCTGCTGCCTTATGTGATCCGGTAAGAACTTCTTCGATCCGCGGCGTTCGCGCCGCGGATCGAAATCTTCATTAAGGCTTCCGGGTCGTCCGGTTGCCGATGGTTGGGGTTCGAGAGACCTCTAACCGCTCGAAAGGAGCGGGACAGCTGATGATCGCGATCCTTCTCATTGCCATGGCGGCCGGCGGCGCGTCGGCCTTGATGTTCGCCTCGATCGTCTCGGGCGCGCTGATCTCGCTATTGCTGTTCTACCTGGCGCCGCTGCCCCTGATGGTGGCGGCGCTCGGATGGGGCCCGCTTAGCGCTACCATCGGCGGCATCGCGGCAGCCATCGGTCTCGGCGCGATCTTCGGCCTTCCCTACTGCATCGCCTTTACCCTCACGGTCGCCCTGCCCGCCTGGTGGCTCGGGCATCTCGCTTTGCTCGGACGACCCGTGACCCATGGGGTCGCACCGGGCAATGGCGCCTCGCCGGCTGCCCCTGATCTCGAATGGTATCCGGTCGGCCGCATTCTGCTCTGGATGACCGCCGGTGCGGCGCTGACCACGATGGCCGCCTTGCTTACGCTGGGCAGCGACGCCGACGCCATCACCGGGGCGCTGCGGCGGGGCTTGTTGCGGATCATCGGACCAAGCGAAACGGCTTCGGCCGGCGACACCGAACAATGGATCGACGCTCTGGTGACGATCGCGCCGGCCGCTGCCGCCATTGTCGCCATGATGACGCTGACGCTTAACCTCTGGCTTGCCGCAAAAATCACCGCGACGTCGGGACGATTGCACCGCCCCTGGCCCGACCTGAAAAGCGCGGCACTCCCGCCGATGACGCTCGCGGCGATGTGCGTCGCCATCGCGTTCTGCTTTAGCGGTGGACTGCTTGCGATCCTCGCGCAGATCGTCACCGTCGCACTGGCGATGGCCTACGCGCTCACCGGCTTCGCGGTGCTGCATACGCTGACGCTGGCGCTGCGAAGCCGCGCGCTCTGGCTCGGCGCTACCTACACCGTCGTCGCGGTGTTCGGCTGGCCCGTTCTGGCGATAGTGGTTCTCGGCCTTGCCGACGCCGTTTTCGGAATTCGCCGGCGCTTTCTGCAAGGGAGGCCGCCGCCGCTGCCCGCGTCCTGAGCTCTAGCCTTCAACTCAACCTCTCAACCACACCTCAAAAGGAGAACGTATATGGAAGTCATTTTGCTGGAACGCGTCGCCAAGCTCGGCCAGATGGGCGAAGTCGTCCGCGTCAAGGACGGATTTGCCCGCAACTTTCTCTTGAAGCGCGGCAAGGCGCTGCGCGCCACCGCGGATAATCGTGCCAAGTTCGACGGCATGAAGGCCGAACTCGAGACCCGCAACCTGCAGGCCAAGGGCGAGGCGACCAAGGTTGCGGAAAAGATCGACGGCCGCAATGTCATCGTGCTGCGTCAGGCTTCCGAAACCGGCCAATTGTTCGGATCGGTCACGGTCCGCGACATCATCGCGTCGTTCGAGGCCGACAATGTCACCATCAGCCGCAGCCAGGTCATGCTGGACGCGCCGATCAAGACCATCGGCAAGCACAAGATCGCCATCGCCGTGCATCCCGAAGTCGAAGTCGGCGTCAGCGTGACGGTCGCGCGCAGCGCCGACGAGGCCGAACGCATCAATCGCGGCGAGGATATCTCTACCCGTCAAGGAAGATAAGGACGCGGCCGCCGAAGCGCTCGCCGCCGCCGGCGAATTCTTCGATCCGGAAGCCCGCCACGACGAGGAGCCGCAGGAAGCGGCCGGTTCGGAAAAATAACGCAGTCTTCGTTTATATCGAAGCCAACCTGCCCAAGTCCGGCCCATCAGGCCGGGCTTGGGATTCTCCCCGGCGCATTTTCGAGCATCGCAATCGACGCCAATGATCACGCGGGCGCGGCAGATCAGGCGCTCGCCCGACGCAGGCGACAACAAGTTCAGCTTTTATTCCGCCGTCAGCGCAGGCTGGCCGCGCGACGACGCCGCGGCGCGGCCAGCAAATCCTCGCGCGCTCGAGCTCCCACGATCGCTTCAGACTTCTACCCTACGGATCATCGCTCTACTCCAGAGACGATCCAGGGACCCTCGAGCCAGAATTCAAAGCTTGGCGAAAACCTATTGGGAGATCGGCGGCGCCGGCGGTCCCGCGGGGGCCACCGGCGGTAGCGGTGCGGCGGCCGCCACGGCCGGAGTCGCGGGCTGCGCCGGGGGCGGCGCAGACGATGCGGTGGCAGGCTCCGGCGGCGTGCCGGACACGGCCGGGGAAGAAGCCGGCGGCGCAGGGGTGACGGGGGGAACCGGATCGGCCCGCAACGCGGATGTCTCGCCGCTGCCTGTTACTTTCGGCGTCTCGATCTTGACGGATTCGGACGTGCCCTCGCCGGAGGGACTGGAACTTTCGGGCTTGCTGCCCTCGACCTTGGCAGTGCCTTCTTTCACCCCGCCTTCCTTGCCAGCCTCGGTCTTTGCAGCCTCGGTTTTGGGCGGCTCTTCGCCCTCGGGCTTGCCCCTCTTGCTCAGCTTCTGCTTGGCCGACAATTTGCGACCATCGGGACCGCGCTCGTTATCCGCCTGAGCGGGAGCCTGGGCATCCGCCGCGGGTGCTTCGCCCGGCCGTACCAGGCGCTTGGCGTTGCGGCCCTGGTGTCCAGGCTCGCCTTGGCACCGAAAGTCGCAGTCGGCATCAGGCTTGGCGGCCTCTTGCGATGGCGCGGGACGCACCCTGTGGCCAGACCGGTCGAGCTGATCGGGCGGACCGGCGGGCTTGGCCTCCGGTTTCCCATCCTTGCCGTCCTTGGTCTGGGCCCCGCTATAGCGGGTATCGGTCGCCCCATTGGATATCAGGAAAGCGCTGAGCAGCGAGGCCATCTCGGGACTGGTGGTGTAGTGCTGGCGCAGGAAGCCCGGCAGCGATCCGGCCGGCACCGTCTTCAACAGACCCCGCGGGCCCTTGTGGCAGGCGT
Organism: uncultured Alphaproteobacteria bacterium; assembly: GCA_963823115.1. Taxonomy (GTDB): domain Bacteria; phylum Pseudomonadota; class Alphaproteobacteria; order Rhizobiales; family Xanthobacteraceae; genus Bradyrhizobium. The sequence goes on along the minus strand of CAWGKJ010000051.1, from coordinate 60,981 downwards.
TGCAAGTGCCCGCGAAAATCTGGGAGGGGCTTTTGCCGGCCTCGAGATTTTGCGCCTGCGCCTGCGCCGGGTCCGCCGCGAAACAACCGATCAGAAGCGTCACCGCCGCTAAACTGAGCGCTCGGCTCAACATTCCTAATTCTCCAGATGCGGAAATCGCTTCCAGCGCCCACAAACCGGGCGCCGGCGGCGGTCACCTTTTAGCCGATTATCCCGCGAATGGAAGCGCACTTATGACGCAACTGCGTGAACGCGACGTTCTCGAATATCCGCTTTGTGTACAATGCACTAGCGCGCAAGTTCCATCCCCCTTATGATCAGGGTGTCGTGGGAACCGATTCGGTTCCCCGCGCGTCAAATGTGACGGCCGGTACGCTAGCTTCTACGGGATCGCTTAGTCTGGTGGTTTCGATGGACCGTTTGTTGCGTTATTTCCTGCAGCAGTTCATTCGCCGCGGCGCGATGACATTCACCACCGCGAGCGGGGCAAAATTTAGCTGTGGCGACGGCACCGGCGAGCCGGTCTCCGTGCGATTCCTGACCACCGACGCCGAACGCAGGATTCTTCTCAACCCCGAACTCGCGCTGGGCGAAGTCTACATGGAAGGCACGTTCGTCGTCGAGAATGGCTCGATCGCGGATGCGCTGGCGATCCTGATGGATCAGCCGGACATATTGCCGCGCTGGGCCAGGCTGCAATGGTGGCTGCGCTATCTGGTCAGGCATTTCAAGCAGTTCAATCCGCGCAGCCGTTCGAAGAACAATGTCGCGCGCCACTACGATCTCGACGGGCGGCTGTATTCCCTCTTCCTCGACGCCGACAAGCAGTACAGCTGCGCCTATTTTGAAACGCCGGACGCGACGCTTGACGATGCCCAGCTCGCCAAGAAGCGCCATCTTGCCGCCAAGCTCTTGATCGGGCGCGGCGATCGCGTGCTCGATATCGGCTCCGGCTGGGGCGGGCTTAGCCTGTATCTGGCGGAAATGACCGGCGCCAACGTCACCGGCGTCACGCTGTCGACCGAACAGTTGCAGGTGTCGAACGCCCGCGCGGCCGAGAAAAATCTGACGCGGTCGGCGAAATTTCTCCTCGAGGACTATCGCGACGTCACCGGGCCGTTCGACCGCATCGTGTCGGTGGGCATGTTCGAACATGTCGGCGTCGACTTCTACGAAACCTATTTCAGGCGCTGCGCCGAACTTCTCACCGACGACGGCGTGATGATGCTGCATTCGATCGGCCGTTCGGACGGACCCGACGCCACCAATCCCTGGATCGCGAAATATATCTTCCCCGGCGGCTACATCCCCGCGCTTTCCGAGGTGATCCCCGCGATCGAGCGCGCCGGACTGCTGGTGTGCGACATCGAAATCCTGCGGCTGCATTACGCGGAAACGCTGAAGGCCTGGCGCGAGCGATTCATGGCGCGGCGCGAGGAAGCGGTGCAGCTCTATGACGAGCGCTTCGCGCGGATGTGGGAGTTTTATCTGGCCTGCTCCGAAATGTCGTTCCGCAAGCAGAACCTGATGAATTTCCAGATCCAGCTCGCCAAACGCCAGGGCGTGGTGCCGATGACCCGCGATTACATCGGACGCAGAAGAAGCGAAACTGCGCGGGCTCGAGCGCGGCCAGCGGCCGCGGCTGCAGATTGCCGGCGAATAGAATCTAGTTTCGCAGGCTGAAATCCGAGGCGCCATAAGGGTATGGCGATGCCGGCGCGCAAGCTGCGCGCCCAAGGCAGCCAGGATCGATGGATCGCAAGGCAGGCTGCGGAATTCCGGACGCGAGATTTTCTCCATGGCGTCGACCAGCATCGACAGCCACAATTCTTCGCCGTCTCTCGTTCGCCATGGCTGAAGTCGCTGGCCCATCGTCTGTCCTTGCCTAGACCGTGCCGTTACCAATCCTGATGTCGCCAATCCGTTCCAGGCGACCCTGCCGCAAAGAAAACCGGCAAGATGTGACCTGCTTCACAAACGGCCCGGCCGGCTTGGCCTAAACCTCCCCAATGGCCCGAAAACCCTGCCAACCACCGTTCGATCCGAAAGCCGGCATCGGCACCGACTTTGCCCTGATCGCAACGGGCACCGGAGCCGCCTGATCGCGCTGATCTATCTCATTCTGACCTGATTTTGGCGTTGCGGTGCGGAATCGCCCGTCGCTCTCTGGATGAGTATGCCCCGCGCGGCGAAAGGTTCAGGCCGACAACCGACTTTCCCGGTTTTCGTCGCGGGTGGGACGGCGTCGGCCGGCAGGCTCCCGAAAACCCGTCAAGCGCCATCGCGCCACATCGGCGGGAATCCCGATGCGCATTGTGTGAATCGGGCATAAGGCGCGTTGGCGCTTCCGCTTGCGCCGGGACAGGCGCTTTATCGCCGCCCCGCTAAAAAATCCAAAGAACGCCAAAATTCAAAGAACAATCTAACCCCATGGCCACATCTGATTCGAACGTTCTCAAGCTCGCTCCCGACGCCGGAACTCCGGCCTATCGGAGCGCACCGCACAATATCGAGGCGGAACAGGCCCTGCTCGGCGCGATCCTGGTCAACAACGACGCGTTCTACCGGGTGTCGGATTTTCTGGAGCCGAAGCACTTCTTCGAGCCGATCCACCAGACCATCTATGAGACCGCCGGCAGCCTGATCCGGATGGGCAAGATCGCCACCCCGGTCACGCTGAAGACCTTCCTGCCGGCGGAGACCGACATCGGCGGCATGACGGTCGGCCAATACCTCGCCCGCCTCGCCGCCGAAGCGACCACCATCATCAACGCCCAGGATTACGGGCGCACGATCTACGAACTGGCGCTGCGCCGCGACCTGATCCGGATCGGCGAGGACATGGTCAATGTCGCCTTCGACGCGCCGGTGGATTTTGCGCCGCGGGCGCAGATCGAGGATGCCGAGCGCAGGCTCTACGAACTGGCCGAATCCGGCCGCTATGACGGCGGCTTCCAGCGCTTTGCGCAGGCGCTCACCGTCGCCGTCGACATGGCGGCCAAGGCGTTCCAGCGCGACGGCAAATTGTCGGGCATCGCGACGGGCCTGCGCGATCTCGACGTCAAGATGGGCGGCCTGCAGCCCTCCGACCTGATCATCGTGGCGGGCCGTCCCGGCATGGGCAAGACCGCGCTCGCCACCAACATCGCCTACAACGTCGCCAAGGCGCATCGCGCCGAGGTTCAGGCCGACGGCACCATGAAGTCCGTCAATGGCGGCATCGTCGGCTTCTTCTCCTGCGAAATGTCGGCCGAACAGCTCGCCACCCGTATCATCGCCGAACGCACCGGCATTCCCTCGAGCACGATCCGCCGCGGCGGCATCACCGAGGCCGATTTCGAGAAGATCCGCGACTATTCGATCGAGCTGCAGTCGCTGCCGTTCTATGTCGACGAAACCGGCGGCCTTTCGATCTCGCAGCTCACCGCGCGCGCGCGGCGGCTGAAGCGCCAGAAGGGTCTCGACCTGCTCGTGGTCGACTACATCCAGCTGCTGCAGGGCTCGGGCAAGCGCGGCAACGACAACCGCGTGCAGGAAGTCACCGAGATCACCACCAGCCTGAAGGCGCTTGCCAAGGAGCTCAACGTTCCCGTGATCGCGCTGTCGCAATTGTCGCGTCAGGTCGAAAGCCGCGACGACAAGCGCCCGCAATTGTCGGACCTGCGCAAATCCGGCTCGATCGAACAGGACGCCGACGTGGTGATGTTCGTGTTCCGCGAGGAATATTACCTGGCCAACAAGGAGCCGCGCGCCGGCACGCCGGAATACGAAAAATGGCAGCTCGACATGTCGCTGGTGCACGGCAAGGCCGAAGTCATCATCGGCAAGCAGCGCCACGGCCCGACCGGCACCGTGGAACTGCAGTTCGAGGCCAGCGTCACGCGGTTCGGCGATCTGACGCAGGACAGCCACCCGCCGGATCGCGGTTATTGACACCGTCGCAAAGGTTGAACCGCGGCGCCCCTGCGCGTAAAATGCGGCATGAACATCGTCTCCGATCCGAAATCGATTCCGGGCGGCACCGCACTGTCGCCTGAAGCCAACCTGGCGGCCGCGCTGGCCCCCGCCACCGGCGTGCTCACGGTCGATCTCGACGCCATCGTCGCGAACTGGCGCAAGCTCGAGAAAACCGCTGTGCCGGCCGAATGCGCTGGCGTGATCAAGGCGGACGCCTATGGCTGCGGGGCCGATCCGGTCGCGCGCGCGCTCGCCGCCGCCGGCTGCAAGACGTTTTTCGTCGCCACGCTGGAGGAAGCGCGCGCGGTGCGCGCCGCGGTGCCGTCGGCGGCCATCTATGTGCTCGACGGTTTCTTCCAGAATTGCGGCGACGCCTATGCCAGGATCGACGCCAGGCCGGTAATCGGCGATCTCAACGAGCTTGCCGAATGGGATGTGTTTTGCCGCCGCTCGGGCTGGGCCGGCGGGGCTGCCATCCATATCGACACCGGCATGAACCGGCTCGGCCTCACCATCGCCGAGGCGCAAGGCCTCGTGCCCCGGATCAACGCCGGCGATCACGGCATCACGCTGGTCATGAGCCACCTCGCCTGCGCCGAGTTGCTCGACCATCCGCTCAACGCCAGACAACTCGCAACCTTCCGCGAGATCGCCAGTCTTTTTTCCGGCGTACCGGCATCGCTGTCGAATTCGTCCGGCGTCTTCCTGGGCGCGCCATTCCAGTTCGACCTGGTGCGGCCGGGCGCGGCACTCTACGGCGTCAATCCGACGCCGGAAGCCGACAATCCGATGCAGCCGGTGGTCGACCTGAAAGCCCGCATCGTGCAGACCCGCATGATCGAGAAAGGCGAAAGCGTCGGCTATGGCGGCACCTGGACCGCGCGGCGGCCGACCAAACTGGCGATCGTCTCCGCCGGTTATGCCGACGGATATTTCCGCGCGGCCAGCGCCAATGACGGCACCCGCGGCGCCGAGGTGGTGGTCGCCGGCAAGCGCTGCCCGGTTGCGGGCCGCATCTCGATGGACCTGATCGCCGTCGACGTCACCGATCTGCCGAACAACGCGGCGCGGCGCGGCCACATGGTGACGCTGATCGGCGAGGGAATCACGGTCGACGAACTCGCGCACCATTTCGGCACCATCGGTTACGAAGTGCTCACCAGCCTCGGCCCGCGCTATGCGCGTGTCTACAAGGGCGGCGGTGCGATCGAGGGCGCAGCTGCCCCCGCGATTGCGGCCAGCCCGGCTTAAGCGGCCGAAAGACGTTTCGCGTTGGCGGCGACCTGTTCGCGGTAGCGGTCGATGATGCTTGCCGGCGTCGCGCCGCAAAACCAGTTCACGCCGGCTTCGAAGGCAGCCGCGATCTTCTCGTTGACCATTAGGCACGCTTCCCGCTCGGCGTCGGCGTCGTGCTTTGCGAATTTCTCAAGCCGCAGGCGGACGACCTCGCAGGATTCCAGGGCCAGCATGGAGCCTGCAAACCACGGAAAACCGTCATCGGAACCGGTAAGGAGGGCGTGCCGGTCAAGTGCTGAGTAGTGGTGCTCGTTCATCGTGGTCCCCAAATTCTTTGAAGCGCGATGAATTGAATACGCCTCGAATTTTAAGCACCCGGCCGCAACACCGCCGGCATTTTCGGAGTCACGGTGACGACTGGTTAACCAGGCCTTTGCGACTGTCGTCCCCGCGAACGCGGGGACCCATATGTGGACGGCCCCCGTGCCGCAAGAGTTTTTCGAGGTCTGATCGGATCGCTTGCATCCATATGTCCGGCCTGTTGATGCGGTTGGTGACCGCTGGCCAAGATGGTTCTCCGCGACGCGAGTTCCAAACACGCCAGCGACCTTTACGGGCCAATGGGTCCCACGGAGTGTCTCGCACCTCGGATCGATCGATCCTACCATCTGTTCCTCTTGCAGCTCCGGCACCGGTCGAGGTGGCGATCCCGAAGGCGCCGCCCGACCGATCTCTGTTAGGCGGCGTGCGCCGATGCGATCGGCTTGCCGCCTGCATGATAGCTCTCGCCCGTCACCAACAGCTTCCAGGCGATGCGGGCAATCTTGTTGGCGAGCGCTATCGCGGCGAGCTTGCGCGACGACTTGCGCGCCAACAGCGCAAGGAGCCAGGGCGACGGACGGCCGCGGCCATTCTTCGCCTGCTGGATCACCGCGGTGGCTCCCGCCACCAGCACGCTGCGCAACATCTCATCTCCGGCGCGAGTGATCGTGCCGAGCCGGGTCTTGCCGGCGGTGGAATGGTCTTTCGGTGTCAGCCCGATCCAGGCCGCGAAGTGCCGGCCGGACGGGAACAGGCGAGGATCTGGCGCCTTCATGACCAGCGCCGTGGCGACGATCGGCCCGATCCCCGGAATCTGTGCAAGACGCCGGCTGTCGGCATTGGCGCGGTGCCAGGCCATCAGCCGGGCTTCGACCTTCTTCAATTCGGCCTGCAATTGCACATACTCCGCCCCGTAAATCGCAAACAGCTCGCGCGCCAGCTCCGGCAAGGCCTCATCCGCTGCAATCTCCGCCAGCAACGGCTCGATCTTGTCGAGCCCCCTGGCCGCGGTCACGCCGAACTCCGCCGCGTAGCCTCGGATCGCATTGCTCAGCTGCGTTCGCCGGGCAACCAGCCGCTCGCGCATGCCCGCCAGCATCAGGGCGGCCTGCTGCTCTTCGGTTTTCACCGGTACGAATTGCATCGTCGGGCGGCTCATCGCCTCGCACAGTCCCTCGGCGTCCCGCCCGTCGTTCTTGTTACGCTTGATGTAGGGCTTCACATGTTGCGGCGCGATCAGCTTCACCGTGTGGCCGAGCTGTCCCAACTCCCGAGCCCAGTAGTGCGAAGCTCCGCAAGCCTCCATCCCGATCACGGTCGGCGGCAGCTTGGCAAAAAATGCCACCATTTCCTTGCGCCGCAGCCGCCGGCGCAACACCGGTTGCTCGGCGGCATCAACCCCGTGCAGCTGAAAAATATGCTTCGACGTATCCATTCCAATGCGGCTAATCTGGTTCACGGACGGCTCCCTTGTCTGAGATTTGCAACAACCTCATTCTGGCACACTCGATGCCGTAGGGGGCCGTCCACACCATCACGCCGTGTTGCCTGTTGTAAGAGACGCTGTTCGACGGCTTTCGCGCAATCGCCAACTCCTGTGGTTATGGGTCCCCGCGTGCGCGGGGACGACGCATAGTGTGGCGCGCGTTCACACTCAACGAATTACTACCGATTCAAATTTCAAAGAGCTGTGCCCCGTCATTGCGAGCGAAGCGAAGCAATCCATTCTTTCTTTGCGCGGCGAGATGGATTGCTTCGCTTCGCTCGCAATGACGGCAAATGCAGATACGACTTCGCATTCTCGCGGCGCCGTGCGCCCGAGTTTTGAATGAATCTTCCGCCCAAGTGAGGGCGTGGGGAATGCCGGGTGCCCGCGCACCCGCAGCCGCGCGTGTATTGGTAGTAAGCACGCGCGTTAGTCACCACGGTCGCACCGGGATCACCCGGCATTCCCGCACGCAATGGTTTTAACGGCTTACTTCGTGATCTCCCCGGCGATCGGGCTTTTTTGTCACCGTCGCCCAGCGGATTGCTCCGCGAAGCTTGACGCCGGCGTCGAGGCGTCAGGACCACACGACTTGGCCGTCCGTAGGGTAAGCGCTCTCGTCAGCAGCACTGCCTGCGTCCATCGCATCCCGCCCCGCGTCCGTGACGATCGCGATGCGCCCCTCGAGTGGGACGAGACGGCTGGGGATATAGAAGTGATTTGGGGTGGCGGCGAAGGGGAATCTTTTTGGAAATGGGACTGGACAGGGCAAATCAGCTTGATCCGCCTCAACAAATTTCGCTTTACGCGCAAGCCGCTACAATGTCGCCGGGCGCCCCCGCCCGTCGATTCGCGGAGACTTGATCCTTGAGCTTCATCTTCGTCCTCGCGGTCGGGCTGGTCGCCGGCACCATCTCAGGCATTGTCGGCACCGGCTCGTCGATCATGCTGATGCCGGTGCTGGTCTATCAATACGGGCCGAAGCAGGCCGTGCCGATCATGGCGGTCGCCGCCGTGATGGCCAACCTGTCCCGCATCCTCGCCTGGTGGCGCGAGGTCGACTGGCGCGCCTGCGCCGCCTATTCCGTCACCGGCATTCCGGCCGCCGCGCTTGGCGCGCGCACCCTGCTGGCGCTGCCCTCGGGCGCGGTCGACATTTCGATCGGGCTGTTCCTGATCGCGATGGTGCCGGCGCGGCACTGGCTTGCCCGGCACGATCTCAAATTCTCGCTTTGGCACCTTGCGATCGGCGGCGCCGTGATCGGCTACCTCACCGGCATCGTGGTTTCGACCGGACCGCTGAGCGTGCCGCTGTTTCTGTTCTACGGCCTCACCCGGGGCGCGTTTCTCGCCACGGAAGCAGCGAGTTCGCTCGGTCTCTATTTCAGCAAATCAGTGACGTTTCAGCGCTTCGGCGCGCTGACACCGGAAATCGCGCTGCAGGGCCTGATCGCGGGATCGTCGCTGATGTTCGGTGCCTTCATCGCCAAGCGCTTTGTCTTGCGGCTCGAACCGGAGGTTTTTCGACGCGTGATGGACGCCATCATGCTCGCGGCCGGCATCTCCCTGCTGTGGTCGGCGGCATTTTCATGAAGTCCGGGCGTCAGATCGCCGAGCCCGCGATGGATAGTGCCGCGCGCTATTCCCGTCGCCCGCGTTCGTCGGATCCAGCACGCAGAGCCTGATACCGTTGCCGAATCGCTGTCTCATCAATACCGATCAAGGTCGCATTCAGGACGCTTGCAAAGGACCGGGAACATCATGCGCAAACGGACCATCGCACTTGGCATGTCGGGCGCGGCGTTGATCGCGGGCGGAATCTGGTTCAGCAGCCTGGACAAGGAAACGCGCGGGCTTCTCGCGACCTTTCCGACCAGCCCAAATGCGCTGACCTGGTCGCAGACCCAGCGCGATGCGGGATTTCGGGCGCTGGATCGCTTGCCCATTCTCGCGAGATCCGCCGAAATCGCGCCGTCGCCGAACCCGCTCGCGCTGCCGCCGGGCAAGCCGTTGGCGATCCCGGGCCTGGACGAGTATATGGCCGGCCAGCACGCGGCGGGCATCGTGATCCTGCAGGACGGCAAGGTCCGCCTCGAACGCTACGGTCTCGGTTTCGACGCGGCAGGCCGCTGGACCAGCTTCTCGGTCGCAAAATCCTTGACCTCGACGCTGGTCGGCGCGGCCGTCCAGGACGGCGCGATCAAGAGTCTCGAGGACAAGGTCAGCCAATATGTCCCGGACCTGCGAGGCTCGGCCTACGACGACGTGACGATCCGCCAATTGCTGACCATGAGCTCCGGGGTCGGCTGGAACGAAGACTACGAAGACCCGAACTCGGACGTTTCCCGGTTCAATGTCGTCCGGCCCGATCCGGGCGTGGACGCCACCGTCAGCTACATGCGCAAGCTGCCGCGCGCGCACAAGCCGGGCGAGGTCTGGCTTTACAACACCGGCGAGACCAACCTCGTAGGCGTGCTGGTCTCGTCCGCCACCGGCAAGCCGCTCTCGCAATATCTGCAGGAAAAAATCTGGCAGCCCGCCGGGATGGAAGCCAAGGCGACCTGGCTGAAGGGAAAGACCGGGCACGAAATCGCCGGCTGCTGCATTCAGGCGGCTACGCGCGACTTTGCCCGATTTGGCCTGTTCGTGCTTGCCAACGGCAAGCAGATCACGCCGCCCGGCTGGTTTGCCGAGGCCACGACCAAGCAGAAGGATATCGGCGTTCCCGGCAAGGGCTACGGATTTCTCTGGTGGACCTACGACGATGGGTCGGTTGCGGCGCAGGGGATCTTCGGCCAGGGCATCTTCATCGACAGCAAGCGCCATCTGGTGATCGCCTCGAACGCCGACTGGACGCGGGCGAGCAAGGGTCCGGAACGAGTGGCGCGCGACGCCTTCTACAAGCGCGTGCAGGCGGCGATCGACGCGGGCGAGTGAAGGAGCGCGCGACCCCGCGCCCCTCCCCGCTCGCGATGTGGCTGTCCGCGGAAACCCAGGCCGGGACTGAAGGCCGATCCGTGCAAAAACGCACGCCAAGGCAAGGCCGCCAAACGACTGAATCAGATGGGCAGGAAACGGGGACGCACAGCGACGGATTTCCCGACTACAAGGCTGGCTGCGTGCCCCAGAGCGTTGAAGCACTTATTTGGCTCAATCTCCTTACCGGATCTGAACCAACTGCGGCGAATGGCCGACGAAAGTGACGCGTGTCATATCAAATTCGTCGCGGGCCTTGATGATGGTCCGCCCTGGTACTGACGATCAGAGATTGATGAGTCGCCTGTTGCCCATGCTTCGAGACGCTCGCGCTGCTCGCTCCTCAGCATGAGGTTGTTGTGTTTTGACAAGTTAAACCTCATCCCCGGGATGAACGCTATTGCGTTCACCCGTAGGAGGCCGCGAAGCGGCCGTCTCGAAGGATGGGCTGCAATACCGATTTGTGATTCCAGGTACTAGTTGCGCACGAGGCAAGATGGAATCGCCGGTCACCGCGTCATCACTCCGGAAGCCCGGCTTTGCGTGCGGCCTCCAGGACCTTGGCGCGATCCTCAGGTCGGCGATACGGTGGCAGGCGATCGTTGATATTGGAGAGACGACGTCCGGGAGACAGCTGGACCAATCGCGTCATTTCGGCGCGGGCCTTCTCAAGCCGCCCCGCGAGAGCATCGCTCATTGCAAGTAAGCCAATGACATCCAAGTTATTCGGTTGCTCACGCAGGGCCCTCTCAGCCCAACACGACGCCTCGTCGTGTCGGCCAGCAAAGAAGTGAGCGGACGCGGTTGCGGCCTGCATTGCGTGAAAAGCAGGGTCGAGAGGGCTTAAGCGCATAGCCCGTGCAAGGTGCTCGATTGCGGTTTCCGGATCCCCCAACCAAATTCTAATCCACCCGCTAAAGTGCCAAGCCCGCGCTAGATTTGGATTGAGTGCAAGGGCCTGATCGATGAAAGCGGCGCCATCTTCGAGTTCTCGGACCACGTAGGCAAGCGCATATCCGGCGCAACAAAGAGCAAGCGCGTCGTCCTTGCCAAGCTCTACCGCTCGCCGGGCGAGCCTACGCGTTTCGGCAATGGAGAGTTCGCGGCTGATATCCCATCGACCATAGGACTTTCGGAAACAGTAGCAATGCGTGGCCAGGCCATGGGCTTCCGCAAAATTAGGGTCTAGCTCGATCGCCTGATACAACAACCGGAGTGCCTCTTCATTGCTCTCAATTGTCCATCGGTAAATCTGATCCGATGCGCGCAAGAAACCGTCGTAGGCATTAAGATCTGCCGGCGCTTTGCGCCGAACCCGCGCCATCTCCGCCGCCAGCAGCTTCGGGTCGATCGCTCCGACGACCCCGCTTGCCACCTGATCTTGAAGCTCAAAGATATTCTCGAGCGAGCCCTCGAAACGGTCGGCCCATAAATGTGCACCCGTTGAAGCGTCGATTAGTTGCCCGGTTATCCGCACCCGATTTCCTGACTTCCGCACACTGCCCTCAAGCAGGTAGCGCACACCGAGTTCGCGGCTTACCTGCTTCACATCGACGCGGAGGCCTTTGTAGGAAAATGTGGATGTTCGAGCGATGACGAACAGCCAATGAAACCGGCTGAGCGCTGTGGTGATTTCCTCGACCATGCCATCCGCAAAATACTCCTGCTCGGGATCACCGCTCATGTTCTGAAACGGAAGTACCGCAATGGAAGGTTTGTCTGGAAGTGGAGGGACCGCACTTAGCCTCTCGGTCAGCGTGCCATACGCTCCCGCGCGTACGGCGTATGCGCGAACCGGCTTGGAGATGTTCTTGAGCTGCTGCTCACCACGATCCTCGAAGCCAACGTCCAGCTTGCCTTCGACTTCGCTGTACACTTTTTCCGAAATCAGGATACCGCCCGGATCGGCGATCCCCTCAAGCCGGACAGCAATGTTGATTCCGTCGCCGTAAAGATCACCGTCCGGCCCAACGATAACGTCACCAAGGTTGAGCCCCACGCGTAACTTTAGGGGACTGCTGCCCGAGGCGAGATGATCTTGTATCTCAACCGCGCATCTCATGGCGGCGAATGGACTCGCGAACTCTGCGAGCGCGCCATCACCCGTTGTTTTGATAAGTCGCCCTTCGTGGCGGGAGAGGCCAGGGTCGATCAATTCTCGCTTGAGCCGCTCGAACTCGGCGTAGGTGGCTTCCTCATCGCGTTGCATCAGCGCGGAGTAGCCGACCACGTCAATGGCCAAGATTGCGGCTAATCGTCTTTGAACCCGCTGCTCTGTCACAGCGCCCTCCGAACGACAAGACTAACAACGCCGATGGGACAAAGAGAAGTCTAGCACTTGTTGCGGACCAGTGAGCGGTGATCGCGGGAGCCCCCTATCTACCCCAAGCGGCACTTTGCCGGGGCCATGGCACCGACTGGGTCTCTTCTCCGTTGCCGGGTGCAAAGAAAGTGCCTCGGCCGATTCAAATGCACCCAACGCGATAGGTCATTCGCGTCACTTTGGCTGTGAGCCAGTCGCTTCCGATTTGCACTCCGCTCCGGACACGTCGCTGCACCGCAATAATTGAGGCTGTGTGCCAAAAAATAATTCGCGGGCTCGTTGGAACGCCGAAGCTGGGCGGCGTTCTCGCACGATCCGAGACATGTTCCGCGGGCTTTAGAAGCTTCCGCAACCAAACTTGATGCTCCGGGCGACGTACGCGCTGGCGATACTTAGCCGCAGGACGCTGAGGCCAGGGTTTTCCCAACCAACGAAGTCAGCAAAACAAAAAGGAGAACGCCATGAACAAGCCAGTTCGACAGTCCGACACTTCGTCAAGAATGGTAAAGGCGGCGAGTGTCGCCGATTACATCGTCAATCGACTTGCGAAAGAAGGGATCGAACACTGCTTTGGCGTTGCCGGCGATTATGTGTTTCCAATCTGCGACGCGGTTGACGGTAGCGCAAAAGTGAAGTGGATCGGCTGTTCCAACGAATTGAATGCGTCTTACGCCGCCGACGGCTATGCGCGCATCCGGGGCGCAGCGATGTTGGCGACGACCTATGGCGTCGGCGAGCTCTCGGCCATAAACGGCGTAATGGGCGCTAAGTCGGAACGATCACTGGTTTTTCACGTCGTCGGAATGCCATCCTATCAGAATCAGCGAGTACGCAAGATCGCCCATCACACGCTCGGCGACGGCGTGTTCGGCAATTTCGTCGCGCTGTCCGCCCGCGCAGCGTGCTGTCACGCGGTCATCAATCCGGAAAACTGCATCGTCGAAATGGAGCGCGTCATCGCGGAGGCGCGCCGCAACAATCAACCGGCCTACATCGCCGTGCCGTCAGACTACGCGCTATCCCCAATCGTGTCGGCTGACGTGAAGCCGATCGTGCCACGATCAAACGAAGCAGCGTTACAAAAGGCGATGGCGATCATCGCAGAACGCATCAACAAGGCGAAATCCTTAGTCGCATTTCCCGCCTTCACAATTTCGCGGCTGGGCTTGCAAAAGCAGGCACAGAAGGCGATCGAAGCGTTGGGCTGTCCTTTTGTCACGACGCTCATGGAAAAATGCCTGATCGACGAGGGTCATCCGCAGTTTGCCGGCATGTATGCCGGCGCGGTGTCAGAGCCGAAAACGCGGCAAATCGTTGAAGGCGCCGATGTCGTCCTCGATCTCGGCGGTGTCAATTTGAACGACATCACCACGGCCGCCTATTCCGGCCACCTCGATCTGTCCCGGTTTATTACCGTCGGCCTCGACGACGTCATGATCGGAGACGAAGTTATAGCCAATGTCCGGCTTGCCGACGTTCTGTCTCAGCTGGCCAAGCTCAAACCATCATCGGCGCCATACCGGGGAAAGCCGCAGGGGCTCGCGCCGGTAAACGGCAAGCCGTTCGACAAGATCACGATGGCGGCGCTTTATCCGCGCTACGCAGCATTCCTGCGCGCCGGCGACACGGTTGTTCTTGAGACCGGGAGTTCAAGCCTCGGCGTGACCCCAACGATCCTTCCGGACGGTGTGCGGGTGGAAGCGCAAGTTCTGTGGGGTTCGATCGGTTGGGCGACCCCGGCCGCCTTCGGTGTCGCGCTTGCCGACCCGAGTCGACGCACAATTTTGATCACGGGCGAAGGCTCGCATCAACTGACTGCGAACGACATCGGCGCAATGGGACGGTTCGGAGCAAACGTTATTGTCTTCGTACTCAACAACAGTGGTTACCTTATCGAGCGGGCGTTGGAGAAAAATCCGAACTGGACCTACAACGACCTCGCGCCTTGGAATTATGCCGAATTGCCGAAGGCGCTAGGATGCGCAAATTGGTATACCGCTCGTGTGACCACGCTCGGCGAGCTCGATGAAGCGATGAAGTCGGCCCGCGCCAGCAAATCCGGCGCCTATATCGAAATCATGGGCGGCAAGATGGATATGCCGCCGGCTCTCGCCTTCGCCCATGGCCAGCTGAAGGCCATGTACGGCGACACGCCATAATACGCACAGACCAACAGAAGATGGCGAGAGCAGTGCTCTCGCCATCTGTGAGTTCAGTGTCGTGCTTCGGGTCAATCGCGTCACTTTGACCGTGCGCCGATCACTTCGGGTCTTCCCCGATGAGCGGACACGCTCAGAATTCGCCGGCAGGTCTCAAACGTGCCCAAGAGGCGACATCGATTGGCCTTCGGTTAAGCGATACCTGCGAGTATTCGCGCTAACTCTTCAGGCCTGTTGTTTGCGACCATATGATTGGTGGCTATCTCGTAGTACCGCCAAGCTGGTGACCCCTTCGCGTGACGGGCCGCCCGCCAGAAAGCCTCGTTGCCGATGTCGTTTTTGGGCGCCTGTGTCGCCTTTATGTAGGTTCTGGTGAACGGAAAAAGACTCCACGGGTTGCGAAAGAAATACCGGCTCCGTGAAACAGCCTTGCGGATGCGTTGTCCGTCGCGCTCCCATCCAATCCGCCTCCGCAGGACTGTCGAATTCGCGCGCAACACCTGTTACGACCCAATCCTGACCAAGTTCGATCCTGGCACGGGCCACGCGCCCTATGTGCGACCAAACTGTCTCCCCATTGCTTGGGACAAATGCATCCAGATAGACAAGATGCGAAACGCGCTCGGCGATGTGCTCCAGAGCACCTGTGACGACAAAGCCGCCGTATGAGAAGCCCACCAGAACGATCTTGTCGAGATCCTCGTACAATACGTGATTGACCACGTCGCGGATGTGCGTGCCGAGGCCGATCAGTGGGCTGGAAAGGTGTATCCGTTCACCAACACCGGTCAAGCTAGGCGTTGACACGTCATGCTGTTCGGAACGAAGCAGTCGACGCACATGTCTAAAGCCGTGTGAGCCACCCCAAGCACCGTGTACCAAGACAAATGTGGTCATCCCGATGCCCCCGATCCGGCTCTGCGCAGCTATCTAACTGGGCGGATGCTAGGGCCCAGAAATCGAGTGCGCAACATCGCTTGTGGGTCAAAAACGTCGATCTGGCATGTCCGCGTCATGTCCGATTAGAGGGCATTCCGGGCTCAAGCAGGACATCAAGCCACTTCCGAAACGCGCCAAGGCACCAACCCGGGGCCGCAATGACTACAGTTTCGCCAACCCTATTCGACAAGGTCGGGATCGATCTGCTTTGCGGCGACAACATCTGCATCGCCGCCGGCCTTGTCTCCGTTTAGCCGCCTGACGATGCCGCGTCGAAACAAGGTTTCGGCGTAACCGGGATCGAGCCGAAATGCCTCGGAGTAGTCGGCGATGGCGTGAGCATAGTCCTTCTTTCGGGCGAAAGACGTGCCGCGATTGTTGAAGGCAACGGAGAATTTTGGATTGAGCCGAATGGCTTCGTTGTAATCCGCCATGGCGCGGTTGGGGTCGTTCTTGCCCATATAGGCGAGCCCACGATTGTTCAAGGCAACGGCAAATCCGGGTTGCAGCCGGATCGCCTGGTCGTAATCCGCGATGGCGCGATCGTAGTCTTTTTTGATGCTGTAGACGACACCGCGATTGTAGTAGGACTGGGCGGAACTCGGAGCGAGGCGAATGGCCTGGTCCAGGTCCGCCACCGCATGGTCGTAGTCCTCCTTGTCCGTGTAGGCACTGCCACGGTTGGCGTAGGCGTGAGCCAGACCGGGATCAAGGCGGATCGCCTGATCGTAGTCCGCGATGGCGCGATCCTGATCGCCCTTGTTGCCGTAAAGGCTGCCGCGACTATCGTAGGCACGGGCGTAATTCGGGTCGATCCGGATCGCCGCGTTGTAATCGGCGATGGCGCGGTCATCGTCGCCCTTGATCTGATACGCCCCGCCGCGGTTGTTGCGGGCCATGGCGTATGTCGGATCGAGGCTGATCGCCTCGCCATAGCCGGCAATGGCGCGGTCGATGTCGCCCTTGGCCTGATAGGCTCTGCCCCGATTGTTCGCCGCGAACGCGTAGTTGGGATCGAGCCGAAGCGCCTGGTCGAAGTCGGCGATGGCACGGTCGACGTCACCCTTGGCCAGGTACGCCACCCCGCGGCCGTTGAAGGCATAAGCGGCCTTGGGGTCGAAGCGGATCGCAGAATCGAAATCGGCGATGGCGTGGTCGATGTCACCCCTGGCTGCATAGGCGTTGCCCCGATTATTGTAGGCGAGAGCGTAATTGGGATCGAGCGCGATGGACTTGGTCAAGTCGTCGATCGCGTGGTCGTTTTCCTTCTTGGCAAAATATACCGCCCCCCGGCCGTAAAACGAAACGGCTGAGCCGGCATCGATGGCGATCGCCTGATCGTAGTCCGCGATCGCACGGTCGAACTCGCCTTTGCCGAGATACGCCCTGCCGCGGTTGCGGAAGGCTGCCGCGAGATCCTTGCCGGCAAAGGTTCCCAACTTGATTGCGTCGCTGCATCCGAAGATTTGTTGGTCGTCCGGGATATCGGATTTACCGGTGCAACTACGGTCCTTCAAGGTTTGCGCCAGAGCCGGTGCCAGAATCCATGCCGGCGACAAAACCGCCAATGACAGCATCGCCGCGGTCGAAAATACGCCCAAGGCGAACTGCGCTCTTGAAAGCATAAATCAGCCCTGCTGGTCGGAAGGCGTCCCCGGTTCAGTCGATTTGTCTGCCCAAACGGCACACCGGTTCAATGCTGCCGTGAGTTATGCTGTCGGCAAGTCTCAAACGGTGGAGTAGGCGCAGGACAGACACTCAACAGGACCCCCAAAAGCATAGCCGTCGAAGACGCCTTTAAAGCTGGCCCGGCTAGAAACAGGAAGAGCCGCCGCAGGGTTAGCGTCGCGGTGCGACATTTTGGTAACACACGCTCGCAGCCCAATTGATTATGATCGCTCTAATTTTCCATATCTGCGGCTTTAACTGCGGCTTTCGATGTTCATTCGTAATTCAAATTTGATCGTTTTGGTCGCTATCGCCGTCGGCGCAATCTTTGGCGTCGGCGCAGCAACGGCGGCCGACCTGCCGGCAGGGGCCTACACCGAGGCACCTGCCATCGCGCCCGTGACATTGTACAATTGGACCGGCTGCTATCTCGGTGGATATGTCGGCGGCGCCAGACAAAGTCGTCAGGTCAACGCGTGGGATCCGATCTCGACGGGGGGCGCGGTTCCCACCGGGACCTTCTACAACTCCTCTTCAAACAACCTGCCTGCAAACAACGTCGATGCCGGCGAGTTCAATTACGACTTGAGCTCTAGCGTGATCGGCGGCGGCACACTCGGTTGTAACTGGCAGGGAGCTTCTCCTTTCGTGTTCGGCATCGAGGGCGAAGGCGGACGTATGAAAGTCTCCGCTTCCGCCGTCGTTCCCTACAGCTTGGGCACAGGCTCGGACACCATCGCCTCGACAAGGATCGGCAACTGGTACGCTGCGGTCACCGGACGATTTGGCGCTACATGGGATCGCGTCCTGCTGTACCTCAAGGGCGGCGTTGGTTTCTCCAGCATCAAGTCTTCGGTAATCGACGGATGTGCCGCTGCCCCGTGCAGTCCCGCGCTACTCACTTCTGCCGGCGGCTCTAATCAACCCTTCTGGGTTGCCGGCGTCGGCGTCGAATACGCTTTCAACAACAATTGGAGCGTCAAGGGAGAATATCTGATCCTGGGAATGTACCAGAAGTACGCCGTCTGCGGACCGGGTGCCGCGGCAGCGGCGGGCTCGACGTTCTGCGGAGTTCACAACATTGAGGGCGTTCATACCTTGAAGTTGGGCGTGAACTATTACTTCAATCCGCTTGCGCGGACTTACACCAACGCGCCTCCAGTGGCTGCCATATATGATGACTGGCGTGGCTTTTACGTCGGCGGCAACGGCGGTTATGGTTCGAGCAATAACTGCTTCGAAACTCAGGTACCGAGAAGAGATAAATGTATCGCGGCAACCGGCGGTCTCGCCGGTGGTCAGATCGGATATCGTTGGCAGTCGAGTTGGTGGGTTTTCGGCCTCGAAGCCCAGGGCGATTGGGCCAATCTGAGCGGATCGACGGTAAGCAAATTGTTTCCGGGCAACTCGAGTTCGAGCCCGTATTGACGGTATTGGTTTGTTTACCGGACAGGTCGGTTACGCGTGGAACCATGCACTGGTCTACGTCAGGGGTGGAGCAGCCGTTACCGCAGACGGCTACAATACCTTTGTTACTGCAACCAATTTTCTAAACGGGGCCGCGTCTGAAATCCGATGGGGAGGTGCTGCTGGTGCCGGCGTGGAGTTTGGCCTTGCCCCCAATTGGTCCATGGCCGTCGAATATGATCACTTGTTCATGGGGACGCGTGTTATGGCCCTTAGCGTGCCGGCAGTGGCGCCGTTGGCTCCTCTTGAAGGTATTCATCAGGATGTTGACCTTGCCACCGTGCGCGTCAACTATCGCTGGGGTACGCCCGTGGCCGCGAAGTACTGATCGCTTGACTTTTGTTGCCATAAGAAAGCCCCGGCATGAACCGGGGCTTTTGCTTGTTGCGCACATCGCCGATGGACGGACAGACTTTGAATGGGCTGCCACCCTGGTACAGCGGAATCCGAGCAAGCTCAGTTTGAATATTTCTTCAGCTCGAGCCGCGCGATCTGGTTACGATGGACCTCGTCTGGCCCGTCGGCGAGACGCAGCAAGCGAGCCGTCGCGTAGGCGTGCGTAAGGCCGAAATCGTTCGACGTGCCGCCGCCGCCGTGCGCCTGAATTGCCCAGTCGACGACCTGGCAGGCCATGTTGGGCACAGCCACCTTGATCATGGCGATCTCGGCTTTGGCGACCTTGTTGCCGACCGTGTCCATGGCGTGGGCGGCATTGAGCGTGAGCAAGCGCGCTTGCTCGATCATGATGCGCGCCTCGGCGATACGCTCCTGTGTCACGGTCTGTTCGGAAACCGCCTTGCCGAACGCAACCCGACTGCGCGCACGGCGGCACATTTTTTCCAGCGTGCGCTCGGCAAGCCCGATCAGGCGCATGCAGTGATGAATGCGGCCCGGGCCAAGGCGGCCTTGCGCTATCTCAAAGCCGCGACCTTCGCCCAGCAGCATGTTCGCAGCCGGCACGCGCACATTCTCGAACGCAACTTCGGAAGCGCGGTCCGGCACGCCATAGAAGCCGAATACCGGCAATGGCCTCAGCACCCTGACGCCGGGCGCATCCATCGGTACGAGAATCATCGATTGCTGCATGTGCCGGTTCGGATTGTCCGGATCGCTCTTTCCCATGAAGATACAAATCTTGCAGCGGGGGTCGGTGGCGTTTGTCGTGTACCATTTACGCCCGTTGATCACGTAATGATCGCCGTCGCGAACGATCGAACTTTCGATGTTGGTCGCGTCGGAGGATGCGACCGCCGGCTCCGTCATCGCGAAGCACGACCGAATTTCGCCGGCGAGCAGTGGCTTCAGCCATCGCTCCTTGTCGGCTGGCGAGCCATAGCGCTCCAGAACTTCCATATTTCCGGTATCGGGCGCAGAGCAATTGAACACTTCCGGAGCAAGATGCGAACGGCCCATCACTTCGCAGAGCGGTGCATACTCGAGATTGGTAAGACCCGCGCCGTGTTCGCTCTGCGGCAGGAACAGATTCCAGAGACTTTCGGCCCTCGCCAACGGCTTCAGTTCCTCGACGATTGGAAACACCTTCCATGGCCCCAACTCTTCCGCCTCGCGATAGAAGCGTTCCTCGTTAGGATAGATGTGCTTGTCCATGAAGTTTTCGAGCCGCCGCTTTAGCTCTATGACTTTCGGAGAGGCGGGGTAGAGCATGTCCAGATCCTGAAATGGTAATTAATTCACGCCGTTTCGTCACGGGAGCGAAGCGACGAACCGATCCGTGGCAACCGGATCGACTCTGGATTGCTTCGCTCATTTTGCCATGAAGGCTAAAGGTTTGCGCCTTCGATGATGCTTCCGAGCCGTTTCCAGCCCGTGCCTTCCCAGCGCTGCAATTGAACCTGACGCAGCGGATGGTGGTTGGTCGGACTGGTGTTAACTTTAATGCCGGGCAACAGCGTTGGGATTTCCAGGTCTTTGAGAGCTTCCGCCTGCTTCATGATGTTTTCGCGCGTCAGCTTGTCGCCGCACTGCTTGAAGACCTGCATCAGCACGAGGGCGACCGTATAGGCGTAGATGCAGTAGGCGTCCTTCGGACTACCTTCCGGGAAATATTTTTGCATGAAGGCGACGTAGTCGGCGACGCCCTGGTCGTTTTGCCATTCGGGATCGTTGACATCCTTCACATAGGCCGACGTAAGTACGCCGACCGCGTTCTCGGGGCCAGCAGGGTTGATTGCGCCCGTGATAGAGGCGGCGCCACTCGCAATGAAGTGCATCGCCTTCCACTGTATGTTGGCTGCCTTGCGGATCGATTGTGCGGCGAACTTGGCTGTTGTGCCAGAGAGCAACACGTCCGCGTCAGTCGCCTTCAGCGACATAACCTGCGAGTTGATGGTCGGATCCGTCACCTCGTGGGAAATTGTTTTGGCGCGCGCATCGAAGTCAGCGCCGAGCACGTCGCGCACGCCCGCGACGTAATCCTTACCAAGGTCGTCGTTCTGGTAAAGGATCGCAAACTTCGCCCCCGGGTTTTGCAACAATGCATATTTTGTGTAGATCTGCGACTCGATACGCGCGGAGGGCGCAAAGCCCATGGTCCACGGATATTTCTGATAGTCGCCCCATTTGTCGCCGTTCACGGAGAGGAACAGGTGCGGCACTTTCTTCTGATTGATGTAGTTGACGACCGCAGAATTCGGCGCGGTGCCCAGCATATTGAAGAGGAAAGCGACTTCGTCGCTCTCGATAAGCCGGCGCACTTGCTCAACCGTCTTCGGTGGCGCAAACCCATCGTCGTAATAAATGTATTTGATCTGCCGACCGGCGACGCCACCCTTCTCATTGATCATCTTGAAAAAGGCTTCTTGCAGCCGATCCTGAATGCCGAGCGCCGAGACCGGCCCGGAGAGCGATGTTGTGGATCCGATTCTGATCTCGCTGGGCGTAATTCCGGTTGTGTCATCGGCTCGCGCGAGCCTAGGCGCCATCAATGCGAGGGCGGCCGACACCGACCCTTTCAGCAACGTGCGTCGTTCCATGATGGTCGTCTCCCGTTGTTTTTTTATACAACATCGCGCTGCTTCGCCGGCGCATCGATTGATAGAGTTCTTGCCACCAGACCTATCGCGCGTACGAAAAGACCTTCCCCTCTTTTTCAGAGGGAATGCAAGAAGAAAGCATATGCGGTGCTCTCGCAAAAAACGAGCCATACGCTAGACAGTTTGCATATCCCGCACATTCGACACCGCTTTCAGCCACTGGACACAAGTCCGCGCTGGACGGTTCCGTTATCATTTTCGACCATCGCGCGCGATCTGTTGCCGGTGCTTCACGCGTCTTTGACCGCTTCGATTTTGATTTGACGTTGCGCACGTGGTTGTCATCACCGGGCAAGGTCGGGCCTTCAGCGCCGGGGCGATCTCAAGGGGTTCCTCAGGCGCCTGGAGAACAGGGCCATCTCGGAAGTGAGCGCGAAAAGAAAGACCGCCTTACGGCGGTCTCTCCGAACAAGATAAGATTACGATAAAGAGTTCCGGGTATTTCCCTAACACCCGCTTGTTTTGGTTTTCTCCACCAACAGTCCGAACAACGGACGAAGCCGCGTGCCGAGAATACTGCCGGCGAAAGCGGCTGCGAGCCAAAGCCAGCCGTGAAGGCTGGCCGAGGAGATTCCACTGAAATAGGCGCCGATGTTGCAGCCATAGGCGAGCCGGGCGCCGTAGCCGAGCAGCAGGCCACCGATAATAGCGGCGACCAGCGAACGAGCCGGCACGGTCCAGCCTGGCGAGAATTTTCCTGCCAGCCCCGCGGCCATCAATGCACCAAGCACGATGCCAAAATCCATGACCGAGGTAACGTCGGCGAAAATGCTCTGCTGCAGCGCCGCCGCCCGGGCCGGAGCATGCCAGTAGGCCCAGGAAGCCACATCCACGCCGGTCGCCGCGACCAGTTTGGCACCCCATAGCGCAAACGCGGAAGTGACGCCCCACGGTCGCCCGGCGAGATAGAGTGTCACAAAATTTCCGATGGCGAGGGCAACCGCTCCAGCGACGAGCGGCCATGGTCCATGCAGAAACCGGTTCCAGCCGCGGTGCGGCGTTTCTGAATCGCTGACGACGGAGCCGTGCCGCCGCCGTTCCACCCAAACCGTGAAGCCGGCAATCGCGGCAAACAGCAACAAATTGAGCGCCAACGCTGGTGCCCAGCCCAAAGTGTCGATCAGGGACACGGCGCCGATATTCGGCTGAGCCGACCACCAGGGCAGATGCAGGGCTCCGATGGTCGAACCGGCGATGAAAGCGGCCAACGTCACGAGCATGCGCGTGTTGCCGCCGCCGACCGTGTAAAGCGTGCCGGATGCGCAGCCGCCGCCGAGCTGCATGCCGATGCCAAACAGGAAGGCGCCGACGAGGACGGACAGCCCGACTGGGCCGTATTCACCATGTACCGCCTGACCGAACAGCGTGCCATGCGCCAATATCGGAAAGAACAGGATGGCTCCCGCTGCGAGCATCAGCATCTGCGCGCGCAGCCCGGCCCCGCGTCCGTCCGCGATGAATACCCGCCATGCGGACGTAAAGCCGAACAGCGCGTGATAGAGGACGAGACCGAGAGCACCGCCGAGTAAAAACAGTGCGCCCTGCCGCCAGGAGTATGCCGCGGCAAGCGACAGTGCGCCGCTCACAAGCACCGCTGCGGAAATCGCCACCACGGTGCGTTGGGTCGGAAGACTTCGCTCCGCTTCAGGCGCGAACAGCCTGGCGTCTACAGAAAGATCGGTCATGGCAACTCCCCAGGTGCAATTGCCACGATGTAGAATTTTATTCTATCAACTGCAATATTTCAAATACAAAAAGAATTTATATACCGCGATGATCGCAATTGCCGCATATTCGTTTCTCACTCGGAAGGTTCGATGAAAGATTTCGACCGGGTTACCGAAAGCTGACGTCGGCCAACGGCTCCATTTCCTGCGTCATGCGCTTGCCTTCCAATCCAGTACGCCTCGCTCATTCACGGTCTCGTAGAGCGGGCCGCGGGCGAATGCTTTGCCAAAGCGATCTTCGCGTCCAACGTAAATGAATGCCTTGGTCGGTAGGCGCTCGCCACCGGCGAGCGACAAGGTAACGTCGATCAGCGTACGATCGTACGAGTTGCCTTCGCGCTCAAGTTGGTCGAGCCGCGCCAGCGTCTCATCATCGACGCTATAGATTTCGCCGGCCAAGGGCTTGCCTTCCGGATCAGGCATGATCACCGGGAAGCCGTTCTCAATCATCTTGTAAGTCGGCACGGTCGCGGCGGCGCCGAAGAACTCGCAGCCCTCAAGCAAGTGATGGTTCCGGAAGCCGCTCTTGAGGGTACCGTACACGAACACTCTATGCGTCATGCTCCGCGTCTCCTTTCCATCTCGCAGAGGCATCGTAAGCGGCCTTCTCGCTTCCATGATACCGGGGATGAACACGGGTTGTGGCGGCAGCGATCTGTTCGAACCTGCGCGTGCTGGCAGAATGACGGTCGGTGATCCTACGTCGCAGTCACACAGCCGCCAACTGACGCGGCCTTGCCGGAAAGGTGCACGCGTGGCCGAAAGAATTTACTGCATGTGTGGCAAAGAATGGCTTCATCCAGACCCGGCACCCAACCAAGAGTTCTATCTCTGTGCCGACTGCACCAAATTTTGGTTAACTGACTATTTGCGGCGCCTTAGAGTTCGGATTTCCGGTTGGCTTCGCCGGATTTGAATTAGGCCACTAACGATTTCAAATTCAGCCACTGAGGGTCGAAACAGGCCACAGCACCGAGCAACCTAAGAACAAAATAGGAACATTTTGATATCCATGGTATCCAACCGCAACGCAATCTGACGGCGACTCAGCCCCCGATGGCCAAATCCGCCCTTTCCTTCGTCTGCCAGAACTGCGGCGCGGCGTATAACCGCTGGCAGGGCAAATGCGAATCCTGCGGCGAGTGGAACACGCTGGTCGAGGAGGATACGACCGGCTCGACCTCAATGCCGGTGTCGATCCGCAGCAAGCGCAAGGGCCGGCTGTTCAAGCTGGAAACGTCTGACCGGCAAGAGCACGGAAGCCCCTCGCCTGCCTTCGGGGATGGCCGAGCTCGACCGCGTCACCGGCGGCGGTTTTGTGCGCGGCTCGGTGCTGCTGGTCGGCGGCGATCCCGGCATCGGCAAGTCGACGCTGCTGACGCAGGCGACCAGCCTGATGGCGCGCGCCGGCCATCGCGCGGTCTACATTTCAGGCGAGGAAGCCGTCGCGCAGGTGCGGCTGCGCGCCGAGCGGCTGGGCCTGGCCGACGCGCCGGTGCAGCTCGCCGCGGAAACATCCGTCGAGGACATCGTCTCCACGCTGTCCGAAGGCGCGGTGCCACGGCTGATCGTGATCGACTCGATCCAGACCATGTGGACCGACACGGTGGAATCCGCGCCCGGCACGGTGACGCAGGTGCGCGCCTCGGCACAGGCATTGATCCGGTTCGCGAAGAAATCCGGCGCCGCCATCATCCTGGTCGGACATGTGACGAAAGACGGCCAGATCGCGGGCCCCCGCGTGGTCGAGCACATGGTGGACGCGGTGCTGTCGTTCGAGGGCGAAGGCTCGCAGCAGTTCCGCATCCTGCGCGCGGTAAAGAACCGCTTCGGCCCGACCGACGAGATCGGCGTGTTCGAGATGACCGGGCTGGGCCTGCGCGAGGTCTCCAATCCGTCCGAGCTGTTCCTGTCGGAGCGCGATCTCGGCAGTCCGGGAACGGCGGTATTCGCGGGCATCGAGGGCACCCGCCCGGTGCTGGTGGAATTGCAGGCGCTGGTGGCGCCGACCTCGCTCGGCACCCCGCGCCGCGCGGTGGTGGGCTGGGACCCCAGCCGGCTGTCGATGGTGCTGGCGGTGCTGGAGGCCCATTGCGGGGTCAAGCTGTCCGGCCACGACGTCTATCTGAACGTCGCCGGAGGCCTGCGGATCCAGGAGCCCGCGGCCGACCTCGCCGCCGCCGCCGCCCTGGTGTCGTCGCTGGTCAACGCCCCCTTGCCGACCGATGCGGTTTATTTCGGGGAAATTTCGCTGTCGGGCGCGGTCCGGCCGGTGGCGCAGACTTCGGCCCGGCTGAAGGAGGCGGCCAAGCTCGGTTTCGGCCGCGCCGTGCTACCCGAATCGGCCCGCGGCGACGTCGGCGGCGACGCCGGGCTTGCGCTCAACACCGTGGGCGGATTGACCAGCCTGGTGGCGGATATCGCCGCGCGCGGCAATCCCAGGGAAATCAGGAGCGAAATCGGGAGGCAAACCGGGAGGCCAATCGCGAGAGCGCGGTGGAGAAAAATGCCACACCTGCCAGATTCCGGCGTCAGGAAGGCTAGCCGGGCGTGACGTTACCCGCCCTCGCCGCTATACAACCCGCGCGCGGGGGCGCGGGTGGCAATATTTCCGGTCTTGCGGGATGCGCCAGATGACCGTCAGTTAGGGCGGAACCGACTTCGCCGATTCGCGGTATTGAACTTACGAGCGGACCTGACCAGCCGATGCCGATAACGATACTCGATCTCGTCCTGCTCGCCGTAATGCTGATTTCCGGCCTGCTCGCGATGGTGCGCGGCTTCATGCGCGAAGTGCTGTCGATCGCGGCATGGGGCACCGCGGCGCTGGTCACGCTGTATGCGTTCCCGAAGCTGCTGCCGACCGCCAAGACCTATTTCAACAACGACACCATCGCCAGCGTGGTGGTGGTCGCCGGCGTGTTCCTCGGTACCCTGATTGTGGTCTCCATCATCACGGTGCGGATTTCCGACATGATCCTGGATTCCCGGATCGGCGCGCTGGATCGCACCCTCGGGTTCCTGTTCGGGCTGGCCCGGGGCCTCCTGATCGTCGTGGTCGCCTTCCTGTTCTTCAGCTGGCTGGTCCCGGACAAGCAGCGGCCGGATTGGGTGACCGGGGCAAAGTCCCGGGTGGTGCTGCAGGGAACCGGGGATTGGCTGATGTCGCTCTTGCCTGACGACCCCGAGAACACCATCTTGAAGAGATTCAAGAAGAATAAACCAGAAGACGAGCAGAGTGACACCGAGCCGGCTCCGGCCGGCAGCGATGGCTATAGTAAACCTGCGCGGGACAGCCTGAAAAAGCTGATCGAGAAGCCCGCGGCGCGTTGATATCAGGCCAAAAAGAGAGGCGCGATGGACCGTAGACAGAGCCCTTCCGACGACGCCGCACCCAGCGATCGGAGCCTCGCCTCGGACTCCACGGATTTCGACCTGCAAGACGATCTGGAAGGCGACACGCTGCGCGAGGAATGCGGCGTGTTCGGCATTTTCGGTCATCCGGAAGCCGCCGCCATCACCGCGCTCGGATTGCACGCCTTGCAGCACCGCGGCCAGGAAGCCGCCGGCATCGTCTCCTTCGACGGCTCAAGGTTTCACAGCGAAAGGCGGCTCGGTCTCGTCGGCGACACCTTCTCCCGCGGTGACGTCATCGGGCGGCTGCCCGGTCCCATGGCGATCGGGCACGTGCGCTATTCGACGACGGGCGAGACCATCCTGCGCAACGTGCAGCCGTTGTTTGCCGAACTCAATGCCGGCGGCTTTGCGGTCGGCCACAACGGCAATCTCACCAACGGGCTGACGCTGCGCCGCGAACTGGTGCGCAACGGCGCCATGATGCAGTCCACCACCGACACCGAAGTCATCCTGCATCTGGTGGCGCAGTCGAGGCGCGGCCGCTTCATCGACCGCTTCATCGAGGCGCTGCGCGCGATCGAGGGCGCCTATTCGCTGGTGTCGCTGACCAACAAGAAGCTGCTCGGCGCGCGCGATCCGCTCGGCATCCGCCCGCTGGTGCTGGGCGAACTCGACGGCTGTCCGATCCTGGCTTCGGAAACCTGCGCGCTCGACATCATCGGCGCGAAATACGTCCGCGACGTCGAGCCCGGCGAGATCATCGTATTCGACGAGAGCGGCGCGCAAAGCCACAAGCCGTTCCCGCCGAAGCCGCCGCGGCCCTGCATCTTCGAATACATCTACTTCTCGCGGCCGGATTCCATCGTCGGCGGGCGCTCGGTGTACGAAGTCCGCAAGGCGTTCGGCGCGCAGCTCGCGCGCGAAAGCCATGTCGAGGTCGATGTCGTGGTGCCGGTGCCGGATTCCGGCGTGCCCGCCGCGGTCGGCTACAGCCAGCATTCCGGCGTGCCGTTCGAACTCGGCATCATCCGCAACCACTACGTCGGCCGCACCTTCATCCAGCCGACGCAGAGCGTGCGCGAACTCGGCGTGCGCATGAAGCATTCGGCCAACCGCGCCGCGATCGAAGGCAAGCGCATCATCCTGATCGACGATTCGCTGGTGCGCGGCACCACCTCGAAAAAGATCGTGCGCATGATGCGCGACGGCGGCGCGCGCGAGGTCCACTTCCGGCTTGCTTCACCGCCGATCATCCATCCCGACTACTACGGCATCGACCTGCCGAACCGCGACGGACTGTTGGCGGCCAGCCACAGCATCGAGGAAATGCGCGAAATCATCGGCGCCGACTCGCTGGCGTTCCTGTCGATCGACGGCATGTATCGCGCCATGGGCTATCCGGGCCGCGATCCCGCAAATCCGAAATTCTCGGACCATTGCTTCACCGGCGTCTATCCCACCCATCTCACCGACCAGACCCAGGTCGAGCCGCAGCCGCGCCAGTTGTCGCTGCTGGCGGAGGCGAGCTGATCTGTCGTCCCCGCCTAGGGCGCAATTGCGCTCCGGCGCGGGGACCCATAACCACCGGCCTTCATAGTCTGCACAACATTAGAAACGAACACCTTCTCTTATCGTCACCGTCACGGCGTATGGATCCCCGCGTTCGCGGGGACGACTGCTGAGAAAAACTACTTCAATGCCCCTTCCCCTCGCCTCGCGCATCGCTCTCGTCACAGGCGCTTCGCGCGGCATCGGCTATGCCACCGCGCGTGCGCTGGCCAGAGCCGGCGCGCATGTCGTCGCGGTGGCGCGAACGCAGGCCGGCCTCGAAGAACTCGATGACGAGATCCGCAAGGACGGCGGAGCCGCGACATTGGTGCCGCTCAACCTCACCGACTTCGACGGCATCGCCCGGCTCGGCGCGGCGCTGCATGAACGCCACGGCAAGCTCGACATTCTCGTCGGCAATGCCGCCGTCGCCGGCCCTTCCTCGCCGCTCGGGCATATCGAGCTGAAGCCGTGGAACGACGTGATGGCGGTCAACGTGTCGGCCAATTTCCAGTTGATCCGGTGCATGGAGCCGCTGCTCAGGAAGTCCGACGCCGGCCGCGCGGTGTTCGTCACCTCGGCCGCCGCGAGCAAGGCCAGCGCCTATCTCGGTCCCTACGCCGCCTCGAAAGCCGCGCTCGAGACGCTGGCGCGGACCTGGGCCAACGAGACCGCGGCGACAGCGATCCGCGTCAACCTGTTCGATCCCGGCCCGATCCGCACGCGAATGCGCGCGACCGTGTTTCCCGGCGAAGACCCGATGACGCTGGACACGCCGGACCAGGTCGCCGAATTCATCGTGCCGATGTGTGCGCCGGACTGGACCGAAACCGGCAAGCTGTTCGAGTACAAGACGCGCAGCCTTCTGAATTTTCGCGCGCCGGCGTGAGTACTTCGCGAATGCGAGGACGCTTCGCTGCGCCCGCAATGACGGCTTCAAACCGTTGACTCCCTGACCTCCCCGCTATTCACTGGCCTCGAAAGCGGGAAAACCCGCACGCTGAGAAATACGGGAGGATGCCATGACGCCGATGCAACATCGCGGTCATCACACACGTTCCGCCGCGCGCTTCTTCAGAACCATTTCCATCATCGCCGCCTCCGCCGCGATGGTCGCCGCATCCACGCTCGCGCGCCCCGCTCATGCCGGCGACGTCCCGACCTTCGCGGTCGATGCCGCCTGGCCGAAGCCGCTCCCCAACAACTGGATTCTCGGTCAGGTCGGCGGCATCACCGTCGACTGGCAGGGACACATATGGATGATCCAGCGCCCGCGCTCGCTGACCGACGACGAGAAAGGCGCGGCACTGACGCCGCCGCGCTCGAAATGCTGCATCCCGGCGCCGCCGGTGCTGGAATTCGATACCGACGGCAATCTGCTGCGCTCATGGGGCGGACCCGGCGACGGCTATGAATGGGTCGGGCGCGAGCACGGCATCGAAGTCGACGAAAGGGGCTTCGTCTGGATCGGCGGCAATGCCGATAACGACAATGCCATTCTGAAATTCACCCTCGACGGCAAGTTCGTGATGCAGATCGGCAAGATCGCGCCGAGCAAGGGCAGCAACGACACCACGCAACTCGGCAAGCCCGCCGAAACCGCCATCGACAAGGACGCCAACGAAATCTACATCGCCGACGGCTACGGCAACCGCCGTGTCATCGTGTTCGATGCCACCACCGGCGCCTACAAGCGGCATTGGGGTGCCTACGGCAAGCCGCCGAGCGACGACAAGCAGCCGCCTTACGACCCCAAGGCGCCGGTGTCGCAGCAATTCGCCAATCCCGTGCATTGCGTGAAGATCGCCAATGACGGGCTGGTCTATGTCTGCGACCGCATCAACAACCGGATCCAGGTGTTCAAGAAGGACGGCACCTTTGTGAAGGAGTGGTTCTTCGAGAAGAACACGCTCGGCAACGGCGCGGTGTGGGATATCGCCATCTGGCCCGATCCCAGGCAGACCTACCTGTTGAGCGCCGATGGCGAGAACAACGAAATCCGGGTGCTGAAGCGCGAGGACGGCACCGTGGTCGGCAGCTTCGGGCGCAGCGGCCGCAACGCCGGGCAATTCCACTGGATTCACGCCATGGCGGTCGACGCCAAGGGTAACGTCTATACCGCCGAAGTCGATAATGGGAAGCGTATCCAGAAATTCAGGTTAACCTCGGACGCGCTACGATAAGCGTATTGCCGCGCGGCGCGAGAAAGACTATCGGAAAAGCGGATCGTGTGGCCGATCGAACCATCGGGTAAGGCGCCCAAAGTGAGCCGCCCGGACATTAACCATTGGAGGATTTCTTAATGAGGACGACATTCGCGTGGCGCACTGCCGCGCTTCTCGCTTGCGCCGGACTGGGGCTCGCGACACCGGCGCTGGCCCAGGACAAGGTGGTCAAGATCGGCGTGCTGAACGACATGTCGAGCCTGTATGCCGACATCGGCGGCCCCAATTCGGTGATCGCGGCCAAGATGGCGGTGCAGGATTCCGGACTGCTCGACAAGGGCTGGAAGATCGACGTGATCGAGCGGCGACCACCAGAACAAGCCGGACGTCGGCGTCAACATGGCGCGGCAATGGATCGATGTCGACAAGGTCGACGCGGTCGTCGATACGCCGAACTCGGGCGTCGCGCTCGCGGTCTCCAACCTGGCGAAAGAGAAGAACTCGATCCTGATCAATTCCGGCGGCGCCAGCGCCGACCTGACCGGCAAGGCCTGCACGCCGAACACGATTTCGGTGACCTACGACACCTACATGCTCGCGCACGGCACCGGCGCCGCGCTGACCAAGGCCGGCGGCAATACCTGGTTCTTCCTGACCGCCGACTACGCCTTCGGCGACGCGCTGGAGCGCGATACCACCGCGGTCGTCACCGCCAATGGCGGCAAGGTCGTCGGCGGCGTCAAGCATCCGCTCAACACCTCGGACTTCTCCTCCTTCCTGCTGCAGGCGCAGGCGTCGAAGGCCAAGGTGATCGGTCTCGCCAACGCCGGCGGCGACACCACCAACGCGATCAAGCAGGCGGCGGAGTTCGGCATCGTCGCGGGCGGCCAGAAGCTCGCCGCGCTGCTGCTCTTCATCAACGACGTGCATTCGCTCGGCCTGAAGACCGCGCAGGGCCTGTCCTTCACCGAATCCTTCTACTGGGACATGAACGACAACACCCGCGCCTGGTCGAAGAAGTTTTCGGCGCAGACGAAAAACGGAGCGATGCCGTCGATGACGCAGGCAGGTCTCTATTCCGGCATGCTGCATTACCTCAAGACGCTGGAGGCGATGGGCGGCAATCCGCATGACGGCGCCAAGGTCGTCGCCAAGATGAAGGAACTGCCGTCCGACGACGTACTGTTCGGCAAGGCCATCATTCGCGCCGACGGCCGCAAGATGCTTCCGGCCTATCTGTTCGAGGTCAAGAAGCCCGAGGAATCGAAATATCCCTGGGACTACTACAAACTGATCTCGACGATCCCGGCCGAGCAAGCCGCGCGGCCGCTCAGCGAAAGCGAGTGCCCGCTGATCAAGAAGTAAGCTTGCAAGAAGTAGCGTGAATGTGCAGCCGGACGGATTTCAAAAATCCGGCCGGTCGCGATTCTCGACCTTCAGATCAAGCCGCTGAAGGCCCCTGCGCCGGCGGGAACTCGATTCTGTCGTCGGTCCGGCAGTAGCGGTCTGCGAACATGCGGCCGACCGGATGATAGCGGTCCATGTGCACCCGCATTGCGTTGCCGTCCCACAGTTCGTCGCGGATGTAGAAGTTTACGCCTTCGCCCAGAATGAGCAGCCGATCGCCGTTCACATCGATCGTTTTCCAGGTCTTGCACTCCATCGCCCACGGCGCATCGGCAAGCCGCGGCACCGCAATCTTTGTCGAGGGCGCCAGCCTCAGTCCGAGATACCCGGGCTCGCCGATCTCCGGCGGAAAGTCGCCGCTGGAGTCGTGCATCGCACGCGCCAGAGGCTCATCGGCAAGATTGACCACAAACTCCCCGCTGCGCTGGATGTTGACCACCGTGTCCTTGAGGCGGCCGTCGGGCCGCGCGTTGACGGCGAACATGCAGAGCGGCGGATCTTCGCAAAACACATTGAAGAAGCTGAAGGGCGCGGCATTGACCACGCCGGTAGGTCCCATCGTCGTCACCCAGGCGATCGGCCGCGGCAAGACGAATCCCGTGAGCACCTTGTAGCGCTCACGGGGTGAGAGATCTTCGGGGGCGTATTCCATCGTGCATTCCCTGTTTGACCGGAGCCCCCTCGAACCGGGCTACGCCATGCTCAGCTCGTGGCGGCCGACGACCATCCAGTGAACCTCGTCGGGACCGTCGGCGAAGCGGAGGTGGCGCACGTCCTGGTACATCTCGGCAAGCGGAGTCCATTGCGAAATGCCGGTCGCCCCGTGCATCTGGATCGCCTGGTCGATGATCTTGCAGGCCCGCTCGGGCACCATGGCCTTGACCATGCTGACCCAAATGCGGGCTTCCTTGTTGCCGAGCACGTCCATCGCCTTGGCGGCCTTCAGCACCATCAGCCGCATCGCCTCGATTTCACAGCGCGCCTGCGCGATGATCTGGAGATTGCCACCGAGATGCGCGATCTTCTTGCCGAAGGCTTCGCGCGTCAGGCCGCGCGTCACCATCAGATCGAGCGCCTTTTCCGCCTTGCCGATCGTCCGCATGCAGTGATGGATACGACCGGGCCCGAGACGGACTTGCGAAATCTCGAAGCCGCGGCCTTCGCCGAGCAGAATGTTCTCCCTGGGCACCCTGACATCGTTGAAGCGCATATGCATGTGTCCGCGCGGCGCATGGTCGTGCCCGAACACGTGCATCGGTCCGACGATCTCCACGCCGGGCGTGTCCTTGGGAACCAGAATCTGCGACTGCTGCTTGCTCGGCGGTGCGTCGGGATTGGTTTTCACCATCACGATCATGATCTTGCAACGAGGATCGCCAAGGCCGGAGATGTAGTATTTCTCCCCGTTGATCACCCATTCGTTGCCGACAAGTTTGGCGGTCGTCGAGATATTCTTGGCATCCGACGAAGCGACATTCGGTTCGGTCATGGCGTAGGCGGAACGGATCTCGCCGTTGAGCAGCGGCTTCAGCCACTTCGCTTTCTGCTCGGGCGTGCCGACCCGCTCGAGCACTTCCATATTGCCGGTGTCCGGCGCCGAGCAGTTCATGGTTTCAGAGGCCAGCGGATTTTTTGCGAGCTCGACGGCGATATAGGCGTAGTCGAGGTTCTTCAGGCCTTCGCCGGTTTCCGCGTCAGGCAGGAAGAAATTCCACAGGCCCTCCTCTTTGGCCTTCGCCTTTGCTTTCCCAAGCACGTCGAGCTGGCCCTCGGTATAACTCCAGCGGTCCTTCTTGTTCTTGCCGAGCTGAAAAAACTCGACCGACATCGGCTCAACGGTTTCCCTGATGAACTTCTTCACATGGTCGTAAAGCGGCCGGACCTGATCCGACATGCGCAGGTCGTTGAGCTCATCGCCCGGGTTGAGGCCATAGGACGTCGTTCGGGCCGCGTAGGCGTGTTTCATGTACCAATTCCTCCCATTCGCGCAGACCGCTTCTTCCCGTCATCATGCGGGCGATTTGTCTGGAACGCGTGTTATCGGTAAACTATAGCGTTTTCGAGCGAAGTGGATACCGGTTCGCGCAAAGAAAACGCGTCAAAAAGCCAGACGCCCGCTCGACCTTTGCACAAGCAGTTAGGAGCCTGCTTTTTGAAGTGTTGGTGCGACTGGTTCTCAGCGAACGCGCCGTCACGACGCCCGCCTGCGCTTGTGAGCAAACGGGTTGGCTTTTTCGCGCAAGCTGATCCGCACGGGGGTGCCCGGCAACTCGAAAAATTCACGCAGCGAATTGACGAGATAACGCAGGTAGGATTGCGGCACGGCGTCCGCGCGCGAGCAGAACAGGATGAAACTCGGCGGCCGCGCCTTGGCTTGCGTAATGTAATTCAGCTTCAGCCGCCGGCCCGAAACCGCGGGCGGCGGATTGGCATCCACGGCCTGCTCGAACCAGCGATTGAGGGAAGCGGTCGGCACCCGCCTGTTCCATACCGCGTAGGCCTCTTCGATCGCGCTCATCAGCCGGTCGATGCCTTCACCCATCAGGCCGGAGACCGCGACGATCGGCATGCCCCTGACCTGCGGCAGCAGGTGATCGGCGTCGGTGCGCAGCGCCGAAATCAGGTTCGACTGCCGTCCCATCAAATCCCACTTGTTGACCGCGATTACCAGCGCCCGGCCCTCGCGCTCGATCAGGTCGGCGATGCGCAGGTCCTGCTCCTCGAACTTGTTCTGCGCGTCCATCACCAGCACCACGACTTCGGCGAAGCGCACGGCGCGCAGCGCGTCCGCGACCGAAAGCTTTTCCAGCTTTTGTTCGATCCGCGAGCGGCGCCGCAGGCCTGCGGTATCGAACACGCGAAAATCCCGGCCCTGCCAGGTGATCTCGACGGAAATGGAATCGCGGGTTGTGCCGGCTTCGGCGCTGGTCAGGAGGCGCTCCTCGCCGAGCAGATGATTGATCAGCGTCGACTTTCCGGCGTTGGGACGGCCGACGATCGCCACCCGGATCGGCCGCCTGGCGAGATCCTCGTCCGGTTCGATGATATCGTCATCGTCGAACGCCTCTCCCTCATCGGTGGGTTCGGGCATCAACGCCCGCAGCGCGTCATAAAGATCGCTCAGGCCCTCGCCATGCTCGGCCGAGATCTGGATCGGCTCGCCGAGGCCCAGCTCGTAAGCTTCCATCGCGCCGGCATCGCCCTGCTTGCCCTCGCTCTTGTTGGCGACCAGCACCACCGGCTTGTTGGCGCGGCGGGCGAAATCGGCAAAGGCGCGATCGTTCGGCGTCAGGCCGGCGCGCGCGTCGACCACGAACATCAGGGCGTCGGCAAGGGCGATCGCGGTTTCCGTCTGCTCCTGCATCCGCGCGGTCAGCGAGCCCTTGGCGCCCTCGTCGAGGCCCGCGGTGTCGATGATGGTGAACTGGAGATCGCCGAGGTGCCCCTCGCCTTCGCGGCGGTCGCGCGTGACCCCGGGTTCGTCATCGACCAGCGCGAGCTTCTGCCCGACCAGCCGGTTGAACAGCGTCGATTTTCCGACATTGGGCCGGCCGATAATGGCAATCGTGAAGGACATAAGTGATCCGTGCGCCTGCAACCAAACGCATGTCAATGCAATGGAGCCGAAATTAGCGCGTGAAGGTCCCGCTCGGCATGGGGGCCGGGAACGGCGCAGCAGATTGTTGCGGCGATTGGGCGGACTGCGCCGGCTGATCGGCCGACTGATCCGGCGGCGGCGCCGTGGTGCGCTTGCGCACGATCTTCTTCGGTTTGGGAGCCGGCGGCGCGGCGGCCGTGCTGCCGTCTTCCTCAGCCGCGGGATCGGGTGCGGCGACAGGCTCCGTGCTGGCGGTCGCCGGCTGCTTGTTCTTGGCCGATTTCGCGCCGCGCTTTTGCTTGGGCTCCTCGGCAGGCGGCGCGGCGGCGACCGCCGCGGCCTGGGCCTTCTGCTGATCGAGTTGTTCCTGCGCCGAGCCCTTGTACAACTCCTTCGGCACGCCCTGCTCGAGGCCGGGCACACCACCGGGGAAAACCTCTTTGCGTTCGCCCGGCAGCTTCTTCTTGGTGTCGAGGAAATCAAGCAAATCGGTCGGATCCCAGTTGCTCATGCTGCTGGAGCAGCCTGCCAGCGCGCCCGCCAGCGCGATCAGGACTGAAGCTGCGATCAGACGTTGCGAGCGGCGCATGGTCGATTTCTCACTCAACTCATTTCCCGCCGTCAGCTTTTCGCGACCGGCGGCAGCAACGCCTGCAGCGCTTCGGCGCGCGAGCGCATGCTAGGCGGCGTCTCGCCATCGCTGGTAATCAGGTCCAGCCACTTCCGCGACGCAGCCGTATCGTTGGCGCGCCAAGCCGACAATGAGAGCAGTTCGCGCGCGGTATGGCGAAAGGTCGCCTCTGGCGCGGCGGAAGACTCAAGGCGCGCAAGCATGCTGGGATAGCTCGCCGTTTCCAGCAGCAATCCGGCAGCGCGAATCTTGGCAAGATCCTGCTCCTCGGCACCCACGCTGCGATCGGCGGCGATTTCATCGTACATTTTGGCCGCCGCCTGCGGGTCGCGGCTTGCGGCTTCCGCCGCCGCGCGCATCCGCGCCAGCATGCGGTACCCCGACGGCGCTTTCGCAGCCAGATCGTTGAAGGCGGCTTCCGCCTCGACATGCTTGTTCTGCTCGGAGAACTCGACCGCGTTGTCGAAGGCCGCACCGGCCTCGGCGGCCTTTTTCGCCTCCAGATATTGGTAACCGCGCCAGCCGCCTACGCCGGCGATGATCAGCAGCAGGCCGGCGACAATGTAGATCGAGTACTGGTCCCACAGCTTCTTGAGCTGATCGCGACGGACCTCCTCGTCGACTTCGTCAAATAATTCAGACACTTAAAGATATCCCATCCCGGTGAGCCGAGCCGAACCCATGGCTGCGAAAGATGCCCGGTCCCCACGTGGCGGCCTTACCCTAGCGATATGGCGGCGGCAAGGCAAAATCAGCCGGATCAAAGCGTTAACGCGACCGGGTGGGTTGCCGAGGCCGACCCGGAACTGGCCTGCGCGGCCGAGCTAGGTCTGCCCCGCGGCCCAGGCCTCGCGCAGTTGCCGCTTCATCACCTTGCCGTTGGCGTTGCGCGGCAGCGGCTCCGCGGTCAGCGCCATCGTCTCCGGCACCTTGTAGTCCGAGAGCCGCTCGGCACACCAGGCGCGCAGGGCCTGTTCACTGATTTCTCCGTTCCGGGTCACGATCACCGCATGCACGCGCTCGCCCAGCACCGGACACGGCTTGGCGATGATGGCGCTCTCGACGACATCCGGATGACTCGCCAGCACGGATTCGACTTCGGCGGAATAGATCTTGAGCCCGCCCCGGTTGATCATGTCCTTCTTGCGATCGAACACCCGCACGAAATCCTCCTCATCGATCGAACCGAGATCGCCGGAATGCCAAAAGCCGCCGGTGAAACTCTCGGCCGTCGCCTCGGGATTGTTCCAGTAGCCCTTGATGACCGAGCCAGAGTGAATCCAGATCTCGCCGATCTCGCCGCGCGGCAGTTGGCGGCCGTCGGCATCCACCACGATGATCCGGGCACCGGGACACGGCAGGCCGACGCTGTCGATATGCGCGGCCGTCAATTCCGGCGGCATGACGGTTGAGGGCGAGGTCGTTTCCGTCGAACCGTAAGCGTTGATGAGCTTGAGGCCTGGCACCTTGACGGCCAGCTTTTCAATCGTGGCGATCGGCATCGGCGCGCCGCCGTAGCCTCCGATCCGCCACGCCGAAAGATCATAATTGTCGAAATCCGCCTGCAACAGGCACAGATTATACATCGCCGGCACCATCACGGTCTGGGTGACGCGTTCGCGCGCGGCGACTTTCAGATAACCCGCGGCCTTGAACTCGGCGACAATAACCAGCGTTCCAGCGCAACGAACCATGCTCATGATATTGGCTGCCACACCGGTCACATGCGCAAGCGGCACCGCCGCGATCGAACGGTCCGCCGACGTCAATTCCATGCAGGCCTCATAGACCATCGCGGAGTGGATGACGTTGCAATGCGCGAGCATCGCGCCTTTGGGCCGGCCGGTGGTGCCGGACGTGTAGAGGATCATCGCCGTGTCTTGTTCGCCGACACTGGCGGGCGCCTGCAAGGGACCGTTGTCGACCAGATCGGAAGAAGCACCCACATCATCATCGACGGCGATACGATGGATCAGGCCGGGGATGTCGCGCGCCTCGGGCAGGCGGTCGGCCAGCGCGGCCTCGTGGATCAGGAGCCTGGCGCCGGAATCGGTCAGCACATGGGCAATTTCCGGCTTTTGCTGCCGCGTGCCGAGCAGCACCGTCACGGCGCCGAGATGGGCCGCGGCAAACATCGCCAGCACGAACTCGATGCGGTTGCCGAGCAACAGCGCGATGCGATCGCCGCTTTGCACGCCCTTCTTCCGCAGTCCTGCTGCGATCCGGGCCGATTGTTCCTCAACTTCACGCCAGGTCATCCGGCGCTCGCCGCACACCAGTGCCTCGCCATCCGGATTTCTCGACGCCGCCGCCGAGATCATCGCCCAGATGCTGCCGGGCCGCTCGCAAAACGCCGGCACCACGCGATCGCCGAAGCGCGCCTCGAGCCGCATGGCCGGAATGGAATAGTGCGACCAGTCCATCTCGCCTCCTCGCCGCCAGGATCCAATTCAACTGAGTTGAAATCAGGCTCCGGCCTCATTTTTTTTGTTGGACCGCGATCTCCGCGCAAACGCTTCGCGTTTGTCGCGAGGGAAAACCGGTTTCCACTTCTCCGGATCATGCTCTAGCTCTTCGCCTTCATGCCGTAGACATGCTCCGGCCCGGGAAAGGCGCGCGAGCGCACGTCTTTGGCATAGCCCTCGATCGCCGCCTCGATCATCGGACCAAGATCGCCATAGCGGCGGACGAATTTCGGGGTCCGCGGCGACAGCCCGAGCATGTCTTCCAGCACCAGCACCTGGCCGTCGCAGGCCGCGCTGGCGCCGATGCCGATGGTGGGGATCGCGACGGTCTCGGTGATCTTCCGCGCCAATGGCTCGGCGACCGCCTCGATCACCACGGAGAAGGCGCCGGCCTGCGCGATCGAGATAGCGTCGTTCTCGATCGGCTCCCAGCTACCCTCCTCTCGGCCCTGGGCGCGAAACGAGCCGAGCGTATTGATCGATTGCGGCGTCAGCCCGATGTGGCCCATCACGGGTATGCCGCGCTCGGATAAAAACGCGACGGTCTCCGCCATCCGCGCGCCGCCCTCGAGCTTGACCGCGCCGCAACCAGTTTCTTTCATGATCCGCACCGCGGAATGAAATGCCTGCTCTTTCGAGGCTTCATAGGAGCCGAAGGGCATGTCGACCACGACCAGCGCGTGCTGCGAGCCGCGCATGACGGCATGGCCCTGCAGGATCATCATGTCGAGCGTCACCGGCACCGTGGTCTCGAAACCGTGCATCACATTGCCAAGGGAATCTCCGACCAGGATGACGTCGCAATAACGATCGACCAATGCTGCGGTATGAGCGTGATACGAGGTCAGCATCACGATCGGCTCGCCGTTCTTGCGGGCGCGGATATCCGGCGCGGTCTTGCGCCTGATGGTGGATTGTACGGACATTCTATACTCCGACGACGGGGACGCCGATCACGGCCGGATGAAACGCGAAAACAAGCGCCAGATAGGCCACGATCCCGACCGCTACCGCGATCAGGTCGTTGCCGATGCCGCCAACCGGGATTGGCGGCGCCCCGGCATCGGCGCGGCGCTTCAGCGAGATCCGGTCGAACACCGCCCATGCCAGGAACGAGCCGAACAGGATGATCCCGCCGAGATCGCCGTTGGCAAGAAGATGCGCCGCCGCCCACAATTTGACGCCCGCCAGCATCGGATGCTTCAGCGCGGTGTAGATGCGGCCGCGGACATAGGAGGCCACTACCAGGATGACCGCCGGCAGCATCAAGGCCACGGTGACGTGCTTGAGTGCCTTCGGCGGATACCAGATGTCGATCATCCCGGCCGCGCGATAATGGGCAAAGCCCCAGACGATCAGGGCCAGACCGAGAAGCGAGACCAGCGCATAGCCGGCCTTGTAGCCGCCCTCGCCTGTCAAGGCGATCAGTCTGGCGCGCAATTCACGCTGCGTGCTGAACATGTGGATCCCGAGCAGCAACGCAAGGCCCAGGATCATTACCAGCAGTCCCATGACGTTCTCCTCCGCACGACCGGCATTTGCCAGTATCGCCTATCACTTTAGGTGCTCAGGCCGCAATGCGCCAGAATGCGCGCAATCCATGCCCGACATCATTTCCGGG
Organism: uncultured Alphaproteobacteria bacterium; assembly: GCA_963823115.1. Classification (GTDB taxonomy): domain Bacteria; phylum Pseudomonadota; class Alphaproteobacteria; order Rhizobiales; family Xanthobacteraceae; genus Bradyrhizobium. The sequence continues at coordinate 20,877 of CAWGKJ010000051.1, read as the reverse complement.
ATGGTCCGAAGGACCGGACCTCGGATGTCCAATTGCACATCGCGGATTCCAGTTGCGCGGAAATGTAGCAAGACAATTTCGGGATTCCGAGGGCGCGCGTTTCACGCGCGCTCCCGGAATGACGGACCTCGCTCATGGCGTTGCCGACTGCTCGCCCAAATCCCTGTTATCGACATAGCGGATCGCGATCGGCCGCCCCGCCAGCGCGCCGCCTAACCCGCCGGTGAATTTGAGCGGCATGCAGGCATCGAGCGACGCGTTGATCGCCTTGAGATAGGTCACGCGCAGATCGGCGGGTACCCCCGCCGTGGCGTAGGTGACACGCGGGGCGGCGATGATCTCGCCGGAGCGCTTGAAACTGAAGCGCACGGACATCTGCATGCCCTCGCGCGCGAAATCGGGCGGCGGCGGCGACCAGCAGGATCGCAGCGCCGCGAACAGGTCGCCGATGGTATCGAGATCGTGGTCGGGCTTTTGGTATTTTGCGGCGTCATCGCGCGAAGGCACGCTTTCGATCGTCAGCTGCAAGTTCTCGCCGACCGGATAATCGATCTCGGGAATGCACGGCCCACGATTGAGCACGCTGCAATATGACGGCGTGCAGGGCCGGCCGGCCAGCACGCTGCAGGGTGCATGAGAAAACGGCGTGGCATCGATGGGCTGCCTGCGCCGGGCGTCAGCCGGTCCGACGATAATCATTCCCGGCATGACGATGGAATATAGAACGATCCGCCGCAGCATGACGCGAGCCCTCTAAGGCAACATGTCCAGGCGAGATGGCACGGACGGAGGGCGGCATCAAGGCGCGTTGCGCTCACATCCCCGCGCTTATCGCCGACATGAGGAATTCACGCGTTCTTCTTCACGTCCTTGACGCTGGAAAACGTGATGCCCTCGGCGCGTTCCCTGGTGTAGCCGAGATAAAATTCGTTCTTGGCCAGGAATACCGGATCGCCGTCGACGTCGTCGGCGACGCCGGAGCCGTTGGCGGCAATGAACGCGTCGAGTTTCTTGCGGTCGTCCGACGAAATCCAGCGCGCCAGCTGAAACTCGCTGACCTCGAATTCCACGGGCAGCGTATATTCGGCATCGAGCCGCGCCTTCAGCACGTCGAGCTGCAGCGGGCCGACCACGCCGACCAGCGCCGGTGCGCCGTCGCGCGGGCGAAAAACCTGCACCACGCCCTCCTCCGACATCTGCTGCAGGGCTTCCTTGAGCTTCTTGGCCTTCATCGCATCGGTCAGCCGGACGCGGCGAACGATTTCCGGCGCGAAGCTGGGGACGCCGACGAAGGTGATATCCTCGCCTTCCGTCAGCGTGTCGCCGATCCGCAGCGTACCGTGATTGGGGATGCCGACGACATCGCCGGCAAAGGCCTCGTCCGCCAGCGCACGATCCTGCGCGAAGAAGAATTGCGGGCTGGAGAGCGACATGTTCTTGCCGGTGCGCACCAGCTTGGCCTTCATGCCACGGGTCAGCTTGCCCGAGCACAGCCGCGCAAAGGCGATACGGTCGCGGTGATTGGGGTCCATATTGGCCTGGATCTTGAAAACGAAGGCGCTCATGCGCGGCTCCGCCGCCTCGACCTTGCGCAGATTGGATTCCTGCGCGCGCGGCGGCGGCGCGAAACGGCCGAGACCTTCCAGGAGATCGCCGACGCCGAAATTGCGCAGCGCGCTGCCGAAATACACCGGCGTCAGATGGCCCTCGCGAAAGGCCTCCAGTTCGAACGGCTTGCAGGCCTCCGACACCAGCGCGAGTTCCTCCTTGACGAGGCCGACGTCGAGATTGGGATTGCGGCCGGCGAGATCGGCGACGTCGATCTGTTGCGCCGCACCGGTCTTGGCGCCGCCGCCTTCCAACAGGCGCACGCCGCCGGTTGCGATATCATAGGTGCCGAGAAAATCGCGGCCGCGGCCAACCGGCCAGGTCATCGGCGTGGTGTCGAGCGCCAGCGTCTTTTCGATTTCATCGAGCAGTTCGAAGGTGTCGCGGCTCTCGCGGTCCATCTTGTTGATGAAGGTGATGATGGGGATATCCCGCAGGCGGCAGACCTCGAACAACTTGCGCGTCCGCGCCTCGATACCCTTGGCGGCGTCGATCACCATGACGGCGGAGTTGACCGCGGTCAGCGTCCGGTAGGTGTCTTCGGAGAAATCCTCGTGGCCCGGCGTGTCCAGCAGGTTGAACACCAGGCCTTCGAATTCGAACGTCATCACCGAGGTGACGACGGAGATGCCGCGTTCGCGCTCGATCTTCATCCAGTCGGAACGGGTATTGCGGCGCTCGCCCTTGGCCTTGACCTGCCCGGCGAGATTGATGGCACCGCCGAACAGCAGCAGTTTCTCGGTCAGCGTGGTCTTGCCGGCGTCGGGATGGGAGATGATCGCAAAGGTCCGCCGCCGCGCGACTTCGGCTGCGAGCGGCGAACGGGGCGGCGATTTGGTGGCGATGGCGAGGTCGGACATGAGGCTGAGCGTTTGGCAGGGAAAAAGGGCCGGATCAAGCAAGATCGGCATGGATTGATATAGGGATTTAGCGGCTGAACTCTAGTCTGGCGGCGGCGTTTATCGCACCAGCAACACCACCCAATAGGCCAGCGCGGCGACGCCGGCAGAGGCGGGAATCGTGATCACCCAAGCATAAACGATCGAACTCGCCACGTTCCAGCGCACCGCCGAGACCCGCCGCGCCGAGCCGACGCCGACGATGGCGCCGGTGATGGTATGCGTGGTCGAGACGGGAACGCCGAGCCAGGTCGCCATGAACAGGGTCGCGGCGCCGCCGGTCTCCGCGCAAAATCCCTGCATCGGCGTCAGCTTGGTGATTCTGCAGGCCCATGGTGCGGACGATCCGCCAGCCTCCCATCAGCGTCCCCAGCGCCATCGCCGCCTGGCAGGCCAGCACCACCCAGAATGGCACCGAAAACTCCTTGCCAAGATACCCTTGCGAATAAAGCAGCACCGCGATGATGCCCATGGTTTTCTGCGCATCGTTGCCGCCATGGCCCAGCGAATACAGCGACGCCGAAACGAATTGCAGGATGCGGAAGGCGCGATCGACCGCGTAGGGCGTGGAACGTACCGAGGCCCAGGACACGATCGCGACCAGCATCAGCGCCAGCAAAAATCCAACCACCGGCGACAGCACGATGGCAAGCAATGTCTTCGATAACCCGCTCCACACCGCGGCCGAAATTCCAGCCTTGGCCATTCCACCCCCGACCAGTCCCCCGATCAAAGCGTGCGAACTGGAGGACGGTATTCCCAATCCCCATGTGATCAGGTTCCAGACGATGGCACCGATGAGCGCGGCGAATATCACCTGGGTGTCTATCACGCTGGGTTCGACGATCCCGGTGCCGATGGTGCGCGCGACGCTAAGCCCGAACACCGCGAACGCGACGAAATTGAAGAATGCCGCCCACAGCACGGCGTATTGCGGCCGCAGCACCCGGGTCGATACGATCGTCGCGATCGAGTTGGCGGCGTCATGCAATCCGTTGAGGAAGTCGAACAGCAGCGCGACTGCGATTAATCCGACCAGAATCTGGAAGACCAAGCGTGGCGTCCACTGCGCGGCCCTGCCCTATACCTGTTCGATCACGATACTGTTGATCTCATTGGCAACATCATCGAACCGGTCGGCGACTTTCTCGAGATGGTCGTAGATTTCTGCGCCGACGATAAAATCCATCGTATTGGCATTGCGATGCTTGAGGAAAAGCTCCTTCAGGCCGATGTCATGAAGGTCGTCGACCCGGCCTTCCAGCTTGGTCAGTTCTTCTGTTATCGCGGTCAGCATCGCGACATTTGCACCGATCGATTGCAACAGCGGCAGCGCTCGACCGACGAGATTGGCGCATTCCACCAGCAGCGTCCCCATTTCACGCATCGGCGGCTCGAAGGTGCGGACCTCGAACAAAATAACCGCCTTGGCGGTCTGCTGCATCTGATCGATGGCATCGTCCATCGAGGTGATCAGGTTCTTGATATCGCCGCGGTCGAACGGCGTGATGAACGTCCTGCGCACCGCGGTAAGCACCTCGCGGGTGATATTGTCGGCATCATTCTCGAACTGGTTGACGCGCTGGCAGAATACCGGCGTTTCGTCGCCGCCGCGCAGCATGTCCTGCAACGCCAGCGCACCTTGCACCACCGTTTGGGAATGCCTGGCGAACAGATCGAAAAACCGTTCTTCCCTCGGGAGAAGGGCGCGAAACCAACGCAGCATCTGGCATGTCCAAGGTTGCGGAAATGGCCGGCCGGGCGGCCTGTCACGGAATTGTCATAAACCATTTTCCGACAAAGCGCGTTGCGGGCGACCGCCGGAATCCGGTCATCCACCGCTTTGTAGGGCCGGAAATGTTCGGAAAATCGGCCTGTTAGAGAGAGCGCCGGAAATAATGCGCGATCTCGCCGATCACGCCCCGGCGGAACGTCAGCACGCAGACCACGAAGATCACGCCCTGGATTACCGTCACCCATTGCCCGAACCCGGCCAGATATTGCTGCATGGCGATGATCACGAACGCGCCGACCACCGGACCGAACACGGTGCCGAGACCGCCGACCAGCGTCATCAGCACGATTTCGCCCGACATGCTCCAGTGCACGTCGGTGAGCGACGCGTTCTGCGCCACGAACACCTTCAGCGAGCCGGCAAAGCCCGCCAGCGTGCCGGAAAGGATATAGGCGAGCAGCTTGTACTGATCGGTCTTGTAGCCGAGCGAGATCGCCCGCGGCTCATTCTCGCGGATCGCCTTCAGCACCTCGCCGAACGGCGAGTTGATGGCGCGGAAGATCAGGAGGAAACCGCACAGGAAGCCGGCGACGATGACGTAATAAAGTGTCGTCGAGTTGGCGAGATTGAAGATACCGAACAGATAGCCTTGCGGAATGCCCTGGATACCGTCCTCGCCATGGGTGAACGGCGTCTGCAGGTAGACGAAATACAGAAGTTGCGACAGCGCCAGCGTGATCATCGCGAAATAGATGCCCTGACGCCTGATGGCGACGAGGCCGGTGACGACGCCAAGCCCGGCGGCGGCCGCGGTGCCTGCCAGAATTCCAAGTTCGGGTGACAGGCCCCACACCTTCAGCGCATGCGCCGAAACGTATCCGGCGGTCCCCAGAAACATCGCATGGCCGAACGACAGCAATCCACCATAACCGATCAGCAGGTTGAAGGCGCACGCGAGGAGCGCAAAGCACAGCGCCTGCATGACGAAGAACGGGTAGACGCCGGTCAGCGGCACGATCAGCAACAGCGCTGTCATGATGCAAAATGCGATCATCTCATCGCGGAAGGCGCGCGGGGTCGCCGGCATGGTATCGTCCGTCATGGCCGTCATATCAGGTCGCCCGCCCCGTCAGTCCCGATGGCTTCACAAGCAACACCAGCACCATGAGGACAAATACCACGGTGTTGGAGGCTTCCGGATAAAAGTATTTCGTCAATCCCTCGACCACACCCAGCGTAAAGCCGGTAATGATCGATCCCATGATGGAACCCATGCCGCCGATCACCACCACCGCAAACACAACGATGATCAGATCGGCCCCCATCAGCGGTCGCACCTGATTGATCGGCGCCGACAGCACGCCGGCGAGCGCCGCGAGACCGACGCCGAGCCCGTAGGTCAGCGTGATCATCCTGGGCACGTTGATACCGAATGCGCGCACCAGCGTCGGGTTTTCGGTGGCGGCGCGCAGGTTGGCGCCGAGTCGCGTTCGCTCGATCAGGTACCAGGTCCCGATGCAAACGATGAGCGAAAAGACCACGACCCAGCCGCGGTAGATCGGCAGGAACATGAAGCCGAGATTCATGCCGCCCTTCAATTCATCGGGGATCGAATAGGGCAAACCCGACGAACCAAAGTAATTCTGAAACACGCCCTGGATGATCAGCGCCAGCCCGAAGGTCAGCAACAGCCCGTAGAGATGATCGAGGCCGGACAACCATTGCAGCATGGTCCGCTCCATGATCATGCCGAAAATGCCGACAGCTATGGGAGCGATGATCAGCGCCGGCCAATATCCGATGCCCACCACGTTCAGCAGAAAATACGCGACGAAAGCGCCCATCATATAGACCGCGCCATGGGCGAAATTGATGATGTTGAGCATGCCGAAGATCACGGCGAGCCCGAGACTGAACAGCGCGTAAAACGAGCCGTTGATCAGTCCCACCAGAAGCTGCGCGTACAGAGCTTGCATCGATCGATCTTTCGCACTCAGTCTCGTTGTAACGCCTGATAGCGCCCGCCGGCACCGGGCCGGCGGGCAGCCATCGTTACTTCTTTACCAGCGGACATGCGCTTTCCGAAAGCGGGCGGAAAGCCTGGTCCGCCGGGGTCGTTCCGACCAGCTTGTAATAGTCCCATGGCCCCTTGGATTCGGACGGCTTCTTGACCTCGAACAGATAGGCCGGGTGGAGCGCACGGCCATCCACGCGGATCGAGCCCTTGCCGAACAGCGGATCGTCGGTCGGCAGTTCCTTCATTTTTGCCACCACCTTGGCGCCGTCGTGCGGATTGCCGCCAAGCGCTTCAAGCGCCTTGAAGTAATGCAGCAGCCCGGCATAGACGCCGGCCTGCACCATGGTCGGCTCCGCCTTGGTCTTCGTGCGCTCCGAGAACCGCTTGGAAAAAGCACGGGTCTGGTCGTTCATGTCCCAATAGAACGTCGCACTCAAATTCAGGCCCTGCGCTACGTTCAGGCCGAGAGCATGCACGTCGGTGAGGAACAACAGCAGGCCCGCCAGTTTCTGTCCGCCCTTGACGATACCGAATTCGGACGCCTGTTTGATCGTATTGGTGGTGTCGCCGCCGGCATTGGCCATGCCGATGATCTTGGCTTTCGATGCCTGCGCCTGCAGCAGGTAGGACGAGAAGTCCGACGAATTCAGTGGGTGCCTGACGGTTCCGAGGACCTTGCCGCCATTGGCGGTGACGACTGCCGCGGTGTCACGCTCCAGTGCGTGGCCAAAAGCGTAATCGGCGGTGATGAAGAACCAGGTATCGCCGCCTGACTTTCACCAGCGCCTGGCCGGTGCTGTGGGCGAGCATATAGGTGTCATAGGTCCAGTGCACCGTGTTGGGCGTGCACTGCGCGTTGGTGAGATCCGAGGTTGCCGCGCCCGAATTGATCATCACGCTGTTCTTTTCCTTGACAACGTTATTGACCGCCAGCGCAACGCCGGAATTCACGCACGTCCATGATGACGTCGACCTTGTCGACGTCGATCCATTGGCGCGCGATGTTGGTGCCAACGTCGGGCTTGTTCTGATGGTCGGCGGAGATGACGTCGATCTTCCAGCCTTTGCCGGCCATGCCGGAATCCTCGACCGCCATCTGCGCCGCCAGGGTCGAACCCGGGCCGCCGAGGTCGGCGTAAAGCCCCGAATTATCGGTCAGAACGCCGATCTTGAGGGTCTTGTCCTGCGCCAGGGCGCCGCTGTCAGCGGCAAATACCAGCGCCGCGCCAAGCAAAAGAACCGAAATTCTGTTTTTCATATTCTCTCCGTGAATGCAGCTCGAAGATGTTGTTCAAACGCCGAGATAGGTGTGAAGCTTGTCCATATTGGCTTGCAGATCCGAGTTGGCGAAACCGTCGATCATCTTGCCATGCTCGACGATGTAATAGCGGTCGGCGACGGTGGCGGCGAAGCGGAAATTCTGCTCGACCAGAAGGATGGTGAAGCCTTCTTTCTTCAGCCGCGCGATGGTTTGGCCGATCTGCTGGATGATGACGGGCGCGAGCCCCTCGGTCGGCTCGTCCAGCATCAGAAACCGCGCGCCGGTACGCAGGATTCGTGCGATCGCCAGCATCTGCTGTTCACCGCCCGACAATTTGGTGCCCTGGCTGTTCAGCCGTTCCTTGAGGTTGGGAAACAGGTCGAAGATCTGATCCAGCGACAAGCCGCCGCTGCGCACGATCGGCGGCAGCAGCAGGTTCTCGCGGACGTCGAGGCTGGCGAAGATGCCGCGCTCCTCCGGGCAGAAGGCAATGCCAAGCCGCGCAATCTTGTCCGATGACGTGCGGATGATGTCCTGATCGCCGAACCTCACCGAGCCCGTGCGCTTGCCGATCATCCCCATTATTGATTTCAGCGTGCTCGTCTTGCCGGCGCCGTTGCGTCCGAGCAAGGTGACCACCTCGCCGGCGTTCACGTCGAAATTGACGCCGTGAAGAATGTGAGACTCGCCGTACCAGGCCTGGAGATCCCTGACCGCCAGCACCGGCGTTGCTGCGCCCGCTGTGGGTTTGGGCTTCGCGGCGGCGGCATCGGCCACTTTCAAATCAGGCATGACCCGCCCCCAGATAGGCTTCCTTGACGCGCTCATCCTTGGAAAGGTCGGCATAATTGCCTTCCGCAAGCACCTGACCGCGCGTCAGCACGGTAATGATGTCGGACAGGTTGGCCACGACGCTGAGATTATGTTCGACCATCAGGATCGTGTATTTCGCGGAAATGCGCTTGATCAGCCCGGCGATCTTGTCGATGTCTTCGTGTCCCATGCCGGCCATCGGCTCGTCGAGCAGCATCATTTCCGGATCGAGCGCCAGCGTCGTCGCAATTTCGAGCGCGCGTTTGCGCCCGTAGGGCATCTCGACCGCCGGCGTCGCCGCAAACTCGCTCAGGCCCACATCATCGAGCAGCTCATGGGCGCGACCGTTGAAGCGGTCGAGCACCGACTTGGAACGCCAGAAATCGAACGAATGCCCGTGCTGACGCTGCAGCGCGACCCTCACATTTTCCAGCGCGGTCAAATGCGGGAACACGGCCGAAATCTGGAACGAGCGCACGAGGCCAAGGCGTGCCACGTCGGCTGGCGCCATCGCCGTGATATCCTGCCCCTTGTACAGGATCTGACCGGCCGAAGGCCTCAGGAACTTGGTCAAAAGATTGAAGCACGTCGTCTTGCCGGCCCCGTTCGGACCGATCAACGCGTGAATACTGCCACGGCGGACCCTAAGGCCCACATCGCGAACGGCAAAGAAGCCCGCGAATTCCTTGGTCAATCCGTGGGTTTCGAGAATGAACTCATCGGCCAATCAAATTTCCCCCATCAGCCGGCGCCGCGAAGCGGCTTCGCGCGTGGCCAATTCTTCCTAACCGGCAGGCTCTCTTGGGACGCCTTGGAAAATCCCGTCCCGGACCCGGCCGCCTCCGCCCGGAATATGCCGTCAACGCCCCTGTTTGTGCAAGACGGAAAGCGGGCCCTGGCGAATGGGCGGATCGGGGTAAGGATTCTCCATAAGCGGAATTCCCCGCGAACGGGATCGTCCGCTCGCGCGGCGGGCCCGGCCGCCTTTCGAGCCGCCGGAAAGCCGCCATTAACGGTGTTTTCACGCAGTCCCCCGGTTTCATAGAAAATTTGCCCCCCGGGCCGATTATTGGGTGCGCCAAATTAGGAATGGATCGCAACCTTGGATTTCGAGAGCGCCAACCCGTCGGTGGTCAAATCGATCAAGCAGCGCGACCTGCTGAACACCTGGCTGCGGCTTTACTCCCGCGAGCAGCGGATGCCGCGCGTCGGGGAATACCAGCCCGAGCGACTCGCCGACGAACTTCCGGACCTCGTCTACTATACCGTCGATACCACGCAGCAGCCTCCGCGCCTGACGATCCAAAGCAACGGCACGCGCATGTCAAACGCCTATGGCAATACCGGCAAGGGCCGGTATCTCGACGAATACCTCGGGCCCAGGCTCGCTCCCGTCGTGATGCCGGTCTACTACGAATGCGTGGCGCGCGGCCTGCCCGTCTATACGATCGCCAACATCGATGACAGCTGTGGGCGAATCGTTGCCTACGAGCGGCTGTTGCTGCCCTTCGCGGACGGCGACAAGATCACTGACGTGGTCGCCTCGCTTAAAACCATTAGCGAAGACGGCGGATTTGAAATCAGGAATTTGATGCGTGGGAGCGATGCGCTGCCGACGCCGAAGTTTCGTGCCGTCATCGACCGCGACCTTTACCACCGCGCCCCGGGGCGCATTCCAGCCGGCGATGTGATCGAGTTCAGCTAGCATTCGAATGGAATTTTCCAGCGCCAATCCCTCGGTGATAAGGTCCGTGAAGCAGCGCGATCTGCTTAACGCGTGGCTGCGGGCGCTCGGCAAGAGCCGCCCCCTGCCCCTGCTCGCGGAATACCGGCCAGACCGCATCGCGGACGAACTGGCGGACATGATGGGCTACGACGTCGAAGGCAGCGGCGACGGCGCGCGGTTTCTGATCACCCAGGAAGGCTCCAGGCTGGCCGCGACCTACGGCAATCAGCACATCGACCCGGGCAGACGGACCAACCGCTACCTCGACGATGCGATCGGCCCCGCCCGATATGCGAACGTGGTTCCCTCCTATCGCGCTTGCCTTCAGCGAAAACGGCCCACCTATTCGATTTCAATGTTAAGGGACGAGGACGGCAAGGACGTTTCCTATGAACGGTTGCTGCTGCCGTTCGGACGCGCCGATGCCGTCGAGCAGATCGTCGGCTCTTTCAAGGCCATCAGCATCGAGGGCGGATTCAAGATCAACAACCTGATGGGCGTCAGGGCCAGAACGATCTCGGTCAGCGTCATCCACGCCGTCATCGACCTCGATCCCGTCCGCAGCCCTGCGGGCCTCAGCGCAGTCGACGACGTCATCGAACTGAGCTAGCCGCGGCGGGATCGGCCCGTTGCCGTCACCTCCCTGGCATAGATTTCCGGCTCGAACCCGACCAGCAGCTTGCCGCCGAGATCGAGCACCGGGCGCTTGATCATCGAGGGCTGCGCCAGCATCAACGCGAGCGCCTTGCGCTCGTTGAGGCCTTCCTTGTCGCTGTCAGGCAATTTGCGAAACGTGGTACCGGCGCGATTGAGCAGGACTTCCCAGCCGAGTTCATCGCTCCAGCGCTTGAGCTTGTCCTTGCCGATACCCTCGGCCTTGTAGTCATGGAAGCCGTATGCCACGCCATGGCTGTCGAGCCAGGCACGGGCCTTCTTCATGGTGTCGCAGTTCTTGATGCCGTAGATGGTGATCGTCATTTTTCGAATGCCTTCGAATGCTCCTGCAGATGCAACCGCGAAACGCCACGGCCACGTCGCTCGAAAACGCTCCGGGCCCGGTCAAAGCACGCAGCCATAATGCGCCGACGAAACCAGCCTGATGTACTTGTCATGCACCGACCCCGGACGCGCCTTGTCGGCCCGCTCGGGGGCCCGCCAGTTCGCCATGCGCCGGGCGATCTCGTCATCGGGCACATCGAGTGTGAGCGTTCGTGCGCCGGGATCGATGACGATCACATCGCCGTCCCTGACGGCGGCGATCGGGCCGCCGCGCGCGGCTTCGGGGGAAATGTGCCCGATCAGGACTCCGTGCGAGACGCCGGAGAAGCGGCCGTCGGTGATGAGCGCGACGCCTTCCCCGAGGCCACGGCCCTGCAGCTGGATCGTCAGCATCACCATCTCGGGCATGCCCGGCCCGCCGACCGGACCAACATTGCGCACGACCACCACGTTGCCAGGCACGATTTCGCCGGCGCGGATCGCCTTCATCGTAGCGGCCTCGGACTCGAAGACGCGCGCCGTGCCGCGGAACTCGCCTTTCGCCAGCGTCTTGCCGGACAGCTTGAGCAGGCAGCTCTCCGGCGCGAGATTACCCTTCAGCACGCTGATGTGATGGTTCGGCGCTGCGATCGGGCGCGACACCGGGAAAACGATGTCCTGCCGCCCGACCTCTTCCAGGGTAGGCACCGCGGCGAGGTTTTCCGCCAGCGTCTTGCCGCTGACCGTCATGACGTCGCCGTGCAAGAGGCCGTTGCTCAGCAGCTCCTTCATGACGACGGGCACGCCGCCCATCGCGTGCAGGGCTCCCATCGCGTACGGGCCATGCGGCTGCAGATTGGCAAGCAGCGGTATCCGCTCCCCGACCTCCTGGATGCGTTCGATTCCGATCGGCACCCCGGCCTCGCGCGCGACCGCGAGCAGATGCAGGTACATGTTGGTCGAACCGCCCATGGCGTAAACGGTGGCGATCGCGTTTTCAAACGCGCGCCCGGTCATGATGTCGCGCGGGCGGATGCCGGCGTCGATCAGCCGGTACAGGGCATCGACCGACGCGCGCGCCTGGGCGCGGACGTCGGCGTGGATATCGCTGCCGGCGCCGTAGTCCGCCGGATGCGACGCGCCGCGCGGCAGCATCATGCCGATCGCCTCGGCGATCGTGCTCATGGTGTTCGCGGTAAACATGGCGCCGCAGGTGCCGCTGCCGGGCATCACGTTGAGCTCGACTTCCAGCAGCTCCGTCCCGGAAATCCGGCCGGCCTCGTTGGCGGCGCGGGCCTCCGCATAATCCAGAATGGTCAGATTGTTGCCTTTGCTCGCCCAGGCTCCTGACGTCACGCGGCCCGGCGAAGCGGTGCCGGGATACACCACCAGCCCGAAGGCATTGGTCCGCGCCAGCGGCATCATCGCGGCGGCACCGGTCTTGTCACAGCCGGAGATCACGATCATGGCGTCGCCGTGATGGGCGTAATGTCCGATTTCGAAGCAATCGGCGACGACGTCGCGGGACACCAGGCTGTAGCCCGCCGTCGGCGTTCCCTGGGTCAGCGCATCGGACACCGCCGGTGCCCCGACGATCAGGCCCTGGCCGCCGCGCTCGGCAATGATGTCGACCAGCAGATCGGCGATGGTGCGCACCCGGTTGTTGCAGCGATGGGCGTTGGTCCAGGCGCTGGCGATCGTGACCACGGCGCTCGCCTTCGACGCGCGATCCGGATCAAATCCCGCCGCCCGCAATTCCACCCGGGCGTTCTTCCAGTACGTGCTGCTGTCTTGCGTCATCGGATGCTCCATCATGTCCAACCAAGCCCAATGGACGCATGTCTAGCCGGTGCCGTCATCGAGACTCACGATCACGGCGGCGTTGGCAATGATGATGGCGTCGCCGCCGCGCTCGGCATCAACCTGGAGCCCGCCTTTGACCGCGGTGACGGTCACCGTTCCGTAGGGAAGCTCTTTCGCGACGGCGGCGGTATCAACCGCGGCGGGGTCCGGAGCGCCGATCGTGACATCGACGAACATGTCGCTGGCGGTCTTGCCTAGCATCCGCATGAATCCGAGGCTGGAGTGGCGGATGGCGTCCGAGACCGCGCGCTTGGCGGCCTTGGTGGCATCTTTGCCATGAACATCAACGCCCATGCCCATTTCGGTGATACAGCGCACGCGTGCCATCGGATTTCCTGCTTTCGTTTCGGACAGGAGTAGGCGGCAATTTCGCGAAGGGATCAAGGGCGAAGACGCGCATGGGCTCGCGACCTCTGATGCAATTTTCTTGCGGCTGAGACAATTCAACAGGGTCCATCATTGCGATGACGACCCCGATAACCCCAAACGTAAGTCCACGATCCCGCGGCGCGGATAGCGCCCGGGTTGTGCATCAGCTTCGTCCCTCCTGATAGCAGAGGGCGCGGGGAAAGCCGGGTGCCGATTGCACCCATGGGTCCCGTGCAACAAAAAGCACGGGGGTAGGACCACAGGTTCAACCGGAATCACTCCGGCCTTCCCCGCGCAGTGGTTTACGGCTTACTTCACGCTCTCCCCGGTGAGCGGGCTCTTTTGCCACCGTCGCCGGTGGAAACTTGTTTCCACCAACTTGACGCCAGCGTCGGGGCGTCAGGACCACGCGACTTCGCCGTCCGCTGGAGTCACGCTCGTCAGTCGTAACTCCCGCGTCCACCGCATCCCACCGCAACGTTCGTGACGATCGCGACCCGCCCCTCATCCGCCGTGAGACGCGCGAGGTTAAAGCGGTGATTTGCCCGACAGGTTAAGCGATATATTTTTGCGCGATGGGGTGGACAGACTTTTGGTGATTTGCTCGTCGGGTCAGTTGGTCGCACGCGAAATGCCCATTCATGAAAGGCAAGCGTTCCAGGCGAGCTTCACGCCGGGGCCGGCTGGCGCTCGGCGCTCGCCGTCGGGAACGGCCTGAACGTCATGGCGATCACGAAGGCGCCGAGGCCAAACGCCCACGAGCCGATATAGAGCCAGGCATAGCTGGCAAAGGTATCGTAGATCAGGCCTCCGGCCAGCGGCCCGGTTGCCATGCCGAGGCTGCCGGCCATGGCCGTGCCGCCGATCACGGTGCCCATCATCCGCAGCGGAAAATTTTCGCGGGCGAGAGAGGCATAGAGCGGCATGGTCCCGGCATAGATGAAGCCGAACAGCGCCGCCACGGCGTAGAACGCGGCAAGCTCGCGCACGAAGACGTAGCCGAGCGCGCCGAACGCCTGCGCGAGCAGTCCCAGCACCAGCACGCGCTTGGCGCCGAAGCGGTCGCCGAGCAGGCCGAACGCGATACGGCCGCCCATGCCCGCCAGCCCCTCCACGCTGTAGATCGTAACGGCCGCGATCAACGGGATGCCGCAGCTGACCGCATAACTCACGGTGTGAATGATCGGACCCGAATGGGTGGCGCAGCAGAAGAAATTCGTCAGCAGCAGAACGATGAACTGCGGCGAGCGCAACGCTTGCGCCCGCGACATCCCGGGTTGCTCCGCGCTGTCGCCGGCCAGAGCGGAATGCGCGGCTTCAAGCGCCGGCGCGCGGCGAACCAGGAGCGAGACCGGGATCATGATGCAGGCCACGACGCCGGCCACGATCTGCATCGAGGTTCGCCAGTCGTGGCTCGAGACCAGCCATGCGGCCAGCGGCGACATGGTCATGGGCGCCATGCCCATGCCTGCCGACACCAGCGAGACGGCCAGGCTGCGATGGGTATCGAACCAGCCGGTAACGGTCGCCATCATAGGTGCAAAGATCGCGGCGATCGAGCCGCCGACCATCAATCCGAAAATGAATTGAAACGCCGGGAGCGACGACGCCCGGCTGGCCAGCGCCAGGCTTGCCGCCAGCATGATCGATCCGGTGAACACCACCGGACGCGGGCCCACCCGGTCGGACAAGGTGCCCCAGGCCATGCTCGCGAAGGCCATCGCGAGAAAGCCGATCGTCATGGCGCTGGACACCCCGGTGACCGACCATCCGGTATCCCGCGCGATGGGCTGCAGGAAAACCGGCAGCGAGAACATGCCGCCGATAGCGACGCAGCCCAGCAGGCCTCCGGCCGCGACAATCACCCAGCGATAGCGAGAATTGGTCATTCCTGATCTCCAATGCGTGCCTCGGCATGGAAGACGAACGGGATGGGCTGGAACCGACAGGTCGACCGGCATGCCCCACTGCTTTTTGGGGCCGCGGTTTCGACACGATCAAGTTAGCGCGTTGCGTCGGTCATCATCAATTGGCGGCATACGCTACGCTGTTCCGCCCCGCGAGCCCGGTGCATAAGACCCGCTTGGCCGGACTGCGATCCCCGGCAACCGCCCGGAGCCATTCACCGACAAACGACAGCGATCATGCCCATCCGTCCGATTATCCGCTACCCCGACCCTCGGCTTGCGCTGTCGGCGCAGCCCGTGACCATGTTCGACGAGGCACTGCGCAACCTGGCGACAGACCTGGTGGACACCATGCACGCCGCGCCCGGCATCGGGATCACCGCGCCGCATATCGGTATCTCCCTGCGGGTGGTGGTGCTCGACCTCGGCGCAAACGATGGCGCGCGGACCTACGTCAATCCGGAGATCATCTGGGCATCGCCCGAGACGATCCTGCATCAGGAAGGCAGCGTCTCAATGCCCGGAGTCAATGACGACATCCGGCGTCACGCGCGCGTCCGGATCAATTATCGCGACGTCGACGGCAACCTGCAGACCGAAGAATCGCAGGGTCTGCGCGCCGTCTGCCACCAGCATGAGATCGATCAGCTCAACGGCGTGTTCTGGATCCAGCGACTGTCTCGCCTCAAGCGCGAGCGGCTGATTAAGCGCTTCGAGAAGGTGTCGCGGGGCTGAGATGAAGGCGGCACTCCGAAAAGTCGACTATCGGGCCTTTGACTTGTTAATGGCTGCAGCGGCGCGTATCAGCATCTTGAAGGCATCCTCATCTATTTCATCACCCTCATGGAGATCGATAGCGCGCCTGACGTTGCCTTCAAGGCTGGAGTTGAACAGTCCCTTGGGATCCCCGAGCGAAGCGCCCTTGGCGAAAGTCAGCTTCACGACGCTCTTGTAGGTTTCGCCGGTGCAGATAATGCCATCGTGAGACCACACCGGAACGCCTCTCCACTTCCACTCCTCGACCACCTCAGGGTCGACCTGTTTGATGAGCGCGCGGACACGGGAGAGCGTCTTGCCCCTCCAGTCGTCCAATTCCTTGATCCGCGCGTCGATCAGCCGGGACGGGGATTCGCCCGTGGTCGTTGTGCTCTTGGTCGTTGCGCTCTTTTTCATGTTGTTTGCACCTCGTTCGGGTGTTTTTGTCTTGCGAAGATACTCATCAGCCATCATCCGCGCCAGCCTGCACGAGGCCGGCATCCGTTCCTGCATTCCGCGCGCCGCAGAGGATGAAATCAAGAACCGCCATATGATTGTCATGCCTATCGATTTGCGGTAGGCACCGACGCAAATCCCTGACGGAAATTCTAGGCCTGGCGCGGATCGGGACGTCAGATAATCGGCGAAAGAGAGAGTATGGCGCGCAACATTCTGATCCTTGGAGCCTCCTATGGCTCGTTGCTGGCGACCAAGCTGCTGATGGCAGGTCACAACGTGACCCTGGTTTGTCGGAGGAATACTGCGGAACTCATCAACCGCGACGGTACGGAAGTTCGCATCAAGCTGCGTGACGAGGCGATGCACCGGGCGATCTTCTCGCGCGATCTGCCCGGGTAACTTTGGACGCGGCCACGCCCGCCGACGTCGACCTTTCGCGTTATGATCTGGTCGGCCTTGCCATGCAGGAGCCGCAATACACCAACCATACGATCAGGGTACTGATGATCAAGATCGCCGCGGCGAAGCTGCCTTGTCTTTCGATCATGAACATGCCGCCGTTACCCTACCTCAAACAAATCCCGGCGCTGGCGGAAATGGAGCTCGAGGAGGCCTATACCAATGCCCAGGTATGGGAACGGTTCGAACCGGGACTGGTGTCGCTCTGCTCGCCCGATCCGCAGGCCTTCCGTCCGCCGGAAGAGGCGGCGAATGTCCTACACGTCGGCCTGCCGACAAACTTCAAGGCAGCGGCATTTGCGGATGAGAAACATAACCTGCTGCTTCGGGAGCTGGAGACGGACATCGACGCGGTGAAGCTGGATGGCCATGACGTTCCGGTGAAGCTCAAGGTGTTCGATTCGCTGTTCGTCCCCCTGGCGAAATGGTCGATGCTGCTGACCGGGAACTACCGCTGCATCACGCCGCACGAGCCGCGGTCGATCCGCGACGCCGTGCACAGCGATCTGAAGCTCTCGCAGTCGATCTACGACCATGTCGACGCCATCGCCCGACGTCTCGGAGCCGACCCGACGGATCAGGTTCCTTTCGAAAAATACGCCAAAGCGGCGGAGAGCCTTCTCAAGCCCTCGTCGGCGGCCCGCGCGGTGGCCAATGGGGCGCCCTTCATCGAGCGGGTCGACCTGCTGGTGAAGTTGATCTCGCATCAGCTCGGCATGCCCAATGCCGAGATCGATCGCACGGTCGAGATCGTGGATCAGAAACTGAATGAGAAGATCGTGGCGGGTGGTTCCGGCTTGTCGTGACACGCTGCCGTCAGGCGCCACGCGCGCGTGCGGATCGGGCTATCGCGACGTCGGCGGCATAGAGACGGAGGAAATCCGGGGGTCTGCGCGCGGTTTGCCACCAGCATGAGATCGATCAACTGAACGGCGTGTTCTGGATTCAGCCCCGTCCGTCGCCCATCACGCCAACGGTCTTCACCGGCAGCAGCACCCGAGGGCTCAAGCAGGTGGCAATCTCGTGAAGGGATCGATGACGACGACGCCCAAGGGCTCAAAATGTCTGAGGTTGCGCGACAAGATTGTTAGTCCGCGATGCTGCGCGGTTGCGGCAACGATGACGTCGGCAAGTCCCGGCGCATGTCCCAGACCACGCGCCCGATCCGACATCGCGCCGGCGATCCGCGCAGTTGCCACATCGAAGGCAAGAACTCGATCATCGTAAAGGTGTAGGACCGTATCGAGCCACGCCGTCAGATCAGCGCTCTTGCGCGTGGCACCCTCGCGCCGCGACTTGGCGATGCCATCCTCGATCTCCGCGACTGTGACGGCCGATATGAATAACGAGGCTGAATGCGTATCCATCCATTCTACAAGTGCTGACGACACCGGCCGGGACGGGGCTGCGGCGGAAATAACGTTGGTATCGACGAGGTACACTGGTGGATCAGAGACCTGATTTCCGCAAAGGTGAATTGCCGCGGCTGGGCAAGTCGCCGGCCGTCAACGGCGCCGCCATCAGCAGACGGCCGAAGCTCGGAACGGTCGATAGCCGCTGCCACTCCTCGTAGCTCACGACCACGACTTGTCGCTTGCCGTGACGGGTGATGACCGCCGGCTCTCCCCGCATCGCCTCGTCCACCACCGCCGACAGGCTCGCCTTCGCGTCACGAAGCTGGATCTCGCGCATCACTGGGACCCTCCAATATGACTACTGTAGTCATATAACTCAGGACCCCTTCAACGGCAAGGCAAAAGGTGATCGCAGATCAATTTCGTGCTCAGCGAAGCCGCTGCGCGGTCAATGCCATATTGCCCTTTGCGTACCTCAATTCTTTTCCTCATCCACCGAGGGCAGGTCGAGAGCAGAGCGCAGCAGACCGGCGCCACGCTGGTAGAGCATCGCCTGCGCGGCCGAGACCAGAAGATCGCCGTGAGGCTCAAAATCCGCAATGCGCTTGTTGAACGGAATCGCGCCGCAACCGGGAACCGCGCAATCCGCTTTTCCCTTGGGACATTGGTTGAACGAGCACAACCGACCGAGATAGCGATCGCTCTGCGGCTCGAACAAAAACACATCAACCTCATGGCTGGCGATGCTCGTGCCGGTCCCGGCCTCATAAGCTTGGCGCAAGGCGCGATCGCGTACCCGACGCAGCTCACCGAGTCGATGCTGAGAATCGATCCAAAGAGCCAGATCGAGGTCCGTGCATTCGTGCCAGACCTCAATGCGCTGTTCGCGAAACTCTCTAAATCTCGGAACCTCCTTCCATAACGGCTTTGCGACCGAGCCTATTACGGCGATCGCCTGAACCTCCGGAAAGGCCGTCCACGCCTTCGCCACCACGTCTGCAGCGGTCCGGAGCTCGCGCTGGCGTCTGACCATGAAACGGTTTTGTTCCTCGATCTGGCCGCGCCGCATGAAGCTCGCCCCAATGACTTCATGAAATTGCGCCTCCGACCAAAACACGCTTTGAGCATGAGAGCCTGGGTGACCTGTTCCGGATTTCCGCGCAGGTTCGTCAACAGCCTCCGCCCGTTACTCAATCCTGCCTCGCAAGTTGTCCGCTAACGCCGAAAGCGCACCGGCCAGTTGTTTCGCGATTTTGGGTGATGGCAGCGGTATCTTGAGGTTTTGCGCGCCTGTGGCCGGATCGCGCTCGATCCACGGATGCGCCGCGGCGTTGGGTCCGTTGGCAGCCGCCAGCGCGCCGATCAACTGCGCACCGACCTGCACCAACGCTTGCCACGGATCGGAACCTGTATCGCGCGGTGGTGCTCCAGACCCATCGGTCTGCGCGTTCGCCATCTCGCCAGCGCCGGTGTTTACATCCGCACTTACGTCTTCCACGGACCCGGCGTCATCGGCAGTGACGATATTCCTCACTTCCTCGGCCGGCATCACGGCCTCGCCCTCGCCCATATTCCCAGTGACGTTTTCCACGTCCTTCATGAAGCGGTTGAGACGCGAACCGCCGAGTGAAATCTCGCCGCTGCCGCCGTCGAGAATGCCTGCCGATAGGGAGCGTTTGAACGCCAGCACCGAAAGCATGCCTTCTTCGATGGTGCCCTTTGCCACGAAATTAATCACCCTCACCGGCCGTATCTGGCCCATGCGATGAATGCGGGCGATGCGCTGTTCGAGGATCGCCGGGTTCCACGGCAAGTCCATGTTCACCAGGGTCGAGGCATGCTGCAGATTGAGGCCGGTGCTGCCGGCATCGGTCGACAGGAACACGCGGCAGGCGGGATCATCGCGAAACCGCTCGATCAGCGCCGGCCGTTTATCCGACGGCACGCCACCGTGAAAGGAGACGTAGCCGATCCCACGCGCTTCGAGACGGCGGATGACGATATCGTGGGTCCGCGTCCATTGCGAAAATACCACCGCCTTGGCCTCGGGCTCGGCGAACAATTCGTCGAATAGCGCCGCCAATTCGTCGGCCTTGACCCCATGGTCCGTTTCCTGATCCAGCAGGAAGGTGCTGTTGCACGACATGCGCATGTTCTGCAGGGCAATCATCAGCCGCCGCTGATCCTTGTCCGACAGAAACCTGGTCTTGCGCCAGCGCCGGACGATTTTCGCCACTTCGTCGGCGTTTTCCTGGTGATAGAGCATTTGCATCTCGGTCATCGGCACCAGTAAATTCTGGTCGGTCCGGCTGGGCAACTGCTTCAGCACCTCGGATTTCCGCCGGCGGATCATGATCGGCGCCAGCGTTTGGCCGATCTTCTCCAGCCCGGTGTAGCCGGTGACGCGCCCGGCTTCGTCCTTGACCTGATGCTCGTGCAACAGCTTCCAGGTTGGCCCCAGCCGGTGCTGATCGACAAACTGGACGATGGAAATCAGTTCTTCCAGCTTGTTTTCCAGGGGCGTCCCGGTCAGCACGATCGCATAGGAGCTATCGATGCGTTTCAAGGCGCGCGCCGCGATGGTGTTCCAGTTTTTTACCCGTTGCGCTTCATCGACGATCACCAGTTCGGGCGCCCAGGCGGCAATCAAATCAAGATCGGGCTTGAGCTTT
>CAWGKJ010000050.1:0-12368 GCA_963823115.1 uncultured Alphaproteobacteria bacterium | reverse complement strand
CCAGCTCGACGACCTGGCCGTCGACCAGCGACACCCGACGGTCCATGCGGCCCGCCAGCTCCATGTTGTGGGTCGCGATCAGCATCGCCACCCGGGTCGCCTTCACCAGTTGCATCAGCGCGTCGAACACGTGATCGGCGGTATGCGGATCGAGATTTCCGGTCGGCTCGTCGGCCAGCAGCGCCCGCGGCGCGTTGGCGACCGCGCGCGCGATCGCCACCCGCTGCTGCTCGCCGCCCGACAGTTCCGCCGGCCGGTGCTTGATGCGGTCGCCGAGGCCGAGATAGGCCAGGATTTCGGTGGCCCGTTTGACGGTCTCGGACCGCTTCAGCCCGCGGATCATCTGCGGCAGCATGACGTTCTCCAGCGCGGAGAATTCCGGCAACAGCCGGTGCGACTGATAGACGAAGCCGATATCGGTGCGGCGGATCTGGGTTCGCTCGCCATCGGACATGCCCGAGGTCGGCGCGCCGCCAACATAGACTTCGCCATCGTCGGGGCTCTCGAGCAGGCCTGCGATATGCAGCAGTGTCGATTTGCCGGCGCCTGACGGCGCCACCAGCGCCACCGACTGCCCTGCCCATAGCGCCAGCTTGGCGCCGTTGAGGATGGTCAGCGTCTTCTCCCCTTGCATGTACTGGCGCTTTATCTCGTGGAGATAAACGACCGGTACATCTTCCGCCCCTGCTCCATCTGTCCCTCACTCGTACCGGAGCGCTTCGACCGGATCTAGGCGGGCGGCACGCCACGATGGATAGAGCGTGGCCAGGAAGGACAGGGTCAGCGCCATGATCACGACCGCGCTGGTCTCGCCGAAATCGATCTCGGCCGGCAGTTTGGACAGGAAATAAAGCTCCGGCGAAAACAGTTCGGTGTTGGTCAGCCAGGACAGGAATTGCCGGATCGATTCGATATTCAGGCAGATCAGCAGGCCGACGAAGAACCCGGTCAGCGTGCCGACCACGCCGATCGCCGCCCCCGTGATCAGGAATATCCGCATGATCGCCCCCTGCGAGGCGCCCATGGTGCGCAGGATCGCGATATCGCTGCCCTTGTCCTTCACCAGCATGATCAGGCCGGAGACGATATTGAGCGCCGCCACCAGCACGATCATCGTGAGGATCAGAAACATCACGTTGCGTTCGACCTGAAGCGCGTTGAAGAAGGTCGAATTGCGCTGCCGCCAGTCGACCAGGAATACCGGCCGCCCGGCGGCTTCGGTCACGGTCTTGCGGAAGGCGTCGATCTTGTCGGGATTGGTGGTGAACACCTCGATCGCGGAGACGTCATTGTTGCGGTTGAAATAGGCCTGCGCCTCCGGCCAGCGGCATGAATACGAAGCTCGCGTCATATTCCGACATGCCGATCTCGAACACCGCCACGACCTTGTAGGGCTTGATGCGCGGGGTTGTCCCCATGGGGGTCACCGCGCCCTTCGGCGAAACCAGGGTGATCATATCGCCGGCGTGCAGCGACAGCTGTCGGCGAGCCGGCGGCCGATCGCGACCCCCTGCCCCTCGTCAAAGCCTTCGAGCGTCCCCTGCTTGATGTTCTTGGCGATCGAGGTGAGGTTGTTGAGATCGTCGGCGCGGATACCGCGAATGAAAACGCCGGCCGCATTGAACGGCGAGGATCCCAGTCCCTGCCCGTCCACCACTGGAGCAGCCAGCCGGACGCCCGCGACCTGGTTGATGCGATCGGCGACATCCTTCCAGTCGGTCAGCGGCGATTTCAGGGGCTGCACCAGCAGATGGCCGTTGAGACCGAGGATCTTGTCGAGCAATTCCTTGCGGAAGCCGTTCATGACGGCCATGACGATGATCAGCGTGGCGACGCCGAGCATGATGCCGAGAAACGAGAAACCGGCGATGACGGAGATGAAGCCTTCCTTGCGACGTGCCCGCAAATAGCGTCCCGACAGCAGCCACTCGAATGGCGCGAAAGGTGGGGTCCGAACTGGCTCGCTCATGGTTTCATCCATAGTCGGATTTTCACACGATTCGGGCTAATTGTAGCCACGCCGGCTGATATCCCGATGGCTGCGGTGGATAATTTCACGCTAGGCCAGCCGCGCCAGCACGTCCGCCGGGCTCAAATTCTCGCGCGCTCCGTCGCTGCGCCGCTTCAGTTCGAGCTTGCCCTCGGCGAGGCCCTTGGGACCGACGAGATCTGCCAGGGAATGCCGATCAGATCGGCTGCGGCGAATTTGGCGCCCGCGCGCTGGTCGGTGTCGTCGTAGAGGACCTCGACGCCTCTGGCCGTCAAATCTCGGTAGAGCCGATCACACGCCGCGTCCGTGTCTTGCGAGCCTTGCTTCAAGTTCAGGATCACCGCTTTGAACGGGGCGACCGCTTCCGGCCATTTGATACCGGCCTCGTCATGGCAGGCCTCGATGATGGCACCGACCAGACGCGAGACGCCGACACCATAGGAGCCGCCGTGAATCGCGACCTCGGCGCCATCGGCGCCCGCCACGAGAGCTTTCATCGTGTCGGAATATTTGGTGCCGAAGTAGAAGATCTGGCCGACCTCGATCCCCCGTGTGTGCAGCTTCTTCTCGGCCGGTACTTCGCGGTCGAAACGCGCAACGTCGTGGACGTCCTCGGTCGCGGCATAGACCGAGGTCCATTGCTTGATGATCGGGGTCAGATCGCCCTCGTAGTCGATCTCCTCGCCAGGCACCGGCAGATTGAGCACGTCGCTGTCGCAGTAGACCGCGGACTCGCCGGTTTCCGCGAGCACGATGAATTCGTGGCTGAGGTCACCGCCGATCGGGCCGGTCTCCGCGCGCATCGGGATCGCTTTCAGTCCCATCCGCGCGAAAGTGCGCAAATAGGCGACGAACATCCGGTTGTAGGCGCGCCGCGCCGCCGCCTCGTCGATATCGAACGAGTAGGCATCCTTCATCAGGAATTCACGTCCGCGCATGACGCCGAAACGCGGACGCTGTTCATCGCGGAACTTCCACTGGATGTGATAGAGGTTCAGCGGCAAGCTCTTGTAGGATTTGACGTAAGAGCGAAAAATCTCGGTGATCATTTCCTCGTTGGTCGGCCCGTACAGCAATTCACGCTTGTGCCGGTCGGTGATGCGCAGCATCTCGGGGCCATAGGCGTCGTAGCGGCCGCTCTCGCGCCAGAGGTCGGCGAGCTGCAGCGTCGGCATCAGAAGTTCCAGGGCACCGGCGCGGTTCTGCTCCTCGCGAACGATCTGCTCGATCTTCTTCAAGACCCGAAGGCCCAGCGGCAGCCAGGCATAGATACCCGCCGCCTCCTGTCGCATCATGCCGGCGCGCAGCATCAGCCGATGCGAGACGATCTCGGCCTCTTTCGGATTCTCTTTAAGGATCGGTAGAAAGAATCGCGACAATCGCATGGGCACACCAAGAGAATCGGGCAGGCACGGGAAGCCAGCAGTGAAACCGGATCGGGTGCAAAAACACAAGGGCGGCGACCTGCAAATGGCCGCCAGGCGGCAAATTACGGCGCAAAAGGGTCACAATCGGACCCTGAGCAGACCTTACCGACCTGACAGGGGCGCCGGGACGTCAAAATCGTCGGCCAGCGTGATTTTCTGCCGATCGGTCAGGGCGTCGGGGCTGCCCTCACATCTTCATGCCGGAATGATCGGGCATCTTCTTCATCTCCATGTGGCCGGCTGAACCATCCGCATTGGCCGGTCCTTGCGCCCCGATGCCCCCTATGTCGAACGAGAGAGTCACCTTGCCGGCTTTCTCGAATTCCAAAGTGACCGGCAATTTGTCGCCCTGCTTCAAGGGGCTTTTGAGGTCGAGCAGCATCAGGTGATAACCGCCTGGCGCCAGCTTGACCGTCTTGCCGGGCTCGATCACCAGACCCTTGTCGAGCTGACGCATCGTCATGACGCCGTTCTTCATGGTCATTTCGTGAACCTGGACCTTATCGGCGACATCGGCCGAGCCGCCGATCAGCCGGTCCGGCGTAGAGCCCTTGTTCTCGATGGTCAGGTAGCCACCGCCGACCTTGGCGCCGCCCGGCGTGGCGCGGCTCCAGGCCTGCGTGATCACGAGATCGCCCGCCTTCACCTCCTCGGCACGCGCGGGCGCGGCGAGAAGGCCTGCCAGGATGACGGTGGTAGCGAGCAGTTGCACGATTTGTTTCATGATTAGCCTTCCGTTTTCGCGATGAACCGTTCGGTGCATTTGGGCAGTGAAATAGTCAGCGGCACACTTTGACGTAGACGCAGATCTTCTTGAAATTCTCCCAGCGGCATTGCTGTTCCATTCGGCAGGTCTTGCCCTTGACGTCCTGGACCGCCGCCGGCGTCGCCGCCGAAGCGGACCCCAGCTCCGAGGACGATGAGTAAACCAAGCGTCGCATAATGTCTCATATGTTGACCTCCTCTGCTTTCGGTTCGTAACGGTGACCCGACCTACCGGCAAGTTGACGACGGGACACTGAAGGCGATCCTTCGCTTGTCGCCAACCAGGCAACCATTTTTCCAAATGCCCTTGAAGACGCCTTCGAGATTTGTAACGGCTCCCGATCCATTCGGCTTGCCGTCGCGAAATTCACCCTCGTAACGGGCGCTCTGCAACGTCAGAGCACCTCGCCCGTGCGGCTCGCCATTCACAAGCTCCCCGTCATAGCTACCCAAGCCCCAGTCTTGCGTACCGCGGCCGGATTGCCGGCCCTCGTTCCATTCCCCGAGGTCTTTCTCGTATGGTTTGCCGTTGTTCAGCCACTGCAAACTTCCGGATCCCTGAGCCAGACCGTTAACACAGCCACCCGACCAGTTCGACGGTCTCGTTCGGCTGCGGATGCGGATTCCAGACTTTGCAGCCGCTCTTAGGGTCGGCAACGAAGCCGCCGGCCGAGGTTGGGCAAGGCCGCCGAAAGGGTCAACCATAAGGCTGCGGCGACCATCGCATTTCGGACATTCCTGCTCATCTCGAAGCCTTGCTCCTTTCTCCATC
The DNA here is from genome assembly GCA_963823115.1 of uncultured Alphaproteobacteria bacterium. Lineage (GTDB taxonomy): Bacteria > Pseudomonadota > Alphaproteobacteria > Rhizobiales > Xanthobacteraceae > Bradyrhizobium. Next base: position 7,414 of record CAWGKJ010000050.1, on the reverse strand, counting down.
GGATCAGTGCGGCAACAAGGGCAATACGACGTCCGTCAGCAATTGCTCGCGGACATCGATGAATTTGTCCCGGACAACTCCGTTCTCGATCGACCACGTAAGTTAGCGGGAAGCCCTCGGGCGGACCAAATCCGTTATCGGTGATCTGGTCCATGGTCGCGGTCGGATATGCCAGCGAACTGCTCATCTTGCGCATCTTCGCAAAATCCTGCGGCCGGTCGGCGCTGACGCCGATCATTTCCAGGCCCTCGCCCTTGATGACGCCGATAGAAGCAGTTGAGGATCGGCATTTCCTTTTTGCAGGGTGCGCACCAGGTCGCCCAGTAGTTCACGAGAACGACCTTGCCGCGCAATTTACCGAGATCGAACGTTCGGCCGTCCAAAGCGGTAACGACCAACGGGGGAGCCGGGGCATCAATCGCGGAGCAGCAAGAACGAACGCTGTGTCCCACCGTCAGCCAGAACAAAGCCGCCAACGGAATGGAAGCAAACGTGAAACGCGCATTAGTCCACTCCGCGTATCGCCGATTTTGACCCGCGCATTGTAACCGAGCGTCATCTAACACTGCGGGCCCGGCGCCGCTGTTGTCAGGGCGCCGGCCACCGAGATCAGAAGTTGTAGCTGGCCACCGTCCTGATCAAATAAGGCGATATCAGCTGGCCCTCACTTCCACTGTCATTGATGGCCGCGTTCGTTCGATAGTAGATCGGTATCTTCGACATCGATATAAAACTTGAGCACGCGCTTGTTGACCTCGTCCAGCACCTTGGTGAACTCGATTCCGGCGAGAACATCAACCGGTCGAAGCCGCTGTTCAGCGGATCGGCGGCCGGACCGCTGTCGTGCTGGCGGTGTGACGCAATGATTTGAACCAACGGCGCGATCTTGTCGAAGCCCAGGACGTTGTACAGGTTATTATAGATGATGCCGGCAGCCCCGTCGATTTGATAGCCTGGCTTGTAAAGTTCCATAGACGACCGCTGTCGGGATTGTAGGCAGCGCTATAGAGGAACGGTTGCTGCCACCTCATCTGAGAAAATACTGCCAGGCATTGTCGCCGGTAATCAGGCCGCGGTGGTACGCTCCGAGGATAAGGTCGGTGCTTCCCGACCCGATCTGAGTGTCGCGATCCAGTCCATAGGCCGTGTAGGTGCCGCTCGGCAGTTTGAGGCCGAATATTATGCCGGTGGACATGTCCTTGGAGAAGCCCGTGTACATTCCCATCACCTCGACGTCGCCGACGCTCCTGGAATTGTAGGTTTGAATGCCCATGCCGTCCGGGAGGAGCGCCGGTGTCGGTGGTGAAGCCACGATTGACATATGGCACCCTCACCATCATGCCCCATTCGCGATTGAACATGTACTCGATGCCGGCGGTGTACCAATTCGTCAGCACTTGCTTGTCGAGATTCGCCGCAGCGGGTCCTTTTGAGTTGCCGATCCAATTCTGGTTTTGATCCGAATGCCACCATTCGGTGAAGATACGACCGCCATGATCGTCCTCCTGGGGCAGCAGGCCGCCGCCGACGTCAAAGACGCTGCAGCCGCAGGCGCAGGCATTGGCTGTCGACGGAGCAAAGACAATCATGGGCGCCAACGCGATAAAGAGAATCGCGACGAGGCTGCGAAGCCCGAGATTCGATGCCCGGACCGAGACGGCTTGTCGGAAAAATTATTGATGTCGGTGCAGGCTGACATGATGATTCCAATCCGGTTTGCGCAAAGCGTTGCGGCATCGTGGTGACGCGCATGCGTTTGCGATTGATGGCGACTGATGAAGATCGAGCGAATGATCGCGGCTGGACCGTTCGCGGCGGACTTCGGTTTTGATCGGGCGGGACATCGTCAGAACCTGTAGTTCAGGCCAAGACGGGCCGTCTGAATAGTCAGATCGGCGGAGCCGTGGAGAGCATTGGCCCCTCCCGCGGTATCCAAAATCCCGCCAAGCGCGTTGATGGTCGGAAACTTGGCGAACAAGATATTCGGTCTTGACCGTCACATGGTCGGTCCACGCCCATTCCCAGCCGGCGCCGACCGTCCAGCCAACCAGCGTTGTCGAGCCTGTGGCGGCACCGACCGCGTTGTTGAGGGTATCGGTATAGCTCTGCGTGTAACTTACCTTGGCGAACGCAGCGCCGCCGGTCACGTAGATGAGAGTGCGATCCGAAACGATGCCGAGACGCGGGCGGATGGTCGCCAGACTGCTGGTCTTCAACGACTGCGTGATCGTAACCGTGTCACCCGTGGTCAGCGTTCCGTTCGGGTTGCTGAATGTGGGTGTGCTGCCGAAAGTAATCCCAGTCGCCTTCAATACCGACAACGCATGCGCCGGTCTGAAGATTGCAGCCGACCTGCCCACCCCCGATGAAACCAAGGTCGTTGGCCGAGCCCGTGCCAAATGCGTTGGCCGTGGCCAGATCGGCAGGATCGACCAGATGCGTGCCTGGATCGACGCGCGCTGGTGAAACTGCTGCCGCTGGCCGCGCCGCCGCCATTGATGCCGACATAGCACCCGGTCCAGTTCAAGACCGGAGCCGCCGCAGCCTTCATCGGCATCTTCATAGGCATGTCGGCAGCCGTGGCGGCGCCCACGAGGATCGGCGCGAACAAAACGCGATGCCGGCGAGCACAAGCCCGGAACGCGCTGCGCGCCGGGCGCGGCTGGAACTGCGATAGAAATTGCTGATCGGATCCCGGACGGGATCAATGTTGAGAATCTTGCGCACCGCTGATGCTCCGCAAAATGAATCAAGTCGCGACGGACTTAATCCAGTGGAAAGGACGACCTGACGGGTCGGGCTAATGGAATCGTGTCAGGCCGCCTGCGGTGGCGCGCGGGCTTGGGCGTTGGAGCCGACCCGAACGGTCGGCATCGGGTCTGCGGCTTCCAGCCAGGAAACGCGCTGGTACTGGCGCTGCAGAGTTACAAATACGAGGCGGCGGCGGCTGCAGCGCCGTGCGCCGCCATGACCGGCCGCGCAAAACGCGCAGCAATCGCCGTTATCATGCTGGGTGTTGGCCGGAGCCGTCTGCGCATCGTCCGCGGCGGCACCCATGTCCGGAGCAGATCGACGCCATATAGAGGGGATCGTTGCGGCATAGGCGAACGCGCGAAACGCCGCGATCGGCGCAAACAATTGCACCAAGATCGCAAGCAGCACGATTGGAATAAGTAGCTCCAGCCGCCGTCGCATGATTTTCCCTAAAACACCATGTTTTCCTACCACCCGCGTCCCCGCTCTGTCGAGATTTGGCGGCGTCTCCCGGAACAAGGCGGTTTGATACAGCGCAATGCTGGCGGTGGCTAGGTCGGGATATCGTTGACTGCGCTCCTTCAAGGATTGTCCGATGTTCGACTTCGATCAACCGCTGCTTGTTGCCGGACTGCTGCTGGGGCTGTCATCGAGCCTGCACTGCTTCGGCATGTGCTCCGGCATCGCCGCGAGCCTGCATTTCGCCGCCGACCTCGATCCCAAGCGGCCGGCGCGCGATCTCGTGGCCGACGACGCTGCTGATCAATGCCGGGCGGATCACCGGATATGTCGATTGCGGGCATGATCGTCGGCGGCGTCGGATCGAGCATCTTCGGCGCGTTCGATCATTCGTCCAGCCACGCGGTTCTTCGCTGGGCCGCGGCGGTGGCGCTGGGCTGGATCGGACTTTCGATGCTCGAGATCCTGCCGCTCCCGGCCGTGCTCTATCGGATGGCTTCAAACGTCAGCCATTTCATGGACACCGTCGCACGCGCGGCACGATTGCCGGCATCGACCGGGCTGTTCCTGAGCGGGGCGGTCTGGGGCTTTCTTCCCTGCGCCATGGTCTATGCCGCGCTGTTCTACGCGATGCTTTCCGGCTCCTGGCTCGGCGGAGCGCTGGTGATGTCCGGCTTTGGCCTTGGCACCTTGCCGGTCCTGATCGGTGCGGGTCTCGGGTTTCCGCTGCTCCGCCGCCGGGCGACCTCGGTGTGGCTGCGGAATGCGGTCGGGCTTGCCATCATCATGGTTGGCATCGTCAGCGCCGGCATATCGCCGACGAATTTCGTGGCGTGGTGCCGGTCCGGTTGAGCCGATCCGTAGGATTGTCCCCGTCGGCATTCGAATTGGTCTTGATGCCCAGGAGAATTGGAGGCGGACGCGCAGCCTCGCCGGGCCCACTGCAAAGGCGAAAAGCAAACTTTCCGGCTTCAACCTTTGGGTCCGATAATCCCGACACGGCTACCTTAATCGGGCGACGTTGCAGATTGCTCCGGAGAAGCGCCGCCGAGGATATCATTCCAGATCGCATGACCGGCGAATGCCTCGAAATGAAATTCACTGGCTATCTGCATTTTCCTGCGCGTTTTCCGTTGCCAAATTCGCGCGCCAAAAGCCTAATTCGCGCAGGCTAGGATGCAACCCCGCAGTGGCGAAATCCCGATCATTTCGCAAATTGCTCGAATTTTGAACAATCGTTGCCGAAAATGGTGACAAGACGAAAAAAGTGGTCTACGAGTGCGGGCTCAGGCTGGCCGAGAGGTTGAAGTCTGGTGGTCCAAGTCTCGGGAGGAGCCCTGGCGCGCACAAGCAGCGTCAACCCGTCAATCAAGATCAAATCCAATTTTGCGGGAAAATAGGGTCGACACAATTTTTAGAGCAGGGCTTACGCCCTGCTCTTTTTTTTGACAGGTCATCTTTCGGCAGATTGTGTTTTTCGCGCCATTTTGAAAAACTCTTCACGCGCATGCAATTCCAGCCGCGGCGAACGTGATGGCAACAACCACCAACCTGATCGCGCACAGTTTCGAACTCGCCGCCGGGCTTTGCGATGACTTGACGCCAATGGTCTATCGCCGCCTGTTCCTCCAGCACCCGGAAGCCCGGGCGCTGTTCCGCAGCGAGGGCAGCGATCTCGTCAAGGGCTCGATGCTGGCACTGGCCATCGATGCCATGCTGGATTTCGCCGGCGACCGCAGCGGCCATTTCCGCATGATCGAATGCGAGGTGCAGTCGCACGACGCCTACGGCACGCCGCGCAAACTGTTCGGCGAATTCTTCGCCGTGATCAAGGACACCATGCGCGATCTCCTCGGCACCGACTGGTCGCCGGAGATCGAGCAGGCATGGCGGAAATTGCTGGGCGAACTCGACGGCGTTGTCGCGCATAACCAGCCATAGGCAGGAAGACCCCAAGCGTCGGCTCAGGAGGCTACCGATGGACGCATGCAAATTCCTCGCCGCGATCGTCCTCTGTCTGACCACGACGCTGGCCCATGGCGCGGGTCTGCGATCAATCGATATCCCGGCCGGTGCCGAAGGCCCGCGCTCACGGGCGCGATGTGGTATCCCTGCTCCCAACCATCGGCCGGTTGATGTCGACAGATCTATCTTGCCGGGCGTGAAAGATTGTCCGCTGAGCGGTGAGAAACTGCCACTCATCGTCGTTTCGCATGGCAGGAAGGGCGTTTTCGTCGGCCATCTCGATACCGCCGAAATCCTCGCCGACGCGGGCTTCATCGTTGCCGCGATCAATCATCCCGGCGATACCGCCTCGGATTTGAGCCGGACCGACGATCTTTCGGCTTATGTCGAGCGGCCAAACGACATCAAGCGCCTGATCGATTTCATGGTCGCCTCTTCGGCGTTGGCCGCCAACATCGACCGCGAACGCATCGGCCTCTTTGGATTCTCGCGAGGTGGCTATACCGGGCTTGTGGTGATCGGCGCCAATCCGGATTGGGACAGCGTCACCGCATTGTGCCGGCAATCGACGGCCCATACCTGCCAGCAAATTCTCCGAAAGGAATATCCGGCGCAGCCTCTGACGCACGACCTGCGGATCAAGGCCGCGGTCATCGCTGATCCGCTCACCCTGCCCTTTACCGCCCATAGTTTCGCAGCCGTCAAGATTCCGGTTCAGTTGTGGGCATCCGAATTCGGCGGTGACGGCGTGGCGCCGCATAGCGCCGACATCGTCGACGGAAACCTGACGTCGGCCACGAATATCACGTGGTACCGAACGCCGGACATTTCGCCTTCCTGGCGCCCTGCCCGCCGGCGCTGGCAGCCCGAGCACCGGCAATCTGCACGGACGCAGCCGGCTTCGACCGCGTCGCCTTCCACCGGCAATTCGACGCGGACGTGCTGGCGTTCTTTCAAACGAACCTGACGAAGGCTTCGCCTTGAAGCGGGATTGCTAAGGCGATCTCGAACGCGCCCGGCGCTATTCCCGCTCGAGGAAATTCGAGCCGATGTCGGCCTTCTTCTTGATCGGATCGTAGTCGCAAAAGACGCCGTCGGCGACGAGCGTGTAGCTCGCGATGACCGTATACTTGTCGGGCTTGACGGAGTTCAACCCGATGACGGCGGTCTTGCTTCCGGTGTTCCATTTGAACGGGGTTGAACTTGGCGCACTTTTCGCAGGCCGCGACGGCTTCGGCGAATACATGGCCCTCGACGAAGGCCTTCACGGTCCGGAGCTGGTTCAGCGATCCGCCAGTCGATGTAGGAGGCCCCGGCGAGGCCCGCGATCGTCAAGACCAAGCAGCCCGACAATGGTTCGTTGAAACGTCATTTGCCTCTTCCCCCATTGAGCAACCGCACCGATCAGAGCGGTATCCCCATCAGCTTCGACAGCCGCTCGACATTCAGCAAACCTGCGCTATACGCCAGCCAAGCGACGAGCGAAGATGATGGCCTAGATGATGGTGGTCCAGATCAGCTTGCGGCCCATCCGGCTCGCTACCGGCGCGCCGGGATCGGTGCCAGGAATTGCCTGACCAGCACCCTCGCCGTCCTCGTGCTGCTGCGCACGCCGAACGGCAGCGTCAGGAACAGCACGATCCACCAGATTACGAAGTAGATCGCAAACGCGGTCGAAATGGTGTAGGCCATGCCAGCTCAAGCCTGTTCGATTTCGACGAGCGCGCCGGAAAAATCCTTCGGGTGAAGGAATAGCACCGGCTTGCCGTGGGCGCCGATCCTGGGCTTTCCGTCGCCGAGGACCCGCGCGCCTTCCTTGATCAGCCTTCGCCGCCGCGATGATGTCGGCCACCTCATAGCAGACGTGGTGGATGCCGCCGTCGGCATTCCGCTCGAGGAACTCGGCAATCGGCGAGGCTTCCGCCGAACGGCTCGATGAATTCGATCTTGGTGTTGGGAAGCTCGACGAACACGGTAATGACGCCATGCTCCGGCAAAGGCACCGCCGCGGACACACCGGCCCCGAACGCCGCGCCATAGATTTCAGCGGCCTTCTCGGCGTCCTTGACCGCGATCGCCACATGATCGAGCGGCCGAGCATCACACTCCTCCGCTTACCCCACCGTCAGAACGTGAACGTAGCACAAAGGCTTCTTGCCCCAATGCTCGTTAATCGTGGCACGCACAGCCCGGCGCACCGATTCCGCCATCGCGTCGGGATCGCGCCGCCGCGCCC
>CAWGKJ010000049.1:0-23221 GCA_963823115.1 uncultured Alphaproteobacteria bacterium | reverse complement strand
CGTGTTTGTCCCCCCAAGGTTCGACGTCTATCGCGAAGTGTCCAGACAGATTCAAGCGATCTTCAGGGACTACACCCCATTGGTCGAACCGCTCTCTCTCGATGAAGCCTATCTGGACGTAACCGACAATCTCAAGGGCATCCCGACTGCCTGGGAGACCGCCAAGCAAATCGGGCGCGCATCTACGAGGAGACCAAGCTCACGGCGTCCGCGGGGATTTCCGGTAACAAGTTCCTGGCCAAGCTCGCATCGGACCTTCGTAAACCGAACGGCCAGTTCGCGATCATGCCCGACCAAGCGGAGGCCTTTGTCGCGACCCTGGCGGTGGCGAAGTTTCACGGCGTAGGACCAAAGACGACCGCCAGGATGCACGCCCTTGGCATTGAGACAGGCGCGGATCTTCGGCGGCAAACCCTCGATTTCCTGCAACGTAACTTCGGCAAGGCGGGGAGCTGGTATTACGAGATCGCGCGCGGTCAAGACGACCGGCCCGTCCAAGCCGACCGCGAAAGAAAGTCATCGGGATCGGAAACGACGTTCTCCGAGGACCTGATTGATCCCGTTCAGATCGAGGCGGGCGTGATCGCGATGGCTGACGATGTCTGGGCCTGGTGCGAGAAAACGAACGCGCGCGGCCGAACGGTCACCGTGAAAATCAAATGGGCGGACTTTCAGATTTCTACCCGCAGCCGCTCGATGGAGATGACGATTTAAACGAGGGAGAAGCTGCATCAGCTCGCCCTCGACCTGATCCGATCGGTATTCCCACCGCCGAAAGGCATTCGACTCGTTGGCGTAACGCTTTCGAACTTTCGAGGGCAATCCGGCAGCGAAGCAGCTGAGCTTCCTCTTTCCTGAGACGCGATCGCCGATAGCGATCCGCCCCTGCCCTTCTCGCGCGCAATTTGTAATTCGGACAGCTCCCGGATCTGACGACATGCGAGGCCGATGCGTCCGCCAGAAAAAGCGAAGTCGCAGCCTTCGTCCGCTTGAAGAATTTGGTCATGATACAGCCGCGCCCACCTACACCCCATCGACCGCTGATTCAGTCGACCAAACTCAATGGATCTGACCTAAAAATTCGCGCAAAGAATCTTGATCAACGGCAGATCGGGATTGGACGGCGTGATAATCGCGTCGTGGCGCACCACTCTGGAATAGGGCAGCCACAATTCCTTGCGTGAAGCGGCAGAAGAGCTGTTTTCCTTTAGAGCTCCCATAAAAGCCCGCGCCTCTTGCTTTTGAATCACAATGTCCGCCGCGGTATTGGCCATCCATACCGGAACGTCTTTCAGCCGCTCGGATGCATAGGTGTAGGGACGGCCGTCTCGTGAGTTGGCGCTTAGCCAGGCTCGAAACGCTCGGGCTGCCCGGCCGACTTCCAAGCCCGAGTGGCCCGTGCTTACTTTGCCGCCGGCGGTTACGAGATCGATTCTCGTCAAATAGCTTGCCCATGCCCCTGCCTGAGCGAAGGAATGGACGCCGAACGCAGGAGAAAACAAAATCAACCCGGCAATTTTCTCCGGATTGCGAATAGCCAGCCACGTGAGAAGTAGCGCACCCGTCGAATGGCCCATCAAGACGACCTTGCCGCCAAGTTTTTGAGCCAAGGCCAAATCCGCTTCAGCATCGGCCAACCACTGCTCCCACCGCACTGTTCGCTTGAGCACTGATCGATCGGTCTCGAAGTGCCCACGCATGCGGGACACAAAAGTATTGACCGAGTGATTGGCCACTACTTCCGCCAGATCCGTCATCGCTTTGGGAGAATCGTGCAGTCCATGGATCACCAAAGCAGAAAGGCCGTCGGTTCAGGATTGTCCAAGCTTCCCGACCGTAACAACAGCGCCGCGATGCACCTCTGGAACGCCCACCTTCTGATCGGCAGCGAGCCACAGCGCGACCTGTGTTTTGAGATCTTCCTTAAGCTGAATTCTGCAATCCTCCGTACGCCGACCGGCAGCCTCCTTTTAGGAGCCCCCCTTTCGGAGAAGGAAGTGGGTCGATGCGGGCGCGATTGCCCAGTCAGAAGCGCGCTTCGCCAACGTTGGCAAATGACTTGGGGCAATCAAGCCTAGCCGACTAAAATTCTTCACTTTCGGATACTTTTCTAGTTTGGTTACTCTGACGATTCGATCTTGAAAGTGATTTTAGGTTATATCGCGATTGAACAGTAAAATATCAATATGACGCTCGTTCTGACGCCGATCGACCATCTAGGGCTTTGCCATGGGTGGGCGTGGACTATCCAAGATGAATCAATATTGGCGGAACGCGTGGCGCGCGTCGCGCTAGGACAATATCGCCATGTAACGAAAATTCTCGCCGGCGCGAATGTCTCCTCACTCGGGGTAGATGGTCAAGCGGCGGACGCAATCAAACTCCTCACTGTGGCGGCCGGCCAAGACCCCTGGCATCGCGATGGCTGGGTGTTTCAGACTGTATCCTGGATTGCAGCACACCAAATGGGACACAGCGCTGTCACTCGTCCCCCACAAATCCTGAAAGCGGATAAGGGGTTTGATGGGCTCAAACTCGAGATCGCTGCAGACGGAAAATCCGTGACCGCGGTTATAGTGTTCGAGGACAAAGCGACCGTCAACGCGCGTAAAACGATTAAAGAAGAAGTCTGGCCCGGCATTGTTGCGTTGGAGGCAGGCGAACGTGTTTCCGAGCTTACTCACCACACCACTGCAATGCTCGAAGCCCAGAAGATGCTTGATCCCGCTTTAGACGTTGATACAGCGATCTCCAATATCTTGTGGAAGGAAGTCCGCCGATATCGGGTCAGCATCACGGTAGACGATACTCACATGGCGAATACCGCGCGCGCTAAATTATTTAAGGGTTTCGACGAAAGCGCACCGGGCGACGATAAGCGGCGGCGGGCCGAGACAATACATTTGCCAGACCTCCGCAAGTGGATGAGCGCCTTCGCTGATCGGGCAATCGATCATGTCAAGGCGATGACTGCCCATGTTTGATCCCATTACAGCGGCGCTTATTCGAACCGCACCAGCGCTCGATGGCCTGGATTTAGAGGGATTATCGAAGCGACTTACCTCCGCGTTCGCCGACATCGTATCCGCTCGGATTCGGCTAAGGGGCGAAGCATATGATGGAGCGAGCACCCGAACTCACCGAAACTTTGAATGAGTTGCGTCGCCTTGCCGCCGCACATGAATCCATGTCGCCTTACTTCCGGAACGGCAAAACCGGGCGGCTGCCGCCTTTGTCGCGGCGTCTGCGCATCAAACCTGCATGCTCGGTCGGTCTCGCAGGGACCGAGGAAGTCACATCGATGCTGCCACTGTTGCGCCCGAGGTTTGCGCCACACTTCTTTTCCTGGTGGCCGAAGCAAACGCCGATGCCACAGAGTGCGCGAAGCGGATTATTCCTGATTTCAGAAAACTGTAATCCGGTTGAGCTCGCGCTGTTGCTCTCTCTCAAGACCTCGCACAAGGAAGAGTCAATCTGATCCTTCGAGCGAGCATTCCTGAAGTAGTCGGCCCTGACGCTGACCCAGTGGAACGAGCGCTGCAAGCTCTCCAACAAATGCTTCTTCGCGGGGTGCGAAGATTGGCGCAGCAGCTTCGCAGCCCAACGGATGTCGCACCCAGCGATGGCGAGATGCAAACTGCATCCGCAATTTTCAACCAAGTCAAACAGCTTTGCATCGAGCCGATCGACGGTGTTCTCGATGCCGGCAAACACGTATTCAGTCTCTACCCGGGGCCACTGCACCTCGCGAATCTCCTGCTATCAATCGAGCGCGATCTGCTTGGAACAGCTTTGACCCGCGTTCCTGCCCTGGCGGAGTGGACGAAACGGGTGGTGGCAAATCATTCGACGGATAGCGCGTCAACGCCCGTTTTTGTGGCGCAATCATCGCGAAGCAATCAACAATGGCTACCTCAAGAAGGGCACCTCCTCCGCATCAGCTTCCCCACGGGCGGGGGAAAGTCCACCCTCACCGAGCTTAAAATTGCAGCGGCGCTCCTTCGCGAGGAAAAGGTCGTCTTCCTCGCACCGACGCATGCACTCGTGGGCCAGACAACACAGGCACTAAGAAATATCTTTCGGAATTTTGACGTCGTTGCCGATCTTGATGATGAAGTCACTGTTGACGAATAGTGAATCTACCTGAGGTGACCGTCACGACGCCGGAGCGTCGTCTCATGCTGCTTTCGATGCAGCCCGAGGCTTTTGCCGATCTTGGATTGATTGTTTTCGACGAGTGCCATCTGCTTCATCCGCGTAAAGAGGATCGCGGTCGCAGAGGGCTCGACGCGATGCTCGCAATACTTAATTTGACGCGAATTGCTCCCTCGGCCGATCTGTTACTGCTATCCGCTATGATGAAAAATGCTGGCGAGGTTGCTGGTTGGCTCGGATCACTGACCGACAGGGAATCCCTCGCCCTCGACTTAGCCTGGAAGCCAACCCGACAGGTGCGTGGGTGTGTCGTGTATCCGGCGGCCCAGATCGCGCACCTCAATGCCAAACTTGCTCATGCCCGACAGGAACGGCCGACGCAGCGATCAACGCCCGCGCGTGTAAAGCGTGAGTTGTTGGCCGCACCTTTCGGGCTATTTAGTTTGCTCCAAACGTGGAGCTCGAGCGATCGACGCGACTATGCGCTGCTTCCACTTCTAGCAACACCTCAGCTCCTAGAGACAGGCAACGCAAAACGGGGCACTTGGTATTTGACGCCAAACGGGAACAAGTTGAGCGGTGCCATCGCCGCCGCGGCTGCTTCGTCAGGCATGAAAACACTGGTTTTCGTTCAAACCACTGTGTTCTGCGAGAGTTGCGTAAGCGATTTCCGCGCACGGCTAGATCAAAAGCCCGTGACGCTTAACGAGGAAGAAGTGAAATGGCGTGCTCTCGTTGTCGAAGAGATGGGCGGTCCTGAGCACTGCTATCTTCAAATCGATCATGACGGCGTTCTTCGGGCCGGCACCGCAAGCCACCATTCACTCCTTCTTCGAGAAGAAAGGGAATTGCACGAGTCGCTATTCAAACGGCGAGACGGGATCGATGTGCTTTTTGCCACCTCCACACTCGCACAAGGCATGAACCTTCCGAGCGAAGTGGTAATCATCTGCGGGGACAGTCGCTTTGATCCCAATGCTGACAAGATGCAGAAGTTGGAGGCTCACGAGCTCCTTAATGCGGCGGGCCGGGCGGGCCGCGCGGCCGATGGCGCGCAGGGGTTTGTCCTTTTAGTTCCGAGCAAAGTCATCGAATTCGATGACCAAAACAATGCAATTAGCGGGCACTGGAAGGAGCTACAGGCAATCTTCGAACAGGCCGACCAGTGTTTGGAAATCGAAGATCCGCTCGAGGGTGTCCTAGACCAAATTCACGCAGGAACTGTGGTTGGAAATTCGACGTATCTCTAAGTAGGCTACCGTTTTCCACTGCCTCTTCATCGGCAGACCCTGGGGACGCATTGCTGAGCGTTCGTTCGCGGCCTACAAAGCGAGACGCTTAGGGGATGAAGCTTGGATTGAGACACGGATAGCGGCCGCATTGGCCGCGCGGCCGATCACCGAAATTCCCCAAGAAGGCAAGTGGATCGAACCGGTTTCGTCGTCAACCGGGGTTTCGATTGGCGTTTTACAGCAACTCGTCGATCTAGCCGACGCGGGAGGGCTGGACGGAAACACCGTGGAGGTCATGTCTGCTCTAATGGGATGGCTAACCAGCAGGCCGCTTCTGCTCATGGACTTTATACGACCAGAAAGTCTCGAGGGACTTTTCGGTGACGCTTACAAGAAATTGCCAGATGACGAGCATCGAGCGCGAGAGGCGCTTGCGAAGATTGTCATACTATTACCGCTCTGGATGTCCGGAGCACCTCTGAACCAGCTCGAGGCCGCATATTCGGCTAGCACCGACAAGCTCGGTCGGTGCGAGCATGCGCGTCACTTCGTGTCGCGTGTCGTGCCCGAAATTGCGTTCTTAGCTGGACTGCCGGCTAGGCTGGTAGTCGCGCGAGGCAAACACATCGCGGCTCCGCCTTTAGTACAGACGGTATTAGCGACGCTCGGAGGCATTGTGCGTGAAGGTTGCGACAGCCCTGAAGCGCTCGCTACCAGACTTAATTGTGGCCGAAGCGTTTCGCGCGTTGCCGCGCGGCAAATATTCGAAAAGATAAGAGGCTTTGCTTCTTCGGGCACTTCGGCCGAAGATTTCGAAAACACTCGCGAACGCATGCGCCAAGCTGCGATATGAACCGCTCCGGCTTCGCCGGAGACCATTTTGTTTGAGTCACTTCCCCTCGCGACATGCCGCTGTCTCCTCCGGCGGTTCAAGCTCGATCTGTTCGTCGCGCACTTGGTCTCTGGGTCTTCCCAAACATTTCAGCTGACGAGTCTCAGGTAAGATGTCGGACGGTGCGTGAACTTATCAAGTAACGTGTCGTTTATCATGTAACGTGTTGAGCGATATATCATTGATATCGCTGCCATCAGATTTTTTAGGTTAAATGTCGTGTGATCAGGGGCTCGACTGCCAAGTGATAGAGTACCTTGGGCAAGTTTCCGGCTGAGTTATTGCAATCGACAGCACGAATAGATGACGAATTCGCTGGATATCAAATTCGGCCTGAGGTTGGAGAACCTCTGCATCAGGGATTCACAACGGTGTTTTTCGTCCGAGCAAACAAGAAACGTCCAGCTAAAATCAAAGCAAAATACTGCCGTAGAAATTTATTGTCGAGAATTGGCTGCAATTTTTCACCAATTATGCCAATTCCCCAGAAAAAATGCCCGATGCCATGCCAAAATTCGGCAGATGTCCAATTCCGACACGCCGCAATGCTAGATGAGCGTGAACCCCAAGGGCATGCCGATCCCCTTGGGCAAAATGGGACGAAAAATTATCGCGCCTTCATCGTCGAACGAAATTAACGCGGCATCGAACGCGGCATCGACGTGGGCGGCTAACAGCAGCCCGTTGTAGACGTTAAGCCGCTCGGCGTCGGTATTGCATTTCGCCCACGGCTTGATGTGGCTGGCGCGCAAAAGGCGCCGATCAGCGACGGCGGTCACTGCACAACAACCACCCCAATAGGACAGCAATGCCTCGCGAAAAACGTCCTGACCGACGCGCTGAACTACCAGTCTCTCGGCTTCGGTCGTGCGCGGCAGGTTTCGTGTCTGAGCCTCGAAGACGCGGAGCGGCTCAATGGGCAATGCGCGAGCAAGCCGCCAGACTTCGCGCACGAAATGATGGAGAGGAGCGGTGTCAGAGACGATGAACGCGGTGAAGCCATCTGGCACCGAGGGATCGCCGCCACTGGGCCAAGCCTGCCAGCGCTCAATCAGGTCAGCCGCGACACCCGCGTGATTGACAGCAACCACATAGTCTGGCGCGACGGATGTCAGCCGGATCGACGCGGGTGCTCCCAGGCTGTCGTAGGCAAGCCACTCCCCGTCGTCGGGGCGCTTCAGGCCGAAGCCTTCGTCAACCGCGGCTTTGTCCAAACGATCCGTTCGATGGGGGATAGCGGCATGGGTTACACCACGTTCATGGCAGTTTCTCCCCGCTTCACAAATCACGTCGCAGGAGGCGCTCGGTGCCGGGCGATCCCCGCAGCGTCAGCCGCAGCCACGGCTCAACAGCCAGATCCTCGGGCGGGCGTGTTGTCGTCGTTACGATGTACTGGAATTGCGGCGGGCCGTCCGACCCCTCGATTTCGGTCACAAGTCTGAACAGCCGATGATAGATGCTGAGCCCCAGGTCGGCTTCACGCGGGCTGTCGTGTATCAAGAATGCCGGAACACGCGTGGCTCCCTCGATGCTCAGGCACAGGACGGCCAAATCGAAGGCCAGCACTTTCAGTGAGTCGATCGCCGCTGTTGTTCGATCCCCACCCATGTTGACGTTCGGCTCAAGCCCATTGCCGCTCAACGTGACGCGCCCCTTGGCATCTGGCCCCACCAGACGACGGACGATCGGATCGAATTTCTCGCTCAGCCGACCGAAGACGCGGGCCTGCTTGTCGCGAAATGCCCCGAGCACCGCGCGTTCGGTTTCAAGCCGAGACGCAATCTCTCGCGCTGACTTCTGCGCGGTCTCCTGGGTGCCGATCAACTCGGACAGCCGCTCGACGTCGTCAACAAGACGCCGTGCCGAATACCATGCGCCCTCACGGGCATCGCGGGCCTTCTCGATGGCCGCGAGGCTTTCCGCCAACTGGTCGACACGCTGTTTGGCCAGAGCGAGCTGCTGGAGCGTTTGGGTCCTGGCAGACCGCAGGCCTGCAAGTCTGTTGATCTCGTCTTCGATATTCTTCTTTCGCGCGCCAAACGCTGGCGACATGCCTCAAGGTCAGGGAGTTTGTGGGAAACTCCGCACCCTTCAGCCAGCGCGCGGTCGATCGGAACATCGCAAATCGGGCAGATTGGACTTTCCGCTTCGCTCTTCGAGAACGAGATCCCCGGCAGTTCGCCTTGGAGTTGGCTCGCCATTTTCTCGGATTCAGGGATGGTCGCCTCGATGCGGATACGTTCTGCTTCAAGCCGCGTCCACTCTGCCCGGGCGCCCTCATGTTCCCGCCGGGCGGCATCGACGCCCGATCTGGGTTGGCCGGCGGGCAATTTCGCGGCCGACGCGAGACGGTCTTGCGCTGCCTTGCGCATCTGCTCGACGGCCAGCGGGCCGTCCGCGAGGGTTTCCGCTGAGACGCCTAAAGCACCGGCCAATCGGCTCTGCGTTCGATCGATTTCCCAGCGCCGATGTCCGATCTCCTGTTCCAGCGCCCGGCGTTGGTCATCAAGGCTGGCGACCTCTGCGCGCTTGGCGTGCTCCTCGGGAGTGATGGCGACAATGAAAGCGCGCAGCGCATCAAGCTTTTCGGTCTGCGTCATTCCTCGTGCCGGGCGAGTCCGAGTCCGACGCGGTTGAGCGCCATTCCAGCACGTCGTTGAACCGGCACTCCTGATCGCGCGTCAGCCAGGCCAGCGCGATCGGCCAGCTTCGGCGATCCGATCGCTGCCCGGATATCAGCGCCGCCAGGCCGGTGGTGAGGATGCTGCTTTCAACCGCGTCCAGAAATGGCTCAAGTCCGGTGGACGTCCCTTCGCCAGAGGCGATCTCGTCAAGGTTGCCACCAGCAACGGCCATGTGGCGCCGACGCACCCCGAGTGGCCGGAGTATCGCCCAGCACACCCCATCGAGCATGACTTCCGCGCCGACAATGCCGTTCAGGAAGGCCACGCTGACGCGTTCACGCTGGTCCTCCGCCGCATAGCGATCTTCGCCAAGGCAGTATCGGAGGAGGCGGCAGAACAGTGTCTTGCCGCTCCCGTGGCCAATGGCGTCCGTGGGGGACTCGGAAGAGAGTGCATCACCGCCATCGGGCGACCAGATGATGTTCAAACCCGGACGGAAGCTGATATCCCGGACCTTCTCCCCGCCGGGTTCCTGCCAAATCGCCAGACGTTTGACCCAGAGGCGAGGGCCGCTCTGCCCGACAATGGGCTGAACGGTGAGAGACGGTGGCCCGAGAAGATCAGGCTGCAGCGGCATCAATCCACCCCCGGATTTCCGCCGGCATGGCTGAGATCACGGCATCGGTGGCGATGTGCGGCAGCACGCGCATCAGCATGCCCGCGCGCCCGTCCGGCCAGCCCGCCGTATCGATCGCATCGAGGCCGGGGCCTGGCGCCCATGTGCCCGCAGTGAGGTTCTCGACCAGTCTTCCGTTGCCGCGATGAGCCGTGACCGCGCTCCCCCATGTCCGATCAGCACGAGGGGCGAATGAGGCTGCGTTGCCCGTGAGCGGAGCGGCCTCGGCGCCGATGAGGCGTTGCCATTCCGCCGCCTGATTGGGGCCCAGGTGGGGGAGGAGCAGTCTGGGCTCGAGTCCGAATGTCGCGGCGAGGCGAACTTGGCGAGCGGGCATCGGCCCAGCCATCGCCTTTAGGATTGCCGCAAGCATCGCGCCGGCATCGCCCGCGCAGCTGGCATCGGACGCGCCCAGGCGCCATCCCGAAGTAGGCGAGGTGATGGCTCGATTCCATTCCCCGGACTTCGCAGGCCTCTCATCAAGGTTGGTTGTCGCAAGCCGATCCCACGCCACCAAGGACCAGCCGTCTGGTACGATATTCGCCGAAACGGCCTTCGTCCTTGCCCTTCAGAACGCGGAAGGTCTCCGATGGATAGTCGCCGCCTTTGACGTCTGCTCGGATCGAGAATATAGCGCAGCTCATCACGAGTCAGGCCATATTTATGGGCGACGAATGCGTCGAGTTCTGCGCGAAGCTTCGGCTCGGCGGTCCTCATCCCATGCGAATGGGCTGCCAGTGTAGCCCAGGTCCTCGGCCCACGGACGCATAGCATGGCTAGTGTAGGTTAGTTCAAGCACCGGCGGGTGATGAAGCCAAGTTCAGTCTGCATTAAAATCTGATGGAGCAGGACGGAAGTTGCTTGAGAAACATTATATTTAGGTTGATGCCCGCCGATCTTTTGTCGCGCAATGTAATCTAGTGCCAAGGACGCAAGCACTGCATCAAAACGGCACAGAACCGAGCATCTCGTAATGACAGGATATTATAAGAGGCATCGTGTCCCCGACGCCTACATTTCGGAAATACACTCGCGATCACCGTCCGCTCATTTGTTGCGTTAGTAATATCGCGCCACCCCATCAGCCAGCGTGGCTGCTTGCGATCAACCAGAGAGGCCGTCAGACCAATAGGTAATCATCTAGGTCCGCGGTGAGGAAAATAATATCGTCCGTCGTGAGGGCGGTTTCGCGTGCATCTCTGCGCCGTTTGCGATTGTCTTCGGCTCTCGAAGAAAGCGCTCGGGTGCCGCACCCAGAGATAGTGCCGCCAAGAATGATCACGGCCAAGAATGCGCGTGAGATCCTCCTCGCGCGCGGCGCGCCCTTCAACGCTCGCGAAATATCCAGTCAGCCATTCGGCAATTGCTTTTAAGCAGCGTTCCGCGTTCGCCTCACGGAATGCTCGCTTAAGGCTGGATGGGACTCGCGCAGAGCGAAGTCTTTCCTCATTCTCAGGAACCCAATATCGCGGTGAGGTCTCAAAGTGCCGATCTGCTTTTCGCTCAGCGTTACGTCTCGAGCACTATCATCGTCGACCGACTCCACCGTCGAATGTCGCCCAACGGTGGTCGAAATGATGAATCATCTTTGCTTCGTAGAGCGGCACGCGGCGCTCAATGAGCCAGTCGTGTCCGACAGGCGACCCAATCGCGTCCCGTCGCGAGTCCAGCCCTCAGTTTCCAGTTGGCCAAGCGTGGCGAACACGACTGAAGTCGCCAGACATATCAAACATGCGCTGGAACGTAATGCCCCATGGATTTACGTCGCCGCCTTGTCGGGCGGCCGCTCCTCAATTAACACCGGTGCCCGGGAATAGATCTTTGCTGTCAGACTCTGCATCAGCACGCGATCGGAAGACCGGTGCCGTCTTGGTGTTGGGGTTAATTTGCGCGATCTGCTCCGGCGAGAGCGCGAAGAACCGTTCCTTCTGATCTAATTCGATCTGCTTGGCGAATGAAGAAGACAAATTCGGCGGGGCCTGTCGAGCGGCCGCCACTTCCCGTGACAGTCAGTATGCAAAACTTGAATCGCGCATGACCGATGCGATCGAAAAATCCGTGTCCAGTCTGAAAATCATAACAGACTTGATAATCCGCGCCGAATTGATCAGGTCGCCGAAGAACGCAGACGTTGAACTGTCGGTCGCGATGCCGGTTGGCACGATCACCCCGGAGCGCCCTTCCGCATGCGCAAGCCGCGAAAAATGCTCGGCGAAAAGTGCGTAGGTGTTCACATCGCCGGTTCCAGTCAACGGATACCGCCCTGAGTTTCGCGCAAATTCGCTTGCGGCTTCGGCGGCGCGCTTTGCGAATTGAAACTCGGCGAGCAGACGTGCTTCGGCGGTGTCGGGCGCCGCCTTCTCCAGCGCTTTGATAAGTCTCTCGCGGGCCGCCTTGTTTGGAGCAGTCGCGATCTCAGGTGAGCGCGAAGCGAAAAACTCCTGCTCCTGAAGCTTGATCCGTTCCCACGGCGGATTGCCTATGACGGCGTCGAAGCCGCCGCGCGAAAAGATATGCGGGAACTCGATCAGCCAGTGGAATGCGTCGACCTCGTGTGCGAATCTTGTCAGCGATGCCCAACAAGTGGTCCATAGATCAGTCTGACCACGAACCGCCGCCCAAACATGGTCGGTCAGGGGGATCGTCGGCCGCGCCAAGTCCGCCGGTGCCGGCACCGCCTGTCATTTTTCGGAGCAAAAAACGCAGCGACATAGCAATCGCTGGCGATCTTCAGGTTTAACCAATTGTGCCCCGAATGCAGCCGCTCGAACGCAGTTCGCTTGGCGGCAATCTCCTCCAGCGTATCCTCGGGCATGTCTGACACAGCCCGCGCCGCGTCGATCAGATCGGCGGGCGCCCTCAGTCCTGGCCAGAAAGCCCGTTGCTCCCTTGCCCTCGCGCTGCTGCTTGTTGAATTTGGCATAGGCCTTCGCCGTTTCCTTATCGTCGCCGGTCAGTGGCTTATAGGCCTCGTCGGGAATGCCCTTACGCAGCATCTCATAGTCGAAGACGCCGATCAGGCTGTCGCCGCAACGGATATGGCTGTCGAGAAAGGTGAGGGGCTTGCCCGGCTCCAGCGCTTCGATCCAGAGCGCGACCTTGCAGAGCTCAACCGCCATCGGGTTGCGGTCCACGCCGTAGATGCAGTGCGAGACAACCTCGCGCAGCGCGTGCTGGAACTCGTCCTGTGACGGAGCGCCTGGGCTTCTGTGCTTGGCAATCCGGGCGGCGGCGCGGCGTGCGGCGCCGAGCAGGAAGTGACCGGAACCGCAGGCAGGATCGATGATCGAGAGCTTCAAAATCTCAGCGGCAGGATCAGCAGTGTTGCGCGCCTCCGCCGCGTCCAGAACCGGCTCCAGCGTGGAATCCAGCAGCAGCTTCACCAGCGCGTCGGGCGTGTAGTAGCTGCCAGAAGTCTTACGCGCGTTGCCGCGGGTTTCATCACCTTCGGCAAACTCGAATGTTCGCGTATCGGCGCTGGCTCGGGGCGTCAGCTCCAGCAGGCTCTCGTAGACCGAACCCAGCTCCTCGGTTTCCATGTCGCGCCAGTTCACGCGCGTGAGCGGCTGGCCCTCCGGCCGCAGCCAGGCCAGCCGCCAGATCGCCGCCAGCAAGCGCCGGTTTTCGATCCGGGCGTTTTCGAGGTCTGGCACAACCCCATGGGCAAACAGGCCGCCGAGGGCGGGCAGGCCAAGCTGCTCCTGGCCACGCATCAGCGCCCGGAACGTGGCCTTCAGGCCCTCCCATGAATCCGCATGCCGGTCCCAGGCGGTCCGGCGCATCGACCGCTCGCGCAAGCGCGCCAGCGAGTAGCCTTCCGCATAGACCCGCCGCGCCTGGTCCGACGTGCCGGCCGGGTGCAGCAACCCGCGATCTTCCGCCGCGAAGATGAAGATCAGGCGGTAGATGACGCGCAGGAGTTGCTCGAAATAGGCATGCCCGCTGAGCGCGCCATCGGTCAGCGCTTGACGGAGTGCCCCGTTGGCCGGGTTCTCGATGAAGCCCTGGCCAAGTTCGAGCAGGGCCGCTTCGACGCCCTGGCGCAGTTTGTCACGCGCCGCGACCCCATCGGTACGTCCGCGTTCGCGCCAGCGTTCCAGTGCGCAGTCCGAAACAGCGGCATCCGCCTGGCCGAACCGGCTTTGATGGATCAGCAACCAGAGCGCGGAGAAATCCGGAAACAAGCCTTCGGAGAAGATCTTCGACAGGTTGGCTTCGATCCATGCCGGCCGCGTCAGGCTGATGTTGTCGCGCATCACGCGCAACGTCACGCCGTCACTGACCAAACCCCAGGCGGCATCCTCCCGGGCGTTCAGGTACTCCTGCAACAGCAGGGTCGCGGATCGCCGGCGAGAGCTGTCGCCGAACTGGGCAAGGCTTTCATCCACACCGGATCGACGCGCGCCTTCAGCGGGGGCTGGCGCGATAACGATCGGCACGCGCCCACCAAGCGCGGCGTGCCGGACTGGAAATTCACGCTCGCCGATCCGCGTGATCGATTGCGGTTCGAGGGAGTCGAAGCCAAAGCATTGGCGCAGCAGATCGAGGACGAACCGCTCGGACGCGGCGACACTCTGGCCACGGGAGGCCTCGAACCGCGACCACAATGCTTCGCCAATGCGGTAGTAGCGCGCGATCTCGTCGCGCAGCTTCAAACCGGGCGGAATCTCGTACCCTTCGACCGTTTGATCGTTGGCCTCGAAGGCTGCGAGCCGGGCGACGATATCCGGCGTCAGCAGCGCGCCGACAATTTCGAGCCCGGCAAAATCGAGCCTGGCGGCGCGACGGGACTGGCGGGAGCGGGTGGGTCTATGAGCCATGGTCCGCCCTCACAGCCGTGGCATCAGGACATACACGCCGATCACATCGACCGGCAGGACCGCCTCGACCTTCACGCCGGCTCTCGATCCCAGCGCCTGGCGGACCCGGCTGTGATCGGCCGCAAGGGCGCCAGCACGTTCGGCGGCGTAGGCGTTCAGCGCTGATTTCAGCGAACCAAGCCCAGCCACTGCCTTGGCCAACTGAGCATCGCGCACCCGTTCCGGCACGTTGCCGCTCTTTGCTTCCAGCAGGGCAAACGCCGCGTCGCCGGCGAGGACGCGGGCGCCAGTCGCCGCGTCGAACGCAATCGCCGCGGCCTCCTCCGCCATGGCGAATTGCGGTCCGAGCCGCCCGCGCGAATCGATGCGGTGGCGAATGCGCAGCAGGAGCAACGTGACGACGGTCTCGACCGCCTCGCTTTCCCAAACACCGCAACGCGGCAGGGTTGCCGGGTTGTCCTGTTTGGTTTGGAGATCGAGAGCATTCTCCAGAAAGGTCTCCGCCAGGATACCGGGCAGCGGATGCGCGCGATGGATCGAAAGGAATCCCGCTCGCGGCCGCGCTTCAAAGGCAATCTTCAAGGGCTTCGGCGATGCCGTTTCGTCCAGCATGCCCTCCGCCTGGAACCGTTCCTTCAAAATGTCGGGCACGAGATAAAGGGGAGCCGAAAAGCCCCCGCGCGTCTGCGACACCAGCGGGGCGCCAAGCCGCATCATCGCGCGGGATACAAAGCGCTCGGTATCGGCGAAGTCACCGAGAGCGGACTGCGTCAGCGTCCATTCCGCCGCAACCTCTTCCGGCTTCAGGCTGTGTTGAGCGAAGATCGTGCGGGCCTTTTTCTCTTTCTCCGATGCATTCGACCAGGCGATCTCGATCTCTTTCGCCTCTGGCGAGCGCGACATATCGAGGTCGAGGGTCAACTGGCGGCGCTCCCGCGCCCGCAGCAGAACCGCCGACATCAGCGCCTTGGTGAGGCTTCCGCCTTCGTCCGGCATCGGCACCTGAACGCCGGTCTGCTTCTCGATCGCCCGCGCCTTGCGCAGGATCACATCCAGCACCGCGCCATCGACCGGATTGTTCTCGCCATAGATCAGGATTGTTCTGACGGTCTCGCGCTTCTGTCCAAACCGATCGACCCGCCCTTCGCGCTGCTGATGCCGGGTTGGGTTCCAGGACAGGTCATAGTGGATGACGGAATCGAAGTAGGCTTGGAGGTTGATGCCTTCTGAAAGACAGTCGGTCGCGACGAGAATCCGCTTCTCGAATTCACCCAGCGCCTCGACCCTGGTCTCCCGATCTTCGGATGGAAGTGAGCCGGTGACGACTTCGACGGTGTAGTCCTTGAAGGTGGATGCGAGGGCGGCGCCAATCGCCTCAGCCGTCGCGATAAACCGGCAGAAGACGACAGGCGAATATCCGTCCTTCAAAAGGCCCTGGAGCGCGGACTTCAGAACAGCGAACTTCGGATCGCGCGCCGAATTTGCCGCAAGCGCGTCGGCTTGTGCGATCAACCCAGCCAGCCGCGTGTCCTCGATGGCGGCGCCGGGTTCGAGATCGTCCTCGGCCGACTCGTCTTCGTCGATGGCCCGTGCCGCAATGAGATCGGCTTCCGCCTCATCAACATCGAGGATCGCCCGTGTTCTCAAGGCGCGGGCGGCGGCGGCCGGGCTGGAGCCGACGCAACGCATCAGCGAGAGCGTTCCCCAGAAGGCCAGCCGCTGCCGCAGCGCGCCCTCTTCGGATGCAATGACCTCCGCGCAATAGTCGAGGATGGCGCCGTAAAAGCGCTCATAGTCGCCCGAGAGCCGGTACTTGATCTCCGAAACCTCTCGCTGCGGGAAAAGGCCTGGCTCGCGCCAGGCGTCGATGTCGCGGCGGCGACGCTGAATGTAATAGCCGGCCAGGCGCTCTCGCAGGGCGCGGTATTGGTCGCCCGTTGCATCCCGCAATCTGGAGAAATCCGCGGTCGAGCAAGCCAAGCAGATTGTGAAATGCATCATCGTCGCCGGAATGCGGCGTGGCCGTCAGGAGCAGAAGATGCCGCGTCTTATCGTCGGCGAGTTTCCGAAGCAGATCGAAACGTCGGTGGCGCGCCTTGCCACCCGAGACTGCGGCGTGCGCTTCATCGACGACGACCATCTCAGGGCATGCGCGCAGAAAGTCGTCGAGCCGCCGTTCGCTTTTTATGAAGTCGAGGCTGACGACAGTGAAAGGGTAGGCCTCGAAGACGCTGATCGTATTGGGAAGGTCGCGCTCCAGCCGCGCGGCAGCCGACGCCGTGACCGGGGTTGCGGTGATCGAAAATTTGGTTTCGAGCTCCGTCGTCCACTGATCCACGAGATGCGGCGGGCAAAGAACTGAGAACCGGTCGATCTCGCCGCGATCGATGTACTCGCGAAGGATGAGGCCGGCCTCGATGGTTTTCCCAATGCCGACGTCGTCGGCGATCAGGAGGCGCGCCGTTTCTTGGCGCAGCGCCATCATGAGCGGCGCAAGCTGGTAGGCACGCGGCTCGAAGTTGATCCTGCCCGCTCCGCGGAATGGGCCGGCACCGCGGCGCAGCGACAGTCGAAGAGCGTCCCGGAGCAACTGGGCAGCCTCGCGCCCCCCCGGCCGGTCTCCAGTCGGAGGATCGAATGCCGCATAGGTGACGGGATCTGTTTCAAGCTCGGGAATGAGGGTTTCGGCCTCCTGTTCGGAGCCGGTGAGCGGTCGCAGACGAAGAGCATCGCCTACGGCGAGGACAATCCATTCCCGGCCTCGCGCGTGAACCAACTCGCCCGGGGAGAAGGTTGCGGTCGCGCTCACAGAGGCTTCCCTCCGAGCAGGACAGCCAGATCGGCGAGCACCTGACTGCGCGCGGTTCCCGCCGAAGGCAGCAGGATCAACTCGATCCCGCGTGCGGCTAAGTTGTCGTTCAACCCCGGGGGAACCGAACCTTCCTCGGCAGCGGCGATCCGGGCGGACCTCCAGATCAGTTCGATACTATGGCCATCAACGACCAGCGGAGCTGCGTCTGGCGGTGGACAGCCGCCCAGGTCCGGATGCGGTTCGCCAGCTCCGTCAACACCTCGCGTGGCCGCGAATGCGAGCCTGATAAGGAAGGCGAGCGCAGGATCCTGCCGCCGATCGATCAGCTCGTGGTCCGGCTGGTTGAAATAGGACAAAAGGCAACGGTAGCAGCCGGCGACGCACCGCGCGTCCGACAGGTTCAATAGGGCCGACGGACCGCTGATTGCCGCCGCGTCGAGGCTGGCAAGGTCATAGTGCATGACCTCCAGCGCCTTTCGTGCGACGGCCTGGAAGGCACCTTCTTCGGAAACAAGCCGGGACAAAGCGCCCGCGCCGCCTTCCGCCGCCTCGTAGAAGAGTAGCCCGCGGCGATCCTTGCGGGCGGGTGTCGGCTCGACAAGAATTTCACCTTCTTCGAGCTGGTAAACACCCTCAACGCCGCGCGCGAGCGCGTGTTGGATTGTAGCCACCACCGAGACGGCGGTATCGCCCATTGCCGCAAGCCATGCTGCGGGAAAACGGAGGAGGAGAGCGTTTTTGCGGTCTTCGACGACCGGAGTCAGCTGCTGCCGAAACCGAGTAGGTGACGGGTCATCGGCCTCGCCGGGTCGC
Organism: uncultured Alphaproteobacteria bacterium; assembly: GCA_963823115.1. Classification (GTDB taxonomy): domain Bacteria; phylum Pseudomonadota; class Alphaproteobacteria; order Rhizobiales; family Xanthobacteraceae; genus Bradyrhizobium. Next base: position 5,197 of record CAWGKJ010000049.1, on the reverse strand, counting down.
GCCGCGCCGATCCAGTAGCCGCTTTTGGGGTCAATCCAAAAGCCAACCTCATTGAGGTCTTTGCGCCGGCGCAGGCCCTTGTTGATTCGTCGGACCAATGCCGCTGGAGCAAAGTCGGCGGCGAGAAGGCTACCCTCAGCATCTTCAACAACGGTGGATCGGATTCCGACAGCACCGTGGAATGAAAATGTGGTTTGTAATTCGTAGCCTTGCCGCCGCCGCTCTTCGTCGTTGGCCGTGATGCGTTCAACCTGCCGCGTCCCGACATTTTCGATGCGATAAAGCTTGCTCGCGATGTCACCGCCCCCCAGCGGGTGCCGGCACACATGGCATTCATCCGGCGGCTCGCCGTCATGCGCAGCTCCGCAGACCGAGCAGATGGCGGTACTGAAAGTTGGTAGATTTCCGTCCTCGCCATTTCCCGCCTCTTTCAGAAGCGCCCGATCGACGCGATACGCGCGTCCTTCGTGATAGACCAGACTTCCTGGACCAAACTCGGCGATCGCAAGGAAGCGCGCGCGCTGGATATAGCGCTGCCCCTTGCCTCCCTGACCGCCCGGCACAAAAGCCATCAAAGGAAGCCGCGGGAAGTTGTATCCCGGCAAAAACCCTTCCGTCGCTAGGTAGCGATAGACATAGAAGTCCGAGCCCTTGGCCTTCGGCACCTCGGAGCAGCAGCTTGATCTGAATATTGCCGGCCGCCTGCCTTGTTTCCGCTGACCGCCGCTCTTGCGGCGAGATCGAATAATCCTTCAGCGTTCGTGTCGCGTCCTCTACTTGGCGTTCAGCGGCCGCCAGCAGACCGCGCCAGCGCTCGAATGCGGCGGCAAACCTGTCGGGAGCGGCTGCAACGACGCTCGCGGCGTGCGGAGCCGGACCGGCAAACCATGATGGCGGCGTAGCGCCGTAGTCGCGCGCCAATGCGGACAGGACCGCTGTAATCTGCTTTTCGCCGGCCACGCGCGCTTCGTCTGATGTCACGCGTTCCCAGTGTTCCGCGAGCAACGGCTTGCCGGCGGCGGCCATATCGAGGTTTTCAGAAATCGAGGCAGCTAGCGCGACACCGGTGGCGGCAAGCCACTCCGCATGTAGATGACTTTCAACCAAATCCGGATTGGCGAGATCGATCGACGGCGGAACCACGATACCATCCACCATCGCGCTGGGCCGCTGAAAGAAATACTGATCATGCGGGCTCTGCGCTGCGCAGTAAGTCACAATCAGTGCCGCTTGACCGCTCCGGCCGGCGCGTCCACTCGCGTTGCGCATAATTGGCCGGGGTGGGGGGCACGTTTCGCAAATAAACGGCATTCATCGAGGAGATATCGACGCCGAGCTCCATTGTGGGCGAGCAAAAGAGAGTCGGAAGAAAGCGGCTATCCTCCCGCAGCTCCCGGAGCCGTTCCGCCTTTTCATTTAACGTCTTCTGATCATCCGCACCGAAACGGAACCGTGACTCCCGCAACTCCCGGAGATCACCTTCGACCTGTGCCGTATGCTCCCGTCCTTCAAAACCAAACAGCGCCTGCCCGCCCTCGGCAAGGAGAGTGCCGATGCCTCCGATAGAGGTCCTGGAAAAATCGGTTGTCTCGCTCCGGCTCGACATTGCCGCGCGCCAAGCCAAACGTGATCCCGGACGGCACGAGACGCCATCCCTCGCCGCCGACCGGCGATGCCACCGATGTTGCAAGCCCATAGCGGGCGGCGGCTTTCAATAGCCCTTCAACAATCTCGGTCATTTGCCGGCTTGTTGGTCGCCGTCCGGCAAAAGTCATCGTCCTTAATTGGCGACCGATCGTGCTGGTCGGAGTGCCGCGGATAATGAGCTCTTCGTCCTTTTGCGGCATTTCGCGCCGCGCGGGCGGGCGTGGCATAAAGACGGTCGCAGCAAGCGAACCCTCATCTTCCAGTAGCCATGGCGCCTTGATGACGCTGCGCATCCGCCCAGCCAGGCTTTCAATTTTCAGCCGATCGAGCGCGTCGCAATCAACGGCAAGGCCTTTGCGCATCACGTCCAGCAGGGCGCGCAAGGCGGAGGCGCGCTCGTCGGGTGAAGCAGCATCCGAGAATAGGTGTGTCCTCGAATTCCTCGTCACGGCCGGCAAGTTCATCGAGTGAAAGATACGTCGCTTCGATCAGCCCAAGCTGTTCGAGATTGGGATTGGTGTAGCGCCAGCCGCGACGCTGATCGATCCAGAAGCGGTGTGTCAGAGCGTCGCGCATGGTGCGCTCAGCATTCAGAAGGTTCGCGCCCCTGAGATCGGGCTCAACCAGCCATTCTGTACGTCGCCCTATATTGGCCGAAACAAAGCCCAGCATGCGTTGGATCGCCTGGCCAATCTCGGTGTCCTGCAAACCCTCGTCGCCGGCTGCGGTCAGGCCAGCCAAAATCGCCCCACGAAGCAGCGTTACGAAAAGAAAATCGTTAAAGTGACCAGCCTGGAGAGCAGCGTCCTGTCGATTGTCGGTAAAGGCGAGGATTTTTCGCGTGCCCGGAGCTATGGCGAACTCCGGGTCGTTCATCCAGCGCAAGATTGAGGCGATGATGATGGTCGTAGCGGAGCTGCGCCCTTCTGCACTGAGAGCGGCAAGGCGGTTGATGTCACGTGTCGAGTCACTGTGGTGCTCGCCGCAGGCCGGGCAAAATTTGAATCGTCCCGGCATAAACCAAGCACGACGCCCACCTGGGCCGGTCGAACCATCCGGCAAAACGGCAACAAGTTCGGCCTTCGTCTTGCGATAGGTTGCCTTCAACCGAAGCTCGCCTGAACGCCCTTCTTCGAGCCATGGGTCGGGATAATCCTCATCCCGGCCCTGAAAGAGGAATTCGCCATCGACGGGCTCCGGCATAAGAAAGCCCCAGCGGCTAGCGGCTCCGTCCGTATCGTCATCGTCGTTGATGGGCACGTCGTCGATCTCGCGCTTTTCAAAGCGCGTCGCGCCGCATTTCCTCCAGCGCGTTAACGGGGTGATGCTCTTGGCCGCAGCGTCGGCAAAAATGCGTGGCAAAGAGGCGTTTGTCAGGATGCGCGGGATCGAAAATCTGTCCATCAAAGGTAACCGACCTCGATCCGGCATGGTCGAGAGTTGCGTACAGACGACCGGCACCAGAGATAAACTGATGCAGCTTGAACGCGAAAAGCGGCTCATCGCTACCGCCTGCAACACCACGCGCCCCTTCTGACAGACTGAAAGCCAGAAGGCAGTTTTTCAACGCGGCTTCACAAACGCTGAGGCTCTGCCCGCACTCGTCATGGAGGAGAGCGGCCGCTTCCTTTAGTGATTTGGGGCTTGCACGAAGCGGCTTGCGATTGACCTCCTTCAACCCGAGCCGAGTTTCCACCCAGATCGCAAGGGCGTCCAACGCGATTTCCTCATTGGATTTGCCGTCATAGGGCGTTTCCTCTGCCGCACGCCTAACGCTTGTTCCCAGTTCGGTCAGCCCCTCATCCGCCGACCGTTCAGGATTCGTTGCTCGCTTCAGTGTCTCGGTGACGATCGCATCGCGCGCGATCGCGGTTCCGAAAAGGCGTGACGCCACTCCCGCAACGATTTGATTGCGGTCGTCTTCAATGCCTTCGCTTGCCATCGTGGCCGAGGTGCCGATGCAAATCGGGGGACGATTCGGATCGCCAACACGCGCGCGCAGACGGCGCATGAGCATGGCGACATCGGCGCCCTGCCGTCCCCGGTAGGTGTGTAGTTCATCCAAGACAATGAATTTCAGTCCCCGGCAGTTTTCGATCACTGCCTTGTCCAGCTCCGATTGCCGGGTCATCAGCAATTCGAGCATCATGAAATTCGTCAGCAAAATATCTGGCGGATTATTCTTGATTCGTTCACGTTCTTCGGGCTTTTCTTGCCCGGTGTAACGCGCAAATGTGACTGCGACAGGGTGTCCCGGACCTGCCAGGAATTTTTTAAGTTCTTCCAACTGGCTGTTGGCGAGCGCGTTCATCGGGTAGACGACGACGGCGCGTGTGCGGGCGCTTTCTCCCTTTCTTTTCGCTTTGATAACCGCGTCTATGATCGGAATGAAAAAACACAGCGACTTGCCAGACCCAGTGCCGGTCGTCACGACGAAGCTTTTACCGTCGAGCGCGAGGCCCAACGCCTGCGCCTGATGGCGGTGAAGCTTGAGGCTCTTGTCGGCCGCATCCGACGCCGCCCGCCGATCTATGAAGATTCGCGCGCAATCTTCGACCAACCCACGCTCCCCGACGAGCGACCGGATCGAGCCGCCACCCTCGTAGTGCGGGTTCAGTTGCAGCAGCGGCTCAGGCCAGAAGCGGCGGCCAGCATAAAGCCGGTTGACCTCTTGCTGGAGTTCGGCCGACCGGATGCGGGTGAAGGATCGCGCGAAGCCGGTATACTGAGCCAGCAGGTGATCGTCTAAAGCGAATACGTCCATCAGGCCGAAGCTCCGTCAACCGTAGCGTGTTGCCCGACATTCTCGATCGGTGACCCGGTGGAGAAACCTGACACCCCGTCGTGACGGCGGGCCTCCCAGCTGCGCCACGCATGGTGCAGCAGCGGGTTGGCGGCAGCGTTGCCAAGACCGCTTGTCATGGCGCCCAATTGATTTCTCCCCGCCGCACTGACCATTCCACCTGCCTACGTCGGCGGAACGGGAGCGATCCGTTCCGCCCGGTGTTCCGATTCGATCATCTTCAATCGTTGATACTCCTCGACTGCCAGCACGATCACGACCGGCCGACCATGCTTCTCGACGGTCACGGGTTCGGCCCTGGCCGTGTCGATAAGCCGACCGAAGTTGTACTTCGCGTCCCTGGCCGATAGCGTCTGCATGTCCCGCCCGAAAATATCGCTTGCGCTATTTGTGGCCAAAATGGCCAGCGGTTCAAGGGCGGTCTCGGGGACGGATCGCCCATCGGCGAATGACCGAGAGTTGAGAGACCGTTCCATCGCTCGACGAATGACACGGCGGCCCAGCCCACAGCGTGACCCTTGGCACCCCGACCGGATTTTCCCCCGACAACCTCACCGGCAAAGGGAAGGGATTCCGACCCTTGCCCTCACCTTGACATGGGTCAAAGGGTACCGGAGCCGCCGAAGTTGGCTAGCACAGCCCGTCCGATCTCTATCCCAGCGCCCGCCAACATCTCTTCAACGAGACCCAAGGTCTTTCATCTTCGAGGACGTTTCGTTTTTCAATCGCCTGGGTCTGGGCCATAAC
>CAWGKJ010000048.1:0-13193 GCA_963823115.1 uncultured Alphaproteobacteria bacterium | reverse complement strand
TTGGATTGCGGATCAATTATTAGGCCATATACTCATAAGCCCGGTGGCGTACGTACCGAAGCTGGTGTCCGCTTTGCTCCTGAAGCAAGGCCGTTGCTGTGAAGCAGCGAAATGACGCGATGGGCTGGTCAGAGGCGACGCGCGAGAACTCATAACTGCGCACGCGCAGATGATGCGTGATGTCGCCGATTCCTCGAAAACGACCGACGAACGTTTCATGGCTACGTGTCGCGATGTGCCAATTGCGGCAGACTCGCGCGGCGCAGCAAACAGGATCGTTACGATAACGTCGTCACCCGCCAATGTATGGCCTCACGTCCGAGCGCCTCGCGGCCTTGAGGTTGATCGGCGAGTATTTCCTTGGGCGGAGGCTAAGCTTGCTGATCGATCGAAGGCCGACGGACAAGCGAGCGGCGGTCAAACTTCGCTAACCGATATAACCACAGGCGGATGCGCTAGCGGTGATGATCACTCTGGCAGGCCGGCCAATCGCAGCGCTTCCGCCCACTTCGCGAAGTCCTCCCGCCGGCGCAGCGGGAGCAAATCCTTGAGATTGGAAACGCGCAACGCGGGATCCATCTCGGTCATGCGATGCATGAACTTTCTAGCCTCGTCCAGCCGTCCTGCAAGTGCATTGCTGACCGCTGCCATGCGCACCGCGGTGAGCCAAGTAGGACGCGCACGCACGGCCCTCTCCGCCCAGGCGGTCGCCTCCTCGTAGTGGCTGGCGAAGAAATGAGCGTAGGCGATACCGGCATGCATGCGAAAAAGGAGGGGATCGCGAGGGCTCAGACGCATGGCGGTTTGGAAACGCTCGATCGCCTCGTCCGGCTCGCCGGCATAGACCATCAGCCATCCGCTTACATACCATGCAGCCGCCAGATTGGGATTGAGGGCGAGCGCACGATCGAGACAGATGATGCCTTCGTCGAGCTCGAGGGCAAGATAGGCGAGCGCAAAGCCACCCCAGCAGAGCGCCGCCGCATCGTCGTTGCCCAATTCCAGAGCGCACCGGGCCAAGCGGGCGCCCTCCGCTGTCTCTCGTTCGCGATCCGCCATCCAGCCATTCGACTTGCGAGTTACGAAAACCCAAGCCGCCCAGCCATAGGCCACGGCAAAGTCGGGATCGAGTTCGATCGCACGATAGAAAAAGCGCAAGGCCTCGTTATCACCGTCCCTCGTGTACGGCACTGCACTTGCGACTCCGCGCAGATAGCTATCGTAGGCATCGAGGCTTTCGGTTGGCTTGTGCTTTACGCGATCGATCTCAACCTGCTCCAACTTTGGGACCAGAGCGCTAACGACGCTAGTCGTTACCTTGTCCTGCAATTGAAAGATGTCCTTGAGTCCTCCATCGAAGCGGTCGGCCCAGAGATGGCCGCCCGTTTTGGCATCGATGAGCTGCCCAGTGATGCGGACCGTGTTGCCCGACCTGCGAACACTGCCTTCGAGAACGTAACGGACCCCCAATTCGCGGCCGACCTGCTTCAGGTCTACGGCACGGCCTTTGTAGGTAAAGCTCGAGTTTCGAGCGATGACGAAAAGCTGCTTGAAACGGCAAAGAGCTGTGAGGATGTCTTCCACCATCCCGTCGGCGAAATATTCCTGCTCGGGGTCGCCGCTCATGTTCTGGAAGGGCAACACTGCGATGGACGGTTTATCCGGCAGAGCGAGCGACCGATCGGCCGGAGCCAGAATGGCCGCCGCGTTGGCCGGCCGGGCTCGCCAGGCTCGCATCGGCTCGGAAATATTCTTCAGCGATTGGGGGCCAATATCGTCATAGGCGATCTCGGTCTTGCCCCTGATCTGCCGATAGGCATCGTCCGAAATGCAGATGCCGCCCGGCTCCGCGATTCCTTCCAGGCGCGCGGCAATATTGACGCCGTCGCCGAAGATGTCGTCGCCGTCGATGATGATATCGCCGACGTGGATGCCGATACGAAACTCGATCCGCTTGCCATCAGGTACATCGACATTGCTGCTCGCCATGCCGCGCTGGATTTCGATCGCGCAGCGCACCGCGTCAACAGCGCTTGCGAACTCAACGAGCGCGCCGTCGCCGGTGGTCTTGACGATGCGGCCTCGATGCTCGGAAATTTTGGGATCGATCAGCGCCCGACGACAGGCCTTCAGCCGCTCAAGAGTGCCTTCTTCGTCCTCACCCATCAGGCGGCTATAGCCGGCGACATCTGCCGCCAGGACGGCCTCGAGACGGCGCTCAACACGTTGGCTGGACACGGCGCCCCATCTTGGTTGGGATCAATATCAGTTTAACCCTCTGGCATCGAACGCGCCAGAGTGGTGTTGCGCCAAGACCTATTCCATGTCCGGGACCCCTTTAATGACCCGGAACTGGTATCGAAAGAATCGATGCCTCTTGCCGGCAAGTCAACAACCGCCATGAACTCGATTTCTGCGCCGTGCACCAGAATGGTATCATGGGCATCGCTTTTGCGGACGAGCGGCGTGATGGTCGGGTTGCCGGCGTAGCTTCCCGTCCCAGTGTGCCTCTCATGATCGAGTTCCGTTAAACCGGAATAGCAGGAAATATCCCGCAGGAACGAAGAACAGCGTCAGGAGCGAAGCGACCGCAAGCCCCGACATCATGAGCACCGCCATCGGCTGCCACAATGCGCCGCCGGCGATCGCCATCGGCGCCAGTCCAAGCACAGTCGTTGCCGAAGTCAGCAGGATCGGACGCAAGCGTTTCTCGGACGCTGCAACAATCGCCTCGCCCAAATCAAGCTTCTCCCGCTCGATATCGATCTGATCGATCAGCACGATGGCATTGTTGATGATGATCCCAGAAAGGCTGATGATGCCGAGCGTGCCGAAGAACGACAGTGGTTGCCCCGCCGCCAGCAACCCGAAGGGGATGCCGATCAGGATCAGCGGTATGCTCAAGAACGTCAGAAGCGTGCGGCGGAACGAGTTGAACTGGAGGATGATGGCGAGCACCATCACGCCCAGTGCGACGGGAACTCCTGCAGCCAGCTTCTGGTTGGTCTCCGCGCTTTTCTGAAGCTCGCCGCCGACGCTGATATGATAGGCGTCGCCGAGATCGCAGCGCCTGCAAGCCGGGCCGAATGGCCTCCAGCAACTCGCCCGGCGGTCAAGGAGGTGCTCCGCGCGCTGACCGTCATCGTTCGCTCCTGATTTTTGCGGCGGATGCGCGAAAAATCGAAACCCGGCTCCAACCTGGCGATCTGTGCAAGGGAAATCAGCCCGCCATTCTTCGCGAAAGTAGCGCTAGTGAGACCTTCCAGGCTCTGGGAGGTGTACGCTCCCGCGCGGAGGACGATCGGAATGAGATTGTCGCCTTCGCGATAGATCGAAACGGCGGTGCCGCTGAAATAGGTATTCAGGAGCTGCGTGATCTCTTCCGATGGTTACTCCGAGTTGTCGGGCTCGATCCTGATCGATCTCGACGACAACCTTGACGATCTTGTTGCCCCAGTCGTCATCGTTCTCGCGGATGCCGGGCGCAGCCTGAAACAGCGATCGCACCTGCGCGCCGAGGGCAAGGAGACGGTCGGCATCGGGGCCGGAGATTTCCAGCGTCGACGATGCCCGATTCAACCGAGCCCATCGCAAGCCGCTTGATCTTGAAACGCGCCTCCGGGTGATTGGCATAAAGATAACTCCAGGCGCGATCCGCGGCCCGCACCGCGCCCTCATAATCCTTCGCATTGATCAGGAAGAAGGCCGACGCGGGATCGGGCGCAACCGGAGTCAGCGTGAGGTAGAATCTGGGCCCGCCGTCCCCGACATAGAGGATCTGGCTCGCAATCTCGGGATTGATGGCCTTGTCGCCGAGCCATTTCGAAACTTCGAGGGCGCGGGCTTCGGTTTGCGCGATGTCGGTTCCGTCAGGCATGTTCATGTAGATCAGGAACTGATTACGCTCGCTCAGCGGAAACATCTGCTTGGGCAGACGACCAAACTGCGTCAGCGCCAGCACGACCAGCAGGACGCACACAGCCAAGCATGACGGGCGAAAAGCGGAGAGCGGACCGTAGGGCAGAGGCATAGAACTGCTGCAATCGCGAGGCCGCAGCCGTTTCATGCGTTGCGGCGCTTCGGCCGCCGATGAGCCACACGGTGAGCGCCGGAAGGATATAGAGGGCCGTGATCCACGACCCGGCCAGCGTCAGGGCCACCACGGCGGCCAACGAGAAGGCATATTCGCCCGATGATCCCGGCAAAAGAAACAAAGGCAAGAAAGCCGCGATCGTGGTGATCGACGAGATCAGGAGCGGAAATGCATACTGTTCTCCCGAGGCTAGGCCAGCTTCCTGCGCCGGCATGCCGCGCGCGATCCGGCTGGCGATGTCCTCCACGATCACCACGCCGTTGTCGACCAATAGCCCAAGCGCGATGATGATGGCCGCGATCGACACCTGCTCCAGCGCGATGCCGAGCGCACGCATGCCGATCAGCGAAAACATGACGGCGAACGGGACGATCATGGCCGCAACCATTCCGGCTCGCAGGCCCAAAAAGAGCACAACCAGCCCGGCAACGACGATGAAGGTCTGCGCCACATTCGAGAGCGCAGAGTTGACGGAAGCACGGACCTGATCGGCCTGATAGGTCGCGAAGTCGATCGCATATCCGATCGGAAGGCGCTGCTCATAATCGCGCGCCGCCGCACGAAGCTTTTGGCCGAGCTGCGTGACATCCTGGTCGGGCTGCATGATGACGCTGAGCACGACGGCGGGGCGGCCGTTGAAATAGATCGGCTTGGTCTTGGGCGAGACATAACCGCGGCGAACGGTGACGAGATCGGCGAGCCGCACCAGACTGTCAGTGGTGCCGACCCGCGTCAGCATCGTTTCGATCGCGCGCACACTCGGAAAATCTCCGGAGGTCTCCAACAATAGACGCGTGCCGTCTGCATTGATGTTGCCGGATGGCAGTACGACGTTCTGGCCTTGAAGGTCCTTGATCAGGGTATTCACTTGAACCCCGACCGCCGCCAGTTTCCGCGTGTCCAGCTCCAGCCAGACCCGCTCGTCCTGAACCCCGAACAGGTCGATCTTGGAGATTCCACGTTAGCTGATAGAGTTTTTTGCGGAAGTCGTCGGCGACATCTTTGATCTCGCGCTGTGAAAATCCCTCGCCCGTTATGGCGATGGTAGCGATCGCGACGTCGCCGAAGTCGCTGTTGACGAAGGGGCCGATGACGCCGTCGGGCAGCTCGATCTTGACGTCGCCCATCTTGTCGCGAAGCCGCTGCCATGTGGCGTTGACGTTGCCGATCTCGTCTTTCAGATCGACGTAAATCGTCAGCGAGCCTTCGGCTAGCGAGCGTCCTGATGTCCTTGACCTCGGCAAGCTCCCGAATTTTGCGCTCGATCGGAACGGCAACCAGATTTTCCATCCGCTCCGGCGCCATTCCCGGGAAAAGCGCCGACACCACCGCCGTGCGGATGACGATGACCGGGTCTTCACGCTTCGGGAAATTCGGATAGAGAACGATCCCGGCAAGCAGCAGGCCGATCATGGCCGCCATGGTGAAGCGGGATCGCGCGAGACCGAATCGCGTCAGGAAGTTCACGGCGCCTGCTCCTCGAAGGGAAGAAGCTTCACCTTTTGTCCGTCGACCAGATAGGATACGCCCGCCGATGCGACGATGTCGCCCGCGCCAAGGCCATCAGTGACCACCAGACGATTGTCACGAACGCCGCCGACGGTGATGTTGTGCTTTTTGACCGTTGAGCTGCCACTGTCATAGAAGAAAGACGGTGCCCTTGCCCTGCAGTTCCTTGCCGCCCTCGGGCGCAAGGACGCTGAGTGGCAACAGAAAGCCGCTGTTGCCCGCCGATCAACGGCTCCTCGATCGCTGACTTCTACGGACATGCCGGCATTCAGACCGGGCATCCTTATTGTCGAGCCGGATGACGACCGGAAAGGCCGAGACCTGCTCGGCCTTGGACCCGAGTTCCTTGATCTCGCCTTTGAGCGAAAGATCGGGCATGTCGGCGACCTTGACGTCGACCACCTGTCCGACCGCAAGGCTCTGGAACGTCGGTGATGGCGCCAGGAAGGACATTTCGAAGCGGTCGTCGCTGTAGAGGGTGACGATGGGTTGTCCGGCCGCGACCTGTGCAAATGACTTGACCTCGACGCGGGCGATGGTGCCGGAGAACGGCGCCAACAGCTTGCTGCGGTCCAGGTTGTGGTTTGCCAATTCGAGCTGGCGCTGCGCCTGGTCGAATTGGGCCCTCGAGCTGAGCAGCGTGGCCTTCGACTGATCGAATACGGCCTGCGTTGTAACGCCCCTCTTCAAGCAGTTCTTCCTTACGCTGGAAATCCGCTTCCGCGTTGTCCAGCTGCGCCTGCGCCTGCTGCACGCCAGCGCTGGCCTGTTCGACCTGGGTCTGCAGCGATCGCGGGTCAATTTCCGCCAGCACGTCACCCAATTGTACCTTTTGCCCGACAGTGAGGGTAACGGCCTTCAATTGCCCGCCAATTTCGAAGGAGAGGCTGCTGACATCGGCCGGCTGCAGGACGCTGGGAAAACGGCGAACGCGGCTTTCGGCCTTTGCGCTCAACCTTGTACGCGCGCAGTCCGCGGACCGGTTGCTCGGTGGCTTCCTGCTTTTTTTCGCCGCAGCCTTGCAGCCCGAACAAAAGCATCGCAGAGACCAAAACCCGCGAGAGTTGTCGGATCATTGCCGGCTCCATCTGTCGCGGCATGAGGCGCCGAAAGGCGGCCACTCGCGTCGCCTTGCTGTAGCGGTAGCTCACGGCACCACCGCAAAAAACAGAAATGCGGCAAAGATGACCAAATGCACGATACCTTGAAGCACCGTCGTTCGCCCGGTGCCCAGAGTAATCACGCCGAGAAGTAGCGTCAGCGCCAGCAGTCCCTGCTCTTTTCCGTCGAGCCCGAGTTCAAGGCGGTATCCCAGCACGATCGAAACGGCGGCTACTGCCGGTATCGTTAAACCGATAGTCGCAAGCGCCGAACCGAGTGCGAGGTTTAGGCTGGTTTGCAATCGATCGCTTTGGGCTGCCTTGATAGCCGCCACTGCCTCGGGCAGAAGAACCAACGCAGCGATGATGATGCCAACCACCGCTTTTGGCACTTCGAGATAATCGATTCCTCGTTCCACCGTCGGCGTCAGGACCTTGGCGAGGCCAACGACTGCTACAAGTGAAGCGACGAGGAGAACTGCGCTCAAGGCGGTAGTTCTGTTGTCCGGGGGAGGCACATGTTCCTGCTGGTCTCGACTTTGAACCGGCAGGAAATAGTCGCGATGGCGCACCGTCTGGATGAAAACGAATGCGAAATAGAGCACCAGCGACACAAGGCCGGCGAAGATCAGCTGCGGCTTGTTGTACAATGGACCGAGTTCTTGGGCCGCAAGGTTCGGAAGGACCATCGTGAGACTAGTGAGCGCAACGAGGACGGCCAGGGCCGCGCTCGCTCCCTGAGCCTGAAATTCCTGTTCGTGGTGGCGGACGCCGCCCCCCAACAGACATGCACCGACGATGCCGTTGCATACGATCATGACGGCCGCGAAAACCGTGTCACGAGCCAGCCCGGCTTTTTCGGCAGGCTCCGCGATCATAACCGAAACGATAAGTGCCGTTTCAATCACTGTTACGGCCAAGGCAAGAATAAGTGTGCCAAATGGCTCGCCAACGCGATGTGCAACCGTCTCCGCGTGGTACACCGCTGCAAAAACGGTACCGAACAGAGCCACTCCGGCTGCTGCGTAGACCAACCCGCCTCCACCAAGAACGGGGGTGATCAACAGGATTATCCATGCAAGCGCGGGCCAAATCCAGGTCCACCGAGCCGTTCCTGCCACAGCCATGCCGATCTCCTAACTAAATAGATGTATCCCTGCATCGTGTATGATGCGAGGGAGCGCTACATCCGGTTCAGCCCGAAGTCCGTAATGAGCGACGTACAGTCTAGGCGCAATTGGCGCCTCAGGCACCGACATGGCTCATTTTGATTGGTCCGCGCGGTCATCCGACGCATTTTCCTTCGGAGCCGAGATGTTCCCTCCGGAACCTCAGTCGAAGAACTCCACAGCACCCGTCTCTAGGTTGTACATCGCGCCAGCCATTTTGACCCCGCCCTTCGCTTCCAATTCAGAAAGCACGGTGCTCTCTTTTCGGATTTCAGCAACGGTCATCTCAACGTTCTTTCGCGCGACAGCGTCAACGAAGGCATAGTTCTTGGCCGAACGCTCCCCCGTAAAGGCAGTTGCTTCTATCGCGGGTTTGATCTTGGCCAGCAATCCAGTCAGATTGCCGAGCTCGGCATTGTCAATTGCTCCCTTGATAGCGCCGCATGCTGTGTGGCCCATTACAAGCACCACTTTCGCACCTGCCAATTTGCATGCGAATTCCATGCTGCCCAGGATGTCCGCGTTTCTAACGTTACCGGCTACCCGACAGTTAAAAATGTCGCCAATTCCAAGGTCCATGATGACCTCGGCCGGTGCACGGGAGTTCGATGCAGGTTAGCAAGACGGCCGCCGGGTATTGCCCCTTGGCACTTGCTTTCTGTTCGCGAAGGTAATTGCGTTCTTTCCTTTCGCCAGCACGAAAACGCTTATTCCCCTTCTTCATTGCTTGAATGATCTGCTCGGGTGTCAGCTTGTCGCGCAACTCCTTCGACAGGGCGTCTGCGCGCGCCTGATCTGCCAAGAAGAGGCTGCTACCCGTAATTCCGGCTACGGTCGCACCGGCCGTCGCCTTGAGAAAATTCCGGCGGCCCAAACAATTGCAGTCGAGAGGATGTCCAAGCGTCGCGTGCATGTCCGATCTCCCTTCCAGTTCAACGATTGGAACGACATCATAATCGGGTACTTTCGGCTCTTGGAAGGGATTAGGGAGCGGAGAGCGCAGTATATTTTGAGGATCGTCAATGTCCAAAAGGGGCATTTTCGACCAAGCTACGCCGCCGACTTGCCCTCATAAGCGCGCTTGAGGCCGGCGATATCGAGCTTGACCATCTGCAGCATGGCGGCCATCGCCCGTTGGGCGCCGGCAGGATCGGAACCGCCGAGATATTGCACAAGCGCGCTCGGCACGATCTGCCAAAACACGCCGTAGCGATCCCTCAGCCAGCCGCAGCGCTCGGCCCGACCGCCATTAGCCAGCAGCGCGTCCCACAGGCGATCGACCTCGGCCTGATCGGCGCAGTCGATCTTGAAGGAGACCGCATGGGTGTATTCAAACCGCGTGCCGCCGTTCAGCGCCATGAAGCGCTGGCCGGCCAGCGTGAACTCTACCACCAGCACCGAGCCGGCCTTGCCGGCGGGGCTGTCGACAGTGTTCTTCTGCACCTTCTCGATCCTGGAATCCGGCAACAGCGAAACATAGAGCTTCGCGGCCTCCTCGGCCTCGCCGTCGAACCACAGGCAAGGGGAAATTTTTGACATCGATGTACTCCGTTGGGCGCGATTCAATCAGGCGTCGACCGTTGCGGACTGTGCGGCTGAAGCGGCCGCAACGTCCATCCACATCACTTCCCAGATGTGGCCGTCGGGATCCTCGAAACTGCGGCCATACATGAAGCCGTAATCCTGCTTCGGGCTGGGATCGCCAACGCCGCCGGACGCCTGCGCCTTGCCCACCATGTCGTCGACGGCATCCCGGCTGTCGGCGGAGATGCAGATCAGGACCTCGCTCGATGTCCTGGCGTCGGCGATCTTCTTTGGCGTGAACTGGCGGAATTTGTCGGGAGTGAGCAACATAACGTGGATGGCTTCGGAAAACACCATGCAGGAGGCGGTTTCATCACAAAACTTCTCGTTCTTGCTGGCGCCGATCGCCTGATAAAAGGCGGTGGCGCGGGCGAGATCGCTGACCGGCAGATTGACGAAGATCATTTTGGCCACGGCAGGCTCCTTTTTGAGGTTGCCCCCCGAGGACGAAGGTGGCGGCGCCAATCCGACACCCTGTTCGAGATTTTTTTCGTCGACCCGTTGGCTCCCAACGACGGTGAGAAACCAACTGCGTCGCAATCGGCGCCGGCATGGTGAGGAGGGCCCGCGCCCTTGGGGCGACGCGTGGCGTGGAACTATGATGCGCAATTGCACATCGCGGTTCACCGCTAGCGCGCGCCCCGGATGACTGGCGTCATTTCGTCTCCGCGGGATCCCGGTGCACGGGATCGACCCACAGCACCGTCTCCGGCTTTTCCACCGGCTCGATGTCGAGATTGATCGCGACCGCCTGGCCGTCGCTGCGCACCAGCACGCATTCCAGCACCTCGTCGCGGCTGGCGTTGATCTCCTGGTGCGGCACGTAGGGCGGCACGAAGATGAAATCGCCGGGACCCGCTTCCGCGGTGAATTGCAGATGCTCGCCCCAGCGCATCCGCGCTTTGCCTTTCACGACATAGATGATGCTTTCGAGGTGACCGTGATGATGCGCGCCAGTCTTGGCGTCGGGCTTGATGGTAACGGTGCCGGCCCACAATTTCTGCGCGCCGGCGCGGGCGAAGTTGATCGCGGCCTTGCGGTCCATTCCGGGCGTCGAGGGCACGTTGGGATCGAGTTGGTTGCCGGGAATGACGCGGACGCCGTCGTGCTTCCAGCGCTCGGCGTCGTCGTGACGGTGGGAATGACCGGCATGGGAATCACCGGAATGGGTATGATCGTGAGAGCCTGTCATCGTGTCTCGCTTTCGAAAAATCCGTCATGTGAACGGTACAGAAAACCGCAAGCGCTATCCATAGTTAAGGAAACTTTTCGCGCGACTGTGACTTGTCTTGATGAGCAAGAAGCAACGGAGAAATTTAATGGGTAGCACCGCGGACAAGCTCAAGGGCAAGACCAACGAAGCGATCGGCAAGGCCAAGCAGGGTGTCGGCGAAGCCGCCGGTTCCGACCGCTTGCAGGGCGAAGGCGTGATCCAGGAAACCAAGGGCAAGGTTCAGAAGGCCATTGGCGATGCCAAGGAAGCCACCAAGGACGCTGTCGACAAGGCGGCCGCTTCGGCGAACAAGAATCTTTGAGCGGTTCCAATCGAACTAAAATGCAAAGACCGGCCTGTCAGGCCGGCCTTTTTGTTTCTCGCCACGCGCTGTCCTGTCGTCATGCCGGCTTTGTGCCGGCCAAGACGAGTTCAGCGGTCGGTGCCTCTCACTTCACCGCCAGCAATTCGACGTCGAATATCAGCGTCGCATTCGGCGGAATGACGCCGCCGGCGCCGCGGGCGCCGTAACCGAGCGCGGGCGGAATGATCAGGGTACGCTTGCCGCCGACCTTCATGGTGGCGACGCCTTCGTCCCAGCCGGCGATCACGCGGTGCTGCCCGATCGGAAACTCGAACGGCTCGTGGCGGTCGACGGACGAGTCGAACTTCTTGCCCTTCTTGCCGTCCTCATAGAGCCAGCCGGTGTAATGCATGACGCAAATCTGGCCGGGTTTTGGCGACGCGCCGGTGCCGACCGTGGTGTCGATAATCTGCAAGCCTGAAGGTGTAGTCATGATTTTTCCTGCGGTCTGGGCCGCTGCTATGGTCGGTACACAGGCCAATGGCGTGGCGAGGATGGTCATCGCGATCACGGCCAGCATCGGGATTTTTGCACGCTTGAGACGTCGCATCTTTGGGCACCTTCCGGTTTGGGATCGACAGCGTGTCTAGCGCAACGAGCGCCGCGTTGAAACCCCGGGGAGATGCAAATAGCCGGGCTGGCGAACCAACCCGGCTATTGCAGCGAAGCAATCCCGGCGTGAGGGACGCGCCATAATGCATTGCTTCGTCGTGGAGCCCGTCATCGGGCGCCCATTCACGCGCCCGTTGGCTCCTCGTAATGAGCGATGCTACGCGGTCCTGAAAATTCGCGCCGTTGCCGAAATCACTTCCTCGGTGACGACGGAGAATTTCGCCAGCTGCACCGGACCAAAATTGGTCGAGATCGCGACGTCGGCAGCATCCCGGCCCCGCGCCATCACGATGCGGCCGATTCGCGGATGGTTGTGGCGCGCATCGAAGGTAAACCATCGCCCGTCCAGATAGGCCTCGAACCAGGCGCTGAAATCCATCGGCGCGGGATCGGAAGGCACGCCGATATCGCCGAGATAGCCGGTGCAGTAGCGCGCCGGAATGTTCATGCATCGGCACAGCGTCACGGCGAGATGTGCGAAGTCGCGGCAGACGCCGATGCGCTCCTCGTGAGCTTCACAGGCGGTCCGATCGCAGCGTGCGTGGTGATAGCCGAAGGAAATCCGGTCATGGGCATACTCGCAAATCGCCTGCACGCGCTGCCAGCCCGGCGCGATGCCGCCGAATAGCAACCAGGCCAGATCGGACAGTTTCTGGGTATCGCAATAGCGGCTGCCCAACAGGAAGATCAGCACGTCGTCGGGCAATTTGCCGACCTCGAGCTGCCGCGCATCGGAGGCCACCTCGTCGGGCAGGCCGCTATCTCTGATCAGAAAATCGTTGCGGATTTCGATCAGGCCGGGCGGCGCAACAATCCTGGTGCAGGTGTTGCCGAACATGTCGATATAGTCGCGCGCGGCAACGTTCGGGGAAAACTGGATCCGGTGCTCGCTCAGGAGATCGCGCCGGCGCGCTGGCTCAATGCTGAGCATCAGGATCATCGGGGTCTCCTGGAGGCATTGAAAAGCAATGTCGTAACCGGCACGGATTTCCACGTCGTTTCTCCTGGAGACTGTCGAACAAGGCCGCCGAGAGCCGGCAAATACATCGAAATAAGCCCGCGACGCGGCGTTCGTTCCCGCCAAAGGCCTGAGCCTGATGCGAAAATTTAAGGCGGCGTGAAGCCCACATGCCTGGTCGTCAGCGAGCCCGAATAGTTCAGGTGATTGCGCCGCGCGCGAGGCCACCACGCAGCGGACGACGTCAGCCTCTGACCAGCGCCTGGTAGATTTCCGAACCGGCCTCGTCGATTACCACCACAGCCCGAGGTTCGTTGTCGCCAGCAAGGTCAATAGCGATCTGCCGGGCGATCAGGTCCGCGGTCTTCCTGGCGTCGTGCTCGCTCTTGCAATCCAGTCCCACGGCATCCTCTAGCCGGACGCTGTCGGCAATATCAAAATGAAAAATCGGCATTGTCCTCATCCTCCGGGAGGTCAATCCCCGGAGGCGAAGCGCGTTGCAGAATGAACGCGTTGTTGGAGACGAACTCGTCAAAGACGGAATCGCCGATCGCGCGGCGCTTCCGTCCGGCTTCGTGCACGGCTGAGCTC
>CAWGKJ010000047.1:0-8998 GCA_963823115.1 uncultured Alphaproteobacteria bacterium | reverse complement strand
GCATCTCGACGGGGGACATTCCGGCACCGAAGCGAATCCATTCAAGGCCGGAAACGGTTGACGCTTCGCCAGGAGTGAAAACCATGCTCGTCGACGTCATGTCTGAAATGCCCGCTGCATGTATCGCGTTTTCCGGCCCCGCCTCGGTCCCCACATCAGTCAAGGGCCGCTGTAGCGGCCTGCCGAAATGGCGGCTGCAGCGGCTGGAGCAATATCTGGCTGATCATATCGACAAGCGGGTCGGTCTGGATGACATGGCGGCCGCGGCCGGCCTGTCGAAGATGCATTTCGCGGCGCAGTTTCGCGCGGCGACCGGTTTCCGGCCGCATGAATATCTGCTGTTCAAGCGGATCGAGCGCGCCAAGGCGATCCTGGCGGCAGGCCAGATGTCGCTGGTCGAAGTCGCGTTCTCGGTAGGCTTCAACGCCCAGGCGCATTTCTCGACCGTGTTCAAACGGTTCACCGGAAAGTCGCCGGCGCGCTGGAAGCAGGAGCGTCTGTGCATGGCGGCCTGACGGGCGGCCCAAGCGGAGTTCTCGGTCCACGTCTTCTCGGAAAATGCCGAACAAGAATGCAACAGCAGCCGCCGGGTGTGACCGCAGGGCCGACTTTTTGGGTGAGAAACGCCCACGACCGGGCTATGTTGCGACCGGGGCGGGCGACGGCGAGTGATCGAAGCCACAGTGCTGATGATGCTGGGCCGCTGCTGCGTATCCGTTTTCCTGAGGAGTTTGAGCACATGAAGAAAGTCATCATCGTTAGCCTTGCTATTCTTGGTCTGTCGACATCGGCCGCCCTGGCCGCCAAGCATCACGCCAAGAAGCCGGAAGCCGCGGCGCCGGCCGCGCCCACCTCTGCCGCCGAGACGCATATCTTCCACGTCAGCGACGCCGACAAGGCGCTGTACATGAAGAACAAGCGTGAGGCCGGGATGAAGTAATCACCCCTTGCACCGACCAACGAGTGGCCTGGCGCGCCTGATTGTCGGGTGCGCCGGGCCGCCAAGCGGCGACGGGTGTCCGGCCGCATGAATATCTGCTGTCCAAGCGGATCGAGCGCGCCAAGGCGAACCCAGCGAAAGGCTAAATGTCGCTTGCCGAAGTGGCGTTCTCGGGAGGTCCGGTATCCGACATGGAGTCGTCCTCCCGGTGTTGCGGCCACCATCGGCGAATTTTGCTCCCTTGCCTTGTGCTATGGTCCCCCTTTTAGCGCTTCAAGCGGCCCATCGCCAACTCAGCTAGTGTCGCGCGATGCTTTCGACGTCGCATCAATTCTACGCCATGGGGTCCGACTGTGTCGTTCACCTGTGTGGAGAAGCCGTCGATGACTTGGACCGCTTTGCTGCTGCTGCGGAAAACGAGGTCAGCAGAATCGAGGCCCGCTATTCGCGTTACCGGGATGATAGCGAACTGGCGCGGATCAACGAGGCCGCTGCGGTCGGCGGCAGCATCGACATCGATGCAGAGACGGCCGGTTTGATCGCTTACGCCAAAGCCTGCTTCATCAAGAGCGGCGGTGCTTTCGACATTACCTCAGGCCGGCTTCGCGCAGCATGGGATTTTTCAACCTGTCGCTTGCCGGATCAGGCGTCGATCGATGCTATCTTGCCCTTCATCGGCCTCAAGAACGTCAAGCTGGTCGATGGGCAACTTCACTTTGGCAAGGCGGGCATGGAGCTCGATTTTGGTGGTCTCGGCAAGGAATATGCGGCGGATCGGGCAGCGGAAGTTTGCGCCGACCTTGGTGCGCGGCACGGCTTCGTCGACCTCGGCGGCGATCTGCGCGTGGTTGGTCCGCAACCCGACGGTTCGCCATGGAGAATCGGAATCCGGCATCCGCGCGATGCCGGCAAGATCGCTGCCGAGATCGCACTAAAGACCGGCGCGATCGCGACCAGCGGGGACTATGAGCGCTTCATGGAAATTGCCGGCCGACGCTACTGCCACATCCTCGATCCCCAAACCGGCTGGCCTGCTCGGGGACTTTCGTCCGTCAGCGTGATTTCCGACCGCTGTCTGGTGGCTGGTAGTCTGTCGACGGTGGCAATGCTCAAGGGAAAGGGGGGCGCCGCCTGGCTCCAAAGTCTCAACGTTCGCCACATCGTGATCGATGAGGAAGGAGGATATGCCGGCACCGAACCGCCACTTGCTCACGCGCTGTAGTTGATCAAGGTACCCGGTGCCGCCGTTGAAGGCACGTTTGCGGGGTCGATCTGGTTCAGCGCCTGCAGGCTCGCAGTCAACGTACTGGCCGGCTGTGACGTGGATGATCCGGAGTTGCCGGCACGGAGCGAAGCCATCAATCCGGACATGGTAGAGACGAAATCCTGTTTTGATACGCTGCCGGTGCCGTTGGGATCGAGCGCCGCGAAGATCGCAGCCGCGCCCTGTTGCTGGAACACGGCCGGGGGGTTTTTCGTCTGGAAAGCTTGCTCGAACTGGGTTTGCGTAATGCTGCCTGAGCCACTGGTGTCGATGGAATTGAAGAGGTTCGACATCTTTTGCTGTGGCGGCGCGCCGTAGCTGGCGCCGGAAACTGCGTGAAGGCCCGAGGGGGCAGAAACCGCAGAAATATTCATGCCGGCAAGCCTGTCGTATTTGGGTTCGCAACAATCGACACAAAAGAACTAGCAGGCAGCTGTAAGGAATTTCTTAACCACAACAGCGCGGCAACTATTTGCGGGGGGTGGGCCCACAAAGCGCCCTCCAACTCGATGTGTCTGCTTATGTTTGCTTGAAAGCGTTGCGCCATTTACGCGCCGCGACCCTCACATGAATATTTAGAATCATTCTAAATTAAGCCATGATTGGGAACTAACCGGCTCAGGCGACCCGACGTGCCGCCAAGGCCGATGTGACTACGGTCAAGATTTTCTAAAAAACAACATGGTTGATGAGGCCATGGTTCGGGAACACCCGTTCCTGGAAGAAGCTGCGAGGCACACCGATGTGCGAGACGATCGTCATCCGAGTTGGTGATGCTTTACGGAATGCAGCCGAAGATTTGATTCGCAACGTGTATGCCGCCGAATACGGCGCCGAGCTGCGAACGTTTCCTTCCCGAATTTTTGGTGTTTTAAACGACGATGGAGAGATCGCTTGCGCCGCTGGCGTTCGCGCCGAGGATGATGGTTTCTTCTCCGAACGTTATCTGGATCTACCGATCGAGCAGGTCCTCAGTGCAGCGTCAACGCGGGCGATTTCCCGGGACGAGATATTCGAGGTCACCACGTTCGCAAGCCGGGCCCCGCGCGAAACAGCGGATTTCATTCACTCGATCGGTGCCTTTGGCCAATCACATGGCTTCGTATGGTCGTTTTTCACTCTCACCCGCCGCTTGCATCGGCTTGTGGAGCGGTTGGGTCACCCGCTGACCCAGTTGGCCGACGCCGACTATCGCCGCATCCCGGACCATGAACGATGGGGGACGTACTACGCTTCCGCGCCGAAGGTATTTGCGATTGCGGCTCCTGGCGTCGCGCTCCATCAGAATTCTTTGCGGGGGACGGGATCGCTCTATGCGAAAGCTGTTTGATGCAATGAATCGCCACGCGGCGGCGGCGGGCGATACAATTGCTGTGAGCGATAACGTACGGGTCATTGATCGTCGCGAACTTCTCGCAAGGGTGGTTGGCCTCGCGGCAGATCTACAGCCACGGACCGAAGCGATTGGAATTCTCGCGCCAAACGGCGTCGATTGGGTAATCGCGCAACTCGCCTGCGCGCTGGCAGGCAGGATCGCGGTGCCGCTGCCGACGTTTTTCAGCCCTGCCCAACTTGGGCACGTGGTGCGCAGCGCCTCGGTCGGATTGATTCTCACGACCGGTCAAACAGAGCCTTCGACGCGTCAATCGGGGGTGAAGACCAGCTTGATCGGCGATCACGTCGCCGCAACCGGCCCAGCCAACCCGGTCGAAGGATTTGGCCAGATCATCTATACATCCGGCAGCACGGGACAGCCCAAAGGCGTTCGACACCAGAGTGGACAGATCGCCTGGTCGGCGGCTGCCCTGGCAGCCGCAACCGGCGCGACCGCGGAAGACACCTACCTCTCGGTGCTGCCTCTTCCGCTGTTGCTGGAGACAATCTGTTCCATTTTCATTCCGGCGATGCTCGGAGCTTACGTTCATTTCGACACGGCGCTTGCCGAACAAGTCGGCCGCGGCAGTGGCACGGGAATTTCAAAAGCATTTGATTTGAAACAACCCACGACCAGCGTCGTGGTGCCACAATTGTTGAAGCAATGGGTGGGAGAGCTTCAGCAAGTGGGCAGCCGCGCACCGAGTTCTCTGCGATTTGTAGCCGTCGGAGGTGCCCCGGTGCCACGGCAAACGGCCGACAAGGCGTGGCAATTGGGAATTCCTGTCCACGAAGGCTATGGACTTTCCGAATGCTGTTCGGTGGTATCTTTGAACCGACCAGGAGAGCGCCGCGCTG
This sequence comes from uncultured Alphaproteobacteria bacterium, assembly GCA_963823115.1. Classification (GTDB taxonomy): domain Bacteria; phylum Pseudomonadota; class Alphaproteobacteria; order Rhizobiales; family Xanthobacteraceae; genus Bradyrhizobium. Next base: position 4,562 of record CAWGKJ010000047.1, on the reverse strand, counting down.
GTACTGTCGGTCGGCCACTCAACGAACTTGATGTGTCGATCGACGGCGGCGAGATCGTTGTCGATGGGCCGTCGGTAACCGACGGCTATCTCGGACAGCAGCCCGCGTCGCGGCCTTGGCGGACGGGCGATCTGGGAGCAATCGATCATGATGGCTTTCTGACGATCAACGGACGCAAAGACGCTCTGATTGTCACATCGTTCGGCAGAAACATCAGCCCCGAATGGGTCGAGACCATGCTGCTCGGCGATTTCCGAATCGCATTCTGCGCGGTGGTCGGGCACGGCGAGCCTCATCTCACGGCGGTCATCGTTCCATCGCGACCTGGGGAGAACTGGTTTGCCGCTGCCAGCAACGCCGATGTGATCGGTTTGATTTCCGATTGCTGCCAGGGGGCGCCTGAATACGCGATACCGCGCGCCTGTATCGTCACCTCGCTTGAGGATGCGGTCGGCAATCAGCTTCTGACCAATGGTCGGCCAGCCCGCAAACAGATCGAAAAATTCGTCGCAGCAAAGGCGTCCGCAGTCACGCCGGAAACGTAGCTTCGCGAAGGCCCAGGGGAACTTGAGATGAGCTTTTATGATCGTCTGATGAACGAGACCAGCAAAGACCGAGAGTCATTTCTGGCGATACCGATTGTGCAGCACGCGATCCTGAATGGCGCGCCGCGCGGCCTCTATCTCGACTTCCTGACCGAGGCCTATCACCATGTGAAGCACACTTTCCCCCTTCTGGCGTTGGCCGCATCGCGCACCTCCGACGAGCGTTACCAGGAAGCGCTGGTCGAGTACATGGAAGAGGAACGCGGTCACGAGAAGTGGATTCTGGACGACATTCGAACCGTCGGCGGCCATCCGGATGCGGTTCGATCCGGCACTCCGCGGGCACCTTGCCAGATCATGGTCGGGTACGCCTACTATGCCATCGAGCACATCAGCCCCTATGCGTTCCTTGGCAGCGTTCACGTCCTTGAGGGAATGTCGGTTTTGCTGGCAGACAAGCTCGCCGACGCGCTGAAAAACTCGCTCGGTCTCGAGAACGACAGCGGCTTTACCTACCTCCGTACCCACGGCTCGCTTGACACAGATCACGTCGCTTTCTTTCGTAGCCTTGTCGATGGCTTCGACGATTCTGCCACTCAACGCATCGTTGTTGACAACGCCAAAATCTTTTATCGCTTGTATGGAGCGATCTTTCAGGACCTCGGCGCCCGCGCGGAGCTGAGTAATGCAGCCTGAGCAAAAGCTCGTCCTTGTCACGGGGGCGGGGTCGGGCATCGGCCGCGCGCTATGCGTCGAGGCGGCACGGCGCGGGATGGTTGTGGCGCTTAGCGGGCGCCGGCAGGATGCACTTGAGGCAACCCGCGCACTCCTTGGCACCGGGGCCTCGCATATGCTTGTTCCGGCTGACATCACGCGAGCCGAAGACCGGCGTCGCATCGTTGATCGCATCACGAGCGAGCGCGGAGCGCTCGACATTCTCATCAACAATGCGGGTATCGTCGAGGGGGGACCACTGGAAACGTTCGACGACGCCGCGCTGGCCCGAACGTTCCAAACCAATGTCCTTGCGCCCATGGCGCTGACGCGGGATCTGATGCCTCTGTTGATCGCGGCAAAGCCCTCCCGCGTCGTCAATGTAGGCTCCATCTTCGGCGACATCGGATATCCGGAATTCACCTGCTATTCCGCCGCGAAATTCGCACTGCGAGGCTTCTCAATTGCGCTTCGCCGCGAATGGAAGCGAAAGGGAATTGGCGTGACCTATGCGGCGCCGCGCGCCACACGAACGGAAGCGGCCGCGGCTTTTGCCGAGCTCATCGCTAAAACTAAAATGAACATGGATTCTCCAGAGCAGGTTGCCCGGCAGATCTGGCGCGCAATCGCGAACGGACGAGACTCCGTCTACGCACCAGCACCTGAGCGGATTTACGTGCTCGTCCAGCGTCTTTTTCCTCGCATCATAGATTGGTCGCTGTCGCGATAGTCGTGAAGATGTTTTGATTCACTCAACCGTCGGGGCTGCCCCCGGCAACTAAGGCGCCCACCATGAACTATGCCTCACGCAGATCAGCCCTTTTGTTTATCCTGCTGGCAACCGCGAGTTTCCGCGCGCTTCCGGCCGAAGCGGCAGACCCCGCTGACGCCGAAGTTCATCGGCTGCAATCGACATGGGAGGCGATCAAGTTTGGCGTTCCCGAGGGCGACGAACAAACCGCGAAAATGAACGCGCTTGGCGACGACGCCGATGCCGTAGCCGCAAAATATCCTGACAGGCCCGAGGTGCTTATTTGGGACGGCATCATTACCAGCGAAAGGGCTTCGATGGCCGGCCCGTTTTCCGCCCTCGGCTTGGCTAAACGCGCCCGCGATATCCTGCAAAAGGCCTATGAAATGGCTCCCGCGAAACTCGATGCTGGTGCGACAACCAGCTTGGGCGTGCTGTATTATCGCGTGCCAGGATTTCCCATCGCTTTCGGAGACAAGGCAAAAGCTCGACAGTTACTCGATCAGGCTACGAAACTTGCGCCGGCGGGATTGGACGCTTGGTATTTTTATGGTGACTTCCTTTTTGAGCAAAAGGAATATTCCAAGGCCGCTGACGCGTTTCACCATGCGCTCAGCATACCACCACATCCCGATCGTCCGGTTTGGGATAAAAACCGCCGACTTGTTATCGACGAACGGCTTGCCAGTATCGCAGCAAAGCAGTGATGGATCGGTATCAGCACCCGACGCGGAATAACCCCATCACACCGCGCTCGCGTCGCTTGGATCGATTGTGGCACGCCTTGGGCTCACAGTTGCGGCATCCGTCCGGGACCTTTGGATCATTAGTCGGATGGCTGATGGCAATGGCCAATGATGAGCCAAACATGTTAGCCATCGATGCCCTCGATCCCAGGCCCGGAGAGACCGTCCTTGAACTCGGGTTCGGTCCTGGTTGGGGGCTTCGAACCGTCGCGGCGCGGACCCGAGGCGCCCGGGTATTCGGCGTGGACCAGTCAGCCAAAATGGTCGAACAAGCTACGCGCATGAATGAGATCGCGGTATCGCGGGGTCGAATGGTACTCGTGCAGGGGCCCTTCAGTCCGCTTCCCTGGATCGACCAAATGTTCGACAAGGTGTTGCTGGTCAACGTTGTCTATTTTTTTGATTTTGACGGCCACGATATGTCAGAGGTCTATCGCGTGCTACGGTCGGGTGGCCGTGCTGTCATCTACGTCACGTCTCGCGAAACGATGACCAAATGGCCGTTTGCAGGTGCCGAAACCCACCGACTTTATGACCACGACGAGCTTCTTAATCTCCTCGAAGGCGGCGGATTTCAACGGTCTGACATACAGATTGAATGTTGCCATCTGTCCCTTGGAGTAAAAGGCCTTCTGGCGACAGCGGTGAAGTCGCAAAAAAATAAACATGATGGTCGAAACGGGCGGTTTAGTCAGATACCGTGAATTGATCTGAGTACTTGATTTGTTTGGTGAGCGCGGAGGGAATTCGTCTGACCAGGCCGGGGGCTCGCCGCGGCGTCCTTGAACTGGTGCTCGCGCGCGATGTCGTCTGGCGTCAGGCCGGCGTGGAAGCGCTCCCAGGCGCCAGCGAAGGCCGCCTTGGCTCGTGCAGTGATGGCGCCGGGCCGTGTCCCCAGGCGGGTATCGCTAGCGGTGGATTGATGGCCCAGTCCCAGGCGGCCTCCAATTCGTCGCAGACGGCTAACCATCGCACCAGAGCGGCGATCAATAAGGGCACGGACGGAGATGCCCACCGTAGTCCCGATAACTCGCTGATGCTGAATTGTAGGTCCGATAATGTGTGCATCCGGACGTGCCGGCGATTCGCTTGCGCCATTCGTGCTGGGTACGCCTTGACGGTGGCGCCGCTTTAACCGGAATTTCGATTGAACCGTTTTCGTCTTGGGGAGTTGCGGCCGTCTGCTTTTGAGCCGGCTGATCCGGTCGTTTTTCGGTTGCCGGCTCCGATTGCTTTTCAACTATTGCTTCATGTCGTGATGCCGATTTCTCGTCCGAAGCAGCCGGCGCATCGTCAACAGCGGGTTTGCGGGCCGCGGCAGCGGTTTCGTCGGCTGCGGCTCTGCCGCGCGTCTGATCGAGAAGCGTCTTGCACTGGAATGGAAAAACAAGGTCGCCGGCAGCGGTCACCCCGATCGGCATGCAGCCTCCAGCAGGCAAATCGTTTTTGTCAGCGGGCTGTGGAACAGGGTTAGGATTCACGGCGCCAGTTGTTTGGGCGAGCGCCCAGCCACCCGTCATCGCGAACACAACTAATATACGCAACATACGCCATCGTCCCCACCTAACGCAGGATACGCTCGCGCCGAACCCGCGTTTATTCATGATCACTTTGTGGCCAAATCGGACAACCTTCCGATCGGTCCGGGAGGGAAGCCGCTAGGTCTGGGGCACCGCCGGAGGCTGCGCAACTTTCGCCAAAGGGCAGCGATGTGATTTTGCCAACACGCTGCGCGCAGGCAATCGTTGGCTGGGCAGACGTCCCAATAACATATTGATTTTCATGGTGAGCGCGGAGGGACTCGAA
>CAWGKJ010000046.1:0-68535 GCA_963823115.1 uncultured Alphaproteobacteria bacterium | reverse complement strand
CGCGACTTTCTGCTACCTTTCCGGCCGCAATGCGATCACCTAGGCTTGCGATCCATGGCGACCGCGACCAATAAATAGGCGGTTGCTGGCGAGGGGAAAGCGCTTTGAACGGACAGGCGGGCCGGCGCACCGAGGTCACGCGCAGCGGCGTTGAGGACGTTCGCCGGCGCGTCTTGGCCGGTCTGTGGGTTGCGCTGCTGCTGGCGATCCTGAGCTTTCTGGTGATCTATCCGGTTCTCACGCTGCTGCTGGGCGCGCTGACCGACACCAATCCGGTGGTCGACGGCTTCAGCCTGCGCCATCTGTCGATCGCGAACTTCCTCGCCGTGCTGGCCAACCCGAACGTGGCCGAGGCGCTGTTCAACACGCTCATTGCCTGCGGCGGCGGAACCCTGATCGCGGTCGTGATCGGGCTGGCGTTTTCCTGGATCGTCGTGCGCACCAACACGCCGTTCAAGGGCTTCATCGCCGCCGCCAGCATCCTGCCGCTGTTCGCGCCGCCGCTGGTCGCCGGCGTGGCCTGGAGCATCCTGGGCTCGCCGAAGACCGGCCTGATCAACACCATGTTCAAATGGGCGCATCTCGACTGGCACGTCGATTTCTATTCGCTGTGGGGATTGGTGTTCGTGTTCGGCATCTACTACGCGCCGTATGTCTACATGTTCACCTCCTCGGCGCTGCGCAACATGGACCCGAGCCTGGAAGAGGCCGCGGAAATTTCCGGCGCCAGCGCGTTCGCGACGTTGTTCTCGGTGACGTTCCCGCTGATCATGCCGGCGATCGTCTCCGGCATGCTGCTGTCGTTCATCGTGATGCTCGGCATCTACGGCATTCCGGCGGTGCTGGGCGCGCCGACCAATATCAGCGTGCTGACCACCTATATCTTCAAGCTCACCAACTGGTCGCCGCCGCTCTACAACACCGCGGCCGCCGTCGCGATCATTCTGATGGTGGTGACCGGTGCGCTGGTGTTCCTGCAGCAGAAGGTGCTGAGCGGACGCAGCTACACCACCGTCGCCGGCAAGGCGTTCCGGCCGCGCAGTCTCGATCTCGGGCCGCTGGCGCTGGTTCACCTTCGGCGCTCGGCCTCGTCTATCTGCTGTCGTGGTGGTGATCCTGCCGACGCTGGCGCTGATCGTGGCGGCGTTCCGCAAATTCATGTTCATCCGCGACGCCGCCAGCCTGTTCGACATGCGGCAATATTCGCTGATGCATTTCTACAGCATCTTCGACAATCCGCTGACGCTGAATTCGATCTACAACGCGGTCGAGGTCGGCATCATCACCGCCGTGGTCGGCGGCGCGCTCGCCTTTGCGATCGGCTACACCATTCATCGCACCCACGTGCCGGGCCGGCGCAGCATCGACCTGATATCGACCTTGCCGGTGGCGATTCCGGGCCTCGTGATCGGCGTCGCCTATTTGTGGGCCTGGATCGGCATTCCCGGCGGGCTCTACGGCACCATCTGGATTCTGGCGCTGGCGTTCATCGCGCGCTTCATGCCGGATACGGTCAAGGCGCTGTCGACCTCGTTCCTGCAGATCCATCGCGAGCTCGAGGAAGCGGCCTGGGTCTGCGGCAAGGGCATGCTCGGCACCATCAGCACGATCGTGCTGCCGCTGGCGCGGCCGGGCGTGATCGCCTCGATGACGCTGTTGTTCGTGCTGGCGATCCGCGAACTCGGCTCGTCGCTGTTTCTCTACACCAGCAACACCATGGTGATGTCGGTGCTGCTGCTCGACTATTACGAAGGCGGAAATCTCGGAAAGACCGCGGCATTCAGCCTGGTGCAGACGGTGCTGCTCGGCGTCCTGATCGGCGGCGCGAACTGGCTGTCGCGGGGCGCGGCCCAGGGCAGCGTGGCGCAGAGAATAAGATAACAACCAAGGGAGGATCGGCTATGAACAGAAAAATCGATCGCCAGGATCGTTGCCACTCGCCGGCATCGCCGGCCTCGGCATCGCGCTGAACGGCGCGCCGGCGAAGCGCAGCAGGAATTCGGCTCGCCCGAATTGATCGCGGCGGCGAAAGCGGAAGGCAAGCTGGTCTTACTACACCGCGAATTTCGCCGAGGTCGAGCAGCAGGTCATCAAGGAATTCAACAAGCGCTTTCCCGAGATCAAGGTCGAGATGGTGCGCGCGCCGGGCGGCCAGCTCATCACCCGCGTCAGGACCGAGGCCGCCGCCGGCAAGCTGATCGCCGACGTGGTCGATCATTCCGACCGCGCGCTGATGCTGCCGCTGGTCGACATGTTCCAGGATTATGCGCCGCCGAATGCCGCCGACTACAATCCCGATGCGCAGATTTCGCCGAAGCTGTGGCCGCGCGCCACGCTGGTCTGGTCGATCGCCTACAACACCGAGCTGGTAAAAAATCCGCCGAAGAGCTGGATGGACCTGACCAAGCCTGAATACGACAAGATGACCGGGCAGGTGTTCGCGCAGTCCGGCGGCACCACCTGGACCCGCATCATGTTCGAGCGCCAGGTGCTCGGCGAGGATTATTGGGCGAAGCAGGCCGCGACCCACCCGATCCTTTATCCGTCGGGCGCGCCGATGGCGGATTCGATGGTGCGCGGCGAAGTCGCGATGGGCCCCTTGCTCTACAATGCGATCTATCCGAAGCAGAAGGACGGCGCGCCGATCAAGATTTTCTTCCCGCCCGAAGGCGCGCCGGTCAATCCCTATGCGATCGGGAATTCCGAAGACCGCGGCGCATCCCAATGCGGCAAAACTGTTCCTCAACTGGTGCCTGTCGAAAGAGGGCCAGACCTTCATGATCAAGGAGCTCGGCAATCTCACCTCGCTGAAGGTGGCGCCGGTCTATCCCGAAGGCTTCGATCCCAAGGTCGTCAAGGTCTGGTTCCCGAAGTTCGACGAGTACGTGAAGCTGCACGGGCCGTGGGTCGCCGAATGGGACAAGACTTCGGCTACCGCCAGTGATCGACGGCACCGAGAAGCCAGTGAAATCATGACGGCGACGCTCGACGTCACGCGACCTGCGCAAGCAGTTCGCGGTCGGCCGGCCGGCGATCGACGGCGTCAGCTTCGCCGTGCCGGCCGGCGAGATCGTGGTCCTGCTCGGCCCCTCGGGCTGCGGCAAGACCACGACCTTGCGCTGCGTCGCCGGGCTCGAGCATCCGACGTCGGGCGAGATCAGCATCGCCGGCCGCGTGGTGTCGTCGCCGGCGCGCGGCATCCTGGTGCCGCCGCGGCTGCGCGACCTCGGCATGGTGTTTCAGTCCTATGCGGTATGGCCGCACATGACGGTGCGGCAGAACGTGGTCTATCCGCTCAAACACCGCAATATCGCGCGCGCCGAGGCCAGCCGCAAAGTCGACGAGGTGCTGGAACTGGTCGGCCTGTCGGAATATGCCGACCGGCCGGTGGTGGCGTTGTCGGGCGGCCAGATGCAGCGCGTCGCGCTGGCGCGCAGCATCGTCTACCGGCCGCAACTGTTGCTGCTCGACGAGCCGCTGTCCAACCTCGATGCCAAACTGCGGCTGCGGTTGCGCGATGATCTGCGGGTCATCCTCAAGCAGACCGGCATGACCGCGCTCTACGTCACCCACGACCAGGCCGAGGCGGTCGTGCTCGGCGATCGCATCGGCGTGATGCGCGACGGCAAGCTGCTGCAGATCGGCACGCCGGACCGAAATCTATAACCGGCCGGCCGATCTGTTCGTCGCCAATTTCACCGGCGCCACCAACGAACTCACCGGCACCCTGGTCGAGCGCAACGGCGAGTTCGGCGTGGTCGATTTCGGCGAGGGCGGCGCGGCGAGGCGGCGCTGCTGCACGCGCTGAGTCGGGCGAGAAGGTGCGCATCGCGCTGCGGCCGGAAAACATCGCGCATCGGCGGCAGGACGGCGGCAATTTGTTTCCGGCGCGGGTCGTCGATCGCCGCTATCAGGGCACGCAGACCGTCTACGACATCGATTTGTTCGGCCGGCGGCTGGAGGCGCTCGAACTCGGCGACCGCGGCCCGCCACGGATCGGGGGCGAGACCTCGGTTTCCCTGCCGCGCGAAGGCTGCTGGGCGTATCGTGATACGGGACCATCGTCTTACGATTAGCCTGAAGACGCGCGCCGCATCCGACCGGGGCTTCCCTTCGCTCCCCGCGGGGGAGATAGCAATGACCGGGGATGGTGGCGGTCAACTCGAAGATCCGGTGTGGCGACGTGGTTGAAATTGATACCTGGGCGCGCCGCCGGTGTTGCCTCGCACGGCCGTACCGCTGTTGAACGTGCAGTTCTCGAAACGCTTGTCGAGAAAATAGAGGTTTGGTTCGCGGATGAAGCGCGCATTGGTCAGAAGAACAAGATCACCCGCAGGTGGGGGCTGTATCACCGCGCGCGAAATGCCGGCTTGCGCTTCTCCATGAACGCGGTTCGTCCTTCGATATAGTCCGCGGACGCAAAGCAGGCGTCGACCGCGGCTTGCGCCGCGACGAGATCGCGCTTGTCGGGATCCTTGATCGCTTCGTTGACGCAAAGCTTGACCGAATTGATCGTCAGCGGCGCGTTGCCGCCGATCGTGCCGGCATAGTCGCGCACATAGGTCTCGATGTCGGCGGCCGGGACCACGCGATTGACCAGCCCCATCTGCAAGGCTTCGGTCGCGTCGAACTGCCGCGCCGTGTAGAAAATCTCCTTGGCAAACGACGGGCCGACGACGTCGACCAGCCGCTTGATGCCGTCATAGGCATAACCCAGCCCGAGCTTGGCGGCCGGGACCGCGAAGCGGGAATCTTCCGCGGCGAGGCGAAGATCGCAGCACAGCGCGACGCCGAGGCCGCCGCCGATGCAATAGCCCTGGATCATCGCGATCGTCGGTTTGGCGAACTCGATGATGGCGGCGTTCGCCAGCCCGGCGATCCTGTTATATTCCTGCACGCTTTCGGGCGACGAACGCTTCTCCGCGAACTCGGAAATATCCGCGCCGGAAACGAACGCCTTGCCGCCGGCGCCGCTCAACACCACCACCCGGATCGCGGTCGTCGTTTTCGAATTCGGCCATGATCTCCGGCACCGCCTTCCACATGTCGACCGACACGGCGTTGTGCCGGGCCGGATTGTTGAATTGCATCCAGCCGATCGGCCCGTCCTTTTTGGCGATCATCCGCTCGGTGCTCGTCTTCATGGCAGTCTCCTTCAAACGATCTTGCGGGCGCGGAATTCGGCAATCGACTTGTCGTCATAGCCGTATTCCCTCGAGGATTTCCTCGGTGTGCTCGCCCTTTTCGGGCGTCGCGACGCGCCATCTGGCTCGGTGTGCGGCTGAGCTTGACGGGCTGGTTGACGACCGCGATATCGCCCAGCGCGCCATGATGCACGGGCGCGGCCATGCCGAGATGCTGCACCTGCGGGTCGGCGAACACCTCGTCCATCCGGTTGATCGGGCCGCAGGGCACGCCGGCCTTGTTCAGCCTCGCGATCAGCTCGCTGCTCGACTGCTGCTTGGTCACTTCAGAGATGATCTGGTTGATGGCCGCGCGGTTCTTCGAGCGCGCCGAATCTTCGGCGAAGCGCGGATCCGTCGAGCAGATGGTCGAGCCCGAGCGTCTGGCAGAAGCGCGTGTAGATGTGCTTGCCGGCGGCGGCGATATTGATGTGGCCGTCGCTGGTCGGGAAACACGCCGGTCGGGAATGCTGGTCGGATGGTCGTTGCCGGCCTGGCCCGGCACGTCCTTGGCGATCAGCCAGCGCGCCGCCTGGAAATCCAGCAGCGAGATCTGCGCGCCGAGCAGCGAGGACTGCACCCACTGGCCCTCGCCGGAAACCTCGCGCTCCAGCAGCGCGACCAGAATTCCCATCGCGCAGAAGATGCCGGCGCCGAGATCGGCGACGGGAATGCCGACGCGCACCGGACCCTGGCCCGGCAGGCCGGTGATCGACATCAGCCCGCCCATGCCCTGCGCGATCTGGTCGAAGCCCGGCCGCTCGCGATAGGGGCCGTCCTCGCCGAAGCCGGAAATCGAGCCATAGACGATGCGCTTGTTGATCGCGCGAAGGGTCTCGTAGTCGATGCCGAGGCGGAATTTCACGTCCGGCCGGTAGTTCTCGATCACGACATCGGCGGTCTCCACCATCTTCTTGAAGATCGCGACGCCGTCGGGCTCCTTCAGGTTGAGCGTGAGGCTGCGCTTGTTGCGATGCAGGTTCTGGAAATCGGGCCCGTGCCGCGGGCCGCCCATGTCGCTCTCGTCGAGCCCCTTGGGAAGTTCGATCTTGATGACGTCGGCGCCCCAGTCGGCCAGTTGCCGCGCGGCGGTCGGGCCCGCCCGCACCCGCGTCAGATCGAGCACCTTGAAACGGGCGAGCGCCTGCGAGGCGGGAGTAAAGGACATCGGATTTGCTCCTGTTGATTTTATCGGGTGACTTATCGGGCAGGCTCACGCGATCAGCGCCATCTGGCGTGGTTCGAACTCCAGCCAGGCGCTGGCGCCGACCGGAATATCGTCCATCGGCGAGGCCATGACCCGCAGCGGCAGCGCGCCCTCGCGCGGCCGCACGACGTAGTCCCAGTGTTCGCCGAGGAACGCGCGCTCCACCACGACGACGCCGACCGAAGCAGCAGCCGTCGCGCGCGGCCGGCGGGGTGTCCGAAAGCCGCATGCTGTGCGGCCGCACCGAAAACACCGCCTTGCCCCCCGAGGGCACGTCGCGTTCGAACGCGGCGCGCGGCAGCGCAAAGCCGTCGAACGAAATCTGGTGCCCGTCGCTCAAGCCCTCGATGAAATTGGTCCGCCCGATGAAGCCCGCCACGAAGCGCGTCTTCGGCTTGTCATAGAGCGCGCGAGGATTGTCGACCTGCTCGATGCGGCCGTGGTTCATGACCGCGATGCGGTCCGACGTCACCATCGCCTCGGCCTGGTCGTGCGTCACGTAGACGGTGGTGACGTGAAATTCGTCATGCAGGCGGCGGATTTCGAACCGCATCTCCTCGCGCAAGGTGGCGTCGAGGTTGGACAGCGGTTCGTCCAGCAGCAGCACGGAGGGCCGGATCACGATCGCGCGGGCCAGCGCCACCCGCTGCTGCTGGCCGCCGCGAGAGTTCGGCGGGATAGCGGTCGGCGAGATGGCTCATGTGCACGACTTCCAGCATCTCGCCGACGCGGCGTTTGACTTCGGCCTTCGCGATCTTGCGCAGCTCCAGTCCGAACGCGACGTTCTGTTCGACCGTCATGTTCGGCCAGATCGCGTAGCTCTGGAAGATCATCGACATCTGGCGCCGGTCCGGCGGCACCGAGCCGGCGGGCGAGGAAAGGATCTGGCCGTCCATCTCGATGGTGCCGAGCGTGGGATCGACGAAGCCGGCGATCATCCGCAAGGTCGTGGTCTTGCCGCAGCCGGAAGGCCCGAGCAGCGAGACGAATTCGCCGGATTGCAGCTCGAGGTCGATATCGTCGACCGCGAGAAAATTGCCGTAGCGCTTGCTGACGCCGGTCAGTTTGAGCCTGCTCAACTATTCCTCCGCAGCATGAAGTCGCGTCCGATCACTTTGGAGCCGATGGCGGCGATCGCCACCGTCACGACCAGCAGGATGACGCCGAGCGCCGCCAGCACCTCGAAATTGCCTTCCTCCGACAGGTCGAACAGCATCACCGAGATCACCCGCGTGTTCGGCCCGACCAGGAAGATCGCCGAGGACAGTTCCCGCGTCGCCGGAATGAAGACCAGGATCCAGGCGCCGGCGAGGCTCTTCTTCAGGAGCGGAATCAGCACCTTGCGAATGGCGAGAAGACGGCTGCCGCCGAGAATCCGCACCGCCTCTTCCATTTCCGGATTGATGCTGCGCAGGCCCGCCGCGCTCGAGGTGTAGGCGATCGGCAGAAAGCGGGTGGTGAAGCCGAGGATCAGGATCGTCGCGGTGCCGTAGAGCGCCAGCGGCGGCGGGGCGTAGGCGGCATAGAAGCCGATCGCCAGCACGATGCCGGGAACCACGAACGGCGCCATGCAGAGAAAAGCCAGCAAATTGCTGAACGGCACCAGCTTTCGATTGACCACATAGGCAATCGCCAATGTCAGGCTGATCGCGGCGAACGCGGTCACGCGCCGAATAGACGAAGGTGTTGAGGATGGTCTGCTTGGCCTGGGTCTGCTCGAACAGCAGATAATAGAAATTGTGCAGGGTCAGATTGTCGAGGCTGAAGCCGCGGCCCCAGGCTTTGGCGAAGGCGGCCTGCAGCAGCACCAGCATCGGCAGGAACACCGACAGCGCACAGACCAGCAGCGCATAACCGAGCATGACCCAGCGCCAGGGCCCGAGCGCGATCATCCGCCGCTCGCCGCCCTTGCCGGTCACGGAGGTATAGCCCCGGCGGCCCAGGATCCGGCGCTGCAGCCAGAACATCAGCACGGTGATGGCGAGCAGCGGCATCGAATAGGCGGCCGCCTCCTCGACGCGGACCGGATATTCGAAGAATTGCCAGAGCTGCGTCGACACCACGTTGAAACGCGCGGGCAGCGCGATCAGCGCCGGCGCGCCGAACAGCGCGATGGCTTCGAGAAAGCTGATGATGATGCCGCCGATGATCGCCGGCGTCACCAGCGGCAGGGTAATGCGCAGCGTGGTCCGCAGCGTGCGGGCGCCGAGGATGTTCGCGGCGTCCTCCATTTCCGACGACACCAGGTCGAGCGCCGAACTCGTGAAGACGAAGGTGTAGGGAAACGAGGTCACGGCGATGACCAGGATCAGGCCGGTCATCGAATAGATGTTGAAGACGCCGTGCGTGGCGCCGGTCAGCGCCATCCAGACCTTGTTCAGCCAGCCGGAATTCGGTCCCGCCAGCAGGATCCAGCCGATGGCGCCGAGATAGGGCGGCGTCACGAAGGCGGCGAACACCATCAGCCGCACGAATGCCTTGCCCGGCATGTCGGTGCGGGAAATCGCCCAGGCGATCGGAACGGCAAAGCAGGTGGCCAGCAGCGCGACGCCGACGCCGAGCTCCAGCGAGTTCAGCAAGCGACTGCAGGTGCCGGATGTTGCCATAGGCGGTCCGATAATTGGCGAGCGTGAAGCGGCCGGTATCGGTCTCCTGCAGGCTCGAGATGATCAGCCGCAGCACCGGATTGAGGATCAGGAAGGCGAGCACGGCGATCAGCGCCAGCCACAGCAGCATGCTGGCGTCGAGACGCCTCATCCTCGAGGCAAGACCGGAAAATTGCACGGCGCGGATGTCGAGCGAGTTGTCGGTCACGTTTTCTGTCCCGTGACTTAGACGCCGAAGGTTTCGCGCCACTGCTTGATGACTTCCGGGATGCCCTTGGTGATCTGCTCGACCGTCGGCCGGATGATCTTCACGTCCTTGGCCGATTTGGCGCCCGCGGGCGCCGAGACTTCGGGCCGGATGGTTTCGTTGAAGTGATCCACCCAGATCTTGGAGGCGCCCTCGCTCAGCAGGAATTCCATGAACAGGCGCGCGGCATTGGGATGCTTGCTGCCCTTCATGATGCCGGAGGGCGCGATGATCAGCACGGTGCCGTCGGTCGGATAGATCATGGCAAGCGGGTTGCCCTTCTGCACGCTCTCAAGCAGCGTGCCGACCGGCCCGGAGCCGGCGATGGCGCTTTCGCCGGCGTTCAGCATGGTGACGGTGTCGTTGATCGAGCGGCCGACCCGCGGATTGTTCTTGGCGAGCTTTTCGAAGAAGTCCCAGCCATATTGATTGCGCAGCGTCAGCGCCCAGGTGCCGACATAGCCGCTGAAGCCGGGATGACCCAGCGCGATGTTGTTGTTCCATTTGGGATCGAGCAGGTCGGTCCAGTTCTTCGGCGCGTCGGCTTCCTTGACCTTGGACGTATTGTAGCCGATGCCGATCATGCCGGCCGAGGTGACGAAATAATAGCCGTCCGGATCGTAGTTCTTGTAGACGTCGAGCACCTTGCTGGAATTGTCAGGAACATATTTTTCGAACGCGCCGTTCGCCTTCAATGCGACGGAGTGACCGAGGTCGGTCGAGCTCAGGACGTCGCATTGAATGGCGCTGGCCTTGATTTCCTGGGTGACGCGCTGATAGGCGACCTGGGCGGTGGTGCGCAGCACGTTGACCTTGAGGCCCGGATAGAGCTATTCGAAGCTGCGGCCGAGCGCTTGCGCGGTGATATCGTCCGACTGCGCGGTGTACCAGGTCAGCTCGCCGCCTTCCTTCTTCGCGGCCTCGTAGAGTTCCTTCTCGTGAGGCGTCATCGCAGGTGCGGGCTGTGCCAGGGCATTTTCCGCTGGCGCCGAGCACAAGAAACGCCGAACCGCCGAGAATGAAGTTGCGCCTCCGAATGGGGAACATGCCGATCCTCACCTGAATCTTGTTTGTTGTTGAGGCGAGTATGCGGGCATTTCGTTCGGGCTTCAATTCATTCCGCCGGGAAATGCCTCGCACTTTAGGATTGGCTCGGCGGTGCGGTGCGGTGCAACATGCAGGGCGCAATCAATGCTGGCTTTGACTTCCGGCGATACGCCTTGAAGGCAATGCTTGCGACGCTGCACAGCATTATTGTCCATGTTGAAGGCGGTGGACGGTCTCTGCTCATCAGATCAGTGTCACGCGCTGAAGACGCGTTAAGCGGCAAGGGCGGGACGATCCTTCAGCCTCCTTTTCGCAACGACTAATCACAACCTTAGAGCCGGCGTCGGCGCGCCATTGACCTTCGCGGCTATTTCGGGAGTACTGGGCGGTAGGACGGTGAACCGAAGCCCCGCTCTCGCTGCAGGACCGCGCCGACGAGGAACCCGCATGTGCAGATCAGAAGCCCGTACACGTTCAGCCCAAGGTCCAGGGCATACTTGCCCTGTCCCAATGCGAGAGGCGCTGGAAATATGGTAATGTGCACGAAGGTTTCGACGGCGCGCGATATTCCGATGATTAGCCCGGGCCAAAAGGCCAGATGAAAACTCAATGATCGCGCTGAAGGTAGCCATGAGAGCAGAAAGATGGGCGCCAGCCCCATCACCATCGTGCCACTGATGGTCGTGGCGGCGATAATCGCGGGCCCGACCTTGTCGCCCGCGTAAACGGTCAGCAGCGGCAAATTCCCGACGATTGCAACAATCAAGATCGCGATCCGTCCGGTCGTTAGCCCTCCTGCTTCGCGCGTGTTCGGCTTCCAGTCCAACGCAGTGAGTTTCGATACGCTGGTGAATGTCGAATCAATCGTCGATCCACCCGAAAGCAGCATGATCCCGTTGAACAGGAGCATCATGACCAGGCCAAACGACGCCGGAACGCTGACGCTTGGGTTTGCCGGCAGGCCAAAGGCCTTTCCATAGAGACCGATGATGCTGAAAAGGAAAATAAAGCCGCCGCTCAAGATTCCCGCGAGAATGAAGCTTTTCAGCATGTCGCGGGGCGGTGAGAGAAATCCGCGGTCCGTAAGCACCGGATCATGGAAGGGATACGACAGGATTTGAACGGCCGCGAGACCGCAGAATGTCAGACCGGCGCTTTGCGTAGCTGCGTCAACTGTTGCAATACCTTTGGCTTCAAGGCCCGGCAGAAGTATCGCCAGAACCACGCCCAAAAGCGCGAAAATCACGAAGGTTTGAAGCCGATCGGTTAGCAGGCTGGCCCGCATTCCGCCGGTCCAGGCATATGAAAGCGTGAACAGCGTGATGAGAACGGCAGCGATCCAGTATGAACCTGAACCTTCTGGTCCGAAATATAGCGACATCACCTTGGTGTTAGACCAGACTTCGTTCAGTAGGCGGAAGCCTATCGTTAGTAGAAATAGCTTCGCACATACCGGCCCGTATTTCTCGACCAGCATGTGCGGTAATGAGCGGTATCCGCCACGCGTTCGCAAAAAATAAATGGTGATGCCGGCGACGACGAAGCTGAGATAGTAGATGGTGTAGCCGATGCCGCCGGTCAGTCCAAACGCGAAGGAGAGGTCGGACGCGTTGGCGATCGATTTCGCAAATATCCAGGTGATGGCAGCACTCATCGCCACCAGCCAAACCCCCGGCGCCGATCCGGCGTTGTTGCGGCCGTCAAAAAATTGTTCCTGATTTACCTTCCGCGGCGTTACCAGCCAGGTGACGAGGCAATACGCCGCAAGGACGATCCAGGGAGCCATCGATTTCATATAGTCCTCGTCTCGTCTTCATTTGTTGAATTAAAGGCGCATTCGGATACAAGCATCTAACAATTGGAGGCTCGAGAATAATCCGATCTCCGAGTATCTATTGTTGCAAAGGCGTGTATTGCCACGATTGTTGTGGGCATCAACATAATCCGGCTTTAAAGCGATCGCCTTATCGAAGTTGACGATCGCTTCCTCAAGGCGATTAAGGTCTCGCAGCGCGTTGCCCCGGTTGAAATATGCTCCTGCATCGTCCGGCTTCAGTGCAATCGCTTTATTGTAACTCGCAAGCGCCTCCTGGGGTCGCTTCTCAAGAAGCAACGCATTGGCCAAATTATTGTGAGCCGAAGGTATTCTTGCGTTCAACCGGATAGATTTTTTAATCAGTTCAATCCCTTGTTCAACTCGCTGAGTCTGAGCTGCGATCACTCCAAGAAAATGAAGTGCATCAACGTGGTTAGGACGTTGCAGCAAAATGTGACGATAGAGACGCTCGGCATCGACCAGCCTCCCTTGGTGATGAAGGGCCAAAGCCAAATCAAATTCAGTCTGAAACGGAGCTGGCAATGGTCGTCCTGAACAGTATTGGCTTATATTCGGAAGGAACCTCTGCGCCGCCTAGCTATGCCGTCGCCGCTATTGGGGGATGTCCCGGTCGATGTTGAAATTGGAGGGCAGGCGTTGCTCACCTTGAGCCTGTAGGCTCGGGGTGTCGAATCCGCAAAGGAGAGCAACGCCATGAAGAAATCTACCACATCTCCCGCCGCCGTGCCGACGGCAATCGTTGAAGAGGCTTGGCAACAGGTCAGCGTCAGCTTCGAGCGGTTCTGCCTGACGGCGGGCATCGCCACTTTGACCCGCATGATGGAGGAGGACGCCGACGGGCTCTGCGGTCCCCGCTATGATCATGGTGATGGCAAGGACGGTCACCGCTGGGGCAAGACCAAGGGCAAGGTCGGCTTCCACGGCGGCAAAGTCGAGGTCGAGCGCCCCCGTGTCCGCACCCGCCAGGGCGGAGAGATAAGTCTGCCGAGTTGGGAAGCCGCCCAGTCCGAAGACCTGCTGAGCAAGTGGGCGCTGTCCCAGATGCTGATCAACATTTCGACGCGCAAGTTCGGGCGATCTGTTCGTTTGCCGGAGGGTGACATTCCTGTCGTCAAGGGCACTGGCGTGTCCAAGTCGGCGGTGTCGCGCCGGTTTGTGGCGTTGTCGGCGGAACGCTTGAAGGACTGGATGGCGGCGGACCTGTCCAGACTGGACCTGCTGATCATCCAGATCGACGGCATCCACATCGAGGAGGATTTGATGCTGCTGGCCGCAGTCGGCATCGACGGCGGGGGAGTGAAGCATCCGCTGGGCGTGCTGGAGGGGGCGACGGAGAACACCGCCGTGGTGCAGGCCCTGCTCGACAACTTGATCGAGCGAGGTCTCGACCCTGCCGTCTGCCGCCTGTTTGTCGTCGATGGAGCCAAGGCGCTGACCAAGGCGATCCGTAACACCTTCGGACAGCATACTCCGATCCAGCGCTGTCAGGTCCACAAGGCCCGCAACATCACGGATCGTCTTGCCAAGCCCCTTCATGCCAGTGTCCGCAAAACGCTGCGACAGGCGTGGGAACTGAATGACGCCGACAAGGCCGAACGGCTGATCAAGAACCTGGCCCGCCGCCTGGAACATGACTATCCCGGCGTTTCCGGCAGCATCTTGGAGGGGATCGACGAAATCCTCACCGTCACCCGCCTTGGATTGCCGGTCGAATTGCGCCGGTCGCTGGCCTGCACCAACATCATCGAGAACATGAACGGGACCATCCGGCAGGTCTGCCGCAACGTCAAACGCTGGCGGGACACCAGGATGGCGCTCCGCTGGACCGGCGCCGCCATGCAGGAGGCCGCCAAGGGCTTCCGGCGGCTCAAGGCGCACAAGCAACTGCCGACCCTGCGAGCGGCCCTGCTTGCCCATCAGGTCAAGCATTCCATCAACCCAGATCTTGAACAGCAAGCCAAGGCCGCGTAGCCTGTTCAAACAGCGACGCCTGCCGAGCGAATTTCAACACGGCTCGGGACATTCCCCGCTATTGACCGGTCCGCCCATACTGGCGAGCGGTTTTCCAATTTATCATCGGTATGGAGCCTTGATTCTCATGCTAATGAGAAAACCACCGAACCCCAGCGCGCGCAAGCACTGGAACCTTTCACGGCAGCGTTAAAGCGACGTTCCCATCATCAGGAATGATTGGCCGAAGACCGCATTGATCTCAAAAGCCTTCGAGACGTCGCGGGCGTAATCCCTAAAGCGCAGACGTTCGCTTTCGAATAAAACCCGCGACAGCCCGCAACTGCGTCGGTCCCTCCTCAACGACTACAATCTAAAGAGATTATTCGGATAATATACTCCCGAAAGTAAATTAGATCCCCTTGCTGCTTCAGTCGCGATGACAACCTTATCTTTCATATTGATGTGTTGTGGCGAGCTCGGCCGTTCGACCTTGAAGCGCTCCTGTTCAGAAAAGTGAACGGTTTAGTTGCGGGCCTGAGATGCTGTTTCCAATCCCGGTGGTGCTTTGAGCCATGAGTAGTTGTGGCTGGCGAGATCATAGCCGCGATCAAAAAGTGCGATCATGTATTTTTGGTCGAAAGGCTCACGACTAATATCGCTGAAGTCAGCAGGAATGCTCGCAAGGTTAAAGTCTATTCCGTCGCGCTTGGCGACGGAATAGATACGATAGAGATCTCCGATCCCCTGGTTTTTGATGAGCGTGGAGATTGAGCGTTCTGTAATGGACAAGACATTCTCATTGACGGATTGCCATTCGGGATCGAGTTTTCCGTTTCTGATCACGAACAAACGCGCCGCCGCCGTTGGTCGTCCCGATTTGTGATCTTTGAAAGCAGATGAAAATAGCGAAGGGGCGATGAAGACCTGTCGGGTGACGCCGCCGTCGACATGCAACTCGTCATAATTTTGTCCGCCGACCCGCACTTGGATCCGCACCGGCGGGAAAACCCCTGGAAGTGTTGCCGAAGCCAACAGTATCTTCCGGAATAGGGCCTTCGCTTGCGGATCATGGCTCATCGCGATTCGGCCCATGTCCCACATCACCGGCCGTTGGGTATCAAGATTGGTGGTGCCGATCAGCAAAATACGACCCTTTATCCGCTCTCTGGCAATTTCCTGCAGAAATGCGTCATCCACGTATTTTTCGATCAACCGCGCCAACGGCGCGTCATC
Organism: uncultured Alphaproteobacteria bacterium; assembly: GCA_963823115.1. Classification (GTDB taxonomy): domain Bacteria; phylum Pseudomonadota; class Alphaproteobacteria; order Rhizobiales; family Xanthobacteraceae; genus Bradyrhizobium. Next base: position 53,222 of record CAWGKJ010000046.1, on the reverse strand, counting down.
GGTCAGCGCGGATCCGTCGAGTAATCCAGGCACGCTATAAGAAAATATGTCCTTCCTGCCATATTTGGTGAAAATATCACGAAGCTGACTATCATGTTCCCGTCCGAGGAAAGCAAACGGAGCAATCAGCGCGCCGGAGCTGATGCCTGTGACGAGGTCGAATACCGGGCGCGTTCCCGCGTCGCTCCAGCCAACCAGCAGGCCCGCGCCGAAGGCGCCGTCCTCGGCGCCGCCGGAGATGGCAAGTAGATTTGAGAGCGGCGGATGCCTCTCACCCCCCAAGGACGCCATCGCTTCCGCTTTTGGCGTGTCCGCCATCATGATCGCACGGATGTCCCGGGCCGATGCGTCACCCCAAAAGCGGATATTGTGAAATCCCTGAAGCTCTATCTGGCCGGCATCGGCTTGTGGCAAGACATTGCGCGGGGCAATCGTTGCGCAGCCAGAAACGATAATGCTGATTAAGCCGATTACGCAAATGGACCTCCGTCGCTTTAGCGACCCCGCGATAGTATTACGCAGCCGAGTAATCGCTCCCGGCCGCTGAACACGGCCCTTTAGGCATTCCGAAAGCGCGTTTTTGAATGCTTCCATTTCTCGCCAAATCATGATGTGAGGGAATACCTCTTCCCAAACAATGGCGGCATTGAGCTCTCGGAAACTTAGGAAACGCCTACCGATCAAGGACATACAGTAATCGACGCCGAAGAAATTGAACTCGCGCAAACGAAAATCTTTAGCTTTTTTTAATGAATGGGGGAGACTGTCCGGGGAAGTCTCATTCGGACGAATTGGAAGACAATATGGGAATGTCTATCGGGGCAAGTCGCGGCTTCAGCGCCCCCGTGTCAAAGCCGGTAAGCGCGCCGCCTCCACCACCATCGCCGCCGCCCGCCGCCAGCGTCGTCGCACCATCGCAGAGCAGTGGAAATAGTCACACGGGGACTCTTGTCAACAAGAGTGCTTAGCTTCGTCGCCGGAGGCATTGCCAGGCTAAAACTCTATCGATTCGAAATGCGTCGCGCGTTGGCAGTTTGCTTCAGTTACAATCGCCGCCGAGTCTGATTTAATCAGGCTCTCTGAACGAAATGAATGGGGCGGGCATGGTCAACATTCACCGGTTGGGTCTATGAATAGCCACGTTCGTCCAATTCGTAGCGATGAGATCGCGGCGCTACCTCGACTTTTGTTTTTTCCAGGCAGCCTTCGTCGACAATCGCATCAGCGCAAACTCGTCGATTATTTCGCCGAGGCATTAGGCGGGTTCTGCGAAATCGACATACTGAATCCTGAACATGTCAATTTGCCTTTGTTCAATCAGGATCTGGAACATTCGGAACCTGTTCTTTCAGAGGTGATCGCGTTACAGGCCAGGTTCAAGGCCGCTGATGGATTGGTCGTTGCGTCGCCGGAATATAACGGTCACCTGTCCCCATATCTGAAGAATACGGTGGATTGGGTGTCTCGGCTTCCGAGGATTGACGCTAGTTTTGCGAAGGAAAATCCGTTTCGGGACAAGCCCGTCTTCCTGGCAAGCGCGTCGACAGGCTGGACAGGAGGCCTTCTCGGACTCCAGTCTGCACGATCGGTCTTTTCCTACCTCGGCTGTCTGGTAATGGCAGATCAAATTTGCGTGTCGGACGCGGAGCAGTGGATCGTCAATGACCATTTTCGCTTTGAGGATGCCTTCACCGAGCATATCCGCAAGTCCCTATTGGCATTCCTTGGTGTAGTCGGCGACTTGCGTCCTGAAAAGGCTTTGGGCAATTCTGAGCGCATTTTTCGCGTAACAGACATTGCCAAGCGACTTGTCGGCCGCGATAAAACCAGCTTTCTTTAATAGCCTTCGGGTTGGGCGCCGGCGCGTTATAGTCATTGCTCGCGCTCGCTTCCGTCTGATTCGGGCTAACCGGCCAGAAGCTGGGCATCTGATATCGCATGGCACATCTTCTTCTTATCGAAGTACCCGGCGGCAACGACTTCACTGTTTTGGAGGATGCCGTTGCGTTGGGTCACCAGGTCACGTTTTTCACGGCCGATCTCGCACATTATCACAAACAAGGTGATGAGACGCAGGCTCGCCTGGCTCTTGCTCGCGAAATTGTCGAAATAAACCCGTTCGACTACGCTGAATTTGAACGGCGGGCTTGTGTTGTACACTCGTCGCACCCGTTTGATGCGGTTTTGTGCCTGATCGACATCCGCATGATCGAAGCCAGTCTGATCGCCGAGAAATTTGGCTTGAGATTTCTGAATTCCGAGACTACCCGCCTGATGCGCGACAAATTTAGCGTTCGCCAAACGCTGGCCAAAATGGGGGTGCGTCAGCCGGAATTTGCTCTCGCAGAGACGGCCGAAGAATTACGGCAAGCCGTGACTGAAATTGGATATCCCGTGTTGGTCAAGCCTTCCGATGGATATGGATCTCAGAACGTAAGTGTCGTATTTTCGGAGTCCGATTTGGAGATGCTGACGGCGTCTCTCGAGGCCCTCACTCTGAAGCCAACTGATTATGGCCTTGGGGTTCATGCGAGCAATCGATTTTCAGTCGAAAAATATATTCGCGGTCACATGATCGGCTGTGACGTGTTTTCGAGTGAAGATGAGCGGATACTCATAGGCATCAACGACAAGCTGATGTTTCCGCCGCCGTCATTTGCGATGCGCGGCAGTTGCTTTCCGTCTGATCGATATGACATCCCTGCAATTCGGGACTATGCGTTTGAGATATTGGACGCGGTCAATTTTGATTTTGGCGCGTCTCATATTGAAATGATCGTAGCAGAGGACGGGCCGTATCTTGTCGAGGTAAATCCTCGCCTTGTCAGCGCGCAGATTCCCCATCAGATGGGATACGCATTGGAGCGATCCGTTTATGCGGACCTGATCAACTTGCATTTGGGGCTGCCAATAACGAAGTTGCGCGAACTTAAGCCGCGTTGGTTCAGTGCCATTCGATGGGTTGTCGCTGGTCGACAGGGAATACTCAAATCAATTCAATTGCCTGCGCATGTCGATGAATCAATTCGACGAGTGGTTCTTTTCAAGGAAACGGGTGATGCAGTCCGGCCTCCGATCCACAATGGAGATCGTATCGGATATGTGATTGCGGTCGGCGATACCCAGGCGGCGGCGGAAGAGATTGCGGAACGTTACGTCCGAGATACCCGTGTCATTTTGAAATAGCCCTGATTGCGCGAAAGCGCCTGGTCAAACTTGGCGATGGATAAGATCTGTCACGGCAAATCGGGTGCTAAATCAGCTTTATCGATCCATTTCTCTTGACGCCACAAAGTGGCAGCAGGTTGTCCGGTGGCTCGAAATACCGGTCCTGATCATCCTGCTTTGCGCAGTTCCTTACCGATGCCTTTGTTGACGAAGCGCGTATCTATGGCTCGGCGCCAGTCGGTTGTGGGCCTTTGTACGCCTGCCTTGACCATCTTGCTGAAGAAGTTTTCGACCCTTGCTTCGGCTATGGCTCCGATGCCGAGATCGAGAGAACCGCCGGAATCGACGATGCCGTATTCCTTCATTCGCGCTATGGCAAAGGCGATGCCGGCGTCGTTTAACTCCGGATTGTCCTCTTTTATGAGTGCGTTGGCTGCGGCATTGTCGCCGTAGATATAGTTGTACCAGCCAATGATCGACGCCTCGACAAAACGTTGCGCGGTTTGAGGACGCTCGATGACAAGCTGTTTGCGGGTCTCGATTGTCGATGCATAGGTGTCGTAGCCCTGATCTGTCAGTAAAAATACCTTTGGCTTGAAACCGGCCTTTTGCTCGATGCTGAAGGGTTCTGACGTCACATAGCCCTGCATGGCGGAATGCTTGTCGGCGAGGAATGGCTGCGGATTGAAGTTATAGAGTTTCACCTGATCATCGCGGAACCCATAGTCGGCCTTGAGCCATTGAAAATAAGATGCGGCATCCTTCTTTCGAAATGAACAGGGTTGGCAGCTTCTTCAGGTCTTCGAACGTCTCAATCCCCTGTCCGGGATGGGCGATCAGAACCTGCGGGTCTTTCTGAAAAATGGCAGCAATGATTACGGTCGGAATATCCTGCTCCACGGCCGAGAAGGCCTGGTTCAAATTCGCGCCCATGTAAAAATCTATCCGCCCGAGCATGACTTGCATCCGGTTATTGGCCTGCGGGCCGCCCGGAATGATGGTCACATCCAGCCCGTATTTGGCATAGGTGCCGTCTGCGAATGCCTGATAATAGCCGCCATGTTCGGCCTGAGCGACCCAGCTTGTGCCGAAAGTCACCTTTTCGCGGCTCTGTCCTAAGGCAAAAGTACTGGGAAGCCCGGCGGCGGCTGCGCCAAGTCCTGCCAAAAACATCCGCCGAGAGGAACCGACTGAAGTCATGCTATTGTCGCCAACGATTAGGAGTTGAGGGCCACGCGACAAGAACGTATTTCGCTACCGGCAATTTGCGGATTCCGGCTTGCGGGAATCATTCTCCAATTTCGGCACTATAGACCTCGGACTGAAGACCGCAATTACTAATCAGTCACTAATATAGGAGACAGATTCTGCTCGGAAGAAAGACCGAACGAGAGCGCGATTCTCCTGGATTTGTTGCAGCTCGACGTCGATCCGATCGTGCAACGAATCTCCTTTTGCGAGTGGCTTTCGTGCCGGTCCAGTCCTCTTCATGTAATTCCACACCATCTCATCCGGATTGAGTTCGGGCGCGTAGCCCGGCAGAAAGTGGAATTCAAGCTTCCCTTCGGTCGACGCAACGTAATCCTTGACGATCTTGGCTTTGTGGGCAGGCAGACTATCAAGAATCAAGAGCACAGGCTTCTTACGACGAAACATCATGGCCTTGAGCAGCGCAATAAATAGCTCTGCGTTCATTCCACCCTTGTATGTCGCGCACCAGAAACCACCTTTGGCGTTTACGGCTGAAGCCGCCGAGACGGATTGTCGTGTGCCAGGCACAAAAATAATTGGTGTCTGCCCTTTTACACCCCAGGTTTTTCCTTGCACGGCGTCGGCACGAAAGCCTGACTCATCCCAGAAGAAAATCTCGGCATTTCGCTTTTTTGCCCGTTTCGCAATGGCTGGATAGACTTCGCTCTTCCACGCTTCGATCGCAACGGGATCTCGCTCGTAAGCTCGCTTCAGAGGCTTCTGCGGCGTCAATCCCAATTTTGCAAGTAACTTTCCGACAGCGGTCACACCCAAATTCGCTTCGAATTTGTCAGCAATCAGCTTGCGCACGATCAACCTCGTCCACATGCCGAAATCAAAGCCATGCTGACGAGGATCCTTTCCGTTGATCCACCGAAAAATTTGCTGCTCCTGCTTGGGCGTGAGTGCGCGCGGGCGCCCCGTTCCCTTTCGTGAAGCTAACGCACGCAGGCCGCGACCTTTCCCTCGCGCCTCTCGCAACCATTTATATATGATCTGGCGGGAGAACCCATAGGAAGCAATCACGGCGCTCGGTTTCTCGCCGTCCCAAACGCGTTGAACAGCCATCCGACGAATTTCTTCTAAAGTCTTATGATCTAATTTTCTTCCGTCACGTTTCATGCGCGAATCATAATGAAATCAAACGCTTCACACAAGAACATTGTCCGCTAAATTAGTGACCTATTAGTAAAGCGATAAGAGTGACCAGGAAGAATCCAAAGGCTCAGGTCGCGCCGCGCGGGAGGGTCTCCACGCTGGAGGACAACTCGTTTCCGCCACAGGCCCGACCATTAAATATAAAAATACGATTTGCCTGATGGGTTTCATTCGGCGCGAGAGTCAGAGCCAGAAATTGGCGGCCAACGACAGTCGCGAAAGCATCCGTGAAGTTATCCTCGCTCGGACTCTTGCATGGTATTCGCGGCGGTCGCGGCGTCGTTCAATTGCCAGTCGTACGTATCGGCCTGAATGGTCGAAAATGGCGCAAGCATTTTGGTCGTCGCTGGATTCGCGTATCGGCGAAGATGAGCAAGAACACCTTGCCAGTTGCCGCCGAAATCTTCCTGGTACCATTTGTATATCGATGAGACGGTAAGGCCGCCAGCGTCAGCGCGGACCCCGCGGGGGTGATTGACGTAGAGGCGCGCGGAACGATCGAGCATGGCTTGCAGGCTCGCGGCGGTGAAGGGGGCCGGCACTAGTGTAGGGCACCCAATCGAGGCGCAGTTGACCGCGTAATGGATTCGATTGTCCCTATAAAGCGGTCGCAGGATTCGATGCTCTATGTCGTCGAGCGCAACTTCTTCTCCGCCGACCTTGATCAGCTTTGCTTGCCACGGTCCCGTCCCGCCAGTAATAAAGCTCGGAAGAAGCGAGCCGCCAAGGGAGATCTCGCGAATTGACTTTACCGGATAGTGGTCAAGAACAGTCTTGACAGTCAACGCATTGTAAAAATTAATCCAATAGGCAAATTGCTCTGTCGGATTTAACGACTGCACTTGGACGTTGGACAGCTTCTCCAGATATAGATCCAGCGCCTGCTTATCAGCCGCGGACACTTCGCCGTAGCGAAGGCGGTAGATCCCGTCCGGCTCTTCGACGAGAAAGCGGCGCAGGAAAATTCCCCACGCCTGGTGATCGATGACGGTCCGGGAGGCCGGGTCGTTCGCCGCCCACTTTTGCCAAAGCTGCGCGGCCGGAGCTGATATTGCAGGCCGCGACGAGATCGTGCTGGCCATCAATGCCAAAGCTCCGCCGAGGGTTGAACGGCGCGATATAGGAGCCATGAGAAACACCTTTCTGCTCGGTGCAGGGAGTGGAATGACGTGCCCTGTCGGCTCGGTTACCAATGACGATCGTCGCCGGAAGCCGGATGGCTTTATCCGCCGGCGGGCAAGATCTGGAAGCGGCGTTCGATCAAGTCGGCATCGTCGAATTGACGTCGCCCGACCAGCGCTGTGGCATGGCGTCCCCATTCTCGCATGGCGCCAGCGCTTTCAATGCCCAGCGGCCAGGTGACCAACCGCTCCCCGCGATCGGTGCCGGGTACGATGCCCGTCGGCCCGAAAGCGCTTCGCGTGCCGTCGGAAGTCGGGATCGTTCGCAATTCACTGTCGTTCGCCATCGCATAACTTGTCCCCTCGCCACCAGTGTCAGGGCGCACGTCGACGAGATAGTGGCTTCGGGTTGTCATGCGAACGACAACGTGCTGCGGTGCCTCGATCACAGGCAGCGTCCGTGGCACGAAAGCCCATTCGACGTTTGGATCTGGTGGAGGTATGGGGCTCACGGCCGGTGTCGGAAAGAACATATGGTAGCAGCCGCAAAGATGAATGGAGTCATAAACGAGCGGGCGGCCCGACTGGCTCAACGTAACGCGAAAGACGATTCCGTCGAGCTTTCCCGACAGCGGATCCAATGAGTTGTTCTGCGGACGCTCTGTAAACCAGATCATGTACACCAGTTGCATAAGCGTGCGCCCGCCGTAGCGCGTGAATGCGAGGCGGCGATAAACCGTTGGGCGCGAAACATCCACCTCGGGTGTTTCCCCGGCACCCCATCGTAGCGGCCCGAAGCGATCGTAATCACCGGAAGTGTCGATCTCGAAGACAGGCGCAAACGTCGCAAACAGCGTTTCTCTTTCGCGGTCGCCGATCTGGGGGATGCCGAGCGCATCTGCCTTCGTATTTGAAAGAATCGAAGCGATACGCTGGGCTGGCAGGGCGTTGTCCGGAGGTCGATATCGAACGATGTTCTTTTGCTCGAAGGTGCCTGCCGCCGTCTGCCGGAACGTATCGGCGGACTCTTTTTGCCACTTCTTGGCAAATTCGAAAAACGCCATGCTCACGACAGGGTATATTCCGACGGTTCGTTTTAGTTCGTCATAGTCGTCCGGTACGTGCGCGCGCTCTACCAACAGGCGCCTCTGCGAAGCGGAAGCCGCATCGAACGTCGCAAGTGAAGCGGCGCATTGATTCGTGTGCGCCGTGGCTTCCGGTCGGCCGCTGACTTCTAGCGTCGCGAGCAGGTTTTGAGGCAGGTTGCTTATTTCGTAACCTCGGGAGCGCTCATCGAGGGCCCTCAGATGTTTCGACCACGCGGAAAAGGCGGCCGGATCGTTCGATGCTTGTTGCCGGAACGACGCCAGGAAGCGGTTGACGCGGAGATAGGGAAACCCTGGGACTCGATATGCCTCAGCATCGCGGACCCCGGCCCGATCGATGGCTTGATCAAGCTTCGCAAACCAATTGACGCACTCGTTGGCTTCGGCCGACCGGAACTCTCGGTCGGTATGCGCAGGCCGGTCAAATTCGGAGGACTGATCGATCACCGCGCAGCCGACAGTCAACATGATGGTTCCAGCGGACAACAGCAGTGCAACACCGCGGCGCTGGTTACTCGAAAGTTGGGGCAAGTTCATTCCAGTGAAAGGTAAGGCGCAACGTCCAATCGAGGCGTACGGCGGTGTCGAGGATCATCATGAGGAAATTGAGGCATCGGGCTGCAAGCCACTATAATCCCGAAGAAAACTTAAAATGTGCCCAAGAATTAGGGGGCGCTTCGGGCAGCATATGCTTCGCATTCGCAAAAAGGCCCTCTTGTCGCCGGCCGGGAGGTGCTGAACGGCGCATATACCGACGCGAGCAGACGGGTAGCGACGCCTCAACGAGCGCCTTCGCGATGAAGTTTTCATCCGGCGGACGACATCCGGGAGTTGTCGCGCCGTCGAGCCCTTTTCCGATTCGAACCGTTGCCGCACAGAAAATCTAAAAATGGCGCTCGATTGCGCGTGCCTGTACGGGGTAGGGTCCCGATGGTCGTAGATCCGACTCAAAGCTGAAACAAGACCAATGGCTGACACTGAATGAACGTCGCTCAAGGTGTCTGAAAATATAGCTCCCAGAAATGGCGTTTGACGTTTGACGGCAGCCTTGGGTAGTTCGTGTAAAAACGCGTGGTCTTGAACTCCAAGATCAGCACCGGGGTTCGAAAATCCAAACGTTTGTCGAGATAGGTCCGGGTTTGTATCAATGACCGCTGGCATTTTGCGAAGTTACAAATTCTGGATTGCGGCGGCGGCGATTGCGATTGTCATTGCGGTGCGTGTCTCGCCAATCGGACAGCTGATTTCACTCGATACCTTGCGCGTGTATCATGTCTCTCTGGCGGGGTGGGTGGCGGCCAACACAGCTCTCGCCGCGGCCGGATTTGTCGCAATCTACATAGCGGCGACCGCACTGTCATTTCCCGGCGGGGCACTCCTGTCATTGACCGGCGGCTTTCTCTTCGGTCCTGTATTCGGGACGGCGCTCATCGCGGTCGGAGCAACGATAGGTGCAACGATTGTCTTCATGTTTGCGCGAGCGCTTTTCGGCGATCAGGTATTGACAAAAATCGGCGAGCAGCAGCCTCAACTCGTCGCCGGCCTTCGCAGGAATGCCTGGTCCTATCTGCTGGTGATGCGCCTGATTCCCCTATTTCCGTTCTTCCTCGTGAATCTGGTGCCGGCCTTCGTCGGTGTTAGCCTGGCTACATACGTCATTACGACCTTCCTCGGCATATTGCCCGGAAGCGCCGTCTATTCGCTTTCAGGCGCCGGACTTGGGGACGTTCTCGATCGCGGGTCGGACATTTCGGTCGGATCGGTGTTTACGCCGACCATTATTGCAGCCCTTGTGGGGCTTTCCGTACTATCCCTCCTCGCGCTCGCGGTGCGCTCGCGCTTTGAAAGAAAAAGTGCCTAACCCCAAGCAAAGCCATATAAGTGACAGCGATGACGGACAGATCGCCGGGAGTGCCGATACGATGAAAGCTGAAGTGCCGCTCATGCGCTTCAACTCGCCAATCGCGGTTTTTGGCGGTTGTTACAGCAACCTCGAAGCGACAGTTGCCCTCATCCGATACATTGATCGACTTGGCATACCTGCAAGCCACCGCATTTGCACGGGTGATGTCGTTGCCTACGGAGCGGACGCTGAAGCCTGTGTCGAATTGGTGCGCGGCGCTGCCGAGCACGTCGTGATGGGAAATTGCGAAGAAAGCCTCGCGACTGCCAAGGCGGACTGCGGTTGTGGTTTTCCGGAAGGCAGTGCCTGCCAACGACTGTCCGCAGCTTGGTTTGCGCATGCTGATCGACAGATATCTTTCGAATCACGCACTTGGATGGCCACGCTGCCGCGACGTATCGATGTTCAAATTGGCGGGGCACGGCTGGCGGTCGTGCACGGCGGTATGGAGCAGATCAATCAATTCGTGTTCGCGTCGACGAGCGGAAAGGTCAAAGCATCCCAATTGAAACATGCCAAGGTGGATGGCGTCATAGGGGGGCACTGTGGCGTGCCGTTCTCCCAATCCGTCGCGGGCCGACTGTGGCATAACTCCGGCGCCGTCGGGATGCCGGCGAACGATGGAACGCCGAGAATTTGGTTCAGCATCATCACGCCGATGGAGCATGGGCTCGAAATTCAACATCGCGCCCTCAGTTATGATCATGCGGCGGCCGCCGACAAAATGCGTGCGGCTGGTTTGCCGAACGAATATGCCATCGCCCTGGACACCGGGCTTTGGCCCAACTGCGATGTCTTGCCTGCGACCGAGGTCCGGGAAAGGGGGGTCCCGTGCCGCGAGGGCACCATCATGTGGCCGTATCCTTCGGCCTCCGGATCGCGGGGGCCTGCTTTGGTAGCCGGCTTGTGGCCGCAGGAAAACCGTGATGGTTTGCCTCATCTCTCAAAGCAGAAATTCAGGGATCCCCAGGTAACTGCAGATGGTCAGCCGCGAGCGACCGTCAGGCTGGAGGGGATTGAAACCCTGTGGCTGAACACGGGCTCGCTCTGCAATATTGAATGCAGAAACTGTTACATCGAATCCAGCCCGAAGAACGATCGCCTTGTTTATCTCAGCCGAATAGAGGCGCGCGGCTACCTTGAGGAAATTGCGCGGGACAGCCATCCCACCCGGGAGATAGGCTTTACCGGCGGTGAGCCATTCATGAATCCCGAGATTCTTGGAATGCTTGCCGATTGTCTCGATCGTGGCTTTGAAGTGCTGTTGCTTACCAACGCCATGCTGCCTATGCAGCGTCTCAAGCGGGCATTGCTCGATCTGAAATCAAGTTATGGAAGCCAGTTCAAGATCCGGGTATCGCTAGACCACTATTCGTCCGCCCGCCATGAGGATGAACGGGGTCCGAATACCTTCCAAAAGACCCTGAGTGGTCTGGTCTGGCTTGCCAAAAATGGATTCAACGTGAGCGTCGCCGGCCGCACCATGTGGGGAGAAGACCCGATGGCGGAACGGTCGGGCTATGCCGGATTGTTCGCGGAGCATTCCATCGCGATCGATGCAAGTGACCCGATGCGGCTTGTTCTTTTTCCTGAGATGGATGCACGGGTTGACGTGCCGGAGATTACAAATCGTTGCTGGGGTATTCTCGGAAAGTCGCCCGCCGACGTCATGTGTTCACATTCCCGGATGGTCGTGAAACGAAAAGGCAGCGATCGTCCTGCCGTCGTCGCCTGCACGCTTATTCCGTATGACAAGAGGTTCGAGCTCGGATCGACGCTGAAGGACGCGAGCAGGGGAGTGGCCCTGAATTATCCGCACTGCGCACGCTTCTGTGTCCTAGGTGGCGCGAGCTGCTCGGCAGCGGGGCAAGCGGGTAATCACCTGTTGGAAGCCGAGGCGGCGGAATAGGTCTCGCAAATCCTAAATGGGGGTGACGGCGTCGCGTTCCCGTGCGCCGTCACGCTTTTAGGGCGATACTTATCCCGGAGCCTCTCGAAAGGAAGCAGTCGACGATATGCGATGGACCAGACCGCGTTCCTTTGAATACAACCTTGTGGTCATCGGAGCCGGATCTGCCGGTTTGGTGTCTGCGTATATCGCTGCGGCAGCCAAGGCGCGCGTCGCGATCATCGAGTTCAATCAGTTGGGCGGAGATTGCCTTAATACCGGGTGCGTTCCTTCAAAGGCCCTGATTCACTCTGCAAAGGTTTTGAAGGATGCCGCGGAAAGCCGGAGCCTTGGGCTGCGCGGGCAACTTACGGCGGATTTCCCTGAGGTAATGGCGCGCGTGCAGCGGGCGATTGCTCGCGTGGCGCCGCACGATTCCGCCGAGCGATATCGGGGATTAGGTGTCGACGTCCTGATGGGCAGCGCCCGGATCGTCGACCCCTGGACCGTGGAGGTCGGCGGTCGCAAGCTCGTTTCGCGGAACATTGTCGTCGCCACCGGAGCGGAGCCGATGATGCCCGCAATTCCCGGCCTTGAGGAGGTTGATCCCCTGACCTCGGAAACGGTGTGGTCGCTCACCGAGCAACCCGGTACGTTTTTGATCGTGGGCGGTGGTGCGGTTGGCTGTGAACTCGCCCAGAGCTTTGCCCGCCTTGGGACTCGCACAATTCTGCTGGAGATCGCTTCGCGGCTGGTGTTGCGCGAAGATGCCGAGGTCAGCGAGGCTGTTCGTCATGCGCTTCTTGCCGAGGGTGTTGAGGTCAAGACCGGAATTGCGATTGAACGCTTCGAAAAGGCAAATGGCCAATTCCTGGTCCATCTTGCGGATGGCAGCTCGATCTCATTCGACAAGGTCCTGGTGGCGACAGGCCGTCGCCCCCGCACCCGCGGTTTTGGCCTCGAAGAGCTTGGCCTGCTGGATGGTGAAAAGCTCGTGGTGGACCGACAGCTTCGCACCCGCTTGCCAAACATTCTCGCGGCAGGCGACGTTCTGGGCGAATTTCAGTTTACCCATGCTGCGAGCCACTATGCCTGGTTCGCGTCCGTGAATGCATTGTTCGGAGGGTTGAAGCGGTGGAAGGCCGATTTCAGGGTCTTTCCAAGCGTCATTTATACCGATCCGGAAGTGGCGCGGGTGGGGCTGACGGAGCAAGATGCGCGCCAGCAGAACATTCCGTACGAAGTGGTGCGGTTTGACCTCGCCGAGCTCGACCGTGCGATCGTCGATGGCGCGAATGCCGGCTTCATCAAGGTGCTTACCGTCCCCGGCAAAGACCGTATTCTCGGGGCCGTTATCGTCGGCGCTCGGGCCGGCGACATGCTCGCCGAATTCACGCTGGCCATGAAACATGGCCTCGGCCTGCGAGCCATCCTGCAAACGATCCATCCCTATCCAGGCTGGACCGAAGCCAACAAGGCGATCGCAGGAGAATGGCAGAAGGCCCATACGCCGGCCTGGGCGTTGGCAATGTCGAAACGCTGGCTTCAATGGCTACGCGCCTAGAGGCGATCGGGTGGAACCATGTTGGATCGCTATGTCGTTGGATTTCAAAACAAAGCGCTGCAGCCCCTGGCGTCGCGAATGGTCGCGGCCGGAATTAGGGCGGATCAAATCACTTTCGCCGGATTTGGCATCGGCGTTGTCTCGTGCGCTTGATCGCCCGGGAACACTACGTCGCGGGACTTGCACTGTTCTTGCTCAACCGCCTTTGTGACGGCCTCGACGGCGCCGTTGCGCGTCAAACACGCCCGACTGACCGCGGGGCATTTCTGGATATCGCATTCGATTTTATGATCTACGGGTTGTTTCCTTTGGGCTTCGCGCTGGCCCGGCCGGGCGCGAACGCCGTGGCGGCGAGTTGTCTCCTTGCATCGTTCATGGGAACGGGCAGCAGTTTCCTGGCGTTCGCGGTGATCGCAGCCAAGCGCGGGATGGTGGCGGCCGAGTTTCCCCGCAAGGGAATTTACTATCTTGGCGGCCTGACGGAGGGGACCGAAACCATCTTGCATTCGCCGTCATGTGTATATGGCCGGACTGGTTCGCCGTGATCGCGGGGGTCTTTGCAGGCCTTGCGTTGGTGACGGCGGCGATGCGTTGGGCATGGGGTTGGCGAACCTTTTCGGAGGTTGTTTCGTGAAGTGCTGGCTGGGAGCCCTGTGGCTCGCTCTCATGATAGCTCAGCCGCAAAGCGCGGGCGCGACCGATCAACAGATCGTTGTCGGCGCCTTCTCGCAAGGCTCCATGGCCGGCTGGGACCAGAAAGCGTTCAAGGGCGAGACGGAATACTCCATCGTCTACGACCCCGAGAAGAAATCGAACGTGCTTCACGCCGTATCGCGGGCGGCCGCGTCGGGGCGTTTCCGCAAGATGAATGTGGACCTGACCAAGACGCCGTTCCTGAACTGGTCGTGGAAGGTATCCGAAGCCCTGGCCGGCATCGACGAAACCGCAAAAGCGGGCGACGATTTTTCCGCCCGCGTCTTTGTCGTTGTGGAACGAGGCATCATGGGGTTGAGCACGCTTTCGGTGAATTACGTATGGGCGAGCCAGCACCCGGTCGGAAGCGCATGGCCCAGCCCATTCACAAGTCACGTTCGGCTTCTGGCGGTGGACTCGGGCTCGAAAGGGTTGAACAACGTGGGTCACACACAAGCGCAATGTTCGGGCCGATTTACAAGAACAGTTCGGCGAGGACATCCTATCGATCGACGCGGTTGCGTTGATGACCGATACGGACAATTCAGGCGGCCGCGCGCAGGCGTTTTACGGCGACATCTGGTTCTCGGCGGAGTGAAGGACAAGCCTATGACCGGGACATCGGCGACATCTCGCGGCCAACGCAGGCATATCGTGCTCGTTGGCGCAGGCCATGCCCATGTCGAAGTTTTGCGGCATTTCCGCTTGCGGCCGGATCCGGCGGTGCGGCTCACGGTGGTGACGCCGGGCAGGGACACATCCTATTCGGGAATGCTTCCGGGCTATGTGGCCGGACACTATTCGAGGGCGGATATACACATCCGCGTAGACCGCCTCGCTGATTTCGAAGGCTGTGCCGCCATCTTTCAGCGCGCGGTCGAGCTGGACGCGGATACGTGCCGCGTGGGCATGGCGGACGGGAGTTCGATCTGCGGCGACGTCATCTCGATCGATGTGGGCGCGAGAGCGGCAATATCCCCACTAGCCCGTAGTTCTGCATTGATCGTTCCTGCCAAGCCGATGGACGATTTCGAGCGCGGTTGGGCCAAGCTTGAGCCTCGGTTGCAAACGGACGAGGATATTAGCTTCGGCATTGTCGGCGGCGGCGGCGCCGGGGTCGAACTGGCGCTTGCCATCCGTTACCGGCTAGGCCGTTTACGTGCCGGCACGCACCGCGCCGCGCGCATCGTTTTGCTCGAACGCAGCCATGAAATCCTTCCGGGATTTTCCGCAAATGCCCGGAAGCGCTTGATCCGCATTCTCGCGGCCCATGGCATAGATATCCGAACGGATACCGATGGCAGCGATGGCGAAACCCTGAGCCGCGAGTTTTCCGTACTGATTATGGCAGGCGGCGTGCGGCCGGTGGACTGGTTGTCCGGATCGGGATTGGCGACCGACGAGGCGGGGTATATCGCGGTCAACCGGCACCTTCAGTCGATCTCGCATCCTGCGGTGTTTGCGGCAGGAGACGCGGCCGCCATGATCGAAACGCCGCGGGCAAAATCCGGGGTCATGGCGGTTCGGCAAGGCCCCGTGCTGGCGCAGAACCTTCAACGTATGGCGCACGGCCTGCCTTTGAATCCGTTTTTGCCGCAGCGAGAATGGCTAAACCTGATTTCCACCGGGGACCAGTATGCCGTCGCATCCCGTGGACGATGGTCGGCGGAAGGGCGTTGGGTATGGCGCTGGAAGGACTGGATCGACCGAAAATTCATGAGGCGCTTTGAATTCTAAATGATGACCGTGTGCGGCCTGTGGCGGCCTCAAGCCGCGGGATCGCTCAAAAGGGCCGCCGACTTTCGCACGGTAATAGTCGGCAGGCGTGTCGAGGTCCCATAGCTGATCCGTTTCGAACGCGCTCAGGTTTTGCTCGCGCACTCGATCGCGCGTAAGCCGCATCACGTCTCCGGTTCCCCATGGAATGCCGTCGAATAGCCGCCAAACCGGTCTTCTCAATCCGATCAGCGCATAGCCGCCGTCCTCGGCGGGAATGAACGCCGCATCCGCGCCGCCGACCAGCGCCGCGGCGCAGCGCGTCAGGTGATCGGCAGACAGAATTGGGCAGTCCGTTCCGATCAGCAGCACCGGAGACCGCAGGGTCAGTAACTCGAAGGCGCCGAACATGCGCTCGCCAAGACCTTCACCGACCTGGACATGGGTAGCGAAACTATGCTCCTGCCTGGCCGAGCGGAAGATCGGGTGAACGCAATCCGGGGCGCACCAGAGTGTTATGGGCCGAAGCGGCGATGCGAGCGCGGTCCGTATCGTGCGCTGCAACAGATATGCCTGAAGCTCCGCGGCGCCCTCGGGCCCGAGGCTTGGGATAAGTCGTGTCTTTGCGTATCCCGCGATGGGCGCCTTGGCAAATATCGCAAGCTGGACGGCATCAGCCGTGCTTTCGGGCATGTCTGTATCTTTCGGCGAGACGTGACGGATCGGCATTCAGGAAAAACGCCGCGCGCAGGCGCCACATCAACAGGATCGTCCTAAGCGCTCCGTTCCTTTCCCAACGGCGTCCAGACGTCGTCACCCGCGCGCGAAGACACGCAGGGCGCGACAGACGCTTCAATGATCTGGAAAGCGCGATGTCTTCCATCAGCGCGATCTCGGGAAATCCTCCGACCCGCTCGAAGGCCTGTCGCTGGACGAACATCCCTTGGTCCCCCGTCGCGATCCCAGTCCATCGGGATCTCCCGTTCATCATGAAGGCGACCACGCGAAGAATGCGAAGCGGGAAATCAAACCGGACATCAAAGCGTCCCCATATCCGTTTGCCTTCGTTCAGCGCTACGGAGATTTGCGCCAGGGCCTGGTCGGGCAGGGCGGTGTCCGAATGCAGGAACAGAAAATGTTCGCCCCTGTGCCCGCCGGGCTCCCGCGTTCATCTGGCTGGCTCGGCCGACAGGCGCGTCAAGCACCAGGTCGGCGAGCGGCTGCGCCAGGGCAAGGGTGGTGTCCGTGCTTCCGCCGTCCACCACGATCACCTCGACGCCCCGTCGTCGAAGCGGCTGCAGTGCAGCCAGGCTCTTACGGATGGTTTCCTGCTCGTTCAAAACCGGAATGATGATGGATAGCATTGCAATGCATGTCCGGCGGGATGGGTTCAGCTTGGGGTATCTTTAGCCCCGCGCAAGAGCGGCAGCAAAAGCCGTCAATCGTTGAAATTGAACCATCCGACACGCCGATTACACTTTTCCGTGTAGCAGGCATTGATGCAGCGTTCCTCGCCGGGAACGCCAATGACAGAGGTTCGATCCGCCGATTTGTTCGATTCGCAAAGCATTTAGCCTTTAGAATTATTCTAAAATAAGCTAATGACAGCTGTCTTAACTGCGCGTCAAGCGGTCCCCACACCCGGGGGCTTCGCTAGGGCCGCGAGCGAATCGGGAGCGGCAAAATCATAGCGTGGCCTGAAAATCCACACCAAGCGCCCGCGCTTTCATCCGAGTTTGCAAGATAACGACATGCTATTTGCCGCGCTTGAGGGCTGCCGCTCATCAGCGATGTGCGAGAGCATTTTTCAAGCTCAGTCGAGTGTGTATGGCCAGTGTCCGTTTTCGCCGCAAGCGGACACGATCGGCCATCGAGCGGTCAAAGTACCGGTGCGAATACGAACCGCCGGCAAGAATTGAAGGGGTCTCAATGCTTCGGACAATGCCTGAGGCGGACGTTGGCGAGAACCTGTACGCACAGCACGTCAACCCGCAATGGGTCAGGCTGCTCGATGCCTTGCAGATGAATGTGACTTATACGCGCTGCAGTGGGGCCGAGCTTCATACCGCAGATGGCCGGATCATTACCGACTTCAATTCCGGATATTGCGTCCACAATATCGGACACAATCATCCGCGCGCCATCGCTGCCATCAAGGATGAGCTTGATAAAGAAGGGCCTGCGATGTTGCAGAGCCATGTGCCTGTTCTTGCGGGCCAACTGGCCGAGAGGCTTTGCAAACTTGCCGGAGGTCGGCTTTCCAAGGTGTTTTTTGGCAGTTCAGGCAGTGAGGGTGTCGAAGCCGCCATCAAGTTCGCTCGCGCGCATACCGGTCGCTCCGCCATTTTGGGTGCCTCGGGCGGGTTTCACGGGCTGACCTGCGGCGCGCTCTCCCTAATGACAAACGATTTCTGGCGGAAGGGATTCGGCCTGCTGTTGCCCGACACTGAATTTATTCCGTACGGCAATACCCAGGAACTGGAGCTCAAGCTCGCAACGAAGTCCTTCGCTGCCTTTATATTTGAACCGATTCAGAGCGAGGCTGGAGTTGTCTTGCCGCCGCGCGATTACCTCGCGGATGTGCAGAAGCTATGCCGAAAATATAAGACGCTGTTTGTTCTGGATGAGGTGCAGACCGGCTTCTACAGGACTGGTTCCTTTCTTGCTGCCCACCAATTTGGCGTCGAGCCCGATATGGTGGTGCTGGCAAAAGCGATCAGCGGGGGACTTGTTCCATGCGGTGCGGTCCTGATGTCGGATGAAATCTGCAAATCGGTCTATAGTTCCATTCAGCGCTCGCTTGTCCATACCTCGACGTTCAGCGAAAACAGCCTTGCCATGCGCGCGGGCCTAGTAACGCTTGACATCCTCGAAGATGAGCAGCTTGGTCAACGTGCGGCAATGGCGGGGGAACGGCTCCGGTGTGTCCTCGCCGAGCGTTTGGAAAAATACGAAATGTTTGGAGAGGTGCGCGGGGCCGGTCTACTCAATGCAGTCGAGTTCAAACGGCCAAAGACGTTGAAGCTGCGAATCGCCTTTGAGGCGTTCTGGAAGATTCACCCGGCGCTATTCGGTCAAATGCTGGTGATGCATCTGTTTAGGGATCATGGAATTCTGAGCCAGGTTTGCGGCAACGATTTCATGGTATTGAAGATTTCGCCCCCGCTTACGATTTCGGATGCGCAACTTGATCGGTTTGTATCTGCCCTCGATCAGACTGTGAACTTGATCCATAACTCCGCCAGCTTCTGGTCCGAAGCCATCAAGATAGGCCAGCGCCTCTTCCGGTCGATGTAATCCAGGCCGCGGGGGCCAATGCGACGCGCAAGAGCGATAAATTCCAGGAGAGAATTCGACGTGAGAAATCTGTGCAGCCGTTCGAACGAGAAGAATCAAAGGAAGTTGAACGAGGCGGCCGGAGCGGAAGGCGAGACCTGTGAGGATAGCCAGTGTAGCGAGCGCCGTTCCAGAGCATCGGTTTCCTCAGAACGAAATAACTGCAGCAATCAAGAGCTATTGGAAGGACAAGCTAAAAGAGCCGGAAAAGCTTGATTGGCTCCATTCTCGCGTCGGGGTCGACTTTCGCCATCTGGCGTTTCCGCTCGAACGGTATCCGTTCGCCACCTGGGGCGAGGCCAATGATGCGTGGCTGGAGGCGGCAGAAGATCTGGGGGTACGCGCGATCGACGCAGCTCTCGACCGCGCAGGGATGTCGCGGCAAGACCTGAATGCGCTTTTTGTAGTGTCGATAACAGGTATCGCAAGTCCCTCCCTGGATGCGCGGTTGATCAATCGAATGACGCTGCGGCCCGACATCAAGCGTACACCCATTTTCGGCGTGGGATGCGCGGGCGGCGCGATCGGACTGACGCGGGCTGCCGACTATGCGCTTGCCTATCCGGAACATGCGGCGGCCATTTTATGCGTTGAGATATGCTCGCTCACCGTGCAGCAGGAAGATTTTTCGACGACCAATTTGATTGCATCGGGGCTCTTTGGCGATGGCGCTGCGGCAGTCATCGTCAGGGGGTCCCGAACTGCGCATCGAAATTCAAGAGGTTCACCCCAATCCACGCGCGTGGGTCCGCAAATCCTCGGCACCGGCTCGGTGTTCTATCCCAACACGGAAGAAATAATGGGGTGGGATATCTCCGAAGCGGGTTTCAAAATTGTACTTTCGCCGCAGTTGCCGGATCTGATCAAGGGAAGGCTCTCCGGAGATATCGACGCGTTTTTGAGCCAGTACCAGCTTCGTCGCGCCGACATCGGACATTGGATAATCCACACGGGCGGCCCAAAAGTTCTCGAACTCGATCCAAAGCACGCTTGGATTGCCGGATAGCGATCTGCAGAAGTCGTGGGATTGCCTTAGGCAGTTCGGCAATCTTTCGTCCGCCTCGGTCCTGCTAGTGCTCGAGGAGGTGCTCATGAATGCGCCCCCCGCACTCGGTACCGTCGGCGTGCTGATGGCCATGGGCCCGGGGTTCTGTCTGGAAATGATCCTGTTGAAATGGTGAGCACGAGCCTGGTGCCATCCGGGACTGACGTGCTGGTTATTGGTGGGGGACCGGCCGGTCTTGCTGTCGCAATTGCAGCTCGTCAAATGGGCCTAGATGTTGTCCTAGCCGATCGTGCTCAGCCTCCCATCGACAAGGCCTGCGGTGAAGGTCTCATGCCTGATGCGCTTGCGGCATTGCGACAGATCGGCGTGGATCTGGGAAGCGCACAGTGCTCCCCATTCCGCGGCATACGGTTTCTGGACGATA
This sequence comes from uncultured Alphaproteobacteria bacterium, assembly GCA_963823115.1. Taxonomy (GTDB): domain Bacteria; phylum Pseudomonadota; class Alphaproteobacteria; order Rhizobiales; family Xanthobacteraceae; genus Bradyrhizobium. Next base: position 32,888 of record CAWGKJ010000046.1, on the reverse strand, counting down.
AACTTGAAGCCGAAGCGTCGTTTCCGCCTGGCAGCTTCGGCCTGGGAGTCCGCAGAACCGAACTCCATCGGATCCTGGTAGAGCGAGCGCAGGAGGCTGGCGTTGTGGCACTGTGGGGAAGGCAAATAGAAGGTCTTGATCCCACAGGCGCGATTGTCGGCGGTCGGACGATTTGCTCTCGGTGGATCGTCGGTGCGGACGGCTTTCATTCCAGGGTACGTCAGTGGGCCGGACTTGCCCCGCCAGCCTGGAATGGTGCACGTCGGATCGGGCTGCGCCAACACTATCGCATTCGTCCCTGGACCGATTTTGTCGAGGTCTATTGGCGCAAGGACTGCCAAGCATATGTGACCCCCGTTGGCAGCGGACGAGGTGTGTGTTGCGGTGGTCAGCACCAAGGAGAGCAGGGCCTCAGATCTGGCCGACACGTTTCCGGCGCTTGCAAATCATCTGGGTGGTGCCGAGATAATCAGGCCCAACTCGCGGCGCGATCTCGATGTCCGCCAGGCTGCGATCGGTCATCAGCGGGCGCATCGCCTTGGTGGGTGATGCGTCTGGATCAGTCGATGCTGTTACTGGCGAAGGACTTGGCTTGGCGTTTCGACAGGCAAATTGCCTTGCAAGGGCTCTCGCCGCAGGAGACCTCAAGAGGTACGACACAAGCCATCGGCGGATGGGACGGATGCCGCGGCTAATTGCGCGAACTCTGCTGCTCTTGGACGGCAATACCAGTCTGCGCAGAATAGCGTTTCGTGGGTTGGCGGCGTATCCTCGCATATTCTCCGGCCTACTAGCCGTTCACGTGGGGGCACTTCGCCGCGCTGAATTCGCGCCGGGCGTCCAGCTATCGCCACGCTCGCAGGCGGACTTCGATAGACCTGAAGCCGGTCGTCTGCCGCAATAGATTGTTCTGCACTACCTTGAGGAAACGAGTGTCAAAGGGATTTCGTGAATTTGTGACGGCAATTGCGACGCTTCTGCTCGTTGCGCTATCCGTGTGCGCCAAAGCCGGCGAAATCCCCTCTCTCAAATCTGAGCTTTTGCGTCTCGCTCACGATTGGGAGCATGTGAAACTTCAGGTCAGTGATCGCGATGACCAGGAAAAGCAAATGGCGAGCCTGGCGCAACGTGCTGGGCAAATCGCTAAGCAGTATCAAAATATCCCTGATCCAATTGTTTGGGTCGGAATCATCACCAGCGAACAGGCCTCCTTAGCAAACGACAATGGCAGCCCCGTCAAAGCCTTGCAGTTCGCAAAGCGCGCACGCGATATTCTGGAGAAAGTCGAAAAGACCAACCCTGAGACAATGGATGCCGGTGCTCCGACGACCCTTGGCGTGCTGTATGATCGAGTCCCTGGATTCCCGATAGGCTTCGGCGACAAAGCTCGAGCTCGGCACTATCTTCAGGAAGCGATAAGGAGCGCGCCGAACGGACTCGACGCGAATTTTTTCTATGGCGACTTCCTCTTTAAGCTTGGCGAACAGTCTGAAGCCACAAAAATTCTTGAGCGCGCGCTAACGTTGCCGGAGCTTTCAAACCGACCACTGTGGGATAAGTCGTTGCGTGCAGCGATCCGACAGACTTTGTCGGAAATTCAAAATGCCGTTCGCCAATGAAGTACGGCTATTCCGCTAAGACGGTACAATGTTGGTCAATTAGCGGCAACCATTCGGACTATCGGATCACCAACCGGTGGCGCACATCTTCCAGATGAATTTCTGAACCGGATTCGTCGATCACGCTGATTGCAAGATCGGAATCACCGATCCGAGGATCATCGCGAAGCCGCTGCGCCAAATCTTTGCTATGATCAATCGCAGCTGCGGCCGTAGGAAATTGAAGACCGGCCCTGTCCCTGATTGTAACCGCACCTTTAATATCGAAGTCATAGTCCATGGCCGAACACCAGCAGCGAGAAATCAATGGTCGGCGGCGCTGGCATGCATTCCAATGATCTGCGGGGAGGAAGCCGACTTTACGTGCATCAATTTGATGTGGCGGACAATTACCCTGTACTATTTAAATTCGATTGAGATCTTGATTAGGCTTTTGGTGCCTTCTCGTCTCGTTCTCGAATCCGACGCTTCTCGTCCGCCTCGAATCTCAATTTACCCGCTTTTCTTAGAGCGACCAATCGTTCAGGGCCGGCCGGCAAATTCTGCGCCGCTGTAAGAGCTGCTTGGGCGGTTTCCCAGCCGTCTTCTTCCGGTTGCGTGCTTTTCAACTCTCGCATTCCAACGTGCCCCGATGGGCTCTTGTTGTTTACCGAACGTAACTCAACGTTGGGCAGAAGCAATGGCTGTGGGAAATAAAAGCACGGCCACGCAGAGAGTAAAATGCGGGATCGGCGGGGCCGTGCTGGCCATGGGTGGCAGTCTATAAGAGCGGGACCTGAAGACAGAGATATGCCTCAAGATCCCGCGCACAACACCGTAAACAGCGCTATTTGGGACCGCCGCTCGGCAAAATGCGAAAGCAAATCTATTCCTTGGGTATCTGGGCGAATTGATTTCAAACAATGGTGCAACGCAAAAGTGACCGGACGGCCTACTTGCCCTTGTCACCCAACGCTTTGCCCGTCGTCTTGTTGATGAAATGTATGTGGGTACATGATGGGCACATTACGTGCTCATAGGTATCCGCGTTGACGGGCGTGACCTCGTCGGCAAGCCAAATATCTACGTTCACGCCGGTTCTGGGACAACGATACATCAACTTGGACATCGTGGATAATTAGCGAGGCTAACGGGCTTCGATTTGACCGAGGTCAAAGTCAGCTTCCCTAAGAATGAACTCGTTTCCGTTGAATAAATGCGATATTCAACCTGCGGCCGACGAGCATCTTCCGGTTACCGGCATCATCAGCTGACAGTGGCGCGAAGCGAATCGTGCTTCGTCGTACAGGACGTGAAGGCTATGTCTGCTGCGATGTTTTCGCCACAACTGGGGCAAAATGACAGAAACGGGATTACTTGACAAAGCTGAGGTATGACGCGAGCGCTTCAATTTCGTCCGTGCCCAGCGTGCTGGCAACCATGGGCATCGGAGATGGGGTCGAATGATATCCTTGGCCCCATTCCTCGAGCCTTCGCTTCAGGTAGAAATAGGACATTCCCCCGAGACGCGGAATCTCTCTCACGCCCTGGCCACCCGGGCCATGGCAGGCCAGGCACGCCACGATATTGGCTTCCGGAATTCCCTGGACGTAAATCGCCTGTCCTCTTTCTGCGAGCGCCCGATGTCCATCCTGGGCGGCTTTCGGCGGCAGCGACGCAAAATAATCCGCCAGATCCCGCACCGTGTCGGCACGCAGATTCGCCGCTGCCCCCCACATGTATTGCTTCGAAAACGGATTGTCGCGGATGTGCGCGGCATAGCCGCGAAGCTGCGCTGCGATATACGCGGCCCGCTGTCCGGCCAGTCGCGGCGCGACCGCATAACCCTGCGCCCCGGTTCCATGGCACCAGGTGCAATTACGGGGGCTGGCCATCGCTCCCGCCCATGAGGGAACGGGCAAGAAGAGAACCGCCAGGATCGCCAGTTTGAGCCAGATCCGCTTCATGAAATAAGCTTCCGCACTTTCTGCATTTCTTGAAACCGGCGACCCGTCCACCGGTGAAACTACCTCAGACCACTGACATAGGCAGCGACGGCTTCGATTTGGGATTTGGTTAGGTTGTGCGAAGTCGGCCCCATGACGGCGGACGAATCCGGCATCGAGGTATTCTGGCCGCGCTCCGCGGTCCAGTTCACCAGTTTGTTGTAGAAGTAGTCGGGGAGCTGCCCGCCAGGCGCGGAATCTGGTCCTGTCCCTTGGCGTCCTGACCGTGGCAGGCGGAACATGCGGGGACGTTGGATTCGGGAAGCCCCTCCTCGAAAATCCGTTTGCCCGTGGCGACGTCGGCCCTGGATCCGCCGCCGCCAAGCGGCGGCGGATTGAGATCCCTGAAATGACGAGCCAGCGCCGACAGCATCGACGGCGACAGGGCATGCGCCACATTGGCCATGATCTCGTTTTTCCGCCGGTGCTCGATGAAGGCCCGCAACTGGTTCTCGATGTATTTGGGCTGCTGGCCCGCAAGGCGCGGCATGGTGTAGTAGCCGTAATAACCTTGGCCCGACAGACCGTGGCAGGTCTTGCAATATGGCGAGCTTGGCCTGAAGTTCATCCGCGTGGCCGGCCGACGACAGCACGACGCCCAGCACTGCCGCCAGGAGCACCGTTCGCAGCATCGCATGGTAACCAAGGATCGTCATCGTTCTGCTTTCCCGCTGACGGGTAGGGTTCATTGCGCGGCGCCGGTATGAATTGTATTTATTGCGCGCCCCAGACGTGGAAGTTCACTCCGAGTTTGACTGTCTGCGTCGACTGTCGATAGGCCACCGGACCGGCGAAGCCGTTGCCGGTGTCGATCATGTTCACCACCGGCGTGCCGAAATCGTAGTAGTCGTATTCGAGCCGCGCCGACCAGTCATCGGCGAAGGCCCATTCGACACCCGCGCCCGCGGTCCAGCCGGTACGCCAGGCGCCCAAGCCCTCCGCGTCGAAGGGAGTGCCGGCGAATGTGCCAGTGATGCTGTACTTGTCGTTGGTCCAGGCCACGCCGCCCTTGCCATAGAACATCCAGCGGTCCACGGCATAGCCGAGCCGGCCGGTGATGGCCGTCATCAGGTCGCTGCTCACGGTGACGAGCGCGCTGTCGCCCGGATTGCCTGCCAGCAACCCCACCGTCTTGTGGCCATCGACGACGCCGGCGGATGCGGCCCCTTCGATACCGACGACCCAGTTCGGCGAGAACTGATAGTCGCAGCCGAGCTGGCCGCCGAGGGCCACGTCGGTCGTATTGATTTTGGTGGTGCCGACCGCCGTGCCGGGGCCACCGAGGTTGCTCTGGATCAGGAGCGCCGGATCGGTGGCATCGTGGCGCTCGAAGGCGCCGCCGACATGGCCGCCGCCGTAGCAGCCGGTCCACGTGAAGCGCGCCGCGAACGGAGCGGGCGATTTAACCGCCATCGGCAAGTCGGCGGCAAAAGCTGGGGCCGCAACGGTCCAGGCCAGCCCCGCGACACCGAGAAACGACAGTTTCTTCATCACATGTCTCCGTGCATTTGCATCCCGCCTACATCGCCAACCAGGCGTGCAGGAAGAGCGTATTGTTGTTCTGGGCGCCCACCGAGGTGCCGTTAAACTTGTTGTAATAGGTGTATTGCAGGCCGATGCGGGCGTTGAACCACGGCCAGCCGGGCGATTTGCTGATGCCGAATGGGATGTAGGCGATTTCAGCGTTCCAGCCGTCGCTATTGGGCCCCAGCGCGGTGACGCCGTTGGTGTCAAAGCCGTAAAGTCCGAGCGTCGGCGCTACCCCACGTGCTGAAATACTGGCCCGTCAGCACAATGCGATTGTCGCCGCCCAAGGCCAGCGAGGAATAGAGGCGCAGGCTGTTAATCGTATCGATCGGATTGGACGACATCTGCGCCGGATTGAAGCCGTTGAAGCTGGCATCGAGCCTCTGGACTTCGTGGATGTAGCTGCCGCGCAACGTCAGCCAGTAGTTGCTGCCCTGGTACTGGTACTGCGCGTCGAAACCGATATCGTTGTATCTGTCGGACTGCGGGATGATCCCCTGCGACACCAGCCCGGTCGGATCGCTCCATGGATGAACATCCATGAAATGCCGAAGGCGCCGACCATGAGGGTGTGGGGACCCCAGTGCGGCTCGAGCGCGACGCGCCAGTAGGGCGCGTAGTTGAACAGGCCGGGCGAGCCGATCGGATCGGTGCCAAGGGAATTCTGCTGGCTAAAGTTCAGCGTGCGATAGACGCTCGCTTCCAGATAGAGCACGTCGTTGAGCATGGTATAGCCACCGACGCTGCCAACGCGTGCGGCGAACGCGCCTTCGATCATCGTACCTGCCGAGGGGCCTACATTGCCGCCGGATCCGGGCGACGGCCCCGCATAGGGAAAGGCCCAGGCCGGCGTCGTATTCCACAGATCCTGCACGGTGGGATTGTTGTTGGCGGTGATGCCGTAGACAACGTCGAGCCCGCCGATCCTCGTGGTGTCAGCGAACCGGACATCGGTGTTGTCCCAGGTCCAGGTATGGGAGAACGGATCATTGTTGACGACGAGGTCCGGCGAGTTACGCGTCACCTGGGCGAAGGCGCCGATGTTGCTGGTGATGGCGCCTCCCCAGAAGAAGCTGATCGGTGAGAGCGATGACATTGTCATTGGGCTTGTAGGGATCGGTCGGCGCCGGCATCGGCGCCGCCAGATGGGTGTCGCCGACGACCAACATCGCCGAAATCGGCGGTACCCAGCCCTTCTCGCCGCCAGCCGGCGGAGGAGGCGCCACCTCATTCGCATAGCCGAGCAGCTTGTTGTACTCCGCGCGCGCGTCGACGGCGGCGCGCGATGAGAAAAGCGTCGTCTTGTAGGCCCCGCCCCCCGTCGTATAGCCGAGCAGTTTGAACCTTCGTCCGTAGGGAGTCAGTCCCGGGAAATCGGTGTGGCAGGTGCCGCAGGGCTGTCCGGTCTGGCGCGCGAAGCTCGGCAGCGCCTGCGCCGGTGGCGCAAAGCCGATTGTCAGAAAGCCGGTCAGAACAGCGATAGCCGCAAGCGCAGCAAACAGCCCACATCTACCAAGGGGTCGAATATAACGGTCGCTGTCGCCTTGCATCGCGCGCCACCCTGTTGTCCGCGGCACGTATTTAGAATCCAAGGCCGCTTACGAGCGTGACGATAGTCCAAGAGCCGAGTGCTCGGCCAACCCTAATGGGACACGGCGGATTCGATTTCATGATGGCGAGGCATTTCGGCAACGGCAGTTGCACATGCGACGGAATAGCAAACCCTGTAACGCACAACTTCGTCGCACGATCGTTACGACGATCCAAATCCCGTTGTAAAGGGGATGGAACTTTGGATTTGTGCGCTCATTGACCTTCATCAACGCGTTGTTGAAAAATCGTCTGGATCAAAGTGCCCCGAGCGGCGTAACGTAATCAAAAATCAAGGGCGGGCCCATGAACCTACGATCAGTGCTGTTGACCGCTGCCTTCGCCACCGTCTTCTCCTTCGCGGCGAGAGCGGAGGACAAGGCCGCGTCCGCCGTCTCGGCGCAGGAACTCAAGGCCAAGACCGATTACTGCAAGACCTGCCACGGCGTATCGGCGCAAGGGTTTCGCGGCGCCTTTCCGATGCCACGCCTGGCAGGACAGCAGCCCGAGTACCTGAAGAATCAATTGTCGGCGTTTATCGAGCGCAGGCGAACCAACCCCGTGATGTTCAACGTGGCGCATGTTCTGAGCCCACCGCTGCAGGAGGCGCTGACCACCTATTTCCAGAAGCTCGATCCCAAACCGTTGGGAGGCGCGCCGAAGGAGCTCGTAGCCGCGGGCAAACAGATCTACGAAGAAGGAGTTCCCAGCGCGGAGGTTCCCCCATGCGCGTCCTGTCACGGACCGGATGCCCATGGAGCCGACGCGTTTCCCCGTCTGGCAGGTCAGCTCCATGACTATATCTTCAGGAAACTGACCAGCTGGGACAAGGAACGGGGGCAGGATCCGGCCAAGCCTGACACCTCGGCCATCATGCAGCCGATCGCGCATAATCTGACCGAAGCGCAGATCAAAGCCGTCGCGGCCTATCTCAGCTATCTGGAATAACTCCGTCTCCGCCCCTGCGCACCAAGCCGGAGAACAATCGCATCCGCGGCTTTAAATCGTAATGGGAGGACCGCGATGGCTATGTTCATGGTCTTCGTGTGCTTTACGTCCGGCGAGGGCCAAACAGCACAATGCCACCCGGCTTACCCCAAACAGTATGCCAGCGTAGAGGAATGCGAAGCGTTTTCGCAAAATGACGTTTACTTGAAAAATTACCTGAATGGCGTCCGCAAGGGACAATATCAAAAGGGCACGTCCGTCGAAGTCCATTGCATGAAGAAGGCCGCATCCGCGTCGGAGCCGGCGTCGGCGCATTAGCGGACAAAGCCGGCATCGGGCCGCGTTGGCAAAGAGCTCCCAGCAGAACCTGGGCCGCCTCGCTGTTCGATAGCCTCAACTTCATGCTGGCTTTGCGATTGCTGCCGGGTTCGGTACTCCTGAAACGACAGCCGCAGCGACGCAGGGAAACAGCACGGTGAATCGCGCGCCCTTGCCGTCGTCGCCCCGGCCGATCCGCAGTTCGCCGCCGATCTGCCTTGTGAAGGATTGAACAATCTTCATCCCCAGGCCTTTGCTGGCGTCGGGGTTGAATGTCTCGGGCAAAGCCGGGCCGCCATTCGTGACCGAAAGCGCATAGCCAAATGCCGGGTCGGGCTGCAGGCCGATGGCGATCCGGCCGTTGCCGTATTTCGCCGCGTTGGTGATCAATTCGCTGACAATGAAACCGAGTGGAATCGCGGTGGCGGCCGAAAGGTTGAGTTCAATCCCTTCGACGACGACCTGCTCCGGGCGCTCATCCGAAGACAGCATCGCAGAGAAGTCGCGACCGAAGTCACCGAGGAGTTTTCTGAATTCGATGGCTCGCGCGCCGTCGCAGGAATGAAGGCGATGGTGGATGCGTGCAATCATCGAAACGCGATTGGCCGCCACGTCCAGTTGCGCGGCTGCTTCCGCGTTGGTCGATGCCCGGCTCTGCAGCGTCAGCAGGCTGATGGTCATCTGCAGGTCGTTCATCAACCGATGATCGGATTCCCTGCTCAGAAGTTCCTGCTTCCGGATCAACTCGTCCTGTCGGCGAAGGCGCGCCTGACTTTCCGCCAGCGCATCGCGCAGGCGCATCTCCAGCGATCTATACTGGGCCAACTTCCGCCTGCAGCGCTCGACGGTGCGGCGCGCCGCATCGGAAAACGGCAGCCTGGACGACAAACGTCCACTGGCTTCGCAAATCTGCTGTGGAACTGCTGCCTGACTGCCCATGCATCAGTCTGCGCATTCCGTAGCTGCACCAAATTGATCCACGTCAAATATAAGTCGGAATTCGTACATAAGCGGCGTTTTTCTTGCTTTGCTCCTCGCGCCAATGCCCGGCCGCATTGCGCCGCCTCCGAAGTCACTCGTATCGCAGCGCCTCGATCGGATCGAGGCTGTGCGGCCTTGCGCGCGGGATAATAGCCGAAGAAGATGCCGACCGCGGCGGAAAACAGAAACCCGCCGGCGACGGCTGCCAGCGAGATCGGCGCGGGCCAGCCGGCGACGAGCGAGATCATCACGGAAAACGCACGCCGACGATGATTCCGGCGATACCGCCGGTGACGCTCAAGATCACCGACTCCGCAAGGAACTGCAGAAGAACATGCGTCCTGCGGGCGCCGATCGCCATGCGCAGACCGATTTCCCGCGTTCGCTCGGTCACCGACACCAGCAAGATGTTCATGATGCCGATACCGCCTACGATCAGCGATATCGATGCGACCGCGGCGAGCAGGAGCGCCATGATCCGGCTGCTGCCTTCGGCGGTCTCCGCGATCTGGCTCAGGTTGCGGACGGTGAAATCGTTGATGTCGCCGGGCCTGATCCGGTGCCGGCGGATCAGGATGTCGGTGACCTGGCTGATCGCCGCCTGAGACCTGCGCTGGCGTCGGTCGCCTGGACATAGATCTGGTTGACGTAGCCTGTCAGACGCTGCTGAAGATTGTAGGGATTGGGCGGCGGCGGATAGACCCAATTGAGCGGCGCCTGCTGCAGGCTGGGCGCCGCGACGCCGAGAACCTTTCGTTCGCGCGGTCGTGAACGGGATCATGACGAGATCGTCCTGATCGGTCCCGTAGGCTGTTTGTCCCTTGGGAGCGAGGACGCCGATGACGCGCAACGGCATGCTCTTGACCTGGATCACCGCGCCGATCGGATTTCGTCGGTCCCGAACAACTGGCGAGAAACCGTCTGGCCGAGGACCACGACGAGCGCGGCGCTGTCGCCGTCCTCCCGGGAAATGCCGCGTCCCGCCAGGATTTGCCAATTGGTGATCGGCGGATAATTGGCGCTGACGCCCTGAATGCTCGTGGTCCAGTTTTGATTGGCGTATTGGACCTGTCCCGATCTGGCGGATCAGATAGCTGATGCTGCCGACGGCCGGAGCTTCGCGACGCAGCGCCCCGGCATCCGCGACCGTGAGGGTGGAGGCGCTGCCTTGTCCGCTGCGCATCCCGCCCATCGTGGTCGCGCCGGGAACAACCACCAGAAGATTGGTGCCGAGGCTCTCGATCTGTTTGCGCACCGCCTCGTTGGCGCCCTGGCCGACCGCGACCATGGCGATCAGCGCGGCGACCCCGATGAAGACACCCAGCATGGTGAGCGCGGAGCGCATCTTGTTGCGGGCGAGCGCCTGCAATGCCGCGGCCACGATCATCAGCGCGAATGCCCGCACGGTCTCGCGGTAGCTGCCGCCTGCGATCGCGGCGCCGGTCCGCGCCGATCTGGGAAGCGAACCGATCGTTGCTGCGATCGGCGCTTCCGCCTAGGCCGAACGGCTGGCTTGTCGTTCGTCCGAAATCACCTGTCCGTCGCGCATGGTGATGACCCGATCCGGCGTAGGTCGCGATATCGGGTTCGTGGGTCACGACGATAATGGTGACGCCGCGCTCGCGATTGAGCGCCTGCAGCGTCTCCATGATCTCGTGCGAGTTCCGGGTATCGAGATTGCCGGTCGGCTCGTCCGCAAGCAGCAGGATCGGATTGTTGATCAAGGCGCGCGCGATGGCGACCCGCTGTTGCTGGCCGCCGGACAACTGCCCGGGCGTGTTGCGCTCCCGTTCGGCAAGACCGAGCAGCTTTAGCGCCGCCCGCGCCCGCTCGGTGCGCTCAGTGCGACTCGACGCTCCCCCCGCCGCATAGAACAGCGGCAGCGCGACGTTCTCGATCGCGCTGGTACGGGCGAGAAGATTGAAGCTTTGAAAGACAAAACCAAGCCGTTCGCTGCGGATCCGCGCCAGCTCGGGCTCCGACAGTCCGCGACGTTGACGCCTTCGAGATAATATTCTCCGCTGGACGGCCGATCGAGGCAGCCCAGCAACGACATCAAGGTCGATTTGCCCGATCCGGACGATCCCATGATGGCGATGAATTCGCCCGGCTCGACGGTCAGGTTGACGCCGCGCAAGGCATGCACATCGACGTCGCCGACGTGATAAGTCCGCGTTACGTTCGCGACTTTGATGATTGGTTCCGGCATGCTAGTCAGGCGACCGAGGCGCGGCGTGACGGTCTTGCTGTTCGTCGCGATCACCTCCGCGGTGATGACCAGGTCGCCCGGCTTCAACGTCTCCGCTGGCGATTTCGGTGAAACTGTCGTCGTCCAGCCCGGTCACGACGGGCACGGCCACCGGCCGTCCATCGCGCAGCACCCAGACTTGCGCATGGCCGGATGGAGCGGCGCCCGCAAGGCCGTTCGGGGACATAGCGGAGCGCCTGGTTCGGCACCCGGATCACATCGTCGCGTTGATCGATCACGATGCGGCTGGCCGCCGTCATGCCCGGCATGAGCGTCAGGTCCGCATTGTCGACGCTGATCGACGATGTCATAGGTCACGACGTTCTGAACGGTTTGCGGGGACTGACGGACCTGGCTGACGGTACCTTCGAATGTGCGTTTCGGATATGCGTCCACCGTAAAGGTTGCCTTGTTGCCCGGCTTGATGCCGCCGATGTCGCTTTCGCTGACATTGGTGTCGACCTCCATCCTGGCGAGATCGGTGGCGATGAGAAACAGGGTCGGGGTCTGGAAGCTTGAGGCGACCGTCTGGCCCATCGTCACATTGCGCGAAACCACGGTGCCGTCGACGGGCGAAACGATGCTTGCATAGTCGAGATTGACCTGGGCGGCATCGAGCGCCGCCTGACGCTGCTGGATTGTGGCCTCGTCATACGCAATCTGGGCCACGGCCTGGTCGTAGGCGTTCTTGGCATTGTCGAACGCGTCTTGAGAAACCGCGTGCGTCTGCAGCAAGTTCGCGTAACGATCGAGGGCGATTTTTGTATAGGCCAGGTTGGCCTTGTCCTTTTCGAGCTTCGCTTTCGCGACGGCCAAGTTCGCCTTGTTCTGGTCGACGACGGTCTGATAGGGACGAGGATCGATCTTGGCGCAGACCTGCCCCTTCTTCACCTGGGTATTGTAGTCGCAAGAAAGCTCCTGGATGATTCCGGAAACGGCCGCGCCGACGATGATCGTCAGCTCCGGGTTGACGGTTCCCGTCGCCGTCACGGCCCGGGTCACCGCGCCCCGCGCGACCTGCGCGGTCACATAGTGAACGGTACTGCGTTCGCTCAGCGCCCACCACGTTGCGGCTGCGATCGCGACGACGAGCAACGAGAGCAACCCGGCGATCATCCAATACTTTTGGAACGGCGGCTTTTGCACTTATCGGAGGCATCGCCGGAAAGGGCACAAGCTTGCTTGGCGTTCCCTTCTGATTAGCTTCCGGGGAAATGCGTTCGTTGACCCTGACTTTCCACCGACCCGCGCCATCGCGCTCTCACCAGCGATGCCTGCAACGTGGTGCGCAGAAATATGCATATAATTGGCCCCGGACAGCCAATAACGTCTTGATTTACGTCAAGCAGGATCGCGCATCTCCGGCCTTTTTCGAATCGCGATTGCAGCTGTCGAGCCGTCGTCCGGGCGTCGGCTGCAGGATGGCGTTGGCGCCCGCTCAGATCGCGACCTGCCGCCCGATCTCGACGACCTGATCGGTGGGCAGGCTGAAGAAGTCGCTGACATGGATCGGCGTTGCGCTCCATCACGGCGAAGACCCGCTCCTGCCAGGCCGGCAGGCCCCTGCCGTCCTCGCGGCCGACCACCGTTTCATGGCCGACGTAATAGGTCACGTCGCCAAGGTCGATCGTGCACCCCAGCGACTTGCTGGCGGCAAGCAGTTCCGGAATATGCGGCCGCTCCATGAAGCCGAAACGCGCTTCCGCGCGCCAGAAATTCGGCGCGACTTCCGCGATGCGTGATGCGGTTGCGCGAGGAGACCCACGGCACCGGCAGGATTTCCACGCGCAGCACGAACAGATGCTCGTGCAGGGCGCGGTTATGCTTGACGTGCCAGACCATGACCGGCGGCGTGTCGCGCTCGGTCCGGGTCAGGAACACCGCCGTGCCCGGCACCCGCGGAATGTTCTTTTCCGCGATCCCGGCCATGAATTCCGGAACCGGGATCAGCGCTTCATGCATCCGCACCGAGACGGCGGCGGCGCCGCGATGCCAGATCCACATCACGCCGTAGACGGAGATGGCGAGGATCAGCGGCACATATCCGCCTTCGGCGATCTTGGTGAGATTGGCGAGGAAGAAGGCGCTGTCGATCACGAGAAAGCAGGCCGCCACGGAGCCGGCCGCCCAGATGCTCCAGCCCCAGATCTCGCGCATCGCGATGAACAGCAGCGCCGACGTCATCAGCATGGTCAGCGAAACCGCGATGCCGTAGGCGGCGGCCAGATTGTCCGATTTGCCGAACCCGATCGTCAGCCCGACGGTCACGATCATCAACAGCCAGTTGACGACGCCGACATAGATCTGCCCGTAGCCTTCCGACGAGGTCTGCTTGATCCGCAGCCTCGGCAGCCAGCCGAGCTGGATCGCCTGCCGCGTCATCGAGAACGCGCCGGTGATGATCGATTGGCTGGCGATGATGGTCGCCACCGTCGCCAGCACGATCAGCGGCATCAGCAGCACGGCGGGACAGAGCCGGAAGAAGATATTGCCGTCGGTCGGCGCGCCTTCGAGCACCAGCGCCGCCTGGCCCGCATAGTTCAGGATCAGGCTCGGAAACACGATCGCGAACCAGGCGAATTTGATCGGCCCCCTGCCGAAATGCCCCATATCGGCATAGAGCGCCTCGGCGCCGGTGACGCAGAGAAACACCGCGCCCAGCACCAGGAAACCGGTCGCGCCGTTGGAGAACAGATAGGTCAGGCCATAGACGGGATTGAGCGCGGCGAACACGGCGGGATGCTGCACGATGCCCCAAATCCCCATCACCGCGATGGCGACGAACCAGAGCAGCATCACCGGACCGAACAGATGACCGATCGCTGCCGTTCCCCGCGACTGGATCGCAAACAGCGCGAGCAGGATCGCCACCGCGGCGGGAACGACATAGGGCTGCAGCGCGGGGGTCGCCATGTTCAGCCCCTCCAGCGCCGACAGCACCGAAATCGCCGGCGTAATCGCGCCGTCGCCATAGATCAGCGCCGCGCCGAACAGGCCGACCGCCACGATGGTCGGCCGCTGCTGCTTCTTCACCCCCAACAGCGCCATCAGGGCGAGGATGCCGCCCTCGCCGTCATTGTCGACGCGCATGGCGAACGAGACATATTTTACCGTGGTGATGATGAAGAGCGTCCAGAGCACCAGCGACAGCGCGCCCAGCACGACGCCGGGGTCGGAGAGGCTGCCGTGACGCCGAGAATGGTCTTGAAGGTGTAGAGCGGGCTGGTTCCGATATCGCCGAACACGATGCCGAGCGCCGACAGCGCCAGAACCGGCAGCTTGCCCTGCGGAGCCTGCCGCGCGGTTTCGCCGGCAACCGCTGTTGAAGTTTCGCTCAATGTTCTCGTGTCCAATGCTGATTCTCGTCGCCGCGGCTCGAACGATCCTATGACGGCATCGCGGCCAGATAAACCAGGCTGAGCGCAGCGCACATCGCTTTTCCTACAAATATTCGCGTTCCATTGCGACAGCCAAACGACCGGAGCCGCCGTTGACTATTCGCGTACTTGCGGGTTCTTCGGCGCCGAACGAGAGGCCGGGGCTTGCCCGTCGGCGGTGGCGATCAGGTGCTTCGGCACCAGCAGCAGCGCCAGGCAGGATCAGCGCATAGACGATCGTGATCGCGACGACGCAAACGGTGAAGCCGCCGTAGCGATCGTAAAGGTTGGTGCCGAGAACATCGCCAAATCGCGAAACCGACAAAATAAAGGCTGCTCGCCATCATGAAGGTCGTCCCCTGCAAGCCCCGCGGGCGAGGAGCGAATGATGAGATCCAGATAGGCGCCGGTGGCAACGCCGCCCATCAGGCCGATCGGTATGGCCGCGATCAATGCCTCCGGCACGGTATCGATGAAGAGCAACGGAACCATCTGCGGAACGGCGAGCGACCGTTCCCCACAACAACAGCGTCTTCAGGGGAAACCTGCGGCAGAGAAATCCGAACACGATGAAGGTCGGAATGAAGGAGGCGGCGAAGATGGCATTCCACTGCCCCCATTGGGCGTCGGTGGCATGCAGGCGTGTTCTGGAGGTGGTACTGCAGCGGCGTGGTCGAGCCCGGCGCGAAATTCCACAACAGCCAGATCAGCATGGCCGGATAGATCGGCCAGTGCCGCAGCAGTCGCTTGATATCCCCCATCGGATCGCGGCCGGTCCCGTTTTCGACGCGGATATTGTCGAATACCGCCGCCGGCTTCCACAGCCCATAGAAGCGCAAGCGCCGCCGTGATGGCGGCCCCGACCAGAAACAGGATACGGACCGCCGGAATCGGGGTCCTTGTCTTCCAGCATCCCGCTGAGCTTGCCGCCGATCAGCAAGGCTCCGACGGTGGGAATCGACAGGAAGACATTCCATGCCGCGCTGATCTGGCCGCTCATCGCGTGTTGCTGGCCCATCACCGAAGTCAGCCCGTTCTGGGCGCCCGCAACGAATTGCGAATGAAGCCGTCAGCAGAACGACCGCGACAATCAGCGTCGCATAGCTCATCGGCGTGAATGCAAACACGACGTAGAGCAAGGCGCTGACGCCGCCGAACAACAGAATGAATCCGCGATCTCTCATCCCGAGCGGATTCCAGCATGTCGCGGATGAACCCGAACACGAAGGACAAATAGAGCGGAATGGCCGCCACCAGCCGGAAATTGGCGACCTCGTGACGCCGTCAAATGCAGCCTGTTCTTGAGAAAGAAGCTGATGGGAATATCGATCAGGCCTATCCACGGAGCGCCGAAGGTCGCCAGAACGATCAGGATGCCGAGATAGAGGAAGATCGTGTGCCGCACCGCCGGCGACAGGTCGACCGGCGCGACAGCGATCGCCGCGAGGGCCGCTGCGGAACGGTCGATCGTCATTGCAGGCGAGCTATCCTTGGAAACGGCCATGCGGCATCGTAGCGGTCCAGGGCGTCATTTGATAGTTTTGAGCGCGTCCGGTCCGGCTCCGCGCCCTATACCAGACCCAATTCCGCCGGATGCACGCCGGCGAAGATCCGCTGAAGGCTTGGCGTCTCCAGCCCAAACATGCGCTGGAACAGGCCGGCGAACATCGCGCGGTATTCGGTCAGCACCGGATAGTCGCGGTTCTGGAACAGGCTGGCCTGCTCGACCTTGACCTGCTCGCCGACGATGCGGCCGCCTTTGATGCCGCCGCCCATCACCCAGTAGACGCTGCCATGGCCGTGGTCGGTGCCGCGGTCGCCGTTCTCGCGGAAGGTGCGGCCGAACTCGCGAGATCACGACCACCACGGTGTCGCGCCACCGGCCGGCCCGATCTCCTCGGAAAATCCCGCCAGCGCCGCGGCCGAGTTCGCCGAGGCGGTCGGCCAGATAGCCGGTGGCGCGCGCCCTGGTTGACATGGGTGTCCCAGCCGCCGACGTCGACGAAGCCCAGGTTGAACTGCTCGCGCATCAGCCGGCCGATGCGCCGCGCCGAGAGCTCGAAGCCGCGCGGCGACACCGCGCCGCGATTGGCCGCCGGTCATCTCGTCCGAGACCGAGCTGGTAGACATCGTCGCGAATCCGTGAAGCCCTCGGACACCGAGGAGGCGAGATCGCTTCGCGCGTACATCTCCTTGATCAGCTTGGCCTGGCGATCGTCGACGCCGGGCTTGCCGACGCTGTTGAGCGCCGATATTGGGGATCTGCGACTTGCCGCGGAAGATCAGCGGCAACTGGTCGGTGAAGGAGATCGGCTTGACGCGCGTGAGCTCGGCCGCGAGCCGGCTCATGAAGCCGGAGCGATAGTCGCGCGATCCGCCGATCGGACTGGCCGAGTTCGATGGTGTCCTGGGTCTCGAAATGGCTGCGCGTCAGGTCGTCGGACGTGCCGGCAAACGGAACGAAGGCGATCTCGCGCTTTCGCCCACAGCGGATAGATGCTGTCGCGCAAGCGCCGGATGCAGGCCCCAGTCGCGCGTCGAGCGACAGCGCCGCGTTGGGATTGCCGGCATCGGGCTTGGCGATGCGCGAGCGTCGGCCGCGACTGTAGTAGAAGTCGCTCGACGACCGGCACCACGACATTGGCGGCGTCATAGGCGCCGCGCAGGAACACCACCAGCAGCCGCGCGTCGGTCGCGGGCGCGGCCCAGACGCGGCCGGCGACGGTCAGCGGAGCGAGCGGCGGCAAAAGCCTTGATCAGATCACGGCGATTCATGATGCGATCTCCTCTCGGCGATGGTCTAGCGCATGAACTCGGGCGAGGACAGGAACAGCGTGTTCCAGTCCTGCGGCGAGACCGCCTGATCGAGCGCGGCCAGCGTGGTCGGGCCCAGCGTCTGCCGCAATCCGTTGAAGTAGAGCGAGTTCGCGATCAGCGGAAAGGCCGGCTGATCGACCGCATTCGGCCCATCCGGCTTGAACAGGCCCGACGATCCCGAGCCGATCTGCGCGCGCGATCTCGAAGCGCACCATCATCTGCCCGGGCCCGTTCCAGGACGCCGACGTCATCGCATAGCCATCCGGCGTCTCGTGATTGAACAGGCCCTCGCCCATGCCGGTTCGAGCCAGCCCTGGATCGGCAGCGTGTTGAGGATCACCTTGTCGTCGTAGGCGAGGCGCACGGCCGAGAACACGTATTGCACCGGGTCCTTGAACTTGGCGCCGGCTTCAGCGAGGCCGCGAACTCCGGCGCGTGGACCATGGTGGCGAGCACGGCGGCGATGTCGCCGTCGGTGGTCTTGAAGGTCTGCGCCATCCGCTGCACCAGCGCCTCCGGCGGATTGTCCGACACGAAATACGATCGCGATCTGGCGGCGACGAGATGGCGTCGCGGTCGCGGGATGGCGCGACCAGGATATCGACGCGCCTCGTCGACTTCGGCGAGCCCGCGGCCCTTGATGGTGTGGCCGAGGAAGACCTTGTCGCCATAGTCGTGCCGGGCCGGATTGAACTCGAACAGCCCCCTCGCGCACGCAGCTGCGCTCTGCAGCTCCGGCTTGAGTTTGGGATCCTCCGGCTTGCAGGTCGATGCCGACGCCGGTCAGGATGCGCGCCAGCGCCTCGACGTCGGCCTGGCGTGTAGCCGGAGCCGACGCCCATGGTGTGCAGTTCCATGATCTCGCGGGCGTAGTTCTCGTTGAGATGGCCCGCCGCGTTGTCGGCATTGTCGAGATAGCGCAGCATCGCCGGATGACGCAGCGTCGCGCCAGCAGATCGCGGAATCTGCCGAGCGCGTGCGGCCGGATCGCGCTGATCCTCGTAGTCGCCGACCAGGATGCGGATGTTGGCCTTGTACTGGTGCACGTTGAAATGGTTGAACCAGAACCAGGTCATGCGCTCGCGCAACTGGTCGGGCGAATAGAGCGCGCGCAGGATGCGTGCGCGCCGCCGCCTGTTTCGCCCGGTCGTTCATCGCCTGCTGGAAGGCCTGCTGCGCGGCCTTCTTCTGGTCGGGATCGACGATCTGATTGGCGGTCTTGCCCTGCTGTTCGAACGCGACCGCGATATCGAACGGAAATTTGTGCACGTCGGGCATCGCCTCGATCTGCGCCCGGGCGCGGTCGGGCAACGCATTCGTCTGGCGCCGGGTGCAGTTGTTCGGACAGCCAGCGCTCGGTGCCGACCGCCTGCAGGTGCGCCGCGCTGGACGCGTTGATGCCCCATGTCAGCCGATCCAGCAGCGCCATGTCGGACGGGCTCAACTCGGCCGCATGGCAGGCGGCCATGCTGAGGAACCCGGCGGCCAGGACAAGGGCGGTGACAACAGCAGCACAGCAACGAGGCAAAAACCCGGCCGGGGCCGGTCGTTGTCGGAAATTCCAGCTCGATCATCGATCTCGTCACCTGAAAGCGGATGCTTCTTTGCCGAACAGTGTGGCAAACAGCGGCTGAACAGGTTCTGAACGAAAAACATAGAAATGATGGCGGAAGCGAAGTTCCGTCCGAGAGAGCCGGCCAGCGCCGCCGCTAGCCCGCCAGTTCCGAATACGGCGTGGCCGGCACCTGGGCCTCGATCGCCTTTTCCTCGGCGATGATCTTCGGCTTGCGCAGCCAGACATAGATCTGGGCCACGATCAGCACGACGCAGATCAGCAGGAAGAACGCGCTGATCGGCCGGTCGATGAAGGTCATCAGGTCGCCGCGCGAGATCAACAGGCTGCGGCGGAAGTTTTCCTCGAAGCGCGGTCCCAGCACGAAGCCGAGCAGGATCGGCGCCGGATGGAAATCCAGCCGCAGCAGGATGTAGCCGATCACGCCGATGAACAGGGTCTCGCCGACCTGGAACATGTCGTTGTTGGCGGCATAGACGCCGATGCAGACGAAGAACATCGCGCTCGGATAGAGGTAGCGATACGGGAATGCTCAGCAGCTTCACCCACAGGCCGATCATCGGCACGTTGAGGATGACCAGCAGGATGTTGCCGATCCAGAAGCTCGCGATCAGGCCCCAGAAGATGTCGGCGTGCTGGCTGATCAGCTGCGGGCCCGGAACGATGCCGTGGATGATCAGCGCGCCCAGCAGCAGCGCCATCACGGTGTCGCCGGGAATGCCGAGGCTCATGGTCGGGATGAAGTCGCCCTGCACCGAGGAGTGCGTCGAGGCCTCGGGGCACGCCACGCCCTCGATCGCGCCATGGCCGAAACGCTCCGGCGTCTTCGATATCTTCTTCTCGGTGGCGTAGGACACGAACGAGGCGATGGTCGGGCCGGTGCCCGGAATCAGCGCGCACAGGCTGCCGAGCAGCGTGCCGCGGATCATCGGCCAGAACGCCAGCTTGAGATCGGCCTTCGACGGAAACATGTCGGAGATGCCGACCTTGGCGTATTTCATGTCGACGGATTCGGTATTGTTGATGCTGTTCATGAACTCGGCGATGCCGAACATGCCGAGCGCCAGCGCGATGATTTCGACGCCGTCGAACAGTTCGGTGATGCCGAAGGTGAAGCGCGGCTGCCCGGTCTCGATGTCGGAACCGACGATGCCGACCAGCAGGCCGAGCACCGTCATCGCGATGCCCTTGAGCGGCGATCCCTTGGCCAGCGTCGATCCCGCCAGCAGTCCGACCAGCATCAGCGAGCACACTTCGGCCGGGCCCGAATTCGAGCGCCATCTTGACCAGGAACGGCGCCAGGAAAATCATCTCGGTGATGCCGAACGAGGCGCCGACGAAGGCGGCGATGATGGTGATGCCGAGCGCGGTGCCGCCCTTGCCCTGCTTGGTCAGCGGGAACCCGTCGAGACAGGTCACCGCGTGCGGCGGATGGCAGGGCAGATTGAGCAGGATCGAGCAGATCGCCCCGCCGTACTGGGCGCCGTAATAGACGCCGGACAGCATCAGGATCGCCGGCACCGGCTGCATCCCGAAGGTCAGCGGCAGCAGGATCGAAATGGTCGCGACCGGGCCCCATTCCCGGCAGCACGCCGACGAGATTGCCGACCAGCACGCCGAGGAAGCAGTACATCAGGTTGTGCGGCTCGAGCGCGACGCCGAAGCCGTAATAGAGATCGGTAATGGCGGTTGAGATCACAGGTTGAACCCACGCAGCAGCGGGAACGGAATGCTCAGCAGATAGTGGAACAGCAGCACCCCGAACACGGTGATGCCGGCCGCCAGGATGGCCGAGGATTTATAGGTGGCGGTCTTGTCGCCGAGCGCGCAGACGAACACGCAGGCGAACACCGCCGGGATCATGCCGCCATATTCCCCCAGGATGATGAACAGGACGGGGCCGCCGATGATGCAGAGCCAGCCGAACCATTGCGGGTTGTCGGGCATGAACTTCTTGTCGTCGGGTTCGGACGAGCCCAGCGCGGTGCCGGCGATCAGGAGGCCCAGAAAGCCAGCACCACGCCCAGCATGACGGGCATGAAATCCAGGCCCCATTCGGGCGAGGTGCCGAATTTGTAGCCGTGCCGGTCACGGCGGCTCCGACGCCGAGCAAAGCATCAGCGCGCCGGCGTAATAGTCGCGTTTACCGTGTATTTCCCCTGCAACGAGCGTCCTCCCGGGATCGTCTTTGGGCGGACCCTACCCAAGGAGGCGAGGCCTGTCGATACTGTCCTGACACTGTCCTGGGGACCCGAATCGACCGCCAGAAGCGAGCGACACCGCACAGACATCCAGGCGTTTACCTATGCCAAGGGAGCTACCAAGGGAGCTACAAGAGAGCCGTCGCGCCGAAATCCTGCCGATCCCCCGGGCTGGCACTCGCCAGGCAAGCGCGCTTCGTCATCGGACCGCGCCTGGACAAGAGCTGTCGGTCGGCAGAATTGCAGGCTATTCGCTGGCCAATGCCACCGGGGCGCTGCGGGGCATCAGCCCGCCCGAAATCTGCGACGCGATCAGGAAGGCCGCAACCACGGCCGGCACGCTTATCAGTCTGAGAAATTGATCCACCGACAGCATCGTCTACGTCCCCCAAAAGATCGCTGCCAGAACGGGTCTAATTCGCCCTTAGCGCGGTCTGCCGGGAGGGTGGTTTTCGATTGTGGCCGAAAACGTCAGAGCTTGGCGCATTTTATGGACCATGCAGAGAACAATCGTGGCTTTTGCGAACACGGCCCGCTGGGTCGCCCCCTGACAGGGCGATGGGCCAGTTCGCCAAGGCCGCTATTTCAGCGAGCTGTTGATGGAGGTGAATTTGGCGTTCAGCTTGGAGCCCATGCCGTTCACGACACTGATGATCGCAAGCGAAATCCCCGCCGCGATCAAGCCATATTCGATGGCGGTCGCGCCGGTTTCGTCGCGCAAAAATCTCATGAATAATCGCATGGAATCCCCCTGATCTCGCCCCAAGCACCTTCTGGATCGAAACGCGGGATTCTCTCGCGGCCCTGTCTTTAGCGGGGCCACATTGATGCGCACCTAATGAACAGGGTAAATGAAAACGTAATCTTCCGAACGGAGCGAAGAGAATCCGCACCTCACGGGCGCGGGCGGCCGCGTCCGCCGCCGAGCGTTGCCCACCCGGCGGTTTTGCCCTAACGTCGCGCAACAAGAAAAACGGGGAGGACTTGCCGGTGGGCGTTGTGCCATTAGGCCCGGGCTTCGCTGCCGAAGTGCGCGGTGTGACGGTTGCGGATGTCGTTTCGGACGACACCGCCCATGCGGCCATGCGCGCGCCATCGTCGCAGACATCGGAATAGCGGCGCCACCCTTCATCCAAATCGGCACAGCCCCGAAAAGAGGTCAGAAAAAACATGCCTCGGGCGTTAAAAATACTGCTCACATTGGTCGTCGGCACCGCCCTGGGACTGGCCGCCACCTGGGCGACCGCCATTCACGCCAACAAGAGCGCAGGTATCGGCGACGGCCCCTGGCGCACCAGCCTGTTTGCGGGATCGAGCGAAGGCAGCCCGTATTTGCGCGCCTATGTCGCGGTACATGGATTGCTCGCGCTCAGCCGCGAGGAGACGGTCTATTATAACGCGTCCACCGACAGCGAGGGCCACACACTCGACGGCAGCTGCAGCTATCAGATCGAGGGCCGCGACGCGCCGGCACGATGGTGGAGCATCACCGCCTACGGTGCCGACGACTTCCTGATCCCGAATGCCGCCAATCGCTACTCGGTCACGATGAACTCGATCACTCGCCGCGCCGACGGAACCTTCGCGGCTACGGTGTCGGAAAAACAGGCCGAGGGTGACTGGATTCCGGTGGCAGCCGGGCGCTTCGACCTGACGATCCGGCTCTATAACCCGCAAGCCGCCGTGATCACCGATCCCGGCCATGTGGCGCTGCCCGCCGTCAGGAAGGTAGCTTGCCGATGATCGCGAAAGGCTGGAAATGGATCGCAGCGACGCTTCTCGTGGCGGTGGTCGTCCATGGCGCAACCGTGCTGCTGCTCCCACGCTTCATCATGTTCCGTACCATGGCCGGGATCGCCAAGCAGGCCGCCGGCATCAACACCATTATGCATGCGCCGCGCGCGGACTGGCACGCCCGCGGCGTGGTGCGCCCTTCCCCGGACCTGCTGTATTCGATCTGCGTCTACGACCTGGACGCGGCGGGCGGCGCGATCCGGATCTCCACACATGACATGCCGGAGACATACTGGTCGGTATCGGTGTTCGACGCCGACACCAACAATTTCTATGCCTTGAACGACCGGCAGGCCAGGACCGGCGCTGCGGATTTTGTCCTCACGGCATCGGGCAGGTCCGCCGGCGACGGCCGGTTGCCCGCGGTCGCGGCTCCCACCCGCCGCGGCATCGTGCTGTTTCGCACGCTCGTCAATGACGAGGCCCATCTTGCCGGGATCGACGCCGCACGACACAACGCGACTTGCCAGCCTTACAAAGCCGACTAAAGCGAGCGCCGCCCGCCAGGAACAACAAGGGAATGCCATGACGAGGATGTCGAAGATCCGCAGCGTCGATCTGCTCGCCTGCGACGCCGGCTGGCGCAACTACCACTTCGTCAAGATCACCACCGAGGACGGCGTCATCGGCTGGAGCGAGTTCGACGAAGGTTTTGGCTCGCCCGGCGTGGCTGCTGCGATCCAGCGTCTTTCCGCGCGGGTGGTCGGACAGAACGCCTTTCAACATGAGCGCATCTATGCCGAGCTTTTTTCGGCGACCCGCCCGGCGGCCGGCGGCGTGGTGGCGCAGGCGCTCGGCGCGATCGAAAACGCGCTGCTCGACGCCAAAGCCAAACTACTGGGCGTACCGTGCTATGAATTGCTCGGCGGCAAGATCCGCGATCGCATTCGCGTCTACTGGTCGCATTGCGCCACTTGGCGCATCAATCACCCCGACTGGTACAAGCCAGCCATCACCGATCTCGACGGCGTCAAGGCGATCGGCCGAGAAGTGCGGAGCAAGAAGTTCACCGCGCTGAAGACCAACATCTTCACCTACGACGAAGGCAAGCCGCGCGGCTGGCGGCCCGGCTTCGGCTCGCCGTTCGAACCGGAAATCAACGTCGACCGCAAGGTGTTGCGCGACCTGCGGATGCATCTGGAAGCGATCCGCGACGGCGCCGGACCTGATGTCGACATCCTGCTCGACCTCAATTTCAACGCCAAGACCGAAGGCTACCTGAAGATCCTGCGCATGATCGCCGACCTCGACATGTTCTGGATCGAGATCGACAGTTTCAACCCGGAAGCGCTCGGCTATATCCGGCGCCAGAGCCCGCATCCCATCTCGTCCTGCGAGACGCTGCTGGGCTTGCGCGAATTCCTGCCCTATTTCCGCGAGCAGGCCATGGACGTCGCGATCATCGACACGCCCTGGAACGGGGTGTGGCAGTCGATGAAGATCGCAGCATCGGCCGAGGCGCACGAGGTCAACGTCGCGCCGCATAATTTCTACGGGCACCTCTGCACCATGATGAACGCCCATTTCAGCGCGGCGGTGCCGAATTTGCGGATCATGGAGACCGACATCGACCGGCTGGCCTGGGATCACGAGCTCTTCACCCATGTGCCGGAGTTCGTGGACGGCTATCTGGTGATGCCGGACCGCCCCGGCTGGGGCACCGAGCCCAACGAAGAAGCGCTGGCCGCGCATCCCCCGAAAAGCGCCAGCGGATTGCTGAATTATGGCCGCAAGACCTGACCGACATGGCCGATAGCCCAACGCGTCGACGCGGCAACGCACACAATTCTGCGTTACCGCGGAACGCCCGGAGCGCGCTTGCCGCAAATCGAACATCGCAACCCCACAGAACCGGATCTGCCGGGCGGGCGTTGTCTCGGGCGGAACACGGGAAGAGACATGCCAAAATCGTTCAGCAAGATTCCCGAAGTCACCCTGGCTTTCTGGATCGTCAAGATCGCCGCGACGACATTGGGCGAAACCGGCGGCGACACCGTCACCATGACGCTCGACTGGGGCTATCTGGCGGGCACCGCGCTGTTCCTCGCCGCCCTGGTGTTGCTGGTCAGCCTGCAGATCGCCGCGAAGAAATTTCATCCCTTCCTCTATTGGGCGACCATCATCGCCTCCACCACCTTCGGCACCACCATGGCGGATTTCGCCGACCGGTCCTTGGGCATCGGATATAGCGGCGGCTCCACGCTGCTGCTGGTTTTGCTCCTGGCCACCCTGGGCCTCTGGTACCGGTCATCGGGCTCGATCTCGGTCGACACGGTCAGCACGCCGAAGGTCGAGATGTTCTACTGGGCCGCCATCACCTTCTCGCAGACGCTGGGTACGGCGCTGGGCGACTGGATGGCCGATACCGGCCTCGGCTACGAAGGCGGCGCGCTGGTGTGCGGCGCCGCACTGGCGATGGTCGTGGCGGCCTATTACTGGACCAGCATGTCCCGGGTCGCGCTGTTCTGGACGGCCTTCATCCTGACCCGGCCGCTCGGCGCGACCGTCGGCGACTTTCTCGACAAGCCGGTCCACGATGGCGGCCTTGCCTTGAGCCGGCCGCTGGCCTCGGCCATCCTCACCATCTTCATCCTAGGCTGCCTCCTCGTTCTGCCGCAGCGCGCCGGTTCCCATCCGGGCCAGCCCGAAATGGCGCGCAAATAGCGCGAGCTATTGACTCGAATTGTCGGAAAATAGATCGGCCCGCCTCAACCTCCGGTGAGGAAGCGGCTTCTATCATTGATTCCGGCGGCTCGTTGTATTGCCCTTGAATAGCCGCATGGAGGCGTCCGATGTATTTTGTGGCGGCAGTGCTCCTTGTCCTGTCCGGCGTGTTCTACGCCGCCGGTCAACATGAGATCGGCAGCTTCAGCACCGATGTGTGCCGGTACGGCTCGACGTTCTGCGACAGTCCGACCTACGTTCTGGCCGGGGCCGGTCTCGCGGCGATATGGGGCAAGTTCGTCAGCATCAGCTGAGGCAATCGAGCCGGGGTCGGCATCGCTGTCTCGCTGCCTGCAAATCGACGCGGCCGGGCGGCGGGTTGGCCTACTGGCGTTTCATCCAGATCCCGATCGCGATCTTCGCGATCAATCCGATCAGCACGAAGGCCGCGAAGGCGAGCAGCGCAGTGACGAGTGGGCTCATCGCATTGTTTTCCTTAATAGCCGCGGGCTGAACCGCCGGTGCCGGCGATCATCCGATGGTGATGCCATGAGCGGCGTCTGAAGCCGCGCTAATCGACTTCGTCGATCGTCTTGCCGGGTGCCGCCGGCGCATCGGCCCAAACCGTCACGCAGCGCTCCAGATCCTTCGCATTCTGCCGCATCTGCTCCAGCGAAAAACCCAGTGCAAAGAAGCGCTCGGCCACGTCGCCGGGTAGCCCTCGCGTCAGGCCTTCGCTGCGCACCGCGGCGACCTCCGTGCCATAGGCCTGCAGCGCAGCCTGAACCGCCGACATCGGCGGCGGCAAGATCCCGGCCCGCAAGGCGGCGGCGGCCAATTTGAGATAACCGGCGAAAGCGTCGCTGATCCGCGTCAGCGGCAAGGCCAACCGCCGTTGCAGATCGGCCGGCAGCGGCACCACGCTGGCGCGCCCGATCATCACGAGATCATGGCGCAGCCGCAGCACGGTTCGCAGCAGAGGCCCGGTATCGGGTCCGGTGGTGAGGTGGGCGGCGCGCTCACGTTCGGCCTCGGCGCCGACCGCGTTCAGGCCGACCAGTACCGTGCCGATTCCGTCCTGCAGTGCATGCAACGCGTCATTGTCCCGGCCGCGGGTGAGGCCCGACAACAGCTCGTGGAGCGCGGATGCCATCAGCTCGAGCGCCTGCGAAGCGCTGGCGCGAACCTGGCTATGCGCGCGCGACGGCAGCACCATGAACGACACCAGGAGGCCGGTGAGCGCACCGACCGTGACCTCCAGCACCCGGTCGATCGCCGAATCCAGCACGTTGGCGTGATTCATGATCGGCAGCAGCAGCACGATGATCGCCGTGACCGTTGCGACATTCAGGCTGGGATTGATCGCCGCGATGAACGCCAGGGGGGGCCACCGCCAGCACCAGGACCGCAAGCAGCGCGCCTTCGCCATTATGCGGAATCAGGATCGCGACCGCGCCCCCATAGAGCGCGCCGCCCAGGGTGCCGATCAGGTAGTCGCGGGTCGCCTTGAGCGATCGCCCGACGCTCATCTGGGTAACGATGATGGACGTCAGCACCGCCCACAGCGGCAGCTTGAGACCGAACCCAAGCGCAATCACCAGCGCGCCCATCGCCGCCACGGTGACGCGGATGCCGAGGCCGAGCTGCACCTTTCGGGAGCGCAGCCAGGCCGCGACGGTTTTGAGAAATGCCATCATTCGTGAACGTGCGGTCCCGCATCCCGCCAGGACTCGCCAGCGGTCATCGCGCAGGATAGCACGTCGGCCGGGTGCGGGTAACGGCCACCGGCGAGACCTGGCTTCACTTGCTGGCCGGGCAATTGGTCATGCAAGCGGTATCCTTGACGTCGGGACACGGGTCGCCGACGAACATGGCCCGGTTCGGAGGTAATTTTCAGCGCGCCATCGCGGCAAGGGCCAGCAGCGAAAGCAGCAGCGCGGGCGGCATGACGACGAGGCCCACCTTGAGAAACTGCCAGGCGCTGACGCCCTCGCCTTCGCGGCGCAGCGCGATCAGCCACAGGATCGTGGCCAGCGAGCCCGTCACCGATAGATTGGGCCCGAGATCGACACCGATCAGGATCGCGCCGGTGATGTCGGCGGGAACCTGCGCGGTCTGACTGGTGGTCGCCGCGATCAGCCCGACCGGCAGGTTGTTGGCCAGATTCGACGCCACGGCGACGACGATGCCGGCGATCCAGGAGGTCAACTGCGGCGAGGCGGCCGTGCCCGCTTCAGGATTCGCGCCAGCGCCGGCAGCACTCCGGTCCGGTTCAACCCTTCGACCAGAATGAACAGGCCCGCCACCAGCGGCAGCACCGACCACGAGATGTCCCTGACCACGGGCAGCGGCGACTGCCGTCCGATCACGAGAATGAGCGCGGTGACGACCGCGCCGGCGGCGAAGGTCGGCAGACCCAGGTCCCAGCCCATCGCGGAGGCCACGAGCAGCACCACCGCGGTCATCGCGATCCCGAATGCCGCAAGGCCGCCGCCCGTCGTCAACGGGGCAATCTCCCCGACCTCGGCGACTGGCGAATTCGAGTGCACGGCGTTGCGTCAACCGCAGCGCCAGATAGGTCGCGGCGATCGCGACCACCGAGGGCAGCGCGAAGATGCGCAGCCAGTCGGCCAGCGGCGGCATCGTTTTGCCGAACACGACGAGGTTGGCCGGGTTGGAGATCGGCAGCACGAAGCTCGCTGCATTGGCGATGAAGGCGCAGATGAACAGATAGGGCAACGGCTCGACCCTGGCGGCGCGGGTCGCCGCATAGACCGCCGGGGTCAGCACCACGGCGGTGGCGTCGTTCGACAGCAGAACGGTGACGATGGTTCCCACCCCTAGACGATCAGAAACAGCCGTTTCGCCGAACCGCTGGCATGCCTTACCGCCCAGGCGGCGAGCCAGTCGAACAGGCCCTCCTGGCGCGCCACTTCGGCCAGCAGCATCATGCCGACCAGGAAGAAATAGACATCGGTGCCCTTGCCGGCGGCGGCCAGCGCGTCCGGCCAGGACAAGAGATTGAACAGCACCAGCAGCGCCGCGCCTGCGATCGCCCAGACGAACTCCGGCAGATTCCACGGCCGCGCGATCACGCCTACCGTCGCCAGCGCCGCAATTCCCCAGGTCGCGACATTGATCGCAGACGTCACCGCGCACCCGCCAGCAGCGGCCGGATACTTTTCGACGTGTGCTCGTTCGATGCCTGTTTCACGGGGCCGGTCATGGAATGGCCAGGGGACGCGTGGCCCGGGCTGGGTTCATCGAGTGCTGGATTAACGCGGAACCCGGTTTTGGTCCACGCGCTCAGGCGTCATACCTTGAAGAGTTTGCCGTACCTTTCCTCGATGTCCTCGCTCAGCGCCGGCACCGCTGCGTCCTGATCGAGTGGATAGCACAATCCGGCGGATTCTTCGTGGCCCGGCCCCTAATCGTCGAACACCACGACGCCGCGGAGATTCTTGCCGGCGTCGAGATCGGCATAGCCCTGGTTGATCTCGTCCAGGCGATAGCGGCGGGTGATCAGCTCGCGCAGCTTCAACGCGCCGTTGCGATAGAGCCCAAGCAATTCCGGGATCTGCAGCCGCGGACTGGCGAAGCCGTAGACCGCGCCCATGATCGCCTTTTGCGTGACGAACAGTTCGAGCGGCGGAATCTTGATCTCGGTGACGGTGTCCGGCGTCAGCGCGGTGACCACGACATTGCCGCCCTTGGCGGTGGCGCGGAATGCCGGCAGCAGGGTCGAGGGCGGATCGATGCAGACGAAGGCATGGTTGACGCCGATGCCGCCGGTCAGTTCCAGCACGGCGCGGGTCAGCGCCTCGCCCTGCGCATTGACGCCGTGGGTCGCGCCGAACTCCCGCGCCCAATCGAGCTTGGCCGGCACGATGTCGGCGGCGATGATTTGCGCGGCGCCGCACAGCCGCGCGCCCTGAACCACGTTCATGCCGTCGCCGCCGCAGCCCACCACCAGCACGCTGTCGCCCGGCTGCACCCGCGCCCGCTGGCGCGCGGCGCCGACGCCGGCCGGCACGCCGCAGGCAACGAGGCTCGCCAGATCGAACGGGATGTCCTTGTCGATGACGACGACGGAGGCCTGATCGACGACGGCGCGTTCGGCGAAGCCGCCGATCATGCAGAAGGCGCCGACCGCATGGCCGTCGCGGTCGCGGCGGCGGTAGGTGCCGTCGAGTTGCGGCCCCTGCGTGATGCGCGGGCCTTCGGCGCACAGATGATGCAGGCCCTTGCCGGCACCAGTGGCACTTTCCGCAGGCCGGGATGAAGGTGAGGATGACATGATCGCCGGGCTTGATGCCGCCGACCGCGCTCGCCGATCTGCTCGACCACGCCGGCGGCCTCGTGGCCCAGCACCATCGGCCGCATCGCCACCCGCCGCTCGCCGCGCATGACGTGATAATCGGTGCGGCACAGGCCGACCGCGGCGATGCGCACCAGCACCTCGGTCGGCCTCAGGCGGATCCAGCGCGATGCGCTCGATCGAGACCGGGGCGCCGACTTCACGAAAAACGGCTGCAGGGATTTTATCATTCTTGGTACATCAACGCGCCGGGTGGCAGGACCAGCAGCGAACCCTGCCGTGACGCGTCAATCTATCGGCTGGCTGTCGTCTCTTGCAAGCCGCAACGCCGCGAGCATCGATGTAAAGACCATCGTGAACAGCATGGTCACGACCGTCGTCTCGCGCACATCCTGGATGCGCCAGATATGACCCGGCCGCGTCGGCGACCTCGCCGCTCTGCCCCATCAGCCAGGGCGTCAGATGGGTAAGCCCCGAGCACAGCGTAAAACAGGATCGCGACAAGACGCAACGCGCGGTCTTCGACGGATCGGGCGCACCTCGCCGCGCCTGACGAGGTAGAGCGCAAAGAGCTGATAGAATATCCACGACGTCAACAGCCAGCCGATATAATTGGTGAGCGGAACGCCGAAAATCGGCGCCGCCATCGTGCCAGATCCACGCCCTGGAAATCGTCGACGCCGGCGCGTCCATGACGAAATCCCACTGCGTCATCACGAATGCGGACACCAGCGGCAGCACGATGACGTTGAGGTGCCGGTTCAGATTCCGGTCGGCGCCGCCGAGCAAGGTCGCCGGCGACGATCCAGGCGAAATAGCCCATGCCGAACCATAGCGGGCCGACAATGACGGGGATGACCCCGACATGGGGAAGCTGCGCGCCGACTTCGAAATGATAGCGGCCGAACAGCCATCCGGTCAGGCTGCCGAAATTTTCCAGGGCGAAGGTTACGACGAGGCAGATCGCGAAAAATGCCAAGCGTGTTCTTCCAGCCATAGGTGCAGGATGCCATGAGCCAGGGCGCTCGCGATCCCGATCGCGGCAAGGACTGCGGCAAACGGCGTCGGATTCCACGCATAGCGAACGACCAGTGCAAGATAGACGGCGATCAGCGAGCCATTGGCACCGCTTGACGCCATGAAGACGGAAGATTTCTGGTGCTGAATGTCTCGATTGCGGACATGGGCGGCATCGGGACGGATGGAAGGGCGGGCGGCGCGACCTGAACCTAGCCGAAGAAAGCAAGCCGCATAAGCCTCCTTGCCTGCAAATATCGCGGGAAGTGCGACCTTCCGCTGACCGATCGCCGGCCGCAGGAAAAGAACAGCAAAAGGAGAAACACGATGACGCAGAGTCGACGTTCTGATCGTCGGCGCCGGGCCGACCGGGCTCGTGCTGGCGCTTTGGCTGACCAAGCTCGGCGTCAGGGTGCGCATCGTCGACAAGACCGCAGAGCCGGGCACCACCTCGCGCGCCCTGGCGGTGCAGGCCCGCACGCTCGAACTCTACCGCCAGCTCGATCTCACCGACGCGGTGATCGCGAGCGGCCATCAGGTCCCCGCCGTCAATCTCTGGGTCGAAGGGCGAAGCCGCGGCGCGCATTGCACTTCGAGCAGCGTCGGCGTCGGATCTGACGCCCTACCCGTTCCTGCACATCTTTCCGCAGGACGAGCATGAGCGGCTGCTGATCGAGCGGCTGGAGGCGCTCGGCGTCTCGGTCGAGCGGCGGACCGAACTGATCAGCTTCAGCGGACAAGAAGATCGCGTCGCCGCCCGGCTGCGCGGGCCCGACGGCCAGGAGGTCGCTGCGCGGCGACCTACATCGCCGGCTGCGACGGCGCCCGCTCGATCGTGCGCGAGACCATCGGCACCGGCTTTCCGGGCGGCACCTATCGGCAGGTCTTCTACGTCGCCGACGTCGAGGCGGCCGGGCCCGCCATCAATGGCGAATTGCATGTCGATCTCGACGAGGCCGATTTCCTCGGCGTCTTCCCGCTGGCCGGCGAGGGCCGGGCGCGGCTGATCGGCACGGTGCGCGACGAGCGCGCCGCCGACGCCGACACGCTGAAGTTCGAAGATGTCAGCGACCGGGCGATCAGCCACCTCAAGGTCGAGGTCGAAGAAGGTGAACTGGTTCTCGACCTATCACGTGCATCACCGGGTCACCGAGCATTTCCGCAAAGGCCGCGCCTTCCTGCTGGGCGACGCCGCGCATATCCACAGCCCGGCCGGCGGCCAGGGCATGAACACCGGCATCGGCGACGCCATCAATCTCGCCTGGAAGCTGGCGGCGGTGCTGGCCGGCCGCGCCGGCGACGATCTGCTCGACAGCTACGAGGCCGAGCGGATCGGCTTTGCGCGGCGGCTGGTCGCGACCACCGACCGCGTCTTCAGTTTCGCGACCGCCGAAGGCACGCTCGCCGACATCCTGCGCACGCGCATCGCGCCGCTGCTGATCCCGAGG
Organism: uncultured Alphaproteobacteria bacterium; assembly: GCA_963823115.1. Classification (GTDB taxonomy): domain Bacteria; phylum Pseudomonadota; class Alphaproteobacteria; order Rhizobiales; family Xanthobacteraceae; genus Bradyrhizobium. The sequence goes on along the minus strand of CAWGKJ010000046.1, from coordinate 463 downwards.
GTCGCCGCGTTCGATGCGGTCCGCGAATATCTGTTCCGCACCGTCTCGCAGATCACGCTGAACTATCGCGGCGGCCCGCTCAGCCGCGGCGCGGCCGGGCATGTCCATGGCGGCGATCGCCTGCCATGGGTGCGGATCGATGGCGCCGACAATTTCGCGTCGCTCGCCAGCATGGATTGGCAGGTCCATGTCTACGGCTCGCCCGGCGCCGAACTCACGGCATGGTGCGCGGGCTCACAATGTGCCGCTGCACGTGTTCGGCTGGCGGTCCGAATATGAGGCGGCGGGCTTTGCCCGCGATGCGCTCTATCTGCTGAGGCCCGACAGCTATGTCGCGCTCGCCGACGCCTCTGGCGCACCGGATACCCTCGCCCGCTACTTCAGCGATCACGATATCCGCCTCGTTTGACAGCTCGGACGGAACCCCGAGCCCGTCCGGCTCCCCCTTCGGGGCGCGCTTCAT
>CAWGKJ010000045.1:0-24611 GCA_963823115.1 uncultured Alphaproteobacteria bacterium | reverse complement strand
TAATGCATGAGTCGTAGGCGATGCGGGTGAGCCCGCAATCGTCGCAGCGCTCGACATGACCGCCGAGCGCGGCCGAGCGGCAGGCCGCGACCGCGCCGATGACGCGCCGCTCGATCCGTCCCAGATGTCTGGCGTTAGCTTGAATGTAGACTTCGCCGTGGCGGCGAAAGACGTCGGCCAGTTCGAACGCTGGCCGCGCCGTCACCGGCTATTCCGGCGGCGTCACCTTAAGCAGCAATCGATCCAGCGGGCTCTCGGTCCTGGCGATCACCTGCGATGAGACGCGCGTGTAGCGCGCCGTCGTCGACAAATTCTCGTGTCCGAGCAAGACCTGGATGATGCGAATGTCGACGCCGCTCTCCAGGAGATGGGTGGCGAAGCTGTGGCGCAGGACGTGGACGCTCACGCGCTTGTCGATGCCGGCTGCGCTGCGCGCCGAACGGCAGGCGGCGTGCAGGACGGTCGGCTCGATCGGCCTTTGCTTGTCGCGGCCCGGGAACAGAAACCGTTCGGGATGCGCGAGACGCCAATAGCTGCGCAGGATGCCAAGCAACTGCTCGGACAGCATGACGTAACGCTCCTTGCCGCCCTTGCCGCATTCGATCCGGATGACCATGCGGTCACTGTCGATATCGGCCGCCTTCAGACCGACGACCTCCGACACTCGCAAGCCTGCGGCATAAGCGGTGGTCAGGGCGATCCGAGCTTTGAGACTCGAGACGGCTTCGAGAAAGCGGACGACCTCGTCGGCGCTCAGCACGGCCGGCAGCTTGCGCGGCTCGCGAGCATAGGCGATCCGCTCCGGGATCGCGTCGCAGCCGAGCGTCACGCCGTAGAAGAAACGCAGCGCGCAGACCACCTGATTGAGCGACGCCCAGGAGACGCCTTTCGAGATTAGATGCACCTGGTAGGCGCGGACGTCTTCCGACCCAGCCGATCCGGCGAGTGGCCGAAATACCGGCTGAACTTCGAAACCGCGTGGACGTAGGATTGCTGGGTCGCCGGGGACAGATTGCGGATCGTCATGTCCTCGATCATCCGGCGGCGCAGAGGGCTCATCTCGGCCATCTGAAAACTCCTGCCTGAGAGGGGGCTGAAACACCCAACTCTCTCAGGCAGGAGGATCGTCACGCCACTACGCGCCCGCCGTCCTTCACCACCCCGCCGCGGTAGCGGCTTCGTTCAATCCCCCAATAAGTCAGCCAGCAGAGCCTTTGGTATAACACATGCGGCTGCCGTTTAGTGTGTTGTGGATTGCCACTTTTCGCAAAAAGCGCACGTGATCCACAACTTGCCGTTGAGGCGACACAAAGAAACCTGATTGGGGCGATCAGAGTGCGATAGTTGAGAATCAGCAGTCGATTTGCTCTCAGAAGGACAATTATGTCGGCGTCATTTCGATCCAAAACTCAAGAGACCCTCACGCAGGAGTTGCGGAACGCCGCAACGTCATCGCCCGCCTTCGATCGGGATTTGGCTGCGAAGATCGGAACTCGCATTGCAATGAGGCGGAGCCTTTGCCGACTCTCTAAGCTGCAGTTAGGGGCAAGGCTAGGCATCGACACAGCGGATGTGTCGGCTTATGAGCAAGGCGAAAAGCGTATGAGCTGTAAGCTCCTGCTGGAAACCGCCAAGCGGCTGAATGCCAGACCTCGATTTTTCTTTCAATAATTTGGCATAAGGCAGGAGCGTTTTTGTCGCCGTTATCGGTCGGTAATCGCCTGCGCCAGCACAATAAGACAGATTCACGTAATGCGGCAGTGGCTGCAGAAACAAGGGTTCCTGGAGATCTTGGGTATCTACGCCTAAGCTTACCCGGTGCTCATTGACAACGAAGAATATTCAGGATGTCTTCGCTTTTTCCTCAATGTAACCTCGGAAGAAGTAATCTGGGGACACACCCAGTAACTTGGCGATGCGGAACAGAAGATTGGCATTGACGCGCTCTGTGCCTGCCTCAAAGCGGACAAGGTTGTTCCGATCAACGCCCAATAACTTGCTTAACTCTTGCTGGCTCATCCCGCGCGACGTTCGCTTGATGCGAAGGCGACTTCCGATCCATCTGTCAACGGGAGAGGTACGCGGGGCGCGCTCTTCACTGATTGCGGCTGGAGTTAGCTCATCGACGGTCGATATAACCTGAGTGGACATCGCCATTGCTCCCTAAGGTTGCTTAACGCTAACTTTCAACCTTAGATAGAAATGTGTCTACTTTATGTCATGCGCGGGTCTTGCGCGGATGCGTCGTCTTGCTCGAAGAATCGCATCGCCAACGCGAGGTGATCGCGCCGCACACCAGGCAGCCTCCAGGACGTGGCGAGGTCCCACGTACTTATCGCGCCGCAAACCGTCATACACCATTGAGCTGGCCATTCCACCAGCTGAGCGGTCTTAACCGCGCTTTAAATCCGCAACGGAAGCTATTGCAGCTCAAGCTTGCTCTCTGAAAGTATGTCATCTCTCACATACGTCAGCATAGCGGCAGCCGCCGGGTCAATCTCTCCCGTGAGCTTTGCGCAGAGATTGACAAATTCGGTGCACATGACTAACAGTAGACGAATGTCTTGCTTTGATAGTTTCGATGTTTCTGACTTTTGTCCAGAAGTTTTATCCACCTGCGCCAACATTTCTTCCCCACTTGCGTATTGATGACAACCTTTGAGTCCTACCAGTCAGTTTGACTCATGTCCAGTGTAATTATCGTGGTTTTTATGGCGACTTTAGTCCAATACCCAGGCGAATACACCTGATAGAGGGAATAACATCGACATTTACTACTATTAGGTTGCATTTAAGCAAACGTCGGATGCTACCCGATCGGGCGACGGGGGAGTGAAGTGTTTCCGGTAATTATTCGATACGCCAAGCGGAAATCCGAGTAGTCAAACGGGCGACCGCCTGCCTGGCCGTTAGCGTTCAAAGAGGGACAGGTGCTCGACGACGCCACAGTAGCGACCCGCCTCGCCAACTCCGGATTGAGCCTTACCACCCCATCCTGTCTGATCGTGATATTGGCCGGATGCAACACCTCCGATTTGAGGAACTCAAGCACAGCCCGACCCACCTTCGGTCGCTCCGGCTCCATCAGGTCGAACATGAAAGCTGGCGAGCCGTCGCGCTTGTAGTCCATGATGCAGCGCATCGGATCATTGGCATAGATCGCAGCATCAAATATGCACGGTTCGGTAACGTAGGCGTTTGGCCCTCCAGCAGCAACTTAGTCATCAAATTTTCTTTGCTTCAACCACGCGGAAGCGCAGTGACGCGTTCTCTTTGCTTCGTATGATAATTGTGGTCTAACTAAAATGCCGAATCAAGCGATGGAAACACCAATGTCAGAGCCGGATGAAAAAGTCCTTGTCGCCCAAATCTTATCCTCATATCTCTCCAACAATACTGTGGCTCCCGCCGACCTCCCATCGGTCATTGATAGCGTTAAAAAGGCCTTTGGAGGAAGCGGGGAGGCAGTATCGATGACTCCATCGGAGAGCGTTACCAAGACCCGGGAACCGGCCGTTCCTGTCAAAAAATCCGTGACACCCGAAGCAGTGATTTGCCTATGCTGCGGACGGAGATTCAAGTCTCTTAAGCGGCACTTGCAAACGACCCATCAACTGAGCCCTCGTGAATACCGTGCTGCCTTCGGCCTGAAAAGCGATTACCCGATGGTTGCGCCGAATTACGCCGCACAGCGGTCTGACTTGGCGAAGTCGCTCGGCCTTGGTCGTATGGTGGGCATGAAAGCTGTGGCCTAAGAAGGCGACCGCCAAGCGTGCGAGCAAGAAGTCTGCAGCCGCGGCCTGACGCTTCGCTCGGCTTCGAGGTATCATCGGAAACCAGCACCCAGTGGGAGGTTTCGATGCAAAAAGCAATTCGATTGGCGTTAGCCACAGCCATCCTGCTCGGGATGGCCGCCACCGCGAGCGCCCAAAGCGTCATGAAGCAATGCGGCGAGCAATGGCGAGCCGTGAAAGCGGGCGGAACAACGAACGGCGAAACTTGGCCGCAGTTCCTCGCCCAATGCCGAGCGCAGCTGAGTTCTGGCACTACAATAACGGCTCCCACGCCGGCTCCAACGTCGCCGCAGACTGGTTCCCTGTTCCCCTGGCAACAACCGGCCGCGTCCCCGATGCCCGTGCCCCCAACGGCAGTCGGGAACCAAAGCGTCATGAAACAGTGTGGCGCGCAGTGGCAAGCCGCAAAGGCGGCTGGAACAACAGCCGGCGCGACTTGGCCGCAGTTTCTGAAATCTTGCCCGGCGCAGCTCGCCTCGACGACAAGCGCTCCGCCGCAGGGCGGATTTGCGCCAGCAGCGCCGGCTCCTGCGCCTACGTCAGCGCCGACGCAATCGGGTTCACTGTTTCCGTGGCAGCGGCCAGCAGCTCCACCCGCTGGAAGCGCCGCGTCGACTGGAAGCGGATCTGCGTCGGCGCAGGAAGCTCAGGATCGCTGTCGGGGATCAATTGTCGTTTGGGTCAATGAGCATTCGCATATCTACCATTTCCCGGGCACCCGGGATTACGGCCACACGAAAAGCGGGGCTTACATGTGCGAGGCGGAGGCTCAGACTTCAGGTAATCGCGCAGCGATGAACGAGCGCCAACCCTAGGGTCAGGCCAATTCGATGTTCGACGCTATCATGGTGAGGTCGCTTATCGACATCAAAACCTTCGAGACGGACTTCCCCGATCCTCAGTTACCAGGGTTGGTGAAGCGCTACGAACCGTTTGGCCGAGTGCGTTGGGAACCGTTCTATGCTGGGCGCTGAATAGCGCTGAACAAATCGCCCTGGCCCCGACGCGACTTGGTTTCCGCCGGCTCTCTTGGCCCGATACAGCGCCGCATCCGTTTGCCTAAGGAGGCCTCCCAACTCGGATGCGCCCGATGCTTCGGTCCCGACGCCAATACTGATCGTGAACTTGGCTGCGGGATGTTGGTGAACAAGCGCACGCGCTTCGCAGGCCTCGCGAAGACCCTCCGCAATCATTGTAGCCTCGTTGAGATCAATGCCGGGCAAAAGGATGTAGCGCGACAATCTGGATGGGAAGGCGGCGACAGTCAGGATGGTCATTTTGGCGGTCGCGGCGGGGGTGATGATTGTCGCGGCGCGACGATAACGCAAGCGCTTTTTGGCATGAGAGCTGATTGTCGCGGAGCGACAATCAGGACGATCCCTTGACTGTTGCGCGCGTGGGCGGGCGTCCGGCTCCGCGGGCTTTGTCGACGGCTTCCTTGCGACGATAGCTGTCGACGTTCATTTCGAGGATCGTGGCGTGGTGCACGATGCGATCGACGGCGGCGAGCGTCATGGCCTGATCGGAGAAGACTTTTCCCCATTCGCCGAAGGGCTGATTTGCGGTGATGAGCAGGGATCGGCGCTCGTATCGCGCGCTGATCAATTCGAACAGAACGCTCGTCTCCGCCTGGTCCTTGGTGACATAGGCGAGATCGTCGAGGATCAGCAGATGATATTTGTCGAGTCTGGCGATTGCGGCTTCGAGGGCGAGATCGCGGCGTGCGATCTGAAGTTTCTGGACGAGATCGGTGGTTCTGGTGAAGAGGACGCGCCAACCCTTCTCGATCAAGGTCAGACCGAGCGCCGCTGCAAGATGGGATTTCCCGGCGCCGGGCGGCCCGAAGCACAAGAGATTGGCTCCCCTTTCGAGCCATGCGTCGCCTGCCGCGAGCGCTTGCACCTGCGCCTTCGAGATCATCGGCACGGCGGTGAAGTCGAACGTGTCGAGGGTCTTTCCCGGCGGCAATCGCGCTTCCTCCAGATGCCGTTCGAAGCGGCGGCGGTTTCGCTCCACCATCTCCTGTTCGGCGAGGGCCGCCAGGAATCGGGCGGCGGGCCAGCCTTCCTTGTCGGCGGTCGCCGCCAGGGCGGCCCAGATCAGCTTGATGCCGGGCAGTCGCAGCTCGCCGAGCAGCAGGTCGACACGAGCGGCGTCGATCTTGTCGGTCGCCTTCATGCCGCTTCTCCAACGCTTGTCGCGATCTGATCGTAGATGGCGAGGGAGGGCAGTCTGACGACGACGACAGGCAATGGAGCGTCCTTTGGCCGGAAGCGTTCGATCAGCGCAGCGAGATCGGGAAGGACGCCGTCGTCGAGACCCGCTTGCAACGCGAGGGCGAGTTCGGCCTCGCAGGAGCGCTCGAACGCGAGCGCGAGAAGGCCGACCATGGCGCGGCAAGCTGGTCGCTCGCCGAGACCGGCGAGCAAGGCGTCGAACGCCAGGGCGAAGGCTCGGCGGGGGAAGAGCTGATCGCGATAGACCAGATTGAGCAGCGCCATCGGCTTGCGGCGCAGGGAATGGATGACGTGACGATAGTCGACGACATGGCCATGTTTGCCGTTCGGCTGGGGCCGACCGCGCCGCAAGATGACGATGGGCGTCGAGCCCTGAAAGCATTCCAGCCGATCGTCGTAGAGGCGCACCCGCAGCCTGTGGCCGATCAGGCGCGAGGGAACCGAGTAGAACACCTTGCGCAGCGTGAAGGCGCTGGAGCTGGTGACGTCGACGTTGACCTCCTCGTAGTCGGCGGTCTTGCGGACCGGCAGCTTGTTCAACGCCGTCCGCTCCTGATCGATGCGCTTTGCGTTGCGGAGGTTGCCGCGGCCGACGATGTCGTCGACGAAGCCGCGCCATGCGGGGAGATCGTCGAAGTCGCGCGATGCGCGCAGCATGAGGGCGTCGGCGAGCGCTCTCTTGAGATGGCCGTGGGCGCTCTCGATCGAGCCGTTCTCGTGGCTGACGCCGGGATTGTTGCGGGTCGGCGTCATGCCGTAATGGGCGCAGAACGCTTCGTACCGCTTCGTCAGATCCTCCCTTGCGTCGGCGTCGAGATTGCGGAAGGCCGCCGAGAGACTGTCGCTGCGATGTTGCTCGGGAACGCCGCCCAGCGCCCACAGGGCGTTCTGTAGCCCTTCCGCCAGCGCGACGAAGCTTTCGCCGCCGAGCACGACATGGGCGTGTTCGAAGCCCGAGAACGGCAAGCGGAAGTGATAAAGTCGGCAATCGAGGATTTGGCCGGCGATGGTGACGCCGAGATCGGCCACCTCGGTGAAGTCCGACAAGCCCATCCGGCCCGGAGGATGCTCCTGGCGAAAGATGACCTCCCGATCCGGCCCGTTCACCGCCCGCCAAGACCGGACGCGGCGCTCGAGGGTCCGCCGCGTTCCGGCGCCGAGGTCTGGATGGCGGCGGCACAGTTCTTCGAAAACGGCGATCGGTCTCAGCCCGGGCGCTGCCTTCAACATCGGGACGACTTCATTGTCCCAAACATCGGCGAAGGGATCGGCTCGCCGTCGTTCTCGACGCGCCTTCTTCTGGCTGGGAAGCCGGGGATCCGTTTCGAACCGGTAGCCGGTTGCCGTGCTGAATCCGGCCTTCGCGCCGGCAATCGCCGGCGAATGGTTGCGACGCAAGTTCATGAATAGCCTCATCTGACGATCGGTGACGTGTCGGCCGGGCAAAACGTCGATCCTCTCGACAGAGAAGCCCGACGCTTATTCCAACCGCCGTTACCGCCAGACGAGGCCACCTGGGCGCTCGCCGCCGCCGCGGGGATTTCTACGGTCGGGCTTCGCCCTTCCTTCGTAATCCCCGCGGCGGCGCATTCTCATCCTGATTGTCGCGCGGTTCTCATCCTGATTGTCGCGCCGCAAAAGGATCACAAACTCGTCTCCGCCCTGTCGTCCCAGTATTGCGGAGCAGCGTCCGATCAACTCTTCGATTACCTCTGCAAAGTTTTTGAGAGCCCCGTCTCCGACCTTGTGTGGAGGAGGGATTTCGAACCGCTGACCTCGGCCCTCGCCGGATTTTCTCCCCTCTTCTTCGGCCGCGTGGGGTGTCGGTTTGTCCCACAGCCCTCCTTCAAAACCGTGGCCACCGCACGCTCGCGAAGATCCATCGAATAAGGCTTTGCCATCCCATGCTGGCCTCCTGCCCCAGCCAGCACGGTGAATCAGAGCGACGCTGATTCGGGAATCCCCCACGATTCAGACTAAAGTCATCCCGCTCTAGTTGAAAAATACTGGCTTCGCCGAATGTGCGGCTGCAGTCAGTTGCAGATTTATTGGAGAAGGCGCGGGCGAAAAGTTTCCCGGCCTGTCTAAGCGAAGCTTCAAAGTGGCCCGGTCCGCGGCAATTAGCGACTGACCGGCGCCCGCCCGTGAGCAAAAGCTGGCCCGCCCAAAAGGCCAGCGCCTTACATCCAATGAGCGTGTCAAATAAATTCCCGGCGTATTAGGGCCTGTCTTCAGTTGAGGAGGATGGCGGCGCAGGCGAGGTGGACGGCGGCGAGGAAAATCTTGGCGAGCTTGTCGTAACGCGTGGCGATGGCCCGGAAATGCTTGAGCTTGTTGAAAAAACGCTCAACGAGATTGCGTTCGCAGTAGAGGGCGAAGTCGCACGGGCGCGGGGTTTTTCGGTTGGATTTGGATGGGATGACCGGGACGATGGCTCGATCGTTGAGGGCGGCGATGAAGGCGTCGGCGTCGAACGCCTTGTCGGCGATCAAAGCGCCGGGATCGACGGCTTCGATGAGCGGTTGAGCGCAAGTCAGATCGTGATCCTGGCCCGGGCTGAGCATCACCTCGACAGGATTGCCAAGGGCGTCGACGAGCGCGTGAAATCTTAGTGGTCAGTCCGCCGCGGGATCGGCCGATGGCTTGCGCGCCGTGTTTTTTTGGGCGCCGGCGCTATGCTGGTGAGCGCGCACGATGGTGGCGTCAATCATCATGTACTCGTTGTCGTGATCGCTGGCCAAGAGCCTGAAAACTCGCTCGAAAACGCCGCTCTTGGCCCACCGGTTGAAGCGCTGATAGACGATCTTCCAGTCGCCAAAGCGCGCGGGCAGATCGCGCCAAGGGACGCCGGCGCGAAATCTGAACAGAACGGCTTCGACGAACAGCCGATTGTCCGCCGCCGTGCCGCCAACATGGCCCTCGCGGCCCGGCAAAATCTCCTTGATCCGATCCCACTGATCGTCACGCAGCGCATATCGTCGCATCGGTCAGCCCCTCCTAAAGGCCGACCACTCACAAGTCAGACATTCGCTGATTTGGGAATCCCTCGCCGAGCCAAAACACCAAACGTTCCGCCTCCAATTCCTTTCCGTTCCTCCCTCAACTGAAGACACGCCCTAGACATCGGCCATCGGCGCGATCTTCCAGCGCAACAGGAGCCGCATCTCGCGTATGCCGGCACGCTTTACTTGTCCGGGGACTCTCCTCCTTGTTGGGTCACATGAGACACGGGCTGCCGTCCGCGCGTTGCCGCCGACGGGGACGTACTCAAGGAGCCGACCGAAATCGGTGGTCTCATCGTCTCAGAAGCCGCGTGCGCCTCCCCCTGCCTGAGCATCAAACGCGAAAGCGGCCAGACTATCTCTTGATTCCCGGTGATTCCCCTTTGGCGGAAGATCAAAATAAGCACCATCGCCACGCCCAACCCAATTTCCTGTGTATAGCCAGGAGCTCTTATGGTTGTTAAACCGATGTCGACGCCACTCTCAAGCTGCCGCAGAACCTCCACTAGCGCCGAGATACTGATCACTCCGATGACCGCGCCGCTTAGACTGTTCATTCCGCCAATGACCAACATGGCGAGCGTGACGAAGGTGAGGTCTAAATAGAACGCGGCCACGCTGATGGTGCCGATGAAGTGCGCGTAGAGGCTGCCCCCTACACCGGCGAAAAAAGCGCTGATGACGAAGGCGATGAGCCGCTGTTGAAAGACATTCACACCGGACGCTTTGGCCGCCACTTCATCTTCGCGGGAGGTGCGGAGCATCAGACCGAAACGCGAGATCTTGTAGACATAAGCGACGACAATCGCGGCGACGGCCGCGACCAGCCCAGTCCAATGGTCGGTGAACTCTGGGATGCCCGCTATGGTGCTGGTGCCCGACGTCAGTAAATCCCAGTTGGAATAGACCACATTGACCACGGCCAACATGGCGAACGTGGCAATTGACGCGGCGATGCCGGATAGCCGCATGATCGCAGCGCCGACCGCGAGCCCGAATAGAGCAGCAAAGAGACCGGACGTAACCGTGGCAATTGGTGGCGGAACCGTATTGTCGAGGAGGAACTGCGGCAACGCTGGCATGAAGACCGGCTTGACGGCGCTGCAGCAGTCTTGCCAAGCCGTCGCGTACGCGCCAATCATAATAAAAGCTGCGTGACCGAAGGAGACGACACCGGAGTTGCCTACGAATATATAGAGGCCCACCACGAATACAACACGGATCAACATCTCCACAACAGTGCTGTCAAGCGAAAAGTCTTGACAGAAGTCCGCTACAAGCACAATGACGAAGAGGAGGAAAGAAAGAATGATGGGCGTGGCATGGAGTCGGAGGAAGAACAACACTCGACCCATCACACACGCTCCCGCGCCGCACGCATTACGAGTAAACCTTGCGGACGTACCAATAAAACCATGATGACGGCGGCAAAAACAAAAGCATCTCGGAACGTCCGCACGTTGTCGGGAAGCAGCACCTGCAGCAACGTTCCGAAAATCCCGATCGTGTACCCGCCGACGACTGCGCCCGCCAGACTCCCCATGCCGCCGACTACGGTGGCAATGAAGGCTATCAGCATAAGCTGAGTACCCATATGAAAGCTGACGACACCGACCTGGCACAGGAAGAGGAGCGAGACGATCGCGGCGAGAAACGCGCTGATGACCAGGGCGGTGCCGATCACAACATTCGCCCGCACCCCGAGCATTTGTGCCATTTGAAAATCCTCGGCGGCGGCGCGCATCTGAACCCCAAACTGCGACTTCTTCAGGAACAAGACCAGGACGAGCAGAAGCCCAAGGGCGACTGCGATCGTCAAAAGTTGCAGACCGGGGACTCGCAAATCGCCGATTGCAACGGGCTCATTCAAAGCCGGCCAAATCCCGATCGCCTTAGGCCGCGCGGTATAGATGCTGAGAATGACATTCTGGATAATGTAGCCCAGCGCGAAGGATGCGATCATCAACACTGCTGACGGAGCTTGGCGCAGCGGGCGAAAAACGAGATACTCGCTGATCAGCGCCAAGACCACGACGATGGTCACGCAAGCAACGACCATCAGGGGCCAAGGCCAATTGCCAATCAACGCGACTGCCGTAGTCGCGGCAGAAGGTACGATGAGCGCGTAGCTGCCAACGGTGATGAAATCGCCATATGCAAAGTTGACCAACCGTAACACGCCGAAAACGAGACCGACGCCGAGCGCGGCGAGCGCGTAAAGGCTGCCGCTGCTGATGGCGTCGATCAGGAATTGCATCGCGGAGGTCACTGCTGCGCGTCCCGCGATGTATCCGCCGCACCGAAACCGAAATAGGCCTCGTGCAGGCGTTCGCCATCAGCCAACTCCTCGCCACTTCCCTCCAATTCAATCAGTCCGCGGCGCAGCACGTAGATGCGATCGGCGACATCGACCGCGCGCTCGGCGCTTTCTTCAACGATCAAGAGCGTAACGCCATGTTTTTCACGAAGATCCCTCAGCTTGTCGTAGACCCGTTCGACCATCATTGGGGCCAAGCCGAGCGAGGGCTCGTCCACAAGCAGCAATTTGGCGCCTGTAAGGAGAGCGCGGCCGATGGCGAGTTGCTGTTGCTCACCCCCGGACAGTTTTGCTGCCCGCATCGATCGCCGCTCGCCGAGTATCGGGAACTCCTCGTAGATGCGCGCTAACTCCCGTTCAACGGCCCGCCTATCGCGGCGACCGTAAGTGCCGAGGCGCAGATTCTCCTCAACGGTCAGCGACGAGAACACATGCCGGCCCTCTGGGACCATCGAAAGGCCGAAACGTGCAACTACCTCCGGCGAAAGGCCGGAGATCGGCGATCCCTGGAAAGTGACGGCGCCTTGAGTCGGAGTGAGCACTCCAGCAACCGTCAACAAAGTGGTCGACTTCCCGGCGCCGTTGGGCCCGACCAGACATACAATCTCCCCCGGCGCCACCCTAAGCGATACGCCGCGCACCGCGGCGATGTGCCCGTAATGGACGAAAATATTTTCGACCTGAAGCAAGGCCTCGATCATATCACGACCTCGCCCTTTCGCTTGCGCTTGGTGCCAAGATAGGCGGCGATCACGTCCGGATTGGCTTGGACTTCGCGCGGTGTGCCTTGGGCGATGGTTCGACCGCCATCAAGCACATGAATCCGCGCGCAAATGCCCATGACGACTCGCATGTTGTGCTCGATGAGCAAAACGCCCGCGCCGAAACGTGGGGCGATCTGCGCAATTGTCTCCATCAGATGATCACATTCCAGGTCGGACATGCCTGCCGCAGGTTCGTCGAGCAGGACGAAGGCAGGTTTCATCATCAGGGCGCGCGCAATTCCGACGCGACGTTCATCTGCATAGGGCAGCGTTCCTGCGATCGTATCCGCTTTGTCGCCGAGGCCGATCCAGGTCAGCATTTCCATGCCTTGCGCACGAGCCTGCCAACGGGTCAGCCCCAGGCTGACTGCGGTGGCCTCCACATTGTCGATGACCGAAAGTTCCCTGAACAGCCGCCCGGCCTGAAAAGTGCGCGCGACGCCGGCTCGCCGGATACGATGCGGCGGCCAATGCGTTATATCCTCAGAGCCGAGATGAACCCCGCCTAGATCGGGCGATTGGAACCCCGTGAGCACATTAACGAAAGTGGTCTTGCCGGCTCCGTTGGGCCCAATTAGGCCAACGATCTCATCAGGTTTCAGAGCGAGATCGACCTTTTCAAGCGCGGAAAGGCCCTCAAAATGGACCGAAAGTTTCCGTGCCGTGAGTTCTGACTTGCTCAACCTCATACTTTCTGACCGGATGAGGGTTCACACAGAGCGCTGAACGGAACGCGGCGCGAGGGGACGCAAACCCGCGCCAATCATTACCCCTCCCTCGCTTATCTGATATTGGACGGCATGGTTTAAATTGGGCTATATGGCTAAGTCTTGTCAAGCGCCGCAGGTCTTCGGGGGTATGGATTTGAGCTACCGCCGCCGGCGCGCCTGCGCGGGAAGGGCTGCAGTTGATCGCCCATGTGAAAGCTTCCGGGCAACAACGCGGCGGCCGTATGTGGGTGGCCATCCCGCGTGAGATCGAGGCGGAGAGCCCGCCCATGACCTACGTCTTCGCAGACCGCTGGCTTATCGAGGCGAAAACGCTCCGCCCGACACGGAGTTCAGTTTCTATCTCACCTGGCACAAGCGCCGCGTCACCCCTGGTTCAGCGCGAATTGGGAGACGATCAGCTGTCAAAACGGTCATTGGCTGCCCATTTGGCGCGCCCTTTTCGCAGCGACTGTAGCCGCCCGCGCGGTCACCCGACCGCACCCCACCCTCACCCAACTTCGAGGCGCGTTCCTTACGGGCAACTGGACTGACTGGTCGAACTTAGAATATAGTGCTTGCCTCGAAGCGGCCGTGGGGCCCGCATTTAACGCTTGCATGCTGGGGTTGTGGGGCAGACGAGCGGCAACATAGAGACGGCTGCCTATGATGGAACGCGCGCTGGCGTCGGTCGGCCCCAGGCAACAGGGCCGAAATCGCCAAGGAGTTGGCGACGCCACTACAGTAAATCTCGAGAGTCGGCGGGAGCGCACGGCGAGGGCTAAGCGCACCCAGATTCTGGACGCGGCACTCGAAGTCTTTTCCCGTTCTGGCCTACAGGGCGCGCGCCTTGATGACATTGCAGACAAGGCGAATATTTCGAAGGCAAATCTGTTCTACTATTTTACGACCAAAGAATCCATTTACTTGGCCGTTCTCGTACGTACGCTCGACGAATGGCTCACGCCGCTGCAGGATTTTACGGTTCAGGGTGAGCCGCTAGACCAAGTCATAAGATACGTCACCGAAAAGCTCGAACACTCACGCACTGCCCCTGCGGCTTCTCGTCTTCTATGTATGGAGATGCTCGCCGGCGCGCCGCTACTGGGCGACATGTTACGCGGTCCGCTGAAAAAGCTTATCGGGGAGAAAACAGCGGTGATCAGGGAGTGGGCCCGCAGCGGCCGCATCGCGAACATCGATCCCTATCATCTGTTGTTCATGATTTGGGCGACGACGCAGCACTATGCCGACTTTTCAACTCAGATCAAGACTTTTACTGGACGAACACTTGACGACCCAGCGTTTGCAAAAAAAGCTCGCGAAAACGTGCTTGAGCTTTTTTTGAATGGTTTGCGCCCACGTAAAGAGAGGAAGGCAGAGGAGAAGAAGGAACGGGGACGGCCGTGCAGCTAGACGGCGTTGCTGAGAACCAACTATCGGAGAGGCAGCCACAACGCCCCACAGCATAGGACTCGCGGTGACCTCGGCGTCATTATTCGTGCTTCGAGGTTGAACGATGCATCTTCAGGGAGGAGCACCAAAATGCAAAGTCATGTGGAAGCTAGCGAGAAAGAGGTGGTCCGAATGGACCGTCAAACGATCGACGCAGCTATCAAGAAATATAGCGAACTTTCCGGCGAAATCATCGGAACGAGCAAGAGTTTCATCATTGATCAAAGGACCAACGATATTTTCGGTGCCTTGATTGAAAATTTAGACCCAATGCACAACGATGTCGATTGGGCGAGAGCAAGCCCGCTCGGCAGCACCATTGTTTACGGTTACTTCCAGGTTTGCCTGATCTCAATGATCTGGAAAAATATTGGAATGCCGATTTACAGTTCCGACGTTGCGTACACCTTGAACTACGGGCTGAATAAAGTTCGATTTCCTTCCTATCTTCGCGTGGGTGTCCCTGCTCAGGGAAAAGTCAAAATGCTCGGCGTAGAAAGAAAGAATGAGAACCAAATTATCTGGCGCTTTGAAGTGAGTATCGAGCAAGAGGGCAATCCAAAACCAACAATGGTGGCGGAGGCCGTTTTCACAATCCTATTTTACAACTCATGATGTGGGCTAACTCCTGAGGTGTCCGCCGTGCAAGAATCGCATCACAACATCGTCGATTGCGTCAAAAGGCATGCAAGGGAGGTTCCCGAAAGATTGGCGATCGTTTCCGAGACTGGTTCTGTTACCTACGGACAACTGGCCCTGAAGGTCGATCTCTTGGCTCGACGACTGTTGAGGTTGGGAATCAAGAACGGCGATATCGTTGGTGTATTGTCCTACCCGAGAATTGACGCGTATGAGCTGCACCTTGCGCTGATTTCGGTCGGCGCGATCTGGCTCGGAATTAATCCAAAATACAAATATCCTGAGATGGAATATATCACCGCCGACGCCAGGCCGGTTGCTTTGTTCTTCATATCCGAACAAGGAGAACGAAAGTACCAAGGACGATATATTCAAACTAAAGTCGGCGGTTGATTCCGTCAAGCAGACCGTCTGCTTCGACCAGCCGATTCCCGGGAGCAATGTACTTCCCCGATCTGATGACCGAAGATGATGTACATGACAGATGTCTCATTGCCACCTATACGCGGGGAAAATGTGGCGATGATTGTTTACACATCGGGATCGTCCGGAAAGCCAAAGGGCTGCATGCTCCGGAACAAATCAATGGTGCATCGCGGAGAAATTCAAATAAGAGACTTTGATTTCAGTGGAGAATATCCAATTCTCTATAACCCGTGGCCGATGAACCACGTTGGCGGACTTCAATTGCTTTCCGCCTATTCATGTGTTGCGGGCGGCACCCTGGTTTTCCAGCAGAGTTTCGAGGCCGAAAATATCTGCCCCCTCGTACGCGAAAATAAGATCAACATCCTGATTCTCCTGCCGACTATGTTTCATCTTCTGTTCTCGGCAAAATCCTTCAAACCGGACGATCTTGCGTCCGTCGAATTGTTCATGTTTGTCGGCGCGTCGCTAAGTCCAGATCAGATTCGTAGGCTTCAGCGATTGGGGCACGGAAAGGTGCAGACCAATTATGGACTGACGGAAGGTCACTCCACCGTAACGATCAGTACTCCCGGATTGGACCCGGAAATACTATCGGTCACTCTCGGTCAGTCGAAATCCGGCGAAGTGCGCGTCATGAGCGACGACTGCCAGGTGTGCAGCGAGGGCACGCAGGGCGAACTCCAGATACGACCAGAGTACTGCATGCTGGGATATCTGAATCGACCGGAGGCCACCGCCGCGGCCTTCACGGCGGATGGCTGGGTGAAAACGGGCGACAGGGTCGAAGTGCTGCAGGGCGGCGAAATGCGACTGGTTGGTCGGATGTCCGAGATGTATAAGTCTGGTGGGTACAATATCTACCCCAGAGAAATCGAGATGTGTCTCGAAGAGCATCCCGCCGTAGGTCTCGCCGCTGTCGTAAAGCGGGCCGATGAACTCTACGGTGAGGTAGGATGCGCCTACGTTGTGCCGAAAGGCGGCAAGGAACTAAGCACGACCGAATTGAAAGCCTGGTGCAAAGCGCACATCGCGGATTACAAGGTGCCGAAAGAATTTATCGTTACTGCCTCGGTACCACTGTTGCCTAATAACAAGATCGATAAAGTGACGCTGCAGAAGCAAGTTAGAGCACAGTGACCAAAGGGTCTTGTGGGTAAGGGAGGAGTGCGGAGCGATGTCAGTTGTCATAAAAAACGGAACTGTGGTGACCGCCGATATGACTTACACGGCGGACGTCCGGGTGGAAGCCGCGAAAATTGAGGCGGTGGGACCAAACCTGGCAGCGGACAAGGAATTGGACGCAACCGGTTGTTACGTTATGCCCGGCGGCATTGACCCACATACCCACCTCGAAATGCCGTTTATGGGCGCTTTCACCATGGATGATTTCGAGTCCGGCACGCGGGCCGCCTTAGCGGGGGGCACCACGATGGTTGTCGATTTTGCAATTCCGTCTCCGGGTGAATCGCTGCTGGATGCCTTAAAAGTCTGGGATAACAAGTCGGCGAAGGCAACTTGCGACTATTCTTTCCATGTCGCGATTACGTGGTGGAGTCAGCAAGTCTTCGAAGAAATGGAGACGGTAGTCCGCGAAAGAGGTATCAACTCGTTTAAGCATTTTATGGCCTACAAGGGCATGATCATGCTCAATGACGATGAAATGTACTCGTCGTTCCGCCGCTGCAGCGAACTCGGTGCTTTGCCTTTAGTGCACGCCGAAAATGGCGATGTCGTTGCGCAATTGCAAGCCAGATTGATGTCTGAAGGCAAAACCGGACCAGAGTCGCATGCTTACTCTCGCCCTCCCGAAGTTGAGGGCGAGGCGACGAACCGTGCGATCATGATCGCCGAGATGGCTGACGTACCGCTTTATGTGGTGCACACCTCGTGTGAAGAGGCCCACGAGGCAATCCGCCGTGCCCGTCAGCGCTCCAGCCGCGTTTTCGGCGAGTCGCTGATCCAGCATCTGGTTCTTGATGAAAGCGAGTACTTCAGCCAGGATTGGGATCACGCGGCAAGGCGGGTGATGAGTTCCGCCGTTCCGAAACAAGAAGCACCAGGATTCGCTCTGGGCCGGTTTGCAGGCGGGCTCTCTGCAAGTCGTGGGAACGGATCACGCTGCATTTTCCACGAAACAAAAGCGCTTGGGGCTAGGGGATTTCACGAAAATTCCCAATGGCACGGGCGGCATCGAGGATCGGATGTCGGTGCTCTGGACACATGGCGTCAACAGCGGCCGGCTTACGATGAATGAATTTGTGGCGGTGACATCCGCGAACGTGGCAAAGATTCTGAATGTCTATCCGCAAAAGGGAGCCATCGTTCCTGGAGCTGACGCCGATATTGTTGTTTGGGATCCCGAACGGACAAAAACAATCTCGGCCGCCACTCAGCAGTCGGCCATTGATTACAATGTTTTCGAAGGGCGCGAGGTTAAAGGCTTGCCGCGTTTTGTTCTCTCCCGCGGCAAGACCGTAGTCGACCAGGATGGCGTACACACTTCGCAGGGGAGCGGACAATTCATTGCGCGTAAGCCATTCCAGTCTGTCAGCAAAGCGCTATCGACCTGGAAGAAAAGCAACGCGCCGCAGAAAATCGAGCGCGCCGGTATTCCCCAATCGGGAGTTTAGGTCGGTCTCGCTGCACTGCGCCCACCTACCGTGAGGCAGCGCCAATCTGGCGACCGCGTGCATCGGTAGGGTTGGTCCGGTGCCGAGTTCTGCCCTTTTAGGCGGACGGCGCTCCATAGCAGGGACCGCGTTTACATCGTCAGCTCGCACCCAGTCGAACGGGGGCGGCTACTTGCTATGGCGGCCGTTCCCATGGTCCGTGCCTGGTTTGGGATTCTTGACGAGACGCAACTAGCTGTTGAATTCGGCATTTTCTGGAGCGGGCTGATGGTGAAGCTTTGCGGCTGTGAAGTCCAGGCTTTACAGACGAACTCGTAGGTGTGAAGCCTTTGAGGGTCTTGAGCCTTCGGGCGAGTTATAGGCGTCGACGAAGTCGTGCAGATGAGCGCGCAACCTATCGTGCGTCTCGTAGAAGTAGCGTTTGACGGTTGCGTCTTTGATCGTTCTGGCGTTCGTCCACTGTTATCCGTAGACATCTGGCGGCGCCTCATGGACCGGCTACCGGAGGTAGCGAAATGACGATAGATGCAGGGCTGAAGCCCGAGCTCGTTACATGGCCGCCCCTTGCGACTTTCCCGGATGCGCCGTGAGCGCGGATCAGTAGATGTCGCGTCGCCCGCCAGCTCCCGCTTTGAACGAACAGAGACGGAGGAGCAGGCATGCGGATCATCGGATTGGATATCCACCGCGCCTTCGCCGAGGCGGTCGCCTGGGACGACGGCAAGCTCAAACGGCTGGGGCGCGTCGACATGCGCCGCCATCTTCTCGAGGCTTTCGCGAAGAAGCTCACGAAGGAGGACGTGGTTGTCGTCGAAGCGACCGGCAACGCTGCCTCAGTCGCAGCGGTGATCGCGCCGTATGTCAAGAAGGTTGTGATCGCGAACCCAAAGCAGGTTCGCATCATCGCCCATGCGAAGATCAAAACCGATACGATCGACGCCAGCGTCCTCGCCCAGCTTTATGCAAGCGGCTTTCTGCCGGAGGTCTGGGTTCCGGATGAGGCGACGCAGGCGCTTCGCCGGCAGGTGACCCGGCGCAACCAGATCGTCCGGCAGCGATCGCGTCTTGAAGAACATCATCCAGTCGATCCTGCACAGCCACCTGATCCCCTCCTGCCCGCACGCCGATCTGTGCGGGGCGAGCGGACGGGCATGGCTTTTTCACCAGGTCTTGCCGGAGGACGAACGCCTTGCCGTCGAACGTCATCTGCGCGAGTTCGACCGGCTCGGCGATGACCTCAAGATCATCGAGCGCGATCTTGCCCGTTCAGCGTTGGCGGACGAGGGCGTCAAACGCCTGATGACGATCCCCGGCGTCGACATGGTCGTGGCGCTCGCCATCGTGGCCGCGATCGGCGACCTGGGACGCTTCGAGCAGTCGCAGAAGCTGGTGAGCTACCTCGGCCTCAACCCGAGCGTGCGCCAATCCGGTCCTCGACCGCGCGTATCACGGCCGGATCACCAAGCAGGGCCGTGGGCATGCGCGCGGCATGCTCGTCGAGGCGGCCTGGGCGGCCGCGCGAGCGCCGGGTCCGTTGCGCGCGTTCTTCCTGCGCGTGCGCGCCCGCCGCGGTCAGCATGTCGCCGCTGTCGCGACCGCCCGCAAGCTCGCGGTGATCATCTGGCATTTGCTGAGCAAAGGCGAAAGCTATGTGTGGGCCCGGCCGGCGTTGCACGCGAGGAAGCTGCGCGATCTGGAGTTGAAAGCGGGATACAAAGCCGAGCGCGGCCAAAAAGGCGCCGCCTATGCCTACAATATCAAGAGCCATCGCGATCAGGAGCGGAGATGGGTCGAGCAAGCCGAGACGGCCTACGCCCGCTTCGTCTCCGGTTGGAATCCGCGTGGCCCCAAGCGGGTGCGCACGGGCGCCGCAACTGAGGTGCGACGATGACGGCTGCGCGGCAGGGCTTTCGCCTCACGCCCTGCTCTTCGCCGCGCGGTCACCCGTGCGCGAGAGAAAAATAGCCCGGATCCGGCAAAAACTCGTTGAGGGCGCAGGCGTATTCGAAGACATGCGCGCGGAAGAGCTGTCGCTTGGCGATCATCGCCTTGGCCCATAGCGCATCCTCCGAATCACTTGATAAGGATGCCCCATCAAGGCCGGGACCAAACGCTATAGGCGGTGGTCGAGGCTGCGCCAAGTAGCAAGGGTCAAATCCCGCTGCGGTTTCCACGAAGAACGGTCAAACGCCAGGCGCGCCCACTACGGTAGCTCAAATTCGTACCCGCAGCCCTTGACAAGACTTAGCCATGTGGTCCAACTTCGACTAGGTCGTCCAAAATAACATAAGTTAGGGAGGTCATAATGGTCGGCGTGGGATTTCGCACCACCGCTTTCGGTCGGCCCTCTGAGTACGTCGCCGGCAACGCGTCGACGGCGCGCTCTGTCCCATCTGACCAAGCAAGGAGGGGGCTGATGACAAGTAGGTGGCTAACATCATGCGTCGCCTTGGCGGGCACGCTGGGGATGATCAATGCCGCACAGGCAGATGACAAACCGATCCTTATCGGCTTTGCCATCGCTCAGACGGGCTACCAACTGCCATTCGACACCGGCTACAAGACCGCCGAGATCGCGATCGAGGAGATGAACGCCAAGGGCGGATTGCTTGGGCGCAAGTTGGTGACGGCCTATTGCGATACCAAGTCGGACCGTGAGCAGGGCGCGAAGTGCGGCCAAGAAATGGTAGAAAAAGGAGCCGACCTCGTCGTGGTCAGTTGCGACTATGATTTGGGCGCCCCGGCCGCGCTGGTCGCTGCGCGCGCGGGCAAAATCGCCTGGTCGTTGTGCGCCGGGGATCCGAAAATGGGCGTGCAGGGCATCGGCCCGCTGGCTTTTAGCGGCGGGGAGGCGGCTCAGCTACAGGGCTCTTCCATAGCCGAATGGGGTTTCAATAAGAAGGGCTGGAAGACCGCCTACTTATTGCTCGACTTTAGCATCGAATATGACAAATCGGTCTGTTACGGTTTCGAACTCGGCTTCAACGCTGTGGGCGGCAAGATCGTCGGCCGGGACACGTTCAAGAACGATGATCCTTCGATAGCCACGCAGATTACGCGGCTCAAGGCCTTGAACCCTGCCCCAGATGTGATCGCGCTCTGCAGCTATACGCCAGGCGGCGCCTCCGCAGTGCGTCAAATCCGGGCGGCCGGCATCAACACGCCGATTGCTTCCGACAACGCCATGGACGGCGGTTACTGGCTGAGCGCCGTCCCCGATCTCAGTAATTTCTACTATGGCTCACTAGGTTCGGTCGTCGGCGGTGATCCGCGCCCGAGGATCAATGAGCTTCGCGAGAAGATCATGAGCAAGTTCAAGGAGCAACCGACGATATCACAGACTTATATGGGTTTCTCGATGATGCAACTCTACGCTGCCGCGGTCGAGAAGGCCCAGACTTCGAGCCGAAAGCGGTCGTTGCGGCTTACGAGACGTTTAAGGATCAGCCCACCGTAGAGGGGCCATTTTCCTTCACCCATGACCTCCATATCCAAACTAAGATGCAGTACACGATGATGGGCATCAACAACGGCAAGCTTAAGGCGCTCGAGCTTTGGGACACAATTACGCCGCTGACCATGGGCGACCTCTTCCGAAAAAAGTGATCTCGTCTTCCGAGTCGCTGAAGGCGCTCTAATCGTCGTTCACCGAACGCTTCAACCAGAGGGAGGTCGAGCTATATGCCGCTTCTTCATGTTCCAGTGATTGACCTCACTCCGTACCGGGAGGGGACGCCCGCAGGAAAAGCGGCTGTTGCCGCGCAGATCAGCCAAGCGTGCCGAGACATCGGCTTTCTCGTGGTCTCCGGTCATGGCGTCCCCGAAGACCTCGTTCGCAGAACCCATGACGTGTCCAAGGCGTTCTTCGAACTTCCGCATGGAGAAAAGATGAAGATCGAACGGCCGACGCCTGATCAGGCGCGCGGCTACAGCGCCGTCGGCGGCGAAGGCCTTTCCTACAGTCTGGACGAGCCGACACCGCCCGATATCAAGGAATCACTATCGGTAGGCCCGATCGACGTGGTGTCAGTCGATCCGTATTTCACCGGCGGGAACGCCTGGCCGCATTTCGCCCCGAACCTATGGCCGGCCAAGCCCGCTGAACTGAAGCCGATCTGGACCGAATACTTCCGAGCTCTCGATTCGCTTTCGACGGACCTGATGCGGCTGTTCGCGTTGGCGTTGAATCTCGACGAGCACTATTTCGACCGCACGATCGACAAAGACATCTCGGTGATGCGGGTTCTGCGGTACCCCAAACAGACGACAGAGCCGCTGGCTGGACAGTTGCGCGCCGGCGCGCATTCCGACTACGGCAGCCTGACCATTCTGCGCAAGGAGCTCTCGGACCGCAGCTTGCAGGTGAAGAACAAGGCTGATGAGTGGATCGACGTCCCGGTCATCGAAGGGTCGTTCATTGTCAATATCGGCGACCTGATGCAACAATGGACCAACGACACTTGGATTTCGACGATGCATCGCGTTGTCAATCCGCCGCTTCACTCCGAAGAGAACAAGGATCGAATATCGATCGTATTCTTCCATCAGCCCAACTACGATGCAATGGTCGAATGTCTGCCGACCTGCGCGACACCAGAAAACCCGGCGAAATACGACGCGATCAGCTCGGGAGACCACTTGCTCGGCAAGTTCGTCAAACAGACGACCTTCGGTAAAGGCATCTGATACATCAGAATACGCCGGGACCCATGCCGGGTCCCGAGCGCCGCCTCGCTGGGGCGTGATGTGCCTGCGATTCGTGAAGCGCGGGGGAAACCCGCGTGAAAAGGGTTTCCGGATGCTGTCATACGTCAACATCTTCTCCAAGGATGTGGTGACACTCTCGGGCTTCTACCGCGACGTGTTCGGCTTCGAAGAAATTCTGGAACATCGCACGCCGATCTTCGTCGGGCTGCGCACCGGTCAGAGCTGCCTGGGTTTCAATGCCCAGGACGCCTACGGCCTTCTCCAGCTCTCTGAATATGCCAATCCGACTGGCGCCAAATTCCTCCTCAACTTCGACGTCGAGTCTACGGCCGAGGTCGACCGCATGACGCCGCTCGCCGTCAGCCGCGGCGCGCGGCTGATCAAGGAGCCGTACAAGACCTATTACAATTGGTACCAGTCCGTTCTTCTCGACCCTGAGGAGAATGTTTTTCGCATCAACAAAGTGCTTTGAGCGGGCCGCACGAAGCACTGCACAACAGAGGCAAGACGATGAAGTTCGGCGTCAGTTTAGGGACCGCTCCATACACGAAGTCGCTGTCAGTGCTGCGCGCCGCCGAGCGCGCCGGCTTCGATCAGATCTGGGTCTGGGACTCCCACATCATTTGGCAGGAAGCGTACAGTCTGATGGGCTGGCTGATCGGCGTCTCTAAGAATGACAAGCTCGAATGGGGCACCTGTGTGACCAACCCCGTCACACGCGATCCGCTGGTCGTCGGTAGCGCCTTCGCGACTCTCAACCAGATTACGGGCGGCAGGGTCATCTGTGGAATCGGCCGCGGTGACAGCTCGGTTCGGGTCATTAACCGGCGGCCGTCGAACCTGGCGGGTCTTGAGCGCGCCGTCGAGATCATCCACAGCGTCGGCCGGGGCGAGAAATTCACGACGGAGGACGGAGCTCAGGCGCAGATGCCGTGGGCCGGCGGCGGAACCCGTGTGTACGTCGCGGGCTACGGCCCAAAGGCGCTGCGCCTGGCGGGCCGTGTCGCCGATGGAGTGATCTTCCAGATCGCCGATCCATTCGTGATCCAGTGGGGTATGCAGTTCGTGCGCGAGGGCGCTAAGGAGGCGGGTAAGAACCCAGACGCGATAGTGATCCACTGCGCCACCGCGACGTATATCTCGGACGACCTTGCCGAGGCGCGCGAACAGACGCGATGGTTCCCGGCACTGGTCGGCAACCACATCGCGGATGTTCTCCGGCACCACGACCCAGCGGATCTTCCCAGGGAGTTGACCGACTACGTTAAGGGAAGAAGTCAGTATGACTACCATGGGCACGCCGAGCAGGGAACCGAGCACTCGGCATATGTGCCCGACGAAATCGTCGACAGATTCTGTGTAATCGGAAACCAGGAGCAGATCCGCGCGAAGCTGCGTGAGCTGGAGAAAATCGGCGTGTCGGAGTTCAACATCTATCCCCACGTCGAGGGCATCGAGGGCGTCATCGAGCAATACGGACGCGAATTTGCTCCTGACCTGCGAGCGGCCGCAGCATAATTCCTGTCGCAGCATCGACACGTAACGGAATGCAGTTATGCACGTCTGAGCCTACTGCGGTGCAAGCCCTGGGATTGATTATGCCAGAAGGCTGAGGTGCGCCTACGGCGAACGACGTGGTTCGGCTGAGCGTAACGTGCGCGACGCCCGCACCCTTCGGGGAACTCGGCTTGTTACGCTCGCGCCAGTGATGACCCTGACCTCCACACCGAGGCCGGCCATCGCACAACCAGGCGAGCACAAACCGAGACTGACAACCGATTTGGCCGCGCTACTGCTATTTGCCTTGGACAGGAGGCCTCATCACGCGGAGAGCGGATCATGCTCAGGCTAGGATATAAGGCGTCGGCGGAGCAATTCGGTCCGTCGGAACTGCTTCAGTTCTCCCGACTCGCGGAAGAGACGGGATTCG
>CAWGKJ010000044.1:0-132447 GCA_963823115.1 uncultured Alphaproteobacteria bacterium | reverse complement strand
GCAAATCCTCCGACAGCACGCACGGCCTGTTCGCGATCCAGCGTATAGATCCATGATCCCGCCGCATGCGAGACGATCAGACCGACGAGTAGAGCAAGGAGCGTCTGACCGAAAAGGCTGCTGGAAGGAACCGGCTCATTCGTGTTTCACCGCAGGCGTAAACATGTACCCACCGCCCCACACCGTCTTGATGATCTTGCGGATTGGCCGGGATCGAGTTCGAGCTTCTTGCGCAAACCGGCTCACCTGCGTATCGATGCTGCGATCGATCCGCGTTGGCCGCGCGGCCCCGCGCGAGATCCAGCAGCTGGTCGCGGCTCAGCACGCGCTGTGGGCGCTCGACAAAGGCCAGCAACAGATCGTATTCTCCGGTGCTCAGCGACACGGTGACGCCATCCTTGCGAACGAGTTCGCGTTGACCGCTGTCCAGCACCAGCAATCGAAATGGTATCGCTTCGGCCGTCGCCACGGCCTTCCACCGCCTTGTCCCGGCTGCGCCTGAGCACGGCCTTGATGCGTGCGATCAGTTCGCGGCTGCCGAATGGCTTGGGCAGATAGTCGTCGGCGCCCATTTCCAGGCCGATGACGCGGTCGATCTCGTCGCCTTTGGCCGTCAGCATAATGATCGGAATATCCGACTCGTTCCGAAGCGCGCGGCAAAGCGACAGTCCGTCCTCGCCCGGAAGCATCAAATCAGAAGGATGAGATCGATCCGGCCGTCGGCAAAGACCTTGCGCATCGCACGGCCGTCCGCCGCCGAGCTGACCCGGAAGCCCTCCTTGGTCAATGCGCGCGAAACCAGATCGCGAATCTCGCGATGATCGTCGACGATCAGAATGTGTGCCCCGCCTTGCATCCCCGGAATATAGACGATGGAAGCGCAGACGCTTCACGGAAAGTGTAACGAATTGCGCCAATCCTGGCGGTTGACACACTTTGTCACACAAATTCGGGTTTCTGAAATACTTGGGTGAAATCTGCGGTCACCAATGCGCACCAGCAACGGACCTCTCTGTTGCCCAGGCATTGGAGACAACGATGAAAAAGAAAGTCTTGTTATTCGGTGGTATCGCAGCCGCCAGCTTGCTCGCCGGCGGATGGGCTTTGGCGCAGGCAACAGGTCCTGGCGGATTCGGGCCCCCGTTTATGGGGGGCATGGGTCACGGTGGCATGGGCCCGGGCATGATGATGCAGCGCATGGCAAACTCGACCGAACCTGGAATGGGCCGATGGATGGGCCCCGGCATGATGCGGCACATGGGTGGCGGAATGCAACCAGGAATGGGCCCCGGGATGATGATGGGCGGAACACCCGGCGCGATATTTGCCGACCCGGCGCAGATCGAAACGCTGAAGAAGGAACTCGCCATCACACTAACCCAAGAGCCGGCCTGGGCTAAATACACCAAAGCGATCCAGGATGCGGCGACCACCATGAAGACCGCTCGTGAGAGCGTGAATCCCGATGCAATGGGCAAGCTGAGTCCACAGGACCGCTTCGCGTTCATGACCAAGATCCGGGATCAAGGTCAGAAGCAGTTCGAGACCGTGAAAGCGGCGGCGAACGAACTTCTTGCCGCGCTCGACGATGCGCAAAAGGCCAAGGCTCAGCAGAACCTCCCGGGACTGGCGTTCGGCCCGGGTGCCATGCACAGCGCCGGCATGGGTGGTCCGCCGTTCCAGCATTGAGGCCAGCGACGGCTAACTCCGCACTATGGCGTGCACGTGCACGCCGCGCGAACAAACCCTCTGGACTTGTCAAGCGTCCAGAGGGCAGTGAGATTGCTCAAAGATGGGAATCGTTGAAACGCGGTGTCCATTGATTTGACGAGGCTAAAGACACCTTGGCCGTAGGATCCAAATCATACCCGCTGATTGCGAATCGCGCTATGAAGCCAAAATCTAGGAGGATAGATGCGCATTTTTGTGGCCATAGTTGCTGCCGTTCTGGTTGGCGGCAGCGCAACCCTTGCTGTCGCTCAGCATCAACACAGTCATGATATGTCTGCTCCTAGCGCTCCAGACGCCCGGCAATTTGTAAAGTTTCCTGCGACGTTGGTCGATGAAACGCTGGCGAACATGCGCGATCATCTCCAGACTCTACAGGAGATTCAATTAAATCTCGGCATGGGTCATACGGACATTGCTGGCAAGATCGCGGAATCACGACTTGGAATGTCATCGCTAGGGCTGCACGGCGCCGCGGAAGTTTCAAAGTTTATGCCGCAGGGGATGCAGGATGCCGGGACGGCGATGCACCGCGCGGCAAGTCGGTTTGCGGTTACCGCCCAAGATGCGGGTGCTACCGGCGATCTAAAACCTGTGTTTACGGGGCTTGCGGAAATAACGGCTCAATGTGTGGGTTGTCACGCGGGCTATCGACTAAAATAGCGCCCCCCCGTGCGCCACGGTTCCTTGCGCCCGCAAGCTGATCGAGGAATGCGTACGTCGATTTCCCGCAGGGCTAACCGAATAAACAGTCATTGCGACCGCTGCCGTTCAGCCCAGATTTTAGGAGAACCGTACGAGTTACAAACTACCTTGGCCTCCGGATAACGCCCTCGAGCTTTGTTGCTTCAGCCACGGTGTTCGAGATCGTGCCGTATTTGCGAACGTTGGTATGCAATAACTTCAAGGCGCTGATCGATTTCGTCAGTGTCGAACGATGAGTTCATAGTCGACAGAAATCATCTTTGGCGGGCTGTCTTGCCTACACCGTGAAGCCTCACCTCGACGCCGCGCAGATCAAACTTGAGCATCGGCGTCACCCGCTCTATGCCCTTGATCATGCAAGCGGCGATGGCCGCGAGAAACAGCTCCGCCGGATTGAAGGCATCCGGCCGGCCGTTGATGTCCGTGTCGAGGATGACCTCGGCGTCTTTGGTGGTGGCAACACTGCCATGCGCATCGATTCGACGGGCGCTGACGCGGTATTCCAGCATCGGTCCCATTTCAGGCCGCGAGCCAACGCGCCAGGTCGTCCGGCTTGGGCAGACCGCCCGCATGCACCACCTTGCCGTCGATGACGATGCCCGGCGTCGAAGCGATGCCGTAGCCGGCGATCGCCGCATAGTCGGTCACCTTCTCGACCTTGACCGGAACGCCGAGCTTGTCGGCTTCGGTCTGAACCATCTCGGCCGTCGTGACGCAGCGTTTGCAGCCAGGGCCGAGGACTTTGACGTCTTTCATGGATCTTCTCCGTTAGCTCATTGAGAACAGTGCGTTGAACAGGAACCCGACCGCGAGGATGCCGGTCCCGACGACGCCAACGAACACGGCGATCAGCCGGATCGTGAGGACCTTGCGCAGGATGATCATCTCGGGGAGTGACAGCGCGATCACCGACATCATGAACGCGAGCACGGTTCCGAGCGCGGCGCCTTTGGCGAGCAGCGCCTCAACCACCGGAATGATCCCGGCGGCGTTCGAATACATCGGAATGCCGATCAGCACCGCGGCCGGCACCGACCACCAGGCGTCCCGCCCCATGATCGAGGCCAGCAGGTCCGCCGGCACATAGCCGTGGATGAAGGCGCCGGCGGCGATGCCGGCGATGATCCACGGCCAGACATTGCCGACGATCTCTTTCACGGCCTCGATGCCCGCCTTGATGCGATCGACGACAGTGAGTTCTTCCGGCGGCAGATCGATTGCACCCGAGCGGATATTACGAACCCATTCCTCCAGCCAATGTTCGAGATGCAGCCGGCCGATGATCCAACCGGAGACGATGGCAACGGCGAGGCCAAAGGCGAGATAGGTCAGCGCCACTTTCCAGCCGACCAGCCCGAACAGAAGTCCGAGCGCGACCTCGTTCACCATCGGCGCGGAGATCAGGAACGAAAATGTCACGCCGAGCGGCACGCCCGCGCTGACGAAGCCGATGAACAGCGGCACGGCCGAGCAAGAGCAAAACGGCGTGACGATGCCGAGCGACGCGGCCAGCACGTTGCCGATGCCTTCGCGCTTCCCGGCAAGAAGCGCCCGGGTCTTCTCCGGCGAGAAGAAGCTGCGCACGACGCCCATCCCGAATACGACCAGGGTGAGCAGCATCAGAACCTTCGGCGTGTCGTAAGCGAAGAAGCTGACGGCCTCGCCGAGATGACTTTTGGGATCGACACGCGTCGATGCGACGACCCAATCCGAGAATGGAACGAGTTGGCTGTAGACAACGCCCCAAACAATCAGGGCCAGCGACCGTCCATCCGATCCACTTTGCGGTCGAAGGGCCGGCGCCCGGCGCATGTTCGGTGATGGAATTGAGGCTCATGCGGCATGCCTTTCCTGATTTGCCGGCATCGCCAGCGCGGCGTCGACAAGCGCGACGACCTCTTGAGGAAGATTTGGCGCGCGGCGATAGCGGACCCATTGCGCATCGCGGCGGTCCACCAGGAGACCGGCCGTTTTGAGAGCCGCCATATGGCGGGACATGCGGGACTGGCTGGCGCCGAGTTCCCGCATCAATTCGCAAACACAATGCTCGCGCCCATCCCATACCATTCGGAGGGCTTCGAGCCGGGTCGGCTCTGCAAGTGCAGAAAGAATCGTTATTGAATTCATATAGTTACCTATTTAAAGCGCTTATGCGCATAACCGCATATAAGCGATCTTCCATCGGTTTTGCAAGACCCTCAAGAGATCATTTGCAGCAGCCGGTATTCTCGCCTTTCGCCCGCGCTTCCTGGATTGGCGGGCAAGGGACGTCGCCATAGGAGCAAAACACGCAGCAATCGCCTTTCTTGGGCTTGAGGCGAATCCCGCAACCCTTACACACATAGAAAAACATGCATGCGTCTGTCGGCATGGTCTCTGATGCGCGATGCCCGCAAGTAGGGCACGTAATCGTCGAGACGAGTTGCATCACACCTCACAAGCAAGCGACACCTCGGCGGTATCATCGCTTTACCGGGACTACGTTCGTTTATTCGAAGTCGGTGCGGGCTCAACCACCTGCACCCTTCGGCGTCCCGATGGCGAATTGTGGCTTTAAAGAATTCTAGCGGCAAAGGGGTTAGGTAGGTTGATGCACATCAATTCAACCGGAACGTGGGCCGGTAGGATTTTCATCGCATTGTCCAGAAATACCGTGGTCCTGTATGGCCTCTTCAACAAGGTTAGTTGAACACTCTAAACCGAGGGGCGCAGTATTTTGGCATTTGCGAAGTTATGCCGGATTATGCCGGATCTAACTTAAACGGGCGCCATGTGTGAACTCCTCGGACTGTCAAGCAATGTCCCCGCGACGGTGAACGTTTCACTGCCCACGCTCGCTGAACATGGTCGCGTTTCCGGAACGTATAATGATGGCTGGGGTGTCGGCTATTATGAGGGACCGGACGTCCGTTTGATGAAGGACTCCGCCGCTGTCGGCGACAGCGAATGGATCCAGTTCATCGCCAATCATAATCTGCGGAGCCGGTTGGTGATCGCTCATACCCGCAAGGCAACCCGCGGTACCCGCTCATACCCCAATGCTCAGCCGTTTGTTCGTGAGCTTGCCGGGCGCGCTCATTTATTTGCACACAACGGTGATCTTCCCGGCATATTCAAATCGAACGCGATTGAAGACCGACCGCTTCAATCCAATTGGCGAGACCGACTCCGAGCTCGCTTTTTGTGTTCTCCTCGACCAAATGGCGACGATCTGGACGGCGCCAAATGCAACGCCGACGCTCCGCCAGAGATTCCTGATCGTATCTTCGTTTGCTGAGGCGCTCAGAAAACTAGGACCGGCAAATTTCTTGTATTCTGATGGCGATATCCTTTTCGCTCACGGACACCGGCGGAAGCATGCCGATACCGGCAAGATCGAGGCACCTGGCCTCATGTCGGCCCAGCGAAAATGCCAGCATGACACAATGGGCTCGGCGGCCAGTGGCCTTTCCATCCGTGGCGAAAACCAACAAGTGGCTCTCTTCGCGAGCGTACCTCTGACGAACGAGCCCTGGGTTCCGCTTGCGGAAGGCGAACTGGTAGCAGCGCGTGGTGGTCAGCTTGTTGCACGGCAATTGGTCGATCAGGCCTTGGTGGTGTCCGACACCTTTTCTGACAATCCAATCGTGGATACATTGGGCGCGGTCGCAGACTGAGACCGATATATGCTACCTCCATGCTGTTGAGGGATAAGCCGGGCTCAACTCGGAAGCTATGGCACAGGCACTCGGCCCTGCTTTGATAACGCAATTCGAC
Organism: uncultured Alphaproteobacteria bacterium; assembly: GCA_963823115.1. GTDB lineage: Bacteria > Pseudomonadota > Alphaproteobacteria > Rhizobiales > Xanthobacteraceae > Bradyrhizobium. Next base: position 126,258 of record CAWGKJ010000044.1, on the reverse strand, counting down.
TCCAAGCAGCCAGTTCAGGATTTTGACTCTAACCCCGCCCCCTCACGAACGGCGGCAATCCGCACAGCGGCCTCCGTAACCTGCAGCGCTACCGCGCCCATAACGAGCATGTGGTCGTGACCGATAGCCGCGATGCCGTTGGCCGTGCGAATAACAACGCCCCTCAGCCACTTCCTAACCTGGGCGGGAGCATCCGCAGCGACCCGTCTAAAACCGTCATACGTTAGTCCGGAAGTGATTTTGAAGTGGCCGACAACGTACGCAGAACGCCGCGACGTGATCCGTGTCATGGGCAGGTGTGCGAGATCATGAGATCGCCCCTGAAGGCGTGATGGAGAGATAGCGGGATTTCTCGAAATCAACCGGCGCGCCGACGAAGATGGGCAATATTGCTTCGCCGTGGCGCTATGATGCCGGAGCCTATCATACGCTAGACCCCGAGAACACGCGACCGCCCTCGATTTAGCGCTGCGCCTCATGGGCGGCAGTTTTCCGATGTCGCGGTCGTTCACTACTCCCGGATAGACGGCTTGCCGAGCCATCTGAGGGATTGACGCAACCTTGCGAGCGCCTTTGGGTGCTACTTTCCGATGTGCCACGACTGGCCATGGGACGGTGAGTTTGCTTTGAGGCCTTCGGCGCGCTTTGGCAGAGCTGTGGACAGCCCGTCGCCGGGTATCGTGTCGAAGCGCGTCGCCCGCCGCGCGACGATTGTTTTCTCGGAGACGAGCAATTGCGCCGACGTCTTCAATTTGCGTTACGCCACTGCTGAGCGGATGCAACTGATTATCACTCCTAAGGTCGTGACAAAATTGGAGTGTTGCCGTCGTTCCTGGGTCTAACGCGCCGCTAACTGCATTTGTTTATTTTTGTCGAATTGCTCGCGATCGAGCGTTTGCCAAGAGATCGGCAGAGGGCGAGCTGCGTTGAAATCGCGCTTATCTTTCGTTCTCGATTGTGTGCTCCGGCTTATGACTAGATCGACACCGCTTAAGACCGGTTCCGTGATCCTCCCTCGATGGATGAGATACCCACTGAGAGATAACTGATTGAGAGACAGACATGTCGTTCCTCGCCCGCTTCAAGATTCTCACCAAAATTCTCGCCGTTATTGTCCTGATGTCGGGCATTGCCGCCGGAATAAGCTGGCTAGGGATTCGTGCGCTGAGCTCACTTAATGAGGGCGCGGGAACCATGAGTACTTCCGCCAAGCGCGCATTGGAAGCTGCGCGGGCCAGCCTGAACGTTGTGGCGATGAGCCGGGCGGAATTCAGTGTCGCCCTGGACCCGCGCCCCGAGAACCGCGCGCTGGCTCGCAATGTCATTGATCGCGAATCCAAACTATTCCATGAACGTATGGAGGACGTCAGCAGGACCCGCGACGAACAGGCGAAGGCCATGCTGCCAGCGGCCAAGGAGGCGATGGCTGTCTACGAGAAAGACATGGAAAATACCCTTCGTCTCGCCGATGAGGCAACAGATGTGAAGTTGAGCGACCAAACGATGCGGCTTCGCAACGCAGCCCTCAAGAGCGAGGCTGCTGCGGAGAAATTGAGGGCGAGTGTCCGAGCCATTGCCGAGCGGCTGGACAATCGTGTTGACTATTTTTCAGCTACGGCGACGGAAGAATACGAGTTGGTCTCCCGGCTGATGATCATCATTGCGACGATTGGCATCCTGCTGGGTGTGGCTGCCGGGTTTATGGTCGGTCAGTTCGGCATCGCCAAGCCAATGCGCACCCTGGTCGGCCTGCTACAGCGCCTGGCGAAGGGCGAGGACATCGAGATCACCGGCACCGAGCGCCAGGATGAGATCGGTGAGACCGCCCAGGCGGTCAATGGAATCAAGATGATGCTCGCCCAAAAGGCGCGCGACGAGGCAGAAGCCAAAGTTAAGCAGGATCAGATCGCCGCACAGCAGCGCAAGGCGGACATGATCAAGATGGCGGACAGCTTCGAAGGCGCGGTCGGCGAAATCATCGAAACCGTATCGTCGGCCTCGACGGAGCTGGAGGCTTCAGCAAGCACGTTGACTTCGACTGCCGAGCGAGCGCAAGAGCTCACCACTATGGTCGCGGCCGCCTCCGAGGAAGCCTCCACCAATGTGCAGTCGGTGGCGTCGGCCACGGAAGAACTGACGTCGTCCGTCAATGAGATCAGCCGTCAGGTGCAGGAATTGGCGCGGATGGCCCATGATGCGGTCGAGCAGGCTCGCAAGACCAATGATCGCGTTAGCGAGCTGTCGCAAGCGGCAAACCGTATCGGCGATGTGGTCGATCTAATCAACACCATCGCAGGGCAGACCAATCTGCTGGCGCTGAATGCGACCATCGAAGCGGCGCGCGCCGGCGAAGCTGGCCGCGGCTTCGCGGTCGTGGCCTCCGAGGTGAAAGCGCTCGCCGAGCAGACCGCGAAGGCGACCGGCGAGATCGGCCAGCACATTACTGGCATCCAGGCGGCGACTCACGAGTTGGTCGGTGCCATCAAGGAAATCAGCGGCACGATCGAAAAGCTGTCCGAGATCTCCGCGACCATCGCCTCGGCCGTTGAAGAACAGGGCGCGGCGACGCAGGAAATCTCCCGCAACGTGCAGCAGGCTGCACAAGGCACGATGCAGGTCTCCTCCAACATCACCGACGTGCAACGCGGCGCCAGCGAGACCGGATCGGCCTCTTCGCAGGTCCTGTCGGCTGCCCAGTCGCTCTCCACTGACAGCAACCGACTCAAGCTCGAGGTCGGCAAGTTCCTCAACACGGTGAGGGCGGCGTAAAATGGTTGAGGCGGACTTATGCCCAACGGTCCAAAGTCGACCGGCAATTCATCGTCGATCGTGACCAGCGTTCATACGCGATGTCTGGGTCGCGAAAGACGGTGAACAGGTATGGCCTCCGACGCAATAGAGAAGCGCCACCATGGAGAAGTATGAAACGACCGATCTGAAAGAAGTTCAGCGCTTACGGCTCGTTCAGTTCAGCGGACGAAGCAAGACATTCAAGTTAGGTGAAGCTACCGTTACTGGCTTCGTGTGGTCGGTGTTTGAAGTCAAATCTAGGAAGTCACCCCGGTGGATTGTGACTGTCGTTTCGGAGCGGGGCCGCACCAATGCGGCTTCGGTTTAAAGCCACTAAGCGGGGCCTCCTGGACCCACTTTTTGTTGTCGTCGATCCCTCTTCGGGTCTGGATGCAATCCGCTCTCAGCTCAAGAACGCATTTAAACTTCACTTCTATACCGTCGACCAGATTAACGACATAGACCCTGAGCGGAATGTCGTTTTCGGCATCGACGTTCCGGCGTGTCCCGACATTCCCGAAATCAAGGAATGGCTCGCAACAAGGCCCAAAGGCAGAAATGTTATCTTTGTTGTCGACAGGGGATCGTGGCACGCCCAAGCGCAAGCAGCTGCGCTTGGTGCCTTCAACATTTTTAATCGACCGCTCAACGGCGCTATTCTGATGTCAATCCTGCTCGGAGCCTTATTAAGAGGTCGCATCTTTCGGATTTGCGGACTTTGTTCTAGGCTGCGTCATCCAGCAAGAGATGGCCGGGCGGCGTCTGAGCAACCTCGCGTGGCTCTATTTAGGCACCGCGGGTCCGCGCACGTGACCGTCACTTCTTGGCTTGGGCGCGAGCATCCGCGACGACCCGTTTAGTGGTCCAGCATCTACAAGCGGCAGGACATGTGACGGGCATGACGGGTGACGGTGTCAACGATGCGCCGGCGCTGCGTGAGGCCGAAGTGGGCATCGCTGTAAGCACCGCGACCGATGTTGCCAAGGGCGCTGCGAGTGTTGTCCTGACCGATCCGGGGCTGATCAATATCGTGACGCTGGTCGAGCAGGGCCGAACCATTTATCAGCGCATTCTGACCTGGATCATCAACAAGATCAGCCGTACCATCCTGAAGGCGGCTTTCGTGGCCATCGCATTCGTGCTCACCGGTAAGTTCGTCGTCTCCGCCTTCGCGATGCTGCTTCTTGTCTTCATGACTGACTTCGCGATGATTGCCATCGCCAATGACCACGTGCGATGGTCCAAGAAGCCGGAGACCTGGGACATCGGGGGGTTCTTGGTGTCGGTTGTTTTGGGCGTCGCGATGGTCGCTGAGGCGCTTCTTCTGTTGTGGATTGGCTGGTCACGATTCCAGTTGGCGACCAATGACCGTGCCCTCTACACGTTCAGCTTTCTGATGCTGTTGTACTTCGCCGTGTTCTCCGTTCTGCCTGCTCGGGAGCGGCGCTGGTTCTGGACGACGATGCCGAGCAAGACCCTGCTGGCGGCGCTCATCGCGGATGCGCTCGCGGGGACTGCGCTGACGTTCGTAGGCCTACCGGACCTCAGCCCGTTACCGTGGTGGCAGACCCTGGCAGTCTTTGGCTATGCGATGGTATCGTGCCTTATCGTAAACGACGCCGCCAAATGTGCCATGATCAAGTGGCGCGTGCCTTTGGCGGTAGCTTAAAAATCATCTATCTAGAGGCTCTTTTCATTTAGCACCCCCGAACAGCTTTTCAGCGGATTGTGAGGAGGCTGTCGTGAATTTCTACGACATTTGGATTTTGCCACCTATCCTCGATCTGGTCATGCGGCAGCACCAGCTCCAGAGGTATCGCCGCGAGGTGGTTACCGCTGCTAGGGGGCGGGTGCTCGAAGTCGGGGTCGGCTCTGGATTGAACTTTCCGCTCTATGGCGGGCAGGTCGAGATCGTATTCGGGATCGACCCTTCACGCCGTTTGCTCGCGATCGCACGCCAACGCGCTGCTACGGCCGATGTCCGCGCCGAACTCCTGCAGGGGTCTGCGACCGCGATCCCTCTCGCTGACAACACGATAGACACAGTGGTGATGACGTGGACGCTTTGTTCGATCCCGGACCCCTTGACCGCGTTACGCGAGATACGACGGATCCTGAAGCCGCACGGCAAGCTTCTCTTCGTCGAACATGGACTTTCACCCGAACCTCGAATCCAGCGCTGGCAGCGTAGACTTACCCCCATTTGGGGCCATATAGCGGGAGGTTGCCATCTGGACCGCAAGATGGACGACCTCATCCGCGCGGCCGGTTTCGATATGTCGAGGCTTCGAACCGAATACGCCCCGGGGCCACGTCCGATGACCTACATGTATGTGGGGTGCGCACAATCGGCCGCATGATTTCGTGTCAGGCTGATCGACTGCGGAAAAGGCCACCCGTCGGGTGTCAAGCCGGTGTTCCGGGCGCGTGGCTGAACTTACGCAATTGCCGCGGTCTGAAGCGGCGCGCCGCGCGGATTGATCAGGGTCAAGGCGCACCCAGCCGGACCTCGTCATACTTTTGCATCTCGACAATTCCGAAAGCACGGGGGCAGATGCCCCCGTATCGATCAACTGTCAGGAGTAAATATCGATGTCCCTTCATATCGGCGACACAGCGCCCGATTTTACCGCCGACACCACCAAGGGCGAGATCTCGTTCCACAAATGGGCGGCGGATTCCTGGGTGTTCTTCTTCAGTCACCCGGCCGATTTCACCCCGGTCTGCACCACCGAAATGGGAAAGACCGCCAGCCTCGCCCAGCAGTTTGCCGCCCGCAACACCAAGCCGCTTGGGCTTTCTACCGATACGGTGTCGGAGCATCTCAAGTGGATCAAAGACGTCAACGACACCCAGAAAACCGACCTCCAGTTCCCGATCGTCGCGGACGCCGAGCTCAAAGTTGCCAAACTATATGACATGATCCACCCGGCCCAGAGCGACACCGCGGCGGTGCGTTCGGTGTTCATCATCGATCCGAAACAGAAGATCCGCCTGACCATGACCTACCCGATGAATGTCGGCCGGAACTTCGATGAAATCCTTCGTGTCATCGACGCCCTGCAACTCGCCGACCGGCAGCGTGTCGCCACCCCAGCGGACTGGCGTCCGGGCGACAAGGTCATCATTCCGCTTTCGATCACCGGCGATGATGCCGTCAAAGCCTTCCCGCAGGGCTGGGAGGCGCCCCGCCCCTATTTGCGTCTGACCAGCGTCAAATGACACCGGAGCACTCGACGCTGATCCGCTGAGTCATGAATTTCGCGGGCGTTCCGCTGCCGCTCTGGCGCGACCCGCCCCGGGGGGCGCCCGGGCCCCCCTTGCTTGCAGCCCTCACGGCGATTTGCGCGCGGTTAGGCCTATGACGGCAGACATTCCGCTGTGGGCCGCGCCCTCATGCATGTCGCGTTCCTCCTCGGTGATCGTCATGTCCCGAAAGGACCGGAAGGCGTCTTCCAGCATGTCGCGCGTGTAAAGGTTCTCGATCTTCTTCGGCCCACCGGTTCCATACTGCAACTGCCTGGGCGTGTAGCCCTGCACGATCACGAGCCCGCCCGGCTTCAGTGTCTGATGGACGCCCTGCCATTTTTTGACGCGTTCCGCCGGCGAGCTGAATTGGGTGAAGATGTCGATCACGACGTCAAACGCGTTCGCCGGATAGTCCCACGCGAGTACATCCGCCCTGACCAGGGTGATCTCGACGCCGCGTTCTTTTGCGAGCGCCGCAGCCTTGATTTGCGCAGCTTCGGAAAAATCGAGCGCGACGACGTCAAGCCCTTGTTCGGCGAGCCATACGCCATTGCGCCCCTCACCATCGGCGATCGCGAGAGCTTTGCCCGATTTGGGCAGTAAATTCCTGCACGACATCAGAAAGTGGTTGGGCTCCTTGCCAAAGATGAAATCGGGCACGCCATAGCAACTCTCCCAAACGTCGTGTTCGCTCATCTCTCCACCGGACCCTTGCGCGCCCGCCATCCCGACATGCCGGCCGCATAATGCTGCGCGTCCTGCCTCCCGGCAGCGACCATTCGCTTCATGGCGGCTGCGGATCGTCCCCCGAACTGACAGATCAGCACGACGCGCTCGCCGCGCGGCACGCGGGCAGGATCGAATTGTGACAGGGGATGATTGACGGCGCCGGAATGTGCCCGCCGGCATATTCGTGCGGCTCACGCACGTCCACCACGGCGCACGTCCTGTCTTGATGCGCCTCCACCAGGTCCTCATGCGCAATGGCCGGCGCACTGGGAGTAGCCATGAACCTTTTCAAAAATCGAGACAACATCGAACGAGCCTTTCCCAAATCGCAGCCAATCAACGCTAGGTCAGCTCGATCTGCCGGTTTTAGTAATTAAATCTTGGTCAGACTGCGAGCCAACATGTAAATTGCCAGCAAAGACGAGCACGGCGAAGACGATATTAAGTGCACCGCATTTGCCTGAAATACTCTTTGCGGAGCGGGCGCCCAAAATCCCCCAAGCACGCCACCTGCGACGAAGGGCGCCGCAATGGCTGCGACCAAGACGATCAATAGCTACTCGAGCGTTGGCGCCGATGGCGTGACGCGCAGGATGTAGAACCGTTCTGAATTTCGACTTGTCGCGGATCGCGTCGAGGCCAACCTTCGCGCATTTCTCGTCCTTGTCGCCGCCCGGTGCACCTGAAACGCCTATCGCGCCCAGCAGCGTTCCCAGATTCGACGATCGAAGCGCCGGCCAGCATCGTGACGCGCGGCAAGCTTGCCAGCCTTGCATCAAGTTTACCGCTCTGGATCGACTTGGAAAGATCGGAGGTGTTCGCGCGGAAGCCAAGTGCCGTCCAGGCCTTGTCAGTTGCGGTGCGTGGCGCCGGAAGTCCGGCAAATCGATCGCGCAGCATTACCTGCGCCTCGCCGAAGCGATCGACAACAGCAACGGCCACCTGAAAATGCATCCGCACGACATTGTTTGAGCGCCGCCTGGGCAGCCTCAAGAGCCACGTCGGGTGACAGGGATTTGTAGGTGACCGTAGCATCGTCGGCATGAACCGCCGTCGCGGTCACAAAACCAACGCCCAAGGCCAGGCAAATTCCGGCTCGGGCGGCACAACACCTATTCATCGACAGCCCTCTGATTTTGTACTGTTAGTCAAGGCTTCAGGTAGCTCCAGCCATCTTCCTGCAACTCCATCAGCCTGACTGCTCCGGACGGCACAAGCCTGGCCTGCGAGACGATGGCTATCTGGTGCCCCTCCCCGCTTTTCCATCCCCTCTTTTGTATTGTTACAAGCAGAAAATGTAATCTGAGAAGGAAAACTGAGCTCCGCTATTTGCTTCAGCCGATCTTTGACCGGTGATGTGTCATCACGCAGCATATGAAGGCCGGGCCCGTAGGCGACGAGTTCAATCTGCACGTCCTGGCCCTTCGACTTGTACGTCTCCATGATGTTGGTGACGTTATTCAATACGAAATTCATGAGGGCAGGATCGTTCTGGTCGACTTGTATGGAAACGCTATGGGTCTTCGCATCGGCGGCAAAGCCTGGAGAAAGCGCTGAAATCAGGATTGCCGCGCCCGCGAACAGTTTCAAAAGAATGCGCATGTCATGTCTCCTTCAGGGACGGACCATCGTGTCATTTTTCCCGGCAAGCCGGGACCGGATGAAAAAGGCTTCATCATCAACCTCCGAACCCCGGGTTTCCGTCGACGCCTTGCAATGCGACGCCACTCCCTTTCCTTCGGCCGGATGCTTGAGTCCGCGTAGATAGCTCGCCACGGCCTCCCACACCGGCGCGCCCTTTTGTCCGCTCACCGAAGCCCATCCCGCGACACGATACGTTTTTTGGCCTCGACCGGCTTGCCGTCTGCAAGTTTCAGGTCGGATATCCGTTTTCCGATGGTCTCGTTCGGCGCGCAGGCATAAGACATTCCGCCGAGCCGCACCATGTCGCCGCCCTGCTGATAGTAGGGATCCAGATTGAACAAATTGTCGCAGACATCCTCCATGATCGTCTTGAACTGCTCGCCCGGTCATCGACTGCACATAGGCTTCCGGATAAGTGATGGCCGTCCCCGACAGCACGTCCTGCATCGTGATCGGCTGGCCCGAAAGCACGGTCGCGCCCCACGGAAGCCCGGCGAAAGCGCGATTTCCGCGTCGAGTTGCTGACGCAGCGCGTCACAATCAGTTGGTCCATGGTGCCGTTGAAATTGCCGCGGCGATAAAGCAGCCGATCCGCGGTCGAAAGTTTCTCGTCGAGAACTTGGCTTGCGGGGCGCCCGCAAACGCTCGATGAGGACGTCTCATGCCGGATCCGGCCTTGAGTTGATCGCTGAACACCGGCAAAAGCCGGTATCGAAGATCTTTCACGCCGCCTTTCTTGAGCTCCAGATCGAGAACAGCCGAGAAACTTACCGTTTGAGCCGGCATTGCTAACCAGCGTCTTGCCGCCGGCGTTTGCGACGCTCACCGGCTGAGGAACTGCGTCATGGGTGTGGCCGCCGAGAATAATATCGATACCCGTGACGCGGCTCGCCAGTTTGAGATCGACATCCATCCCATTGTGCGACAGCAGAATGACAGCGTCGACCTTTTCGCTCTTCAAAACCTGATCGACGACTTTTTGAAGCTCCTCGTCCCTGATACCAAAAGTCCAGTCCGGAACGAACCGCTTTGGATGGGCGATCGGAACGTACGGGAATGCCTGACCGATGACGGCAACCCGGAAGTCACCCATCTCCCTGATGAAATACGGCTTGAAGACGCGACCTGACGCGGAGTCGAATGCCTTTGCGTCGTTGAATGCAGCCTCTTCCGTCAGGAAGACATTTTGCGCGAGGAATTCACCCTTGAAGTTACCAAGGTTCCTGCGGAGAACCTCTTCGCCATAGGTAAATTCAAAGTGCCCGGTCATGGCCTCGATGCCAAGCAGATTGGCTGCCTCGACCATGTCGGCGCCCTGCGTCAGATTAGCGAGTCCGCTGCCTTGCCAGAGATCGCCACCGTCGAGCAGAAGCGAGCGTCCCGGCGGCACCGCGTTTCTCATCATATCGACCAAGGTCTTGAGATGCGCGAAGCCGCCCAACTTGCCAAACCGCCTGGCTTGTTGCTCGAAGTCCAGGAACGTGAAGGCGTGTGCTTCGGCGCTGCCAGGGGCTATCCCGAACTGCTTGAGAAATCCGTCTCCAACCAGATGCGGAGGCCGCGCCCGCATCGATCCGACGCCGATGTTGATGCTTGGCTCCCTGAAGTAAACCGGCAGCAACTGCGCGTGCGTATCGGTCATGTGCAAAATACGCGCATTTCCGAACGGCTTCAGATCGTAAATTGCGTCGCCTTCCGCCGCGTCGGCAAAACGCGGAAAGCTGGCAATCGCGGGAGCCGCCATCGCCAGTTTCAGAAAGTCCCGTCGACGAATTGGCATTCCGACCTCTTATATGTTATGAATTAGTGGATCTCTGACCCTTTCCAGAGAAGTCTCTTTCGCGCTCGGTTTGGGCAATCGAAGCGTTAGCCAATCCTTCGGCTTCCTTTGCCAATCTTATGGCCGTGTCGTAGTCGCCGCCATCTGCCGCCGCTTTCGCAGCGGCAAGTGAAGCGCTCGTCACGGTCCACTGCGTTCCTCAGATCGCCGGCCCTCTTATTCGCAGCCTGTGCCGTCGCGTATGCCGATTTGAATGCGTCTGCGGGTGACTGGGCAATCATCGGTGTTGCGTTAAGGACAGTTACCAGAAGTACAACCAAAGAGACCTTCCTGTTACGCGTCATCGGTACCCCTTAAGGACGAGCACCGGGACCGGAGATCGGCAACCCGTTGCTGAGATAGGACAGGTAATATTCAACATTACGATATTCCGGATCCTGCGGCTCCAGGGGCGTCGCGCGAACCTGACTGTTACAGGACGTAAGACGCCTGCTGGTGGTACCCATCCCACCCCACTCCGAGCGATAAATCGGCATCGCATTCAGAATGCCCAATGCCGGCGCGAGCACCTCTGCCCGAATGCGTTCACCCGCACCCTGGACGTGACAACTGGCGCAGGAAAAATTCAACTGGCCGCGCCTCTGATAGAAATACTGTTTTCCGCTTTCATAAGCCTGAAGGGCACGCGGATTATTCGGTATCTTGATGTCGAACGGCTTGCCCCGGGAGGTAAATGCCATATAGGCCGTAACCGCCGCCATATCGTCCTTCACATAAGAATAGGGCTTCTCGCCATTGCCCTGGAGGCAGCGGTTTACCGCAAGCTCAAGTGTGACGACCTCATTTTTCTTTTCATCGAAGTAGGGATAATTCTGCCGAACGCCGATCCCCTTGTTCGGAAAGCAATCCGCGAGCGTCTTGCCGTTTTTGAAAGGCGTCGAGAACAACTCCTTGCCTCGGTCCAAGGCAAAATCGTAAGGGGGCAACTCCTCCTTCTCGATCCACTGCTTGCGCATGTCCTCATTCATCGAATAAGGACCGTTGACAAAGTCATTCAGAGGCACTTTGGGGAATTTTTTCGTGAAGTAATCGCGGAACACTTTGAAGTCTTTTGCAGGCGCGGGCGTTTCGACGGCCCATGACGATCGTACCCCCACCAGGATCATCATCGCCGTGAGCAAGACAATCTTACGCACCATTCACCCCTCCTGCTGATCAACGCGCGTTATTGAATCTTCGCCGTCGTTGAATTGGTTGCACCCATATTATCGACCCAAGTGATCTTCAAATCGTCACCTTTCTTGGCGCCCTTGAAACTGAATTTTACAAACGGATCCTTGGAAACCGCTGGTCCCCAAAGTGCGGCGAAGACCGTCTTGCCGCCCGCCTCGAACTGAACGGTTTCGATGTGATGAGGAGGAATGAGCTCGCCTTTGGCGTCCTTCACAAACCCCGAATCCATTGGGTGCTGGATCAGCGCCTGCACTTCGGTGGTCTCGGCGCCTGCGATTGCTCGTACTCGAATTGTCGATGCCATGATTTTGCTTCCTTGTTCAGCCGCCGCAGCCACCAACGGTGACCTTGACTTCTCTGGTGGCGCTGTAGAGTTTTCCGTCCGATTCAACGATGGCGACAACGTTGCTGGTCTTGGCCATCTTCAGGCGATTGGAGACGGCCGGCGTCGTTCCTTCCGGGATCTTGTATGAAGCGGCCAGCGCGTAGGGGTTTTCCGCGACCATCACCGAGATCGACGTCACGTTCGGCAGCGAGGTACTGACGCTGATCGGCACCACTGCGCCGTTCTCCGCGATCTCCGGGGCTTCGAGCTTGACCTTGTCGGAGGCTTCGGCCGCCTTCCCGTATAGCGACTTGAGCGCCGCCGCCTCGTCTTTTTGCTTGAATGCTTCCACAGGCCAGCCGGCCGCGTCAGCTGCGAACGCTGCGACGGATCGCAGTGCGTTCAGGCCGACGCCGAACAGGCCGGCGAAGGCAAATCCTTTTAAGAGACTACGCCGCGACGGACGCAAAAGTGGATGGAAAGACGTGTCCATTAAGGCTTCTCCCGATCAGATTTTTCAGAGGGTGTAGAGAAAATCGACAATTGCCGAAATCTCCTTGTCGTTGAGGATAAGGTTGCGCCCGAACGGCGGCATCACCGTTTGCGGATTCCGCTTGGTCTCGTCGGTCACGATCCCGATCAATTCGTTCCGATCAGGAAATCGGCTTTTCATGTCGTTGAGCTGCGGCCCGATCGTCCCCGGCAAATCTCCGCCCTTGATGTCATGGCAGGACAGGCAGTTTCCCTTTCCTCGGTCGAAGGCAAGAGTTTTTCCGTCCAACGCCTTAGCATCGGGGCCTGGGGATTGTGCTTGCGCGGAACAGCCCAAGGCAAGCACCAACGGCAGACTGCAAACAACTGCAATCGTTCGACGCGAAAGAGACCTCATGAATTCCTCCGGGCAATCGTTCATTTTGGCTGCATGGAGTTGAGCGGCCCTGTCGTGCGCGGTGTCAGGTTTTGTCCCTCGGCGGTTGAAATGATTTTGATTTTGGTCGGGTCAACGCACTTTGTCATACATGGCTTGTTGGCGGTATCCGGCCGCGGGTCCGTCCAAGTGAAGCTGTCATGGTTGGGCATTTTTACCCTCGGCAGACTGTCCTTGTCGGCCACGAAGTTGTCCGGCACGATATTGTTAAGATTCAAAATAAAAGCCGTGAGAGCATAAACATCGTTGGCCGGAAGCGTATGCGGCGTCGGCATTGGCATCGCGCGGTTAATGTAGTCCCAGAGAGTTACTGCAAACGGCCAGTAGCTTCCAACGGTCGGCTCGGGCCGGTCGGCCGTCAAGGATCCACTTCCGCCAACGAGCTTGGGGAAACGACCTTCACCTTCGCCAAAGGTCCCGTGGCAGGCCGCACACTGATCGGCAAAAACGTCCGTGCCGCGCGCCACGTCGCCTTGGCCCGGCGGCAAGCCTTTCCCGTCGTCGCCTCGAGCGTCGATGTCCCAGCCTGCAATCTGCTGCGCCGTCGCTGGCGTGCCGTAGCCGAATGGCTGTTTCTCTGCCGCCGACACACTGACCAGCGTGGCAGCCAAAAGGGGAAATACCAAAAAAACGCCGAACGGCCTAACCGGTCTGAACATCAAAGATGCTCCCATCTGGCTTCACCTGCCAGGTCTAAATCGAATTATTGTGATAGACGGAGCTTGTGCCGCGGATCTTTCGCAATTCCGCGATCGTTGGCTGCACAAAGCCAGTTTCGTCGATCACACGCGATTCCAGCAGCGCCGGTTTGCCATCCCATCTCCAGGGAAAAACGAACCGCGTCAAAGCCTTCGAAAGAACAGGCTCCTTCAATTCGGCTTTCTGCCAATTTACACCGCCGTCCGTCGAGACGTGGACTTCCCTGACCTTGCCGTTGCCGGTCCAAGCCAATCCGCGAATCTCGTAAAGACCGGGTCCTGACAGCGGCTTTTCCGGGCATGGGAAAGTGATAACCGACTTGGCGTCGATCAACCAAGTGAAGCCGCGCGATTTGCCGTTCGGCATCAGATCCGTGTATTTCGAAGTTTCTTCCCGCGTGTACCACGGCTTGTCGCCCACTTTGATTTGGCGAAGCCATTTTACGCTGACGTTGCCTTCCCAACCGGGAACAACAAGCCTCAATGGATAGCCCTGTTCGGGTCGCAACGCTTCGCCATTCTGGGCGTAGACCACGAGACAGTCATCAAGGCACTTCTCGATCGGCAAGCTTCTGGTCATGTGCGCGCCATCCGCACCTTCGACCAGAACCCACTTCGCTTCCTTTTTGAGACCCACCTCCTGCAGCAAAGTTGACAGCTTCACGCCAGTCCATTCGGCACAACTGATCATGCCGTGCGTGAACTGCAGAGAGTTTAACTGCGCGGAGCGCCATTCCATCCCGCCATTGGCGGGACATTCGATGAAATGAATTCGGGACGTCGAGGGAAAGCGGAGAATGTCCTTCATCGTTAGAACCAGAGGTCGATCAACCAGCCCATGGATCATCAACTGGTGCTTGTCCGCATCTACATCAGGCCTACCCGCATGGTATCTCTCGAAAAACAGGCCATTCGGCGTAATAATTCCGTGCAGATCCTGCAATGGCGAGAAGCTGATCGATGATTCCGTTCCCGCCGTCAGCCAAGGAACATTTCGTCGTATAACTCCAGCCTGCCCGTCAGCAGGTTTGCCGTAGGGCCGATCGACCACACCCGCGCCAAGCGACTGTGACCACGAATGATCCGCGGGCGGCGCAGCTCCTTCCGCACGAACAAGCCGGCTATCAAGCAGCAGCCCTGAAGCGAGGGCACCGGTCATCTGCAGCAGCGACCGTCGAGCGACGCGAACTCTACCGGAATCCTCTTGTCTGGACACAGCTTTCATGTCCCTCCAGAATTTGGGCTGCACGAGTCCTCCAGATGCATATCGTTCTAATTGGCACTTGCATATCGTTGCGAACTAAATTAGTCAACCCTAAATCACAAATCCCACTTCTATGGGGCGCCTCGATATTCGGAAGTCGAAAAATCAATGAACGTGATTGCCGTTCCAACAAAGTTGCGCGCCACCCGCCAGCGGAGCGACCTGCTTTTGGCAAAGCAGGCGGCAGACGTCTCGCGCGTGATGAACCTGCTGGGCAATGAAAATCGTCTCCTCATTCTTTGCCATCTGATGGTGCACAAAGAGATGAAGGTAGGGGATATTGTTGACGCCGTGAACCTCAGTCAGTCCGCGCTGTCGCAGCATCTTACGAAATTGCGCGAAGATGGTTTGGTTGATTTTCGCAGAGAATCGCAGACGCTCTATTATCGGATTGCGGATCCCCGGGTGACTAAACTCATCAGGGTGCTCAAAAAACTGTATTGTGAGGACATTGCGTGAAAACTCTTGTCCAAGTCGTAGCAATGGGGTGTGCTGCGATGTTGTCTGCGCAGACGGCTAATGCACAAAGTCAACAACAATACGCCCCTCTCGGTCGCCCTTTGACGATCGAACAGGTTCCGGGCACCAATATTTTTTATAGCATTGGCAGTCCCGGAATTCCCGGCAAGGACAACGAGGGCAATACCTCGAACGCGGGCTTTGTGATCACCGATGACGGTGTCGTCGTGTTCGACGCACTTGGAACTCCAAGCCTCGGATGGGCGCTTCTGCAAAATATCCAGAAGCGGACCGGCAAGAGAATCCGGTTCGTCGTTGCCAGCCACTATCATGCCGATCACATCTACGGATTGCAGGCGTTCAAGGATCACACTGGCGCGGAGATCGTCGCTCAGGAACGCGCGGCCGAATACAAGGAAAATGAGGAAACGGCGGATGAGCGGGCCGATCAGCGTCTCGACCAGCGGAGAAGCGCACTTTTCCCTTGGGTGAACAAGGACACGCGGGTCGTCCCACCTGACATCACGTTCAAGGAGAGAATGACGATTGCCCTCGGGGGCAAGCGACTGTCATTGATCTACGCCGGCCCCGCTCATTCCGGCAGCGACATCATGATGATGGTCGAACCAGACGCTGTCCTGTTCGCAGGAGACATCGTTCAAAACGGCCGCATCCCTTTCATGAACAGCGACGACGTCAATACTTCGCTGTGGCTCAAGGCGCTGGATGAGGTCCTGGCGCTCAATCCAAAATTCATCATTCCCGGGCACGGCAAGCCCTCCGCCGCGGCGAAGGAGGCCATCGCTTTCACCCGTGACTACATCACCTACGTTCGCGGCGCGATGGGCAAAGCCGTTGAGAACTGGACCGACTTTGATACGGCTTATGATCAAACCGACTGGACGCGATACAATACGCTTCCTGCATTCGGCAACAACAACCGCGGGAACGCCTACCGGATCTTTCTCGAACTGGAGTCGTCCCAATTCAAACAATAAGCGAGATGTGATTCAGTACCGGACAAATGTCCCCGGGGAGAGAAACCAATGATGAATAGACGGACTATTTTGCAGGGCGGCGCTGCTTTGCTTGCAGGTGGTGGAGTGATCGGCGGATCTTCGTTCGCCAGTTTCGCGGCTGAAACGATCGCGCTACCCATTGGCAACGGCGAACGGCCGCTGGTGAAATATCCGCAGAAGCGCCCGATGATCGGCCTGACCAGCCGGCCGCCGCAGCTTGAGACGCCGTTTTCGGTCTTCAACGACGGCCCGATCACGCCGAACGATGCTTTTTTCGTCCGCTATCATCTGGCGGACTGCCGCTCGATATCGATCCGGACAAATTTACGCTGGAGATCAAGGGCAAGGTCGATCATCCCCTCAAGCTGTCGCTGAAGGACATCAGAAAGCTGCCCGCGGTCGAACTGGTTGCGGTCAATCAATGCTCGGGCAACAGCCGCGGCTTTTTCGATCCGCGCGTGGCGGGCGGCCAATTGGGCAATGGCGCGATGGGCAATGCGCGCTGGCGCGGCGTGCCGCTAAAGACGGTACTCGACAAGGCCGGCGTGCAAGGGGCGCAAAACAGGTCACCCTCAACGGGATGGACGGACCGGTCAGCGACAAGACGCCGGATTTCGTCAAGGCGCTCGATATCGACCACGCCCGCGACGGCGAGGTGATGCTCGCCTATGGCATGAACGGCGACGATCTGCCGGTGCTCAACGGATTTCCGCTGCGTCTGGTCGTGCCCGGCTATTACGGCACCTACTGGGTCAAGCACCTCAACGAAATCACGGTGATCGACGATGTATTCGACGGCTTCTGGATGAAGTCGGCCTATCGGGTTCCGGACACACCCTGCGCCTGCGTCGAGCCCGGCACCGCGCCGAAGGCGACGATTCCGATCAACCGCTTCACGGTCGCTCCTTCATCACCAGCGTGACCGACGGCGCCAAATTGAAGGCCCGGCACGACGACGCTCAAGGGAATCGCCTTCGACGGCGGCAAGGGCATCAAGGAAGTCGCGGTCTCGACCGACGGCGGCAAGACCTGGACGCCGGCCAGGCTCGGCAAGGACCTCGGCAAATATTCGTTCCGGGAATGGAAGCTGCCGGTGAAGCTCGCCGCGGGCAGCCACGCGCTCCAGGTTCGCGCCACCAACAATGCCGGCGACACGCAGCCGAGCGAACCGAGATGGAACCCGCCCGGCTACATGCGCAACGTGGTCGAAACCGTTCGCGTCACCGCGGCGTGAGGAGAATAGTCATGACACGCTGGTCTTTTCTGGTGCCTCTCCTCGCTACCGCCGCCATCGCAGGTCTGGTTTCGGCTCGGTGACCGCGGCTCCGGTCAATTACAAGCTCCCGGAGGAAACCGCGGCGTTCAAGCCCGGACCCAATCTCGACGTGGTGCAAAACAATTGCACCGCCTGCCACTCCGCCGACTACATCCAGACCCAGCCGCGCGGGCCGAAATTCGGGAAGGATTTTTGGCAGGCCGAAGTGACCAAGATGATCAAGGTCTATGGCGCGCCGATCGATGACGCTGATGTGAGCAAAATCGTGGAGTATTTAGCGCAGACCTATTGATGAGTTGTGTTACGTCACCGAAACCGAGCTCTTGGCTCATAGTGAAGATTCTCGAACTCACCAGAGTACGCAGACTTCTTGCGCAACTTAAACTTCCCGCTGACGCTGCTGACTTTCGACATCACGACCCGGAAAAGGACCGTTTAGATATGAAGAACGCAATTATCTCGCTCGCCGTGGGCGGCCTGCTACTTGTGAGCGGGGGCTTGCCGAGCCTTGCTGGCGACACTGCCGGTGCGCAAGCTTTAAAGATCGATATTCCTGTCGACCTAAAAGAAGCGAAGGTGGTCTTCAATATGGACCACCCAGCATTCGCGGGCGACGCTTCAATCGGGCTCACTTACATGAAGTTGATGATCCAAAACTTCGATCGTTCAAAAACGAAATGGACGATTAAAGCGGTATTTCATGGAGCCATGGGATACATGCTGTTGAACGATGCGGCTTACAATAGGGTGCGAAAAACCGACAAGGGCAATCCTTTCAAAGAAGTCATCGCGGACCTACAGAAATCCGGGATCGAGCTCGAAGAGTGCGGACAGACGGCCAGAAGCAACAACTGGACGAACGCCGATCTACTTCCGAGCATCAAAGTAAATGCAGGAGCGAACTTACGGATCACACAGCTGGTGCAGGACGGCTACGTTCAGTTGCAGCCTTAGAGTAAACTGTTTTTCGACCTGATCACCATTGCCGGCATGATCTAGCGGATGGCGCAAAGCGCCATCCGGCAACTGCCCAAATTCCGCAGATAAGATTGACCGGCGATCCGATCGCCAGCCTGCTTCACCTGCAAGCGCGCCGGTCATTCATTTATACGGTGCTTCAGATCGCACCATTGCCGGGCTGATTCATGGCAAATCGAGTCAAGCAGAACCTTTTAGAACTAACGCCGGGTATTGTCTTTTGCATCTTTCTCACCATCCTGGCCTTCTTGCTGCAAAGCATCGAAAGACGATTGGTCGGACAAGCTTATTTAGAGGCATTGGTACTGGCGATTTTGCTGGGCGTCGTTGTCCGGACCTTTTGGAAGCCCACGCCGAGATGGAATGCCGGGATTCATTTCAGTTGCGGTGGTTTTGCTGGGAGCATCGATCAGTGCCGCAACGGTACTCGCACTTGGGCCAGCGATGCTGGTCGGCATCGCTGGCGTGGTTTCGCTCGCTATCGCAAGTAGCTACTCCATCTGCCGAAGCCTCGGCCTTCCCCTGCGAATGGCTATTCTGATAGCCTGCGGAAATTCCATTTGCGGCAATTCCGCGATCGCTGCCGTGGCTCCCGTAATCGGGGCAAATAGCGATGATGTTGCTTCTTCGATCGCACCAGGCCGGAGATAAAATCGAGGATGGGCCGTCCCGCATCGAGTCCTACCTGGGCGATCTTTCCCGGCCTCAAGAAATCGGCCAAGGAAAGGCCGGTGCCGGAGGCTTTCAGACCCAAACCAGCGAAACTCTCAAAGATAATTTGGGCCAGGCTGTTCCAGTTACCAATGAGCAAAGCGAAGACTCCGACAAAAAGCGTCTTCCTGACGAGGCGCGCCAGAATGTCCTCGTCCGCCCCCCATGCCCAGAACAGGCCGGCCAGTGTGACATCGATGGCCGCGATGCGCTGCGAAATGGTTCCCACCGGGCATGCGCGAGTGCGAAAAAAACTGCGTCAATTTAAGCCTTGCAACGCGGGAGCCATCCACAGAGGACGGTCAATACCGAGGCGACGTCCTCATCACCGCGATAAGAGCGACCAACCCTCGTCGAAATGCTTCAGGTCTTGTTCCCTGACATGAAGGCAGCGGACGGTCATACCATCGTCGCCGATCATCGGCCATACCATAAATATCTTGCGGTAAACCCAGCGACCGCAACAAATCACGTGGGCCGCAGCAGATCCATTGCAGCGCAATCGACTTAAGCTATCCGATTCGCGGACGGGTCCCCTCCGGTTATGATCGTATCCAGGAAGGAAGTATGCCGCTGTTTTCCGCCACGCTCATCGACGTTGCGTGGTCTTTGCCCGCGTCCTCGGGCAGTTCGAGATAGAGTCGCAAACCAGGCCGGCGGGCTCAAGTCGTACATCGCCGCGGCCGCGAAACGGTTTGAGACCTGATTGCAGAAGCTTCATCCCAAACCCCTTTCCTATTTGAAGAGTCGGTGGCGGACCGCCCTGTTCAGTCCAACTCACATGCAGACGCTCTTTCGATTTCTTCCAGGAAACAGCAATGCGTCCTTCTGGACGAGACAGCGCACCGTATTTCACCGCGTTCGTAGTCAGCTCGTGGAATACCAACGCCAGCACAATTGCGGCGTCCGACGGGCACTGAACCTCTTCCCCTTCGAGCTGAAACCTGGACAGGCCGAACGGTGAAAACTCTTGAATGACAATCTCTCGGATGGAAGCGCTGCGCCAGCCGGACTTGACAAGAAGATCATGCGTTGCACCCAACGCAGCAATTCTCGCGTTGACAACCTCAAGCAAAGCCCTGTCTTGACCTTTGAGCGATTGCGACACGATTGCCTGCACGTTGGTCAGGACGTTCTTAATTCGGTGAACCAGCTCAAGATTAAGAAGCTGCCGAATGCCCTCTTCCGCCCGCAATCGCTGCACGAGGCGGCGGTGGCTTTGCGCGGCCCATATGATGAAAATGGAAGAGATACCGTATTGCAGCAGGCTTGTGAGCTGCTCGGCCATCAGATCGGCCATTCTCCACTCGGCCGGTAGAAATAGGAAATAAGCGACGATGCCGCCCAATGCGGCAGCCACACTACCCGAGGCTTCGCCTGCAACTAGCGATGTAATAAGAGTTGCCGAATAATAGGGAGCGAAGGCCGAAGTCTCAGGGCCCACCAACATTGTCAGCAAGACCGAAGAGGACAATGCGCGCCAAACGGTTCCAGCCCCGATTGTTTCAGGAGCGGCTGCAGCGCAAAAGAAATATGGGCCGGGAGTGACGGATAGCCACATCAAGATCGGCAACATCATGCCTTACAGCGGCCCGGCGTCGGCCTACGCGGTCATAGGCAAGACCGAGACGGCGTTCTTTCAGATGATCAATGACGAGAGCGGAATCAACGGCCGCAAGGTCGATTGCATTTCGTACGACGATGGATACAGCCCGCCAAAGACGTTCGAGCAGGCCCGCAAGCTGGTTGCATCGAGAGAACGCTCGGCCCGGCGCCGCAATATGCTAATGGGCAGATTTTGCACCGGAGCTCCGCTTGACCGCTCGCAACGTCAGGGCCAGCGGCACCATCACCATAGCGATCACGCCCAGCGCAACAAACACGTCGATATAGGCGAAGATCGTGGCCTGCCTTTGTACCATCTGATTAACGATCGCCATGCTGGTTCCGGATGAGCTGCCGGTGGCCGCGCGGCCATTCAGATATCCCTGGATGCGGCTTAATGCATCGTTATAGAAGGGATCCAGGAGCCGAGATGTTCGACCAGACGGCTCTGATGAAACTGCTCGCGCCGCGCCAGCACGGTCTGGCTTAGTGCCACGCCCATCGATCCGCCGAAATTTCGCGCAAGGTTGATCAGCGCCGAAGCCTGATCGGTCTTCGACGGCGGAATGCCGTCGTAGGATGCGGTCGTGATCGGAATGAAAATAAGCGGCAAGCCGATTCCGAGATAGATGCGTGACCAAGCGAAGTACCAGTAATCTGCGTCAGGGGTGATGCGAAGCCACCGCGTCGGGCTTGCCGGTGACGAACTGCCGCCAGTGATCAAACCGCCGAGTATCGTCGCACAGTCAAGGCACGCGGCTTCCTACTGCAAGACATTCTTTGGGCAATCGGCATTTTTGCAGTGATCTTTGGTCTCACGCCTTTTATAGCGTTCTATCTCTTGATGATGAGCTGAAGGTCGCTTTTTGTTGTGGACAGCGTCGGTCTCTTCTTCAATTCCATTGACGCCCGCAACGCCCCTTGTTGGAGTGCCTGTTTGGCGTGGGGGCGACCGTGATGCAGCAGTGGATGAAAGATCGCGACCGATTGATCGAGGAAACTTTGGTGTTTGTTCAAGGGGTAGGCACACTAAAGCCCACTCGGATTGAAAGTCCGACGCGGGTCGAACCGCCGAAGGCGTTCACACCGCAGCAACCAACCAAACCAAAAGATCGGCTGTTTGAACGAGAAGACATACGGCAACGCGTCGCAGATTTCAAAGCGACCCAAAACAGATTTCAGCGCGAACGGGAAGAATACTACAAGGCGACGATGGCGAAGGTCCGTTCAGGACCATCTGAAAGTCAGCGACAGAACGAAAGCTGATCTTCCGTAACTACTCGCTCAATCTTTTCCAATTTGCTTTTGATGCGGTATCTGCAGCGTCCATTTGCCTCGATAGGAAGACGCTGAACAATTGTATAGACCATCGATTTCTTAACCGTCACACGCCCTTGCGGTCCCTGACCGAGATGACGGACGTCTTCGTTAAACTCATAGGCGTATGGCAATTCGCGCCTCCCAACTTGAGGGAGTAAATTACAGCGGTTATTCGGAAAGGCACGCTGCGCTGCACATAATCCTAAGCGAAGCCAACCTGACGGTGGCTAAAAAATGGGCGAATTATACCGCTCAATCGCTCACAGCACAGTAGCGGTTGGGTTCAAACGCTTCCCCCTACCTGATCATAGGCTTGTCTTACGACTGCTATTTGGTGGAGCAAACAAAGCCGCCGTTGGTCTCGGATGCCAACGGCTGCTTTTTCATTCTGATTGGGGCGCTTTAGTTTGGACCGTAGTTATTCGCAAATTTGGATCCGACGAATGCGCCAACCATATCGGGTCAATACGCGCTTCCGAACGATGTAGCAGTCGCCGCCATAGTAGTCGTCGTTGTAGTAGGCACCATAAGCGTAGGGGTATCCATAGTCACCATAGTAGGGATATCCGTAGCCACCATAAGCGTAACGATGACCATATCTTCCATAGCCGTATCGTCCGTAACCGCGAACCCCACCTCCAACGTAGGCTCCGGTACCGTGGACAACGGGAACCCCGCTTGCACCGAAACCTACGCCGCTGTGCAAGGCGCCAACCCCGCCTGCAACAAAGCCTACGCCACTGTGCATGGCGCCAAATCCACCTCCACCGAAACCTCCGCCACCGTGGAAGCCTCCACCACCTCCGCCGCCGTGTCCACCACCACCACCTCCGCCGCCATGCCCGCCGCCGCCGCCTCCGCCACGAGCAAATGCTCCCGTTGGTGAAGCTAAGCCCACTACCGCGACTGCCAACACGGCAATAATTGTTTTACGCAACATCACTGTTCTCCCAAAGAGACGACTGAGCCGTTTCAGAGGTAAAAGCTTTTGGATGGAAAAAAGTTGCATACGGTGGGTTTGTCGAATTGATCAGCGTCAAGGGCGCCACAGTGGAGCAACCTCAAGTTCGGCAGCCAACGTCGGACCATGCCCCGCAATCGCCCACAGCAAGGCAGCGCTCGCGTTTCAGGGCACACACTGTGTGTGAATGGGGGAAGCAGCAGCGCCAACCTGCTCGACCTGCTGTCTATGTTTATGCGGTGAGCGCAACTCGACAGCTTGACGGTGTCCGTGACGTGAAAACCGCCGCGAAAAAACTTTATATGTCTTTATAACTTTTTCTTTGAAACCGAGCGAATGCCAACTTCAGTCTAACTGATTGATCTTATTAGAAGACTTGGTGGGCGCACCAGGGCTCGAACCTGGGACCCGATGATTAAGAGTCATCTGCTCTACCAACTGAGCTATGCGCCCGGAACCTGGCCCGGGAAAGCCTTCGCAAGAGGGCGTCGTTTAGCAAAGCGACCCCGCGATGTCCAGCAAGCCGGCGGGGTTTTCCCGGCCATGCGGCAGCGTCAAAACCGAAAAAGCCGCCGGAATCCGGCGGCTTTTCCTGAATTTTCGACCGGTCGAAGGGTTGCGCGGCTAGAGCCGCCCGGAGCCGCCCTGGGGCGGACCGTCATCCCGATCGTGGCCGCGATCGCCGCCCATCATGCCGTGCTCGAAGCCGTGGTGCCGCCAGCCTCCGCCGAACCGGCCTTCCCTATGGGTCAGGATGGCGAGGCGGCGCTTCTGGCCGTCGTCCAGCGTCTTGTAGAGCGGGTCGGCCGCGTCCGCGATCTTCTTCAGCGCCGCCGCCGAGGTCGCCATGTTGTCGGCGCGTTCGCGCAGGCGCGCCACCGGATCGTCGGGCTTCTGCTGGTCCTGCGATTCATCCGGCTTCGCGTTCATCCGCGCATTGGCGCGATCGATCCGCAGCTTGGCGAAATCCCGCACCGCGGCCTCGACCGGCGGCCACAGCTTTTCCTGGTCGGCGTTAAGCTTCAGCCCGGCGTGGACGGCGGCGATCCGCGCGTCGGCAAAGGCGGCCCGGTCCTCGGGGCTCATTCGCATGTGCTGCATGTGCTCGTGAAACCACGGACGATGCTGGGCATAGACCGCGGTCGAACCGGCGATGGCGAGCGCCGCGATGCCGGCGATGGCAAACTTCTTCATGTCGAACCTCCTTTGAAGGTTGCCCGAAGATGAGCGCGCGCGCTGCGGCAATCAACTTACAGTTTGGAAAGAGTGCCCTCTGTTACCAAGATGTAATCTGCGGCCGATCCGAGTTCGCGCATATTCCGATCACAAGCCGGTACCCACGTTTGCGGAATGCACGCCAAATCAAATCATTCCCAACAGCCGCGGCAGCCACAGCGAAATCTCCGGGATGTAGGTGATCAGCCCGAGGAACACCAGCATCGCGCACAGCCACGGCAACACCGCGATGGTGATTTCGCTGATGCCCATCTTGGCGATGCTGCTGGCGATGTAGAGATTGAGCCCGACCGGCGGATGGCACAGCCCCACTTCGGTATTGACGATCATCAGCACGCCGAGATGAACGGGATGGATGCCGAGCTTGGTCGCGAGCGGAAACAGGATCGGCGCCATGATCAGCAGGATCGACGACGGGTCCATGACGTTGCCGGCCGAGCAGCAGGATGACGTTCACCACCAGCAGGAACATCCAGACGCTGAAATTCTTGTCGATGATCCAGGCCGCCATCTCCTGCGGAATCTGCTCATGCGTCATCAGGAACGAGAACAGCACCGCGTTGGTGATGATGTAGAGCAGCATCGAGCTCATGCTCGCCGCCTGCAGCAGCACCTTGGCCACTTCGCGGAGCTTCAGTTCCTTGTAGACGAACACGGTGATGAAGAAGGCGTAGACCGCGGCGACCGCGGCGGCTTCCGTCGGCGTGAAGATGCCGCCATAGATGCCGCCGAGCACGATGCACGATCAGCGACAGGCCCCAGACGCTTTCGCGGAACGCGGTCCATTGCTGGCCGAGCGTGGCCCTCTGCCATGCGCGGATAGCCGTTGCGCCAGGCGATGAACCAGGTCACGGCCGCCAGCATCGACGCCAGCATGACCCCCGGCACGATGCCGGCCATGAACAGCGCGCCGATCGAGGTGTTGGTGGAGACGCCGTACAGCACCAGGATGATCGACGGCGGCACCAGGATGCCGAGCGCGCCCGAGGTCGAGATCACGCCGACGCCGAACCGGCGCGGATAGCCGTGCTCCACCATGGCCGGCATCATGATCGAGCCGATCGCCACCACGGTGGCGACGCTCGATCCCGAAATCGCGGCGAACATCGCGCAGGCCGCCACGCCGGCAAGCCCCAGCCCGCCCGGCAAATGGCCGACCAGCGAGGTGGTGAAGGCGATCATGCGGCGCGCGACGCCGCCGCGGGTCAGGAAGGTGCCGGCGAGGATGAAGAACGGGATCGCCATGATGCCGAAATTGTCGAGGCCGGAAAACAGTTTCAGTCCGACGCTCTCGATCGGCACCTCCGTCATCGTGAACAGGAAGGTCAGCACGGTCAGGCCGAGCGAAATCGAGATCGGCATGCCCGTCAGCATCAGGGCGAACAGCAGTCCGAAAATAAGAGCGGCGCTCATCACGCTTCTCCGAGCGCGATCGGCGCCGTCGCACTGACCTCGATGCCCTCGACATGCGTCGCATCATGATGCGGCAGTTCGCCGGTCCTGAAATAGGTCCACGACACCTGCAGGAAGCGGAAGCACATCAGATAGGAGCCGAGCGGGATGCAGGCGTAGACGATCCAGCTCGGCAGTTCCAGATCGGGCGAGACCTGGTCGGTGCTCATCAATTCGATGACGAATTTCGCGCCCATGGTGCCGACGACGAAGGTGAACAGCGCGCCGCCGAACAGGCCGAACAGGATGACGCGCTTCTGCCAGCGCGGATTGAGCTGGTTGATCAGGACGTCGACGCCGACATGGATGCCGGTCCGCACGCCATAGGCCGCGCCGAACTTCGCCATCCAGATGAACATGTAGATGCACAGCTCCTGCGCCCAGGAGATGTGGATGGCGATCAGATAGGGATACAGAAACGACACGCCGGTGCCGAACCGGTGCACGACGGAAACGAAAATCAGAATCGTCGCGGCCCCCATCAGCGAGGCAATGATGATTTCCTCGAGCCGATCAAGGATACGAAGCAGCATCTCTCCCCCCCGTGCGCCGCGGCAAGCTTCCGGGCACGTCGCCCTGTTGTTGCATGCGCCGTCGTCCCCCGATCCGGCGCTGTCCAGAATCGAAGAGCGAGCTCCCGCCAGGCGCCTCGTGCGCATCGCGAGAGCTCGCCGATATCCCGCTAGTGGCTGACTCCGCCGGTTTCCTTGATGAACTCGTCGATCAGGGGCTGGCCGACCCGGCTCGCGACGTCCTTGTAGACCGGATCCATCGCCTTGCGCATCGCGGCGTCCTGCTCCGGCGTCAGCGTGATGATTTCGGTCTTGCCGGCCTTCTTGATCTCCGCCAGCGCGTCGTCGTTTTCCTTGGCCGACTGGCCGTTGCCGAAGGCGGTGGCTTCCTTCATCGCCTTTTCGAGCTGGCCGCGAATGTCGGCGGGCAGCCCGTCCCAGAACTTCTTGTTCACGACCACGACATAGCCGATGTAGCCGTGATTGGTGACGGTGGCGTATTTCTGCACCTCGTGCATTTTCTGGGTGTAGATGTTCGACCAGGTGTTCTCCTGGCCGTCGACCACGCCGGTCTGCAGCGCCTGATAGACTTCACCGAACGCCATCACCTGCGGGATCGCGCCGAGCGCGCGGAACTGCGCCTCCAGAACCTTCGACGACTGGATGCGGAATTTCAGGCCCTTGTAGTCGGCGGGCGTGATCAGCTTCTTGTTGGCGGTCATCTGCTTGAAGCCGTTGTCCCAATAGGCGAGACCGGTCATGCCCTTGGGCTCGAGCAGCTTGAGCAGCCTGGCGCCGAGCGGTCCGTCGGTCACTTTGCGCAAGGTGGCGAGGTCGGGGAGGATGTAGGGAAGATCGAACACCTCGAATTCCCGGACGCCGATCGGGCCGAACTTGGAGTTCGACGGCGCCAGCATCTGCACCGCGCCGAGCTGCAGCGCCTCCAGCTCTTCCTTGTCCTTGTAGAGCGTCGAGTTCGGATAGACTTCGACCTTGACCTTGCCGTCGGTGTATTTCTCCGCCAGTTCCTTGAATTTGTCGGCCGCCTTGCCCTTCGGCGTGTCGGAAGCCACCACGTGGCTGAACTTGATGACGATCGGCGACTGCGCCGATGCCGGCGCCGCCAGAGCCAATGCCGCGACCGACGCAGCGGCCAGGATCAATTTACGCATGTTTCCTCCCGCGAGTTCTTGCGGGACGCGCGCAAGCGCGCAGCTCCCGACGCCTTATGCCAGCGGCACCAATACAGAGAAGCCGGCCGAAATGCCATTGCCCCTTTAGCAGGGGCGTCTGCAAGATCTTTGCTGCAATGCAAAAACGCGGCGCCGAGGGCGCCGCGCTTTACGCGATCTTGTTCAATGCAGCTGCGTCGCCGAGTATATCAGCTCGCCGCCGCCGCGGGCACGTCGCGCTGGCGCTTCATGACGATCTTGTTGAGCGCGCCGAGATAGGCCTTGGCCGAGGCCACCAGCGTATCCGGATCGGACGCGCGCGCGGTCATCGAGCGGCCCTCATGGGCGAGCCGCACCGACACTTCGGCCTGCGCGTCGGTGCCCTCGGTGACGGCGTGGACCTGATAGAGTTCCAGCTTGGCCTCGTGCGGCACCAGCGCCTTGATGCAGTTGAACACCGCATCCACCGGGCCGTTGCCCTCGGCTTCCTCGATCCTGGTCTGGCCGTCGATATCGAGCTTCATGGTGGCGCGCTGCGGACCGTGGGTGCCCGCGATCACCGTCAGCGAGGTCAGCTTGATGCGGTCATGCGAGGCGGCGATTTCCTGATCGACCAGCGCCTCGATGTCCTCGTCGTAGATGTCCTTCTTGCGGTCGGCGAGCGCCTTCATCCGCACGAACGCGTCTTCCAGCTGGTTGGCGCCGAGCTTGTAGCCCATCTCCTCCAGCTTGTGCACGAAGGCGTGGCGGCCGGAATGCTTGCCGAGCACCAGCGAGGACTGCTTCAGGCCGACCATTTCGGGGCGCATGATCTCGTAGGTCGACGCATCCTTCAGCACGCCGTCCTGGTGGATGCCGCTTTCATGGGCGAACGCGTTGCGGCCGACGATCGCCTTGTTGTACTGCACCGGGAACGAGGTCGCCGCCGACACCAGTTTCGACGCCCGCGTCAGCATGGTGGTGTCGATCTTGTTCCACCACGGAAACCTGTCGTTGCGGACATTGATCGCCATCACGACTTCCTCGAGCGCGGCATTGCCTGCCCGCTCGCCGATGCCGTTGACGGTGCATTCGATCTGCCGCGCGCCGCCGGCGATGCCGGCCAGCGAATTCGCCACCGCCATGCCGAGATCGTTATGGCAATGGACCGAGAATACCGCCTTGTCGGAGTTCGGCACCCGCTCGATCAGGGTGCGCATGAAGCGGGTGTATTCCTCCGGCGTGGTATAGCCGACGGTGTCGGGGATATTGACCGTGGTCGCGCCGGCCTTGATCACGGCCTCGACGATGCGGCAGAGGAAGTCCATCTCGCTGCGGGTGCCGTCTTCGGCCGACCATTCGACGTCGTCGATCTGGTTGCGGGCGCGGCTGACGTTGGCGATCGAGGTTTCGATCACCTGCTCCGGCGTCATGTTGAGCTTCACCCGCATGTGCAGCGGCGAGGTCGCGATCACGGTGTGGACGCGGCCGCGCCTGGCGAACTTCACGGCTTCGGCGCAGCGGTCGATGTCCTTCGGATGCGCGCGCGACAGGCCGGCGATCACGGCATTCTTGGAGCGCCGGGCGATCTCGCTGACCGCCTGGAAGTCGCCTTCGGAGGTGATGGGGAAGCCGGCCTCGATGACGTCGACGCCCATGTCGTCGAGCATCTCGGCGACCTCGAGCTTCTCCTCGAAGGTCATGGTGGCGCCGGGGCATTGTTCGCCGTCGCGCAAGGTGGTGTCGAATATAATGACGCGGTCCTTGTCGGACTTGTTCACGGTGGTCATTGCTGAAAATTCCTTGTCGCTGGTGCGCTGCTGTCCGAGCGCTGAAGGGGTCTGGTGATCTCGCGCAACCCCTGAGTGCCCAGGCGCAACCGCCCAGACGGCCCTCAGGGGCAGATAAGAAGCAGAAGCCCGCCAAGAAGCAGGGTGGGCAAGGACGCAGCCGGAATCGCTTCGGGACCGGCGACCATGGCCGCTTTCCCGTGAACTCCGAACTTTTCGCTGCGAATCAGCATTGCCAGACCCTTTGGAAGCCCGATCCTCGGCCAAAACCATTGACGGTTTGTTAGCCTCAGGCGCGCTTCCGAGCTCGTTCTAAACGAGAAATGCCCGAAACCGCAATGCCAAAAGATAGTCAGATGGGCTGACCTAACGCGGATCGCGCCGATCCCTTCCCCTCGCCCACGGCGGATACAGTCGATCCCGCGGCGCGATGCGCCCGGGCCATGCAGGTCGTTCGCCCCCGAAAGATAGAGGGCGCGGGGAATGCCGGGCGCCCGGTGCGCCCGCAGCCTCGTGCGCATTGGTAGAAAGCACACGCGTTAGTCACCACGGTCACGCCGGAAACGCCCGGCATTCCCCGCGCAATGGTTTTAACGGCTTACTTCGCGCTCTCCCCGGCGACCGGGCTCTTTTGCCACCGTCGCCCGCGAGAAGCTTGCTTCTCAAGAGCTTGACGCCAGCGTCGGGGCGTCAGGACCACACGACTTCGCCGTCCGCGAGCCAGCGCTCGTTCGTCAAGCGCGCCGCCGCGTCCACCGCATCCCGCCCCGACGTTCGTGACGATCGCGAAACGCCCCTCTGATCGGGACGGGATGGCAGGGATTATAAAAGTGATTTGGGTAAGGCGCGAACAGAATATTTTTGCAAACGGGGCTGGACAAGCACCTCGCCAGAAAGCCCGTCGGGCAAATCACTCCTTCAGTTACGGTCCCGCAAGGAGCGGGGCTCGTTGATTGCGCCCGGTCGGAAAATCCGTTATGCATCGCATTTCGGGTTCAACGCGAACATCGGCGCAACTCCGAGAAGCGCCGCCTTGAACAAGGTACTGCACGGTGTTGATCCGCCGTACATCGTGAAAGCGAAACGCCGTCTGGTCGGCAGGGGCAGCCCGCTACGGTAATGTCTTCCACGCAGCGGAAAAATGTCCTACCATAATGTCATCGCGCTCTGTGGGTTACGACCATGAGAATTCCGCGTAAGAAAATCCGCCCACGTCCTGGAACGCATTGGGCTCGCGATGGGTGGAGCGGCAAGCGGATTGTTCGTTGGAACGCATGTGGGATCGAGCATCGCGGCGCTCACTTCTCAGGGCTTTTTGGTCCTTATGATGATTGGTGGCGCCATCGGGTTCTACCTGGGAATTGATACTCCCCCTCTGACTTTTCATGAACCAAATACCGGGCTTGCAGAAGACGGTTCCGATGGAAAGATTGATGCTGCTGAATTTCTTAGTGCCTTAGGCACATTTCTCGCTACGTTGACGGCTTTTGTATCGGTCGGTGTGATCGTGCTTCGTGAAGATCCGCGCATGTTCTGGACAATAGCAATCATGCTCGGATGGGTAGTTGGCGTCACGATGCAAATCGTTGCCGGAGTAATCGCGCGCACTCGCGCGTAAAGTGGCGGCTGTATATGAACAGACTGGCTGACGGCTGCGACACCGCCGCATCAGCTGGCAACATCGAGATCTCCAATTTCGGCTAATCCTCCCGGGCC
The DNA here is from genome assembly GCA_963823115.1 of uncultured Alphaproteobacteria bacterium. GTDB lineage: Bacteria > Pseudomonadota > Alphaproteobacteria > Rhizobiales > Xanthobacteraceae > Bradyrhizobium. The sequence continues at coordinate 95,432 of CAWGKJ010000044.1, read as the reverse complement.
GCCGTTAAAGATGCCAGCGGCACGTCGAAAGCGTACACGAATCCGCTGCGCTCATACGTCAAATGCACCTCGCCCTTGAGCTGCCTGCCGAGCGTCTCGATCAGCCGCGTCCCGAAGCTGCGTTTATCCGGAGCCAGAACCGCGGGGCCGTTCTTCTCAGTCCATTTCAGATGCAGACGCTGCGTCTCGGGATCGACCGTCCAGGCGATCTCGACGCGGCCGGCCGGCACCGACAATGCGCCGAACTTCGTGGTGTTGGTGCAGAGTTCGTTGAGCGTCATCGCAATCGCGATCACGGCTCCCGACGTCATCCGGACATCAGGTCCCGCAATCGTGAATTTCGGCGCATCGGGATTGTCGAAAGCTTCGGTGGCGCCGCGAACGATCTTCCCGAGATCCGCGCTGGTCCATCGCGCCTGCAAAAGAAGGTCGTGCGCCCGCCCCAGCGCCAGTAGCCGGCCTTCGATGGCGTGCTGCGCGTGTTCGGCGCCCGGCACATTGCGCAGGCTCTGGGAGGCAATGGCGCTGACCGTCGCAAGCGTATTCTTGATGCGGTGATGCAGTTCTTCGAGGATCAGCTTCTGAAGTTTGTCCGCCGCCTCGCGCTCCCTGGCGTCAATGCCAGCCTGAGCGAGCAAGTCCTGGGCATCGATTTCGGCCTGCGCCAACAGCAGCCGAAGGCTGACGTTCTCCGCCGCCAGAAACTCCTGGGGAGGCGCTGGGCCGTCGCTCGAAGGGCGCTTGTCCTCATCGCTGTCGATTTCAAACATGGCCAACTATATCACCATATGTCGGGTCCCGCGCAGATCAATTGCAGGCGTGGTTTCTGCCACAATCGAGCGATTATCGTGGTTTTACAGCCTGAAAACGCCGGTTTCAGGCGTGGCCGATCATGTTCCGCATTTCGGCAATCATTTCCTTGGCCTCGAGCGGCTTTCCGAAAAAGCGGCTATCGGCGGGAATATCGATGTTCGCCAGCTTCAACTGCCCGGATACCAGGATGATCTTGATCGGCGGCCAGCGCTCATGCACCGCATGCGCGAGTTTCAGACCGTCCATACTGCCCGGCATCTGGATATCGGTGAAAAGCAGCGCGATATCGGAACGCGACTCGAGGATCGCGACCGCTTCGTCGGCATCCACGGCCTCCACCGATGTAAAGCCCGCATCCTCCACCATATCGACCGCGCGCATGCGCAGCAGCATCTCGTCTTCGACGACGAGAACGACTGCGGGAGCAACGGAACGATCCATAACCATCATGACGGGCGTTTCGAACGTGAGCCAAGGAAACCAGTTCCGTGCCATGGCTCGGAATGGCGGCGAATACAGACATAACCATCTCATAGCCCATATGATCCCTATTGGCTTAAGAATAGTGGAAGAAAAGCCGCGGTTCCGGTAACGGACGCATCTGCACCCTGAAGCGCCAAATACAAAAAAGCGGCCTCCGCGAAGGGAGGCCGCCGAGCTTTCTTTGCAATTATCGGTCACTCGCGGTCGATAACGACCGGACGACGGTCATGGTCGCTGTCTCGGTCGTGATCACGGTCCTTCCTGATGATAACTGTCTCATCACGATCCCGGCGGTTCCCATCGCGGAAGTGCTCACGATCGCGATCGCGATCGCCATGAGTTTCACCAACCGTCACGCCGGAAGGACCAACACCAATTCCGACTTCGTCCGCTCCGGCAGGAATTGCGCTACAAATACCCACGACCGCGGCGATTGCTACTGCGTATCTTATCATTGCGTACTCCGATAAATGTGAAACCCCGAGGTCAATCCGCCGCCACGATGAATGTTCCGGGAAGGCGAGAAGATGCACCAAGAAGCCGCCAACTGAGGCGGCTCCAGAAATGTTGTCTGGTCTATCGGCTATCACCACCTGTGATGGTGACCCCTGCCCCAACCATAGTGATGACCGCGACCCATGTGGCCGTGCCCATGTCCGTGGCCCCAACCAGCAAGAACGACCGGGTTATCGGTATCGCTAACCAGCGTGTCTGCTGTTGCGCGGGGCATCGCCGAAGCGGATAGTGTCGGCATTGCCGCGAATGCGCAGACGGCGGCGCCGATCAGCAATAAACGTTTCATTTGATCTCCTTGAAGCCGCGTGATCGCGACTAGCAGTGAATGTTTCCCGGGCTGCAGAGTTCCCTGGTCAAATTGGCCCACTGCGATCGGGGTTCGATTGCTGCGCTCGCAACACATTACCATCGCCGACCCCAACTGCCCCTCCACCTGCTTCCCCATCCGCCGCCACCGCGAAGGAGCCGCACGACGAGGAGCAGCAATATCGCACCGATGGTAGCGTTGACGATTGCACTAATCATTCCGGTGCCGAGATGGATGCCCAGCTGAGGCAACAACCAACCTCCGATAAAGGCGCCCAGGATCCCGACAATGAGGTCACCGATGATTCCAAAACCGGTCCCGCGCACGATTTGACCTGCTAACCAGCCCGCAACGAGACCGACCAACAGTATGACCAACAGGCTTTCGCTCGACATATTCATGGTGCCTCCTCGGCATTTTGATTGAGACGCAACGTTACAAGCTGATCTGCTGCTGTCTGTGGATACGGCCGGTCAAATCGCACTTGCCTCAACTGCCAGAGGGATCGCGAGGCTGTTCACGGCAATTTCTCCAAACGTGACTGTGTCAGAAAGCCAATGGGCTCGCAGGCCAATGGTTCCCCGAGAAACCCGGAAGACGGGCGACAATCTTCGATCGGGTTACAAAAACGAATCCGTTATCGCTGGAACCTTTATTGGCTGACTCTATTTGCTCGGTGTTCAATACTGGACGCACGACAACTGGTAGACATCATGAAGAAGATTCTCTTAGCGACGGCCGCTGTTCTCGCATTCAGCGCACCTTCATTCGCGGCTGAAACGCCCAAAACTGTCGGCCAGGCGCCGGCATCGTTCTATCTGGCTCAGGATACCGCGACGATGAAATGTTCAATCGTCGAGGCCCAGCCTGTTGCTGGCGGCAGCATGAAGGTAGTCGGCGCGGCTCACTCGACAATGGCATCAGCTGAGACGGCTTTGAAGGCCGACAAAACCTGCGCCAAGTAATTAATTGATAGCGCGAGCACAGGGGCGGGTCTGTTGGTTCGGCTCGGAATCCGAAACGATCGACCCGCCCCCGCAACGACGACTCCGAAACCATCCCCCCCTGCGCGTCACCATGATCGGCAACAGACGCTGGCCGACCACGGGTTTGGCTCAAATCAACTCCGAATTCGGTCCGCGTCCCATGATCGGTCATGGAGCGAAGCCGCGCGTGAAAAGGAAACGATGATGTCGACCTCGCTTAGAATTCTGACCATTTCGGTTTTGGCGGCAGCCAGCATGATCCCATTCGCTGGCAGCGCGCGCGCAACCCCGATCGGCGAGCCGCTCGCTATCACCAAGGCAATCCCGACAACCATCGAACCCGTCTATTGGAGAGGACGAGGAGGCTGGGGATGGGGCGCTCCGGTCGCCGGAGGACTTATCGCCGGTGCCCTCATCGGCGGCGCCTTGGCGGCACCCTACTACGCACCAGGCTATTACCCCGGCCCGGTTTACTACGGTGACCCGGCCTACGGCCCTCCTCCCGGCGAGGCGATCTCCTACTGTATGCGTCGTTTCAGGTCGTATGATCCGGGCAGCGGAACGTATCTCGGGAACGACGGATATCGCCATCCCTGTCCGTGACGGCAACGCTCGAAGAATAGAAAACCCGCCGTTCGGCCGGCGAGTTTTCTGTTCTTGTGACTATTGGGCGTCAGCTTCGATTCCGGTCAATACGCACACCGTCGGTGCGAACCGGCAGTTCCTTGTCAAGACCGGCGGCATCGCCGTGGGCCGCGCGGCTACAGCCAATTAATCCCGGCCAGTGGCAGTACCCGTTGAAGGATCGATGCCAGGCAGATCAGCGCCACCAACAATTTGAGAAGGCCTGCCAGGCGAGATTCTCTGATAAACTTATCAATGGCCCAAAAACAAATGGCGCCGACGACGCAAATTATCAAGATCCCGATCAATAGTGAAAGCATGAAACCCCCCTGTGCCGGTGCGGTGGCGATACTCGCCACCTCGGATGAAAAGAAAGATCAGCTTTGACTCGACGCGCGCATGATTGTGCGGCTGAGCTGGTGTTTACGGGATCGCCTGTCGTGCCGGCCCTCGCATTTCTTTTCGCGCATCAGGTTGGTGACTTCAGGTCATGGCTGGCGAGCCAGCGAACCGCATCCGATTTCATCGGATCGGCTTCTGCGGTCGCGACGTAGACGTGATGGCAGGCGCGGCACTCAAACGTCCTGACGTCGACGCCGGATGAGCCTGGCGCTATCTTCGCCGGGTTCATTCGGGTCTGGCAGATTGGACAGTGCGGTCGCTCGATCGACGTAAGTGACGGACCGGACTTATGGGAATGTTGGTTTTGCATACGATGCACCCCTTTGGATCGGGCGGGAACACAACACTCTCAGTCACCGATGATAGCCGACGGCGAGGCGGTGATGAGGGCTACTAGATTCCCATTATGTCCGGGAGTTGACAGAAAAGTGGAACTCAAGGCACGTCCCCAAAAGCGGACAACGTCACTTACCTATAACGTCACTTACCTATATCGAATCGAGCAAAAACCGGGCCCCGAAAGCGCAGGCGGGCAGGAATACAGGTCGCCCCTGAGCGAATGTCGGGGTTGGTTTAAAGGAATAAACCGCTCGCGCGGCCGGGCGGTGCGGCGGGCCTGTCACGCAATGGGACGCGGGCCAGTCGACGCCTGCGCCAGAACGATTATTCACACGCGATTCGCGTAAAGCCGCCGCAGAAAAAATAGTCGCAGACTTTAACCGAGCTCTGGGGATCCTGGAAAATGGTCGGGTGGATTTCTTCTCCACTCCAGCTGGTTGCCCGCTGAAACCCCTTCGACCTGCACCAATGATTAGCTGCGGGGTCGCCACACCCCACAGGTCCCCATTTCATGCAGCGATCGACCCGAATGCCGTTGATGGTCGGATTCTGGAAAACATTCGATCGGGCGGAAGTGTCTGCCGGCTGCTGGTTCCTTGAGCGGGATCTGGCCGGTTTGAGTGGCTCTGTTTCCGAAATCGATTTGTCCGTCTTTCCGATCGTTCCGCCCGTCGCACCCGCCTGCGCAAATGCTGTTGCGCCCACCGCAAGAGACGCATGCATTCCGAATGAAAGTATCAAAATAATCCGAAGACCTGCCTTATTCCCGTCTGCCACGTCGCGCCCCCAAGCCCAAGATTATTCCATGCAGCAGTTGCTGCAATCGGTCAACGGGCGACAAATTGGTCCACGCGTAACTGCCCTATCAGACGTGGGAGGGTAGAGAACGCCGCTATTTGTTCGCTGATTTTCCCGCAGCCGTCTCTTTCTTCGCCCGCCCCTTCCCTTCGCTTTCCAGCGCCTCGCGCACCTGCTTGAACTCCCGCAGCGACGCCTTGTCGGCGCGCGGAAAGTGCAGATCGAGGGTCTCCAGCGCGCTGACGATCGCGGAGCCGATCACTACGCGCGCGAACCACTTGTGATCGGCCGGCACCACGTACCACGGCGCTAACGCCGTCGAGGTGTGCCGGACGATGTCCTGATATACGGCCATATATCTCGGCCACAGCGCGCGCTCGCTGATGTCGTTCATCGAAAACTTCCAGTTCTTCGCGGGCTGGTCCAGCCGGTCGAGAAACCGCTCGCGCTGCTCCTGCCTGGAGACGTTGAGGAAGAACTTCAGGATCACCGTGCCGTTGCGCGCCAGGTAACGCTCGATCCCGGAAATATCCTGGAACCGCTCGCGCCAGATGTTCCTGGTCATCAGCCGGTGGGGGATCTTCTCGTTGGCGAGAAATTCAGGATGCACCCGCGTCACCAGGCACTCCTCGTAATAGGAGCGATTGAAGATGCCGATGCGGCCGCGCTCCGGCAGCGCGATCATGCTGCGCCACATGAAATCGTGATTCAGTTCGTGAAACGACGGCTGCTTGAACGAATAGACCTCGCAGCCCTGCGGATTGACGCCTTCGAATATGCTCTTGATGGCGCTGTCCTTGCCCGCCGCATCCATGCCCTGAAGGATCACGAGCAGCGACCAGCGATCCTGCGCGTAAAGCCGTTCCTGAAAATCGTTCAGCCGCTTGCGGTTGGCTTCGAGAATCCTTTCGGCGCTGTCCTTGTCGAGTCCGCCCCTCTCATCGGTCTTGTGCGACCTGAGATGGAACTTGCCCGACCCGTCGAAGCGAAACGGCGCGACATACGGCTTCAACTCGGCGGCAAGGGATTTCGCTGGATTCTTGCTCATGACTTCAGGAGCTCCGGTTGACGGCGATGCGCGGTTCAGGATGACGTCGATATCTGTGCCTCGATAAACGCCGTGACAAAGCGCGGCATCGCCGCGGTGAAATCGCCCGCACCGCGCACCAGATGAATCGCGGCAAGCTCGGGCTGGTGCTGCCTGGCGAGATTGGCCTCGATCCGGGCGCGCAGTTCTTCGCCTGATGCATCGACATGCAATATCCTGATCATCGCAATCGCGCTACCCGAGACCACGCAATCCCAGTGCGCGCCGGCCCGATAATCGGCAACGGAGAGACCGGTTTCCTCTTCGGCTTCGCGGACGACGCTGCCTGGTATGTCGACGGCGCCCTCGCTGACGTCCTCGAGATCGGGCGTTCCCGACGGAAAGTAAATGCGTCCGGCATTCGACGTATGTTGAGCCATTTCGCCCAATACGAAGGCGCCGTCGGAGCAGCGCAGCGCGCCCATCCCGAAACCGTTGAACACGCCCCGGTCCGCAAAGCCCCAGTCGCGCCACGCCAGGAAGCTCGCGAAATCGGTCTCGAAATAGCTGGCGCTGAAGCGGTCGCCGGCGAAGACCGGATTGCGCCCCAAGCAGAACGCGGCCGTTCCAGATCGGCTTCTCGCGCTGCTTGCTGGCAAAATGCGCGTCGATATCGGCGCGCCGCTCGTCGGCGAACGGCCATGACCACGGCTGAATGGGCAGCTCCAGCGTCGCGACGCGATGAATGACCGGGGGCGTCATGCCATCAGACAGGATCTATTTGGCATTCGTCCCCGTCGTCTTCCTGGCCTGCTCGACGTATTTGTTGGTGAAGGTCTTGCTGACGTCGACATTGGCCTTCGCGACCTCCGGCGAGCCCGCGCTGAACACCGCGAGCACCGCGTCCGCGCCCTTGGGGTCCATCTTGCCGGTCTGCGAATACATCGGAATCGTATTCTTCAACGCGGCGAGATAGAGTTCCTTGTTCTTGCCGACAATTTCCGGCGGCATTTTCGCCATGATATCCTCGGGCGAATGCGCATGAATCCAGGCGAGCGTATTCACGATCGCATTGGTCAGGGCCTGCACGTCCTTTTCATGCGAAGCGACCCACGCGGTTGTGCTGTAGAGCGCGCCGCCCGGATATTCGCCGCCGAACACATCAAGCGTATCCTTCTGCGTCCGGGTGTCGGAGAGGATGCGCAGGTCCGGATGGCTGCCCTGCAGCACGGTCACCGACGGATCCAGCATCACGGCCGCGTCGATCTGGCCCTGCTCCATCGCCGCGACCGCGGTGGCGCCGAGGCCGACGCCGATGACCGAAGTGCCGGCCGGATCGACGCCGTTCTTCTTCAGGAGATATTTGAGAAAGAAATCGGTCGAGGAGCCCGGCGCGCTGACGCCGACCTTCTTGCCGGCGAGATCCTTGATCGACTTGATTTCGCTCGTGTGTGCAGGGCGACACCACCAGAACCAGGCCGGGATAGCGGTCGTAGACGACAAAGGCCTGCAGTTCCTGTTTCTTGGCGGCGAGATTGACGCAGTGGTCGAAATAGCCGGAAACCACGTCGGCGCTGCCGCCGAGCACGGCCCTGAGCGCGTCCGAGCCGCCTTTCAGGTCGACCAGTTCGACGGCAAGGCCGGCCTTGTCGTATTCGCCAAGCTCTTTTGCCAGCACAGTCGGCAGATAGCACAGGCAGGAGCCGCCGCCGACCGCGATGGTGATCTTGCTTTGCGCGGCCGCGAGACCGGATGTCAGCGCCAGCGCCACAAGCGTCGCCGCCAGCCTGCCAAAAATCGTCCTCATGGTATCCTCCGGGCTTTATTCGTTAGGCAGCACGATAGAGCAGCAGGCGTCGCTTGAGAAGGTGATTGTACTCCCTCACCGTCGTTGCGAGCGAAACGAAGCACATCCATATCGCGGCCAAAAGAAAGGTGGATTGCTTCGCTTCGCTCGCAATGACAGCGCTAGCTGTGGCCGCTCGGCCGCGTCCGGCCGCCACACCAGAAGCCGCCGCTCGACCGCCGTCACGGCCAGATCGATCAGGATGACGAAAGCCGACAGCACGAACATGCCGGCGAACACGCCGGCGACGTCGAACACGCCTTCGGCCTGCTGGATCAGATAGCCGAGCCCGGCCGCGGAGCCGAGATATTCGCCGACCACCGCGCCGACCACGGCGAAGCCGACCGAGGTATGCAGCGAGGAGAACATCCACGACAGCGCCGAGGGCCAGTAGACGTGCCGCATCAGCTGCCGTTCGCTCATGCCGAGCATGCGGCCGTTGGCCAGCACGGTGGCGCTGACTTCCTTGACGCCCTGATAGACGTTGAAGAACACGATGAAGAACACCAGCGTGACGCCGAGCGCGACCTTCGACCAGATGCCGAGCCCGAGCCACAGCGTGAAGATCGGCGCCAGCACGACGCGCGGCAGCGCGTTGGCCATCTTGACGTAGGGGTCGAAGACCGCGGCGACGAGCGGCTGGCGCGCGAACCAGAAGCCGACCATGACGCCGCCGAGCGAGCCGATCGCGAAAGCCAGAATCGATTCCCATAGCGTGATCGCGAGATGCTTCCAGATCACGCCGCGCGCGAACCAGTCGACGATCTGGCTGGCCGACGTCGACCGGATTGGAGAAGAAGAACGGCGGCAGCAGCATGCGGCCGAACACCGGCACGGTCGCGAACAACTGCCACAGGGCAAGTCCGACGACAGCGACCAGAAGCTGACAGAGGAGCAATCCGGCCCGGCTCATCCTGCAGTCCCCACCGGGCCTGCGACGAATGCGCGTAGCCCTTCATCACTTCGTCCTTCAGCACGCTCCAGATTTCGCGGTGCAGGGCGTGAAAATCCTTGTCCAGCCGGACTTCGAGAATGTCGCGCGGGCGCGGCAGCGGCACGCGCCAGTCGCCGATGATGCGCGCGCCCGGCCCCGCCGACATGATCACGACCCGGTCGGCGAGCGCGATCGCCTCTTCGAGATCGTGGGTGACGAACAGCACCGCCTTGCGATCGGCGTTCCACAGCTCCAGCAGCAGATTGCCCATGATCTGGCGGGTCTGGGCATCGAGCGGCCCGAACGGCTCGTCCATCAGGAGGATCTTGGGGTCGCGGATCAACACCTGCGCCAGCCCGACGCGCTTGCGCTGGCCGCCCGACAGCATGTGCGGATAGCGATTGCCGAACGCGCCGAGCCCGACCGCGCCCAGCCAGCCCTGCGCGCGCTCCAGCGCCAGCGCGCGCGGCGCGCCCTGGATCTCGAGCCCAATGGCGACGTTGTCGATCGCGGTCTTCCATGGAAACAGCGCATCGGCCTGAAACAGATAGCCGGCGTCCCGGTTGAGGCCGGTCAGCGGCGCGTCGAAAATCCGCACCGCTCCGGAGGCCGGCCTGAGCAGGCCGGCGGCGACATTGAGCAGCGTCGATTTTCCGCATCCGGTCGGCCCGACGATGGCGACGAACTCGCCATGCTCGATCCTAGAGCCGGGCCTTTTCGACCGCGGTGTAGACGCGGCTGTCTGCCAGACGGAACGCCACCGTCGCGTCGTCGAGCGCGACCGCCGTCGATTCTGCGGTGACTTCCGCCTGCACGCGTTTCCCCTGATGTACCCTGTTGCGGCGTACGGATTAGCGCCCTTGCCGCGACAATTCAACCGATCGGCGGCAACAGGCAAGCGCTGCGTCGGCTTGGTTGCCCGGTGGCGGTGTGATAGTCCCGAGCAAATGACCGCCGCCCCGCCCAGAATCGCATTTGCGCATGTCGGCAAGAGCTTCGACGGCGGCCGCGGCGCTGAACCTGCCCTCGCGGTGGACGATGTCTCGCTCGAGGTCGCCGACGGGCGAATTCCTCGCCATCGTCGGCAGCTCCGGCTCCGGCAAGACCACGCTGCTGCGGCTGGCCAACCGGCTGATCGAGGCCGACGCCGGCAGCATCACGATCGAAGGCGAGGACGTGCGCGCGGTCGATCCGGTCGCAGTTGCGCCGCCGCATCGGCTATGTGTTCCAGAGCGGCGGACTGTTTCCGCATATGAGCGTCGCCGCCAATATCGGCATCACGCCGAAGCTGTTGGGCACGCCAGCGGCGGAGATTGCCGCGCGGGTGGACGAGCTGCTCGATCTGGTGCGGCTCGATCGCGCCCAATATCGCGATCGCTTTCCCCATGAGCTGTCGGGCGGCCAGCGCCAGCGCGTCGGCGTCGCCCGCGCGCTGGCGGCACGGCCGCGGATCGTGCTGATGGACGAGCCGTTCGGCGCGCTCGATCCCCTCACCCGCGATGCGCTCGGCGACGACTATCGCGCCCTGCACAAAAAGCTCGGGCTGACCACCGTCATGATCACCCACGACATGACCGAGGCCATCTTGCTGGCCGACCGCGTCGCCGTGATGCGCGCCGGACGGCTGCTGGCGCTGGGCACGCCAACGGAGCTTGCCAACAGCGGCGACGCTTACGTCGGCGAGCTCCTGCGCACGCCGCGGCGGCAGGCCGAGCGGCTTCAAATGCTGCTGCCGCGGGACGGTGCGGCATGAGCCTTTTCTCCGATCCGCGCTGGAGCGAGGCGCTGGCGCATCTGCCCGACTATCTCGGCAATCATGTGCGCGTCAGCATCGCCGCGCTGGCGCTGGGCCTTGCGGTCAGCCTGCCGCTCGCGATTGCGGCGCGCAACCGGCCGGTGCCGCGCGGCGCCCTGCTCGGGCTTGCCAGCATCGTGCAGACGGTGCCGGGGCTGGCGCTGCTCGCGCTGTTCTATCCGCTGCTGCTGGCGCTCGCGGCACTGTCGCTGGCCTGGTTCGGATTTGGCTTTTCCGCCTTCGGATTCCTCCCCGCGGTGCTGGCGCTGGCGCTCTATTCGATGCTGCCGGTGCTGCGCAACACCATCACCGGACTGCAGGGCGTCGAGCCTGCTGATCCTCGAGGCCGCCCAGGGCGTCGGCATGACGCCGCGTCAGTCGCTGTTCATGGTGGAGTTGCCGCTGGCGCTGCCGGTGATCATGGCGGGCATCCGCACATCGGCGGTGTGGGTGATCGGCACCGCGACGCTGTCGACCCCGATCGGGCAAACCAGCCTCGGCAATTACATCTTCGCGGGCCTGCAGACCCAGAACTGGGTGTTCGTGCTGTTCGGCTGCCTCGCCGCCGCGGTGCTGGCGCTCGCGGTCGATCAATTGCTGGCCTTGATCGAAAACGGCATTCGCGACCGCAGCCGCCTGCGCATGACATCTGGCGGCGTCGGCATCGCCGCGCTGGTCGCGGCAACGCTGGTACCTTCGATGACGCGCCCGCCATCGAGCTATATCGTCGGCGCCAAGACCTTTACCGAACAATATGTACTGTCGGCGCTGATCGCGCAGCGGCTGCGCGCGGCCGGGTTTTCGGCCACCACGCGCGAGGGTCTCGGCTCCAGCGTGATCTTCGATGCGCTGGTTTCAAACGATATCGACGTCTACGTCGATTATTCCGGCACGCTGTGGGCCAACCAGTTCCATCACAGCGATATCAGGCCGCGCCAAGAGTTGCTGCGCGAACTGAACGCGACGCTGGCGCAGCAGAACGTCACGCTGCTCGGCGAACTCGGCTTCGAGAACGCCTATGCGCTGGTGATGCCGCGAAAGCGCGCCGAGGCCCTCGGCATCCGTTCCATCGCCGATCTCGCGGCGCATGCGGCAACGCTGTCGATCGCCGGCGATTACGAATTCTTCTCGCGGCCGGAATGGGCGGGGCTGCGACAGGCCTATGGGCTTTCGTTCCGCGCGCAGCGGCAGATGCAGCCGGACTTCATGTATGCCGCGGTCGCAGCCGGCGAGGTCGACGTGATCGCGGGCTATACCAGCGACGGGCTGATTGCGAAATACGACCTGGCGGTGCTGGATGATCCCAGACACGCGATCCCGCCTTACGACGCGATCGTGCTGCTGGCCCCGAAACGCGCCAGCGATCCGGCGCTGCGCGGCGCGCTGCAGCCGCTGCTCGGCAAGATCGACATATCGACGATGCGCGAGGCCAATTTGCGCGCCACCGGCGGCGACGGCGCGGCGTCATCCGATGCGGTGGCGCGCTGGCTGTGGGAGAGGATCGGCAAACGTTAGGGGGTCGGCCGGGCGCGGCGCCACGGAGTTTAGCTGCGCAAGCCTGGCGCCTCCTGGCCCGTGCGCGCGACATATTCCGTGTAGCCACCGCCATATTGGTGAATACCCTCGGGCGTCAGTTCCAGCACCCGATTGGAAAGCGCGGCCAGGAAGTGGCGGTCGTGCGAGACGAACAGCATGGTGCCCTCATACTGCGACAGCGCCGCGATCAGCATTTCCTTGGTCGCCATGTCGAGATGGTTGGTGGGCTCGTCCAGCACCAGGAAGTTCGGCGGGTCGTAGAGCATCTTCGCCATCACCAGCCGTGCCTTCTCGCCGCCCGACAGCACCCGGCATCTCTTCTCCACGTCGTCGCCGGAAAACCCGAAGCAGCCGGCCAGCGCGCGTAGCGAGCCCTGCCCGGCCTGCGGGAATGAATCCTCCAGCGACTGGAACACCGTGCGCTCGCCGTCCAGCAGATCCATGGCGTGCTGCGCGAAGTAACCCATCTTCACGCTGCCGCCGAGCGCCACCGTGCCATCGTCCGGCGGCGTCGAGCCCGCCACCAGCTTCAACAGCGTGGACTTGCCGGCGCCGTTGACGCCCATGACGCACCAGCGCTCCCTGCGGCGCACCATGAAGTCCAGCCCGTCGTAGATGCGCCTGACGCCATAGCCCTTCTGCACCTTCTTGAGGCTGACCACGTCCTCGCCCGAGCGGGGCGCCGGCGGAAAATCGAACGACACGGTCTGGCGGCGCCTCGGCGGCTCCACCCGTTCGATCTTCTCCAGCTTCTTCACCCGGCTCTGCACTTGCGCGGCGTGCGAGGCGCGCGCCTTGAATCGCTCGATGAACTTGATTTCCTTCGACAGCATCGCCTGCTGGCGCTCGAACTGGGCCTGCTGCTGCTTCTCGCTCAGCGCGCGTTGCGCCTCGTAGAACTCGTAATTGCCCGAATAGGTCGTAAGCTGGCCGCCATCGATCTCCACCACCTTGTCGATGATGCGGTTCATGAACTCGCGGTCGTGCGAGGTCATCAAGAGCGCGCCCTCATAACCCTTGAGGAACTGCTCCAGCCAGATCAGGCTTTCGAGATCCAGATGGTTGCTCGGCTCGTCCAGCAGCATGGCGTCGGGACGCATGAGCAGAATGCGGGCCAGCGCCACGCGCATTTTCCAGCCGCCCGACAGCGCGCCGACGTCGCCGTCCATCATCTCCTGGCTGAAGCTCAGGCCGGCGAGCACTTCGCGCGCCCGGCCCTCCAGGGCGTAGCCGTCGAGTTCCTCGAAACGCGCCTGCACCTCGCCGTAGCGCGCGATGATTTCGTCCATGTCGTCCGCGCGGTCGGGATCGGCCATCGCGGCCTCCAGTTCCTTCAGCTCGCTGGCCACGGCGGAGACAGGACCGGCGCCGTCCATCACCTCCGACACGGCGCTGCGGCCGGACATCTCGCCGACGTCCTGGCTGAAATAGCCGATGGTGACGCCGCGATCGACCGCCACCTGGCCCTCGTCGGGCTGCTCCTGGCCCGTGATCATGCGGAACAGCGTCGTCTTGCCGGCCCCGTTGGGGCCGACGAGGCCGACCTTCTCGCCCTTTTCGATTGCCGCGGAGGCTTCGATGAAAAGGATCTGGTGACCGATCTGCTTACTGACGTTGTCGAGACGAATCATGCGCACAAAGAGCCCGAAACAAAGTTTTCCGCCGCTCTTAGACCATGTCGCGCGTCTACGAAAGAGTGTTGCGAGACTGGTGGCTTGCAGCCATGAGTGGAGCTCGTAGCCACCCACTATGCGAATGAATGCTACCAATTCACGCGCTTTCCCGCCGACGACCCCAGCATGCTGAGCGGCAAGACGATCGCGCTCGCGTTCAGCGTTTCGCGCGTGGCAGCCGCGCCGGCTCGAACACGACGGGATCGCCGCCGAGCGAACGTGTCAACGCAATTGCTTCATCCACGACGGCCGCGCGCATGGCCGGAACGACGTCCTTGGTGAAGCGCGTTTCAGGTCCCGACAGCAAGAGTGCTCCGGCGAGCGTCTGGTTGACGGTGAAGACGGGGCAGACGACGGCCGAAACGCCGCGGATGCGATTGCTGGGCGATGCTATGGCGACGATGTCCCGGCGCGCCTTGTCGTACTTGTCTCCGCGGGCGCCGAGAAAGGCGGACAGCACGACGGAGCAGGCGCTGTTATCGATGGCGAAGCGCGCGCCCTCGCCGACGCCGGCGTCGCGCACGGGATGAGGCGAAGCGGTGCGATGCAGGCACACCTCGCTGTCGCCGTCGCGGACATAGAAGGAAGAAGTCTCGCCCGTCCGGTCGGTCAGGCTGCGCAGCACCGGCACGACGGCGTCGCGCAGATTGAATGCGCTCTGGTAGACGCGCGCGAGCGGGAACACCGCCGCGCCGAGACGAAACCGTCCGTCCTCCATCCGCTGGAGGTAGCCGAAACGCAGCAGCGAGTCGCACAGGCGCAAAATGGTGCTCTTGTAGAGGCCGGTCAGGCCGGCGAGTTCGGCGAGCGACAAGATTTCCTTGCCCTGTTTGAACGCCTCCAGAATGGACAGACCCGCGCTCCAGCGCGGCGACGCCGCCGCGTTCTTTGCCGGAAATGCTGCTCGCTCTCATGTCCATCGGCTCACCTCGATTTGACAATCGAACGCTTAAGGAGTTCAATTTCAAAAATAGAACGACGTTCTATCTGACAGAACGCAATATGTCCAGTGGAGGAAAGCGCCATGACACGCTCTTGCTTGTGGAGGGCTGCACGATGACATCCAATTCGCACCCCAAGACGATGCGGACATGGATCGAGGATCTCGATGCCGCTGGCGAACTGATCCGGATCGACAAGCCGGTCGATCCGGTCACGCAGATGGGCTCGCTGCTTTACCAATCGCGCGAAAAAGCCCTGCTGTTCGAGAACCTGCCGCATGGCTGGCGTTCGCTCGGACAGGCGCCGGCCAACGTGCGGCACGCGGCCCTCGCCTTCGGCGCCACCGAAGACACCGTGGTGCCGATTGTCGCCGCACGCATGGGCAAGTTGATCAAGCCGGTGATGGTGGATGATTCGGACGCGCCGGTAAAAGCGAAAGCGCTTCAAGCGCGGCGAGTTCGATCTCACCCATCTGCCGGTGCACAAGGCGGGCATCAAGGATGCGGGTCCCGTCATCGGTTCCGGGCTGGTGGTCAGCAAGGATCCCGACACCGGCGAGCGCAATGTCAGCTTTCCATCGCTTGCAGATCAAGGGGCCGAACAAGTCGGGCATCCTGCTCTATCCGCGCCACACCTGGCGAAACTACGCCAAGTACCAGGCGCGCAACGAGCCGATGCCTGTGGCGATCTTCATCGGCCACCATCCGCTCTATTACGCCGCCGCCGCCACCACTGCCGCGTATGGGCTCGATGAATTCGAGATTGCCGGCGGCTATCTCGGCGAAGCGGTGCGTCTCGTCAAATGCGATACGGTCGATCTCGAAGTGCCGGCCGACGCCGAAATTGTGCTGGAGGGCCACATCCCGCCGCATTACCGCGAGGAGGAAGGGCCGTTCTCCGAATTCCAGGACTATTACGTCACCGGCACGGGCAAAAACCCGGTGGTCGAATACCAGCACATGACGTGCCGCAACGACGCCATCTTCAAGAACCTGCAGAACGGCTCGGAAATGGAAGGCTGCGTCTTCCACAAGATTCCGATGAGCGCCGCCATCTTCCGTCGCCTCAAGGACGTCGGCGGCGGTCCGAATCTGCATAACGTGATGGTGCTGCCCGGCATCTTCGCAGTTGTCGTGCAGATGACGCCGCGCACTTACGGCGAAGCGAAGAACCTGCTGCTGGCGGCGCTGTCGTCGGAGTACCAGCATCCGAAACTCGCCATCGCCGTCGACGCGGACGTCGATATCTTCAACCATTCCGAATTGCTGTGGGCGCTCAACACGCGGGTCGATCCCGATAAGGATGTCGTCATCATCCCAGGCACCCACAATCACGCGATGGACGCCAGTCTGGCCGAGTTGGGCGCGCCAGGCACCGGGCTTTGGCAGCGATTTGGTTCGAAAATGCTGATCGACGCGACCAAGCCGCCGCCGGCCGACGCCGCGGCGCACGCGGCGCTGGAACGAATCCGGCCGGCCAATCCGGAACTGCGGCTCGAGGACTTTGTAGCGGAGGCGTCATTGCCGCTGGTCAAGGCCCTGCCGAAGATCTTTTTCGGATCGAAGATGATGCGTCGATAAGCGACATTGCCAGATCGAAAAGCTGACGCCCACGATCTGTACCAACACACTGTGGCGCGGGAGGTTGAACGACATTGGACGGCCGCGAATGCTTCGGCGCGCATGCGCGTCGAAGCCGATCGGCAATACAAAGACAAAAAGATAATAAGTCCGGGACGGGAGAGATGACATGGCCGACAGCGTCGACATTGCCGCGTTCATGGACGCGCGCCGCGTAAGTCCCTACCAATTTCTGATTATCGGCCTCTGTGCGCTGGCGATGATCGCCGACGGCTTCAATACGCAAGCCATCAGCTATGCCGCGCCGCTGATCGCCAAGGAATGGTCGTTGACTGCGGCGACGCTCGGGCCCATTTTCTCGTCGGCCCTGGTTGGCTTGATGGTCGGCTACCTCGTCCTGCCGCCGCTTTCCGACCGCTACGGGCACCGCCGACTGATCATTCTCGGCACTCTCTCCTTCGGAGTATTCACGCTTCTAACGGTGTACGCGCACGGGCTGACCGAATTGATCGTGCTGCGTTTCCTTGCGGGAATCGGGCTTGGTGGTGTGGCGCCGAGCGCAGTGGCCATGACGTGCGCGTACAGCCCGAAACGATTGCGCGCGACGTTCGTGCTGATCATCTATTGCGGCTTTTCGCTCGGCTTCGTCATCGCCGGCTATCTGGCCGCCATGCTCATTCCAACCTATGGCTGGACGTCGCTATTCTATGTCGGCGGCCTCGTACCCCTCGCACTGGTGGTGCTGCTCATCGGGCTTCTTCCGGAATCGATCGATCATCTGGTGTTGCAGAGAACGAGCCGGGACACCGTCGTTTCGATTCTGCGACGCATCGATCGCACTCTTGTAGTGGCCGCCGACACCTCATTCGTTGCAGCGGCAAGAGAGACGGGCAGCGTGGTTCACCGCCTGTTCCAGCAGCGGCGGGGACTCGCGACGGCGCTCCTGTGGCTCGTGTTCTTTATCAACCTCGGCGAATTCTATGCGCTGCAGAGCTGGTTGCCGACGGTGCTGCGTGGATTGAACTATTCGATGGACCAGGTAGCGTTGACGACCTCGCTGACCACAATCGGTGGCATCCTCATCGTGTTCATCGTCGGCCCCTGCATGGATCGGCTCGGGTCCTACGCGACCGTCGGCGTCCTCTATCTGGCCGGCGCGGTGGTCATCGCGCTGACAGGCATGGCGCTCGCCATGCCTGTGGGCGTGGTGATGGCGGCGGCTTTCCTCACCGGCGTATGCATCAGCGGCGGTCAGAAGAGCGCCATCGCGCTGGCGGCGGTCCATTACGCGCCTGCGGTGCGCTCGACCGGAACTGGCTGGGCCTTGGGCGTGGGACGTCTCGGCGGCATCGCCGGGCCACTGGCGGTAGGCCTTGCGCTCGGCGCAGGCTGGACGCCGGAAACCATTTTCTACGCCGCCGGCGTGCCGATGCTTGTCGCTGCGACCGCCATCTATGTCATCGCGCTCAACAGGCCCCGAAGCGAAGTGACGTCGATGCCGGCGCGCGAGCAACCCGCTGGTGAGCCGGCATAGGTACATGCCGTCGGTCGGAAATGGAGAAGCCTTATGACCTTGCCTTTGGTGATAGCCATCACCGGCGCGACCGGCGTCATCTACGGCGCCGAAATGCTGAAAGTGCTGAATCGGCTCGGTGTGCCCGCGCATCTGATTCTCAGCGAATCGGCGGTACGTAATTTTGCGATCGAGACGGACTACAAGGTCGACGAGATCGAAGCGCTTGCCAATGTCGTCTACAAGAACAAGGACCTTGCCGCCGCGGTCGCCAGCGGTTCCTTCAAGACGCGCGGCATGGTGGTAGCGCCATGCACAATCAAGTCGCTTTCCGCTATCGCCAATTCCTACACGGACAATCTGGTGGTGCGGGCGGCCGACGTCACCTTGAAAGAGCGTCGCCGTCTGGTGCTGATGGTTCGCGAAACGCCCCTGCACAAGGGACATCTCGAACTCATGATGCGCTGCGCCGATTTGGGCGCAGTGATCCTGCCGCCCATGCCGGCCTTCTACCACGGACCGAAAACGATCATGGATCTGATCCATCAAAGCATCGGCAAGGCGCTCGATCAGTTCGACATCGAGCACGACCTTTTCGAGCGCTGGACCGGCGTCAAGCGGAAGCGCCACGCAAGTGCGATCGGCGCCGGGGACGCAGCCGAATGACTGAGATCGCCTGAGGTCGTCCATGAACGAGCGCCTGAAGGTCGCACTCGACTTCCTGGCGATCAACGACGTGATGTCGCAAGTGGCAGCGCTAGCGCCATTGATAGTTAAATTTGTCGCCATCCCCCAGAACCGGCCCGGCCGTGGGCGCCGAAAAATGGACAGGCAGAATGGGCGTATCGGTATCCGCGTCAGATTTTGACCGGCTTGCGATAAACGTCCTTGGTCGCCAGCATGCCGTTCCTGAACGTATAGCACTCGATGCCGCGCTGCTCGCGCTGTTCGCCGCTGGCCCGGACGGTCTCGCTGACGCGGAACGTCATGAAGGTCGCGTCGGCAGCATGATGGTAGACCACCTCGTGGAAACGTTGCGCCGAGAACAGCGCCTTCTGCTCGGCCAGGTGCACGAGAATGGCCGCGGGGCCCACGAGGGACTTCGTTGTGGCGAGACCATCGTGGAAGCTCCAGAGAAAGTCAGGCGCGACCACCCTGTAGAGCTCCTTCATGTCACCCCTGAACAGGGCACGCGCAAAGCCCTTGAGCAATTCATCTCTTTCGGCAGCAGAAGGAATCACGGCTGCTTCATGTTCAGGTTCACATTTGTGCCGTCACATGCCCGCCTCGATCGGCTTTTCGACCGGTCCGCCGCTTTCGGCCCAATCCTTGAAGGCGCCGACGTTGTAGACCTGATCGTAGCCCAGATCCTTGAGCGCCTTGGCGGCCAGCGCGGAGCGGCCGCCGGACGCGCAATACAGGATGACGGTCTTGTCCTTGGCGAAATTCTTGTCGTGGTAGGGCGACTCGGGATCGGCGCGAAACTCCAGCATGCCGCGCGAAACATGCACGGCGCCGGCGATCTTGCCGCTCTTCTCGACCTCCGGTGCGTCGCGCACGTCGACCACCAGCGTGTTGCCCTTGCCAATCATCTCGCGCGCCTGGGCCGGCGTGATCTTCGGCACCGCGGCGTTGGCCGCTTCCATCATCTGTTTCAGGCTCGTCGTCATCTCAACCTCCCGGGGTGATCGCCTTCGGTAAAACGATGCCGCTCCAACGAGCGTTAGAGCGCTTTTCCCACAGCGGCAACCTGTACCTGCCGGTTGACCGGCGCAGCCGGATGGGCGCTGTCCAGCAATTGTTCCTCGCCGAGACCGAGCGCCTGGAGGCGCTTTGGCGAAATCTTGAATGTGTTGACCAGCACCTCGCGGATCACGTCCGCTCTCCTCTGACTCAGCGTCAGATTAATGTCACGCCTGCCCGTCGACGCCGTATGTCCAACGATCAGGAATTTATACGCCAGCAGCGTCGGATGGGTGAGCGTATCGGCGATGCGCCCGAGCGCTCGATAAAACTCGGGCCGAATGACCGCCGCGTCTTCATCAAATTGAATCTCGACATCGATTTGCGGCAACTTGAGCAGCTGCGCGGCGACTGGCGGTCGCTTTATCGGCGCGGCATCGGCTTTCGACTTGACTCGCTCCAGAGCCTGCTGCCGCAGGGCAGCGACATCCAGATCTGGCTGAGTTTCAAGGCCGGCAAGCTTGTTGACCCAATCCTCCGCCGTGCCACCCGCCTGGGTCTGTGCCGAGGACGGCAGCGCCGTGAAACCGACCAGCGCGACGATCAGCAGGCCAATGCCATGTCGAGTTTTCCGCTCCGACAACATCAGCGATACCCCGCCTCGCTAATGGCCTTGTTGCAATTTATGCTGACTCCGCGTGGCCCCGCCAACAGGCAGTCCACGGCCTGGCCACTGCCCTTCTGGGCGCCGGCACAGAATTTGGCTACGTCGCGGTCGCATAATTTGGTGACGGCGGAGCGGGCGGCCACACGTTTCTGGATCGCGTCGAAGGCTCGAACATAGTCAGTCCTGCACTGCGCCGACAGACTATCCTCGTTACGGTAGAGGCATTCCTTCATACGAACAGGGTCGAGATTTGCGCCGCGGCAGTTTGTTTCAATGTCCTTGGCACAGCTTGCACCCAGCAACCCTGCTGCGTCTTCAAACTTCATCGTCTCCGCCGACGCCGACGACCAGGCGGCCACCAGAAAAACGAGAAATAGCGTGCGGATCGGACCCATCGTTCCATCTCATACGCATGAGGTACCCGCGGTCAAGCTATTGGCGGGAAAAACGGCGGTATATTCAAGGGGAAGCCGTCCCGAACCGCTTTGCCGCGGCGCGGCCTCAGGCGAAGGCGGCGGCCAGGAACGCAGCGGCGCGAACGCAAGCCTGCCGCGCCGGCGACGGTGGGGCCCCCGGCCAAGAGCAAGCCCGCGGCGCAGGTTGAGCCAGAGTCCAATCATTGTCACCGGCATTGCCAGCCCCGACGATCCACACCGTCGCGTCGCAACTGCCGGAAGATCCGAGGCAAAAGTCGCCCCAGATTAACGGTAAAAGCATGCCGACAAGCAGCGGCCGATAGCCATTACCAGCACTCTTGAGCTTGGGGATTTGAATCCCTACTTCTCGGCCTGTTGGTTGACCAAGACGAAAGACCCAGCGCACGAGCCCTACCGATCCATCGCGCTTACAGTCGGTCGTCTTCTCCAGAATCGTCAGATTTCAGCTTCAGCGCGAGGCTGGCGATAGAACGGGATCCAGTGGAAAAGCAGGCAAAAACTGACGCCGAACTCGAAGACATGATTCTTCAGAGGCTGTTGATTGGTGGTGTGTTTGTATCGGTACGCAGAGATCCGATCCTCGGCTGGCGACCGACGGTCGTAACTGCGCCAAAGCATACGAGGAACGCACAGGAACTCGCCGACAAGATAGCTGCGGAGCTGCGAAAGAAGTTCACGCTTAAGGAATGAGATCACGCCGCAGCGGCAAGTGCGCGCGGGTTCACTGCGTACTCCTTCAGGATTTTGTCCGTGGCGTCGGCTTCGACGAGCGATACGTCATAGCTCCAGAGATCGGCCAAGTGCTGAAGAACGCGCTTCGCATCGGACTCGTTCAATTGAGCTCCTTTCACCACCGAATGGCGCAACATCAGGCGACGATCGCCCGATAGATCAACATCGAACACTTCTATATTGGGGTCGATGAAACCGACATCGTACAGTCGCGCCAGTTCACTGCGAACGCGACGATAGCCCCGTTCATTATGAATAGCATCGACTCTTATGCCTGCGCTTTCCCCCGGATCGTCATGGAGATGAAACATGCGCAAGCGTCGCATGAGTCGCGGGCTGAGGAACTGGCTGATGAAACTGTCATCGCGGTAATTCGCCCATATATCGCGCAGTACCGCCATCGCATCGCCGGTCCCGGCAATGTCCGGAAACCACTCCCGATCCTCATCGTCAGGATTGACGACGATGCGCTCGATGTCCTGCATCATCGCGAAGCCGAGCGCATAGGGATTGAAGCCCGAAAAGCGCTGATCGTCGAAATCAGGCTGAAACACCACATTAGTATGGGATTGCAGAAATTCGAGGAAATTGCCGTCGGAAATCCGGCCCTGTTCGTGCAGCCGGGTCATGATGCGGTAATGTACATAGGTGGCGGTGCCCTCATTCATGACCTTGGTCTGGCTCTGCGGATAAAAATACTGGGCAATGTGACGCACGATCCGGAGCACCTCGCGTTGCCAGGGCTGCAGGCGCGGCGCGGTCTTTTCCAGGAAATACAACAGGTTTTCCTGTGGCAGCCCCAAGAGCTTGCGGCGTCGTTCTGTGTTCAGCAGTTCCGGGCTCTTGATCGGCCCGGCCGGAACGGTTCGCCACAGGTCGTTGAATGCGCTCTCCTCGTGCAGACGACGCTCTCCGGCACGCTTTTCTTCCGCACGAAGATCAAGCTTCTTCTTGCCGGGATAGCGATCGATACCGTGCGACATCAAGGCATGCGCAGCATCGAGCGTCTGCTCGACCGCCAGCCGGCCGTAACGTTCCTCGCATTGCGCCACGTAGCTCTTTGCGAACTCGAGATAATCGAGGATGCCCTCTGCGTCGGTCCATTGCTTGAAAAGATAGTTGTTCCTGAAAAAATGATTGTGGCCGAACGCCGCGTGAGCGATCACCAGTGTCTGCATCGTCGCGGTGTTTTCCTCCATCAGATAGGAAATGCACGGCGAGCTGTTGATCACGATTTCGTAGGCGAGGCCCATGAGGCCTTTGCGGTAGGACGCTTCCTGATTGGCAAACTGCTTGCCGAACGACCAATGCTTATAGAACAGCGGCATGCCGACCGAGGAGTATGCATCCAGCATCTGCTCCGCGGTAATGACCTCGATCTGGTTCGGGTAGACGTCGAGCCCGAGTTCGGATCGTGCAATCTCCTCGCACGCATCGTGGATACGCTGCAACGTCTGGAAGTTCCAGTCCGCTCCCTCGAACAGGCGTTCGGCTGCTGCGGTCATGGTACAGCTTTCTCCTGCTTTCGACGACGTTGAAACAGATCGTGAAACACCGGAAAGATCTCGCTTCGCTCGCTGACCTTGCGGATCGACAGCGGCGCTCCTTCGCCGCGCAAACGCTGATACAGCTCCCAAAGCGAGGAATCGGGCATATCGAAGGGGCTGCCGCCAGCCTCGCCCACTTCGAGGTAGGCAAAGAATTGACTGATCGGCAATATTTTCTCGGCCAGCAGCCGGCTTACGGCATCGCCGTCCGAAGTGGAATTATCTCCGTCTGAGGCTTGAGCAGCGTAGATGTTCCAGTCGGCCGGGCGAAACCGCGATCGGACGATTTCGTGCATGGCCTGCAGCGCGCTCGATACCAGCGTGCCGCCCGATGCCGGCCCGTGAAAGAAGGTATCCTCGTCGACTTCCTCCGCCCGATCGGTATGACGAATGAAGACGATCTCGACATGCCGATAGCGCCGCGTCAGGAATACGTAGAGCAGCATGTAGAAGCGCTTGGCCAGATCCTTCATGTGCTCCGACATCGAGCCAGACACGTCCATCAGGCAGAACATGACGGCCTGGGCGACCGGCTTCGGCGCAGTTTCAAAGCGGCGGTACCGGATGTCGATCGGATCAATGAACGGAATCCGGCGAACCTTTCCCTTCAGTAGTTCGATCTCGGCCAGCAACTCGATGCGGCGCGCCTCGTCGCAATCGGCGAGTTCGGCCTCGAGTTGTGCGATCGTCTCCGGCCGCGGCCGTCGTAGCGCGACCCGTCGCGCCAGCGCCAGACGCACCGTGCGGCTGACCGAGAGGTTCGCAGGCGAGCCGGAAGTCGTATAGCCGGCCCGGCGAAGCCCCTCGCTCTCGGCTTCAGCAAGCTTCCGCTTGGCGAGGTCAGGCAATTCGAGATCATCAAGAAACAGATCGACGAATTCATCTCGGCTCAGAACGAACCGGAACGCGTCTTCGCCGTCGCCTTCACCCGGCCCGGATGTTTTTCTCCGGCTTTCGCCTGAACGCGGAAGCATATCGCCTTCGACGAATTTCTTGTTTCCGGGAAGCACCATGTCGCGCGTGCCGCCTTCGCGACGAAAGCGAGGTTCATGCATGCCGTCGAGCGGAATGCTGACCTCGCCGCCTTCCAGGACATCCCGGATGTCGCGTTCTTGCGAGGATTTCTTGACGGCGCCCTGAACCAGTGCCTTGGCACGGCGCAGGAAGCGCTGGCGGTTCTCGAGGCTCTTGCTGCCCGGATTCAGGCGCCTGTCAATGATGTGCATGGCCACTGTTGCATCCGCCTTAGCCGGCTTGCTTCACGCGCATGTACCATTCGACGAGTCGGCGAACCTGGCGTTCGGTATAGCCGCGATCGACCATCCGCTCGACAAACTCGCCGTGCTTCTTTTCAGTGTCGCCATCTTTTTTCGTACCGAAAGAGATAACGGGAAGCAGGTCTTCGACCTGGGAAAATATCCTCTTCTCAATAACCTCGCGGATCTTTTCATAGCTGGTCCATGACGGGTTCTTCCCGCCGTGCTGGGCGCGCGACCGCAGCGAGAACTTGACGACCTCGTTGCGGAAGTCCTTCGGGTTGGCGATGCCTGCGGGCTTCTCGATCTTGGTCAGTTCCTGGTTCAGAAGGTCGCGATTGAGCAACTGGCCGGTATCAGGGTCCTTGAAGTCCTGATCCTCGATCCACGCGTCGGCGTAATCCACGTAGCGGTCGAACAGGTTCTGACCGTAATCCGAATAGGATTCGAGATAGGCTTTCTGGATCTCGTGGCCGATGAATTCCGCATAGCGTGGAACGAGCTCGGCCTTGATGAATTCGAGGTAGCGCTTCTCGACTTCATCGGAGAGCTGCTCGCGGCGGATCGCCTGCTCGAGCGCATACATCAGATGGACGGGATCCGCGCCGAGTTCCGCTGTGTCGTGATTGTAGGTTGCGGCGAGAACCTTGAATGCGAAGCGCGTCGAGACGCCGTCCATGCCTTCATCGACGCCGGCGGCGTCCTTGTATTCCTGGACGCTGCGGGCCTTCGGGTCGGATTCCTTCAGGCTTTCACCGTCATAGACCCGCATTTTCGCAAACACCGTCGAGTTATCGTGCTTGCGCAAGCGCGACATCACCGAAAAGCGCGCAAGCGTCTCCAGGGTTGCCGGCGCACACGGCGAGGAGGCGAGTTCGGATCCCTGAATGAGCTTCTCGTAGATCTTCTGCTCCTCGGTCACCCGCAGGCAGTAGGGCACCTTGATGACGCAGATGCGATCGATGAAGGCTTCGTTGTTCTTGTTGGCCTTGAAGCTTTGCCACTCGGATTCGTTCGAATGCGCGAGAATGATGCCGGTAAAGGGGATCGCTCCGATATTCTCGGTACCGATGTAGTTGCCCTCCTGCGTCGCCGTCAGCAGCGGGTGCAGCATCTTGATCGGCGCTTTGAACATCTCGACGAATTCGAGGACGCCCTGGTTGGAGCGGTTCAAACCACCGGAATAGCTGTAGGCATCGGGATCATTCTGGGCAAAAGTCTCCAGCTTGCGAATGTCGACCTTGCCGACAAGTGACGAGATGTCCTGATTGTTCTCGTCGCCCGGCTCCGTTTTGGCAATCGCGATCTGTCGCAAGCGCGAGGGCTGGATCCTGGCGACGCGGAATCGCGATATGTCGCCACCGAAAGCTTCGAGCCGCTTGTAACACCAGGGACTCATCAGCCCATTCAGGCGACGACGCGGAATACCGTATTTTTCCTCGATCATCGGACCGAGCGATTCCGGATCGAACAGACTGAGGGGACTCTCGAACACGGGACTGAGCTCGTCTCCGGCCTTTAGCACATAGATTGGATGAACTTCCATCAACGACTTCAGCCGCTCTGCCAGCGACGACTTTCCGCCGCCCACGGGCCCCAGCAAATAGAGAATCTGTTTGCGCTCCTCCAGACCTTGCGCTGCGTGCCGAAAGAATCCGACGATGCGCTCGATCGTTTCTTCCATGCCAGTAGAATCCGGCGAAGGCCGGATAGGCGCGCATGGTCCTGTTCAAAAAAATACGGCCAAGGCGGGGGTCCTTGGCCGTGTCAATCATTTGGGGTTCGCCGATGGCGGCTAACAGACGCTCGGCCGCATTGGCATATCGCAGCGGATCGCCTCGACACGATTTCGAGATATTCCGCCATCGACATCTCGGTTTCGCTTCGAGCCTCGAAGGAGCGGGCGAAAGCATTGAACAGAGAATTGTTGTACATGATCTCTCTCCTCATATGGTTTTGCACTGCCGATCTGCCTGAGGATACGCATCCAGTCGTGAATTAGCATCTGCAATACGCCCATTGGACAGGCAGCGGACCACCCTGCGCAATGCAAAACGTGTGCAGCGACTGAATCATAAACAGGCAAATTGCGTGATAATTGTGCAGAAGGGGGTATTTTCACCAAAAAGAAATGTAATTGCTGAGGGACGCGACCACTCCGGATGTGACGGGTCCGGTGGCTACAATCCGTGGATCTGGCCGGCGTCGATCAGCAGGCGGTTGAAACGGCGGGCTTCGGCGCCATCCTTGCAGGCATAGAACATCCCTTTGCAGCGCAGCATGATGTTCTTCTGCTCCTCGAACGACGGATCGAGCGGGATGCCGGCCGCTTCCTGGATCACCAGCGGCAGATAGGGCCCGTCGATCGAATCCATGACCGCAGGGCTCTTGACCGGCTCGAAGTTGATCGCGTCGATCGCGTAATAGGTCGCGTAATAGCGCGGGTCGTAACCGTCCAGCTTCTTGCCGACACCGGCCTCGTCGAGACCGGGATCGAGAATGTGCGGCGAGAATTCCGGCTGATGATCGCCATAACGCACGATCAGGAACGGCTGCCCCGGAAACTTCTTCTTCAGCCCCGCGATGAACGCGCGGAAATCGTCGGCGCTCATCGCCTGTCGGCGCAGATATTCATCGACCACGGGCTCGTTGCCGGGCTTGCGCCAGGACGGCATCAGATCGGGGCGAAACCGCGTCTCCCAGGGAAAATGGTTGGCGGCGAGATAGACGAACATGAACAGCGGCGTCGCGGCGTTTGCTGCGACATCAGGCCCAGGGCTTTGTCGTAAAAGAAACTGTCGGGCTCGACATCCCTGGCGCCGAGATCGTGCGCGTCGTAAAAATGCTGGATGCCGGTAGTGGTCTGGAAACCGCGCGCGCTCATGAACGCGCCATAGGCTGGATAGAGCGAGATCGTCTCGTAGCCGCAGCGGCGCAGCGCCAGCGGCAATCCGCGCTCGACGCGGCCCGAGGCGATGCGGGTCACGAAATAGGAGAAGCGGCCGAACGAGCGCGACGAGAGCCCGGCCAGCACGTTGTATTCCGTGAACCAGCTCGGGCCGCCATTGCTCTCGGCCAGGAACTTGCGCTCCTTGCCGTCGAACGATTTGAAATGGCTGCCATAGCCCGACGGCACCTTGACGCCTTCTGCCGCGCGAATGTCGAAACTGGACTCATCATGGATCATGATGATGTTCGGCCGGCGGCCAACGGGATGGCAGGAATCCAGCAACGGCACCTTGAGGTGTTCGGTGGCGACGGCGTCGGATTCCATGAAGCCATAATTGATGAAGTCCGACACCGCGGTGACGCCGGAGCGGGCAAACTTCGAAAGGTAGCCGTCGTCGTAATAACCGCGCCAGGCTTCATCGGGCCATGCGAAGGAATATCCGACAAGGGCCGCGAGACAGGCGAGCTTGCAGGCCACCGCCGGCAATCGGCGGATCCGGAACGGATCGAGCCACCACAGCGCATACATCAGGGGCATGATGACAAGGGCCGCCGAGATCACTGACCAGCGCAGGTTCGGGAAGATCGTAAACAGGAATGCCGCGGTGTCGCGGTCGATCACCATCAGATCGACGAAGTTCGCAGTCATCTGCACGACATCGTGCTTGAGCCGCGACAGCAGGATCAGCACCACGACCAGCGTCAGCGACAGCGCACCGGACAGCGCAGGGCGCCGCAGCACCGCGATCCAGAAGAAGTTCAGGATGCCCCACGACAGCAGAAAACCCGTACGCGAACCGAAATCGGTTTCGGTCTGCAGCATGACGGCCAGCGCCGCCAGATGCGGGGCGGCAACGGCAAGCAGCCGCCAGATGCCGACCGAAGCAAGGCCCGCGGCGGCGACGTTGGCAGATGGACCAGGATTGGGCGCGGGCGCCATCGGCGTATGAACTTCACCCGGCGCTGCCTTCAAGCCTTGGCTGGCGTGACCAGGAGGCGGACGCCGCAGCCGGAGCCTGCATCGTGTCATAAAAACGTAATAGAACTGTCATGAATGCGCAATGAATTTGCCACACCCGGCGTCGGGCCGACCAAACCAGGTGCGTCAGGCTTTCCGCGCGGGCGGGAAATCGGCCGTCATTGATGGCCGAGGCCTTCCAGCTCGCGGGCGCGCGCCTCGGTCATGCTGCGCATGCACTCGCCGGCATCGATCCGGGCGATGGTGCCCTCGCCCAGGCCGTAATACAGGCAATTGGCGTCGCGATATTGAATCCACAGCCGCTGCGCCGCGCGCAACTGGTCGTGCTGCGCCGGCGCGGCGTCCTTCAGCGCCTGCTGGTAGGCCACCGTCATCCGCTTGTCCCACTGCGCCGTCCTGGCCTTGAGACACTCGACCATCTCATAAGTATTGCCGTCGCAGGACTTTTCGGGATCACCCTGATCGCCGGCTTGAGCCGACAGGGCAAGGCAGCAAACCGCGGCGGCACCGGCAGATCTTCTCAGCATGACCTTGAAGCTCATGTCGGCGGCATCAGCCCGAGACGCTTGGCGATGATCCTGTCGACCATCCGCTTCGGCAGGATCGCCGTCATCAGGTGCCGCATCGGATCCGGCGTGAGCTGATAGCGCACCCTGGGGTGCGCCGCCGTCAAGGCCTCGGCGATCGCCCCCGCGATCTTTTCCGCCGGCAAACCGGTTTCGCCGAGCTGCAGCATGAATTTCCGGATTTGCCCCAGCGCCGGGAAAAACGGCGAATTCTTGTAAGCGGAAATGTCGACTTCCTCGGCCTTGCTCCAGATCGGCGTCTTCACCGCGCCGGGCGCGACAATGATGACATCAATGCCGAACAGCATCATTTCGCGACGCAGGCTTTCCGACAGCCCCTCGATCGCGTGTTTCGACGCCGAATAGGCTGCCGTCAGCGGGTTACCGCTCTTGCCGGCCACCGAGGAGATCATCACGATCCGTCCCTTCGGCCCCTTCAGCGACGGATCGGACCCGAGCAGCGGGCCAAAGGCTTGCGTAGCGATGATCGGCCCGATGACGTTGACGTCCATCTGGTGGCGGAATTCGCCGGCCGAAAGTTCGAGCACCGGACCCGCGACCGCAATGCCGGCATTGTTGACGAGCCCGGTCAGCGTTTCGCCGTTGAGCGCGGCGCGCACCTCGCGAGCGGCCGCCAGCACCGCGGCCTCATCCGTGATGTCGAACAGCAGCGGCGTAAAATTCGCACCGAACTCGCCCCTGAGGCGGTCGGCGTCGGCCTGCTTGCGCACGCTACCGAATACGCGAAACCCGCGATCGAGCAGGAGTTTTGCGGTGGCCCAGCCGATGCCGGTCGACGCTCCGGTAATGACGACAGACGGCATGGGCTGGCTCCCGCTTCAATTTTCCGAATCCGAGCTTCGCTTCTCTTAGCAGCAGCCTCTGGACGGCGCGTTGTGTATTCTTGCCGCAAATCGTCTCGATCCAGCCGTCCTTTTCCCGGGCACCGTTCGCAGCGGTGATGACGCAGCGCAAGACCCGCAACGAAGGCCTCGGCTCGACGCATTGGCTGATCCCTAACCTGTATTTCGACGGGGGGCACTGAACCAAAGCTTAACCGAAATTTAGCAGGGATGGCGAATACTGCACGACTTGACGATTTAAACAACTTTTTCGAAAATCTGGCTTCGCGCCGAGAATTATTCAAGAATTTGAACTGAGGCATTTCATGCCCGCAAACGCGTCCATCATCGCCGAACTTGAAGACGCCGTACGGAGCGGCTCGTCGGAAAAACGGGTCTCGACCCTTCGACAGGTAACGAACCTTTTCCTGCACGACGGGGAACGCCTCAGCGACGATCAGGTCAAGGTCTTCGACGACGTGTTGTGTCTTCTTGTCACCCGCGTCGAGAGCAGGGCCAGGGCCGAGCTCAGCGCGCGTCTGGCGCCCGTCGACTATGCTCCTTTCGAAGTCATCCAACAGCTCGCGCGGGATGACGAGGTCGCAGTGGCCGGAAGCGTGCTGGCCACCTCCAGCCGCCTGCGAACCAGTGACCTCGTGGAGATTGCAAGCACCAAAGGGCAGGACCACCTGCTGGCCATTTCGGGCCGAACAAACCTCCCGGAAGCCGTCACTGACGTGATCGTCGATCGCGGCGAAGGCAACGTCATTCGAAAGCTTGCCAACAACGCGAGCGCGCGCTTTTCCGATACCGGCTATTCCAAAATCGTCGCACGCTCGGAAGCAGATGCCGAGCTGATCGAAATCCTCGGCCTACGTGTCGACCTGCCTCTCAAATATTTGCGCGATCTGCTGCGGCAGGCGACCGACGCGGTACGCGAGCGACTGATGGCCCTGGCACCCCCCGAGCTCCAGGAAGACATCAAGCGGGTTCTTAAAGCCATCTCGACCGCGGCGCAGGAAAGCGCGCGCGATTTCAGCCGCGCCGAAGCACTGGTCAAGCTGCTGAACGAAAAGAATGAACTGGACCACGACGCCATCATCAAGTTTGCCGAAACCGGGAAGTTCGATGAGGTCGCCGCGTCGCTCGCGCTCCTCGGCAGCGCACCCACCGAAATGATGGCCCGATTGCTGGAGGGAGCGCGGTCAGACCTCGTCCTTATTCCATGCAAAGCGGCCGGATTGAGCTGGCTGACGGTCGAGAAAATCCTTTGCCAGCGCCCGTCCAAGCAAAAAATCGGAGGCGAAACGCTCAGGGTTGCCGAGAAGGATTACCGCAAATTGTCGCTGGAGACCGCCCAGCGCACGCTGCGCTTCTGGCAGGTTCACAACAAGATCGAGAAATTGCCTTCTGCGAGCGCCCCTTCTTCGACCGGCGCACCGTGACTGCGGCGCCGGGCTGGGATAAGCCCAAGAATATGCATCAAGCCTCAATCTTTGAGACCTTGACCGGCTTCAACCGAATTGTAGATCCGCCGTGGGGCGCGACTGACGGTGACAATCCAGGCGAGGTTTTGGCACTTTGTCTCGGTAACTTCGAGACTTTTTCGCCCAAAGAATCCACTTGAGCCAATTCGCACGAAGAATGTGGA
Organism: uncultured Alphaproteobacteria bacterium; assembly: GCA_963823115.1. GTDB lineage: Bacteria > Pseudomonadota > Alphaproteobacteria > Rhizobiales > Xanthobacteraceae > Bradyrhizobium. Next base: position 64,009 of record CAWGKJ010000044.1, on the reverse strand, counting down.
TGAAGTGTCAGTTCTTTGTTCCGGCCAGGATCGCGCCGGTTACGGCGCTGACCAGGAAAAAGGATTAAGCTCAGCCGGACAGCAAAGATGCGAGATCGCGCTCACCCGATCTCGCATTGAGAATGCCGGAAAACCCTTAATTTTTGGTTTTCCCGATCAGTGCGTGGGCAACGCCTAGTTTTTGGTCTTGTCGACCAGCGCGCCCTTCTTGATCCACGGCATCATATCGCGGAGCTTGACGCCGACTTCCTCGATCGGGTGTTGCGCGAGCTTGGCCCGGGTGGCCTTGAACGAGGTCTGGTTGACCTTGTTCTCCAGCATCCAGTCGCGCGCAAACCGGCCGGACTGGATGTCGGCCAGCACGCGCCTCATCTCCTTCTTGGTCTCGTCGTTGACGATGCGCGGGCCGGTAACGTATTCGCCGTATTCGGCGGTGTTGGAGATCGAGTAGTTCATGTTGGCGATGCCGCCTTCATAGATCAGGTCGACGATCAGCTTCACCTCGTGCAGGCATTCGAAGTAGGCCATTTCCGGCGCGTAGCCGGCTTCGACCAGCGTCTCGAAGCCACCCTTGATCAATTCGACCAGGCCGCCGCACAGCACCACCTGCTCGCCGAACAGGTCGGTCTCGCATTCTTCCCGGAACGAGGTCTCGATGATGCCGGCGCGACCACCGCCGATCGCCGAGGCGTAGCTGAGGCCGAGGTCGTGGGCGTTACCCGAAACGTCCTTCGCGATCGCAATCAGGCAGGGCACGCCGCCGCCGCGCTGATATTCCGAGCGCACGGTGTGGCCGGGGCCTTTGGGGGCGATCATCAGCACGTCGAGATCGGGACGCGGATCGAGCAGGTTGAAATGCACGTTGAGGCCGTGGGCGAACACCAGAGCGGCGCCCTTCTTCATGTTGTCGTGCAGATGCTCGCGATAGATATCGCCCTGCAACTCGTCGGGGGTGAGCATCATGACGAGGTCCGCCCACTTCGCGGCCTCGGCGACTTCCATCACCTTGAAGCCGGCGGTCTCCGCCTTCTTGGCCGAGCCTGATCCCTTGCGCAGCGCGATGGCGACGTCCTTGACGCCCGAAATCCTTCAGGTTCAGCGCATGGGCGTGGCCCTGGCTGCCATAGCCGACGATGACGACCTTCTTGCCCTTGATCAGGTTCAGGTCGGCGTCGCGATCGTAATAAACACGCATGGTCGTTCCTCTTGGCTGGCCGGGCGGAGTGCCCGGATCGTCGTGTGTTCTGAAGGTTTGCGCGCTGGTGATTTCCGGGCGTTGTCTAGTCCATTTTCAACCCGAGGGGAAACCCGTTTCTGCATGGCGGAGCGCGGCATCATGCGTCCATGAAGACCGGATAGAGAGAGGCCAGCAGCAGTACGGCCATCACGATATTGAAGGCCCGCACGGCCTTCGGCGACGTCAGGACCGGCCGCAGCACGCTTCCGAACAGCGTCCAGGCCAGCGTCGACAACATACCCATCAGAAGGCTGATCGCGGTCTGGATCACGATATTCCAGGGGAAGCCGGCGATGGCCGCATAGGCGGTAATGGTGCCGATCACCATCACCCAGCCCTTGGCATTGACCCATTGGAACACGGCGGCGCCCCAGAAGGTCATGGGGCCGCGCCTGACGTCCTGCCCCGACGGTGCCGCCCCGGACATCGCGATGGCGGCGGCAAGATAGATCAGATAGGCCGCGCCGGCGTATTTCAGGATGGTCTGCAGGACCGGATAGACGATGAAGATCGTCCCCAAGCCGAGGCCCACGGCCGCGACCATGAAGGCGACGCCGACGGTGACGCCCGCCATATGCGGCAGCGTGCGGCGGAAGCCATAGGTCAGCCCCGACGAAAGCAGCATGATGTTGTTCGGCCCGGGCGTGAAGAACATCACGACGGCGAACATCACAAAGGCGATGAAAAGCGGCTGCGACATGGCCCGCGCTCAAGCGATCTTCGGCAGGACCTGCGGCTGCTTCGACAGCAGCATGATGGCGATCCCGCACACCACAATGATCATCCCGGAAAGCCGCAGCGGCCCGAACCGTTCGCCGAAAACAATGCTCGACGCCGCGGCACCGACGAACGGCACCAGCAGCGCGAATGGCACCACCTGCGCCGCGGCGTAATCCCGGAGCAGCCGGCCCCACAGCCAGTAGGCAATGCTGGTCGAAACCGCGCCCAGCGCCAGCAGGCAGACAAACCCCGTCAGCGACATATGGATGAGCGAATTTGAGGTCGCCTCCGGCCCGTCGCTGACGAGCGCCAGCGCCAATAGCGGCAGCGGCGGCACCAGGCTGAGCCATGCGAACAGATCGAACATCGGCGCCTCCCGTGCCTGCCGCAGCAACAGGTTGCCGATCGCAAAGCTGACCGGCGAGATCATCAGCACGGCGAACGCGCCGACGCTGAAATCGAACCCGACGGTGCCGCAGATCAGCAAGAGGCCGATGGCGGCGATGCCGATGCCAACGCTCTGCCACAGCGTCGGCATTTCGCGAAACGCGACTACGGCAAACGCAACCGTGAACAGTGCCTGACTCTGCACGATCACGCTGGTGAGGCCGACGGGGACGCCGTGCGCGATGCCGTAGGCCTGCGCCAGAAACTGCCCGAGAAACAGCGTACCGCTGATCGCAATCAACAACGGCCAGGAGACGTCGGGCCTGCGCACGAACAGGCATGGCACCGCGGCAATGGCAAAGCGCAGCGCCGTCATCAGGGCCGGCGAAAATTCGTCGAGCGCGATCCGGCTCGCCACGAAGGCAAGGCCCCAGATCACCGCCACCGTGACGGCGAGGCTGACATCGGCTGGCTTCATCGGCCCCTAGCTCTGCTCGCCCGATTTTGGTTTCCGCAACAGATAAGTGCCGTGCAGCGGCGCGTGATAATCCGCCGACACCAGCGTGAAGCCGACATCGGTCAGCATGCGCTCGATCACCCAGCCGAACGTCGAATACTCGTCGCGCATATGGGTCATCACGCTGTCGCGATCGAAATCGTGGTTCTTGATGCTGAAATCGGCCCACGCCTCAACGTCGCGCTCCGCACCATCAGGCATGCTGGCGAAGACGATATCGCGCAGATAGAAATTCGCGCCCGGCTTCAGCGCGGCATAGATGCGCGACAGCGCCACCGCCTTCCAGAAATCCGGCAAGTGATGCAGCGTGAATTCGCTGACGATCAGGTCATACGAGTTCGGCTTGTAGGCAAAGCTCAGAAGTCCCGCGGACTGGGTGCGGATCGCGACCTTGCGGTCTTTGGCCTGGATGCCGGCCAGCGCCAGCATCGCCGGCGAAATGTCGATGGCATCGACCTCGGCGCCCAACAGCGCCGCCTCGCAGGCCAGCACGCCGTTGCCGCAGCCGATATCGGCCACCCGCCATCCCGGCTGCACGCCCAGCATGGTCAGTGCTGCGCGGGCGCGGATATCGCTGTCATCATGCCGGTCGTAGATCGAGGCGACGGCGGTATCCAGTCCGCGCCGACGCCGCTCATTGTAGTACCAGTCACGCGCCAGCATGGCTCACATCCCCTCGGCTCCGCGCCCGATCGCGGCGACGCCGGTGCGCGACACCTCGACAAGGCCGAGCGGCCGCATCAGGTCGATGAACTGGTTGATCTTGGCCGAGTTGCCGGTGATCTCGAACACGAAGCTCTCGATGGTGGCGTCGATCACGCGCGCACGGAACGCTTCCGCCAGCCGCAGCGCCTCGACGCGGTGCTCGCCGGTGCCGCGCAACTTCACCATCGCGAGTTCGCGTTCGATCGAGCGGCCGGTCAGGGTCATGTCGACCACGCGATACACCGGGACCATGCGGTCGAGCTGATGCTTGATTTGCTCGATCACCATCGGCGTGCCCGTGGTGACGATGGTGATGCGCGAGACGTGCTTCTGGTTCTCGGTCTCGGAGACGGTGAGACTTTCGATATTGTAGCCGCGGCCGGAGAACAGCCCGATCACGCGCGCGAGCACGCCCGGCTCGTTCTGCACAAGCACCGATAGGGTATGGGCCTCGGTCGGCTCATGGCGGTCTTCCATGAAATAGGCGGATGCGGGCTGGTTCATTTTTTCGTCCCCAAATTGGCGCTCACACCAGCGCCTTGGCGTCAGCGGAAGTTACAGCTTCCCCGACGATCCATCGGTTGAACAGGTCAAAATCGATATTGCCGCCGCTCAGGATCAGCCCAACCCGCTTGCCGCGGATTTTCGGCTTGTCCTGCAGGGCCGCAGCGAGCCCGGCGGCGCCGGCGCCCTCGGCGAGGTTATGCGTATCGGTCCAGTATGCCCGGATCGCCGCGGCTACCTCGGCGTCGGTGACCTGGACGATGCGCGAAGCGCCCTTGCGGATGATCGCCAGCGCATCGGGGTCGGGGACACGCGTCGCCATGCCGTCGGCCAGCGTATTGCTGGTCTCGGTCGTCACGACCGTGCCAGCGGCGAAAGACAGCGCATAAGACGGCGCTTCCGTCGATTGCACGCCGACGATTTCGGTAGTTAACCCGAGCAGATCGCGCACCTGGATGCAACCGCAGATGCCCGAACCCTGCCCGATCGGAACATAGAGAACATCGAGGTCCGGGGCAGTTCGAAGTAGTTCGAGCGCATAGGTCGCAACCCCCAGCACCAGATCGGGATGAAAGGCGGGTACCAATTCGAGCCCGTCGATCCTGGCGCGGCGGCCTGCCTCCTCGCGGGCGGACTGGAAATCCTCGCCGTACTCGACCAGCTTCGCCCCGAAAGCCCGCATGGCGCGGTTCTTTTCGGTCGAATTGCCTGATGGCACATAGATCGTCACCGGCACGCGATAGCGGCCCGCCGCGAAGGCAATACTCTGGCCGTGATTGCCCCTGGTGGCCGAGATCAATCCGGCGGTATGGGGCCGCTCGCGCTTCAGGCGGTCGACATAGACCAACCCGCCCCGCACCTTGAAGGCGCCGATCGGCGTGTGGTTCTCATGCTTGACGACGGCGGTTGCGCCGAGCCGCTCCGCCAGCAACGGCCACGCATAGGACGGCGTCGGCGGCATCGCCGCGCCGACGACGCCGTGTGCACGTTCCAATTGCCCGAGATCAAACATCGCCATGCCTCATCCTCACACCAGCGCCTTGCCGCCGGCGAAGGCCGCGGCCGTGGCTTCGTCGTTGGCTTCCGCCGGCAGCAGCATTTCGTTGTGCGCCTTGCCGGAGGGAATCATCGGGAAGCAATTCTCCAGCGCCGCCACCCGGCAATCGAACAGCACCGGACGCTTCACCGCGATCATCTCCTTGATCGCGCCGTCGAGATCGGCCGGCTTGATGGCCTGGATACCGACGCAGCCGAAGGCGTCGGCGAGCTTAACGAAATCCGGCAGCGCTTCGGAATAGGTATGCGACAGCCGGTTGCCGTGCAAAAGCTGCTGCCACTGCCGCACCATGCCCATATACTGGTTGTTCAGGATGAAGATCTTGATCGGCAATTCGTATTGAACGGCCGTCGCCATCTCCTGCATCGTCATCTGCACCGAGGCGTCGCCGGCGATGTCGATGACGAGGCTATCGGGGTGCGCGACCTGGACGCCGACCGCCGCCGGCAGGCCGTAGCCCATGGTGCCGAGGCCGCCCGAGGTCATCCAGCGGTGCGGCTCCTCGAAGCCGAAGAACTGCGCCGCCCACATCTGATGCTGACCGACTTCGGTGGTGATGTAGACGTCACGACCGCGGGTGATCTCGAACAGCCGCTGGATCGCGTATTGCGGCAGGATGACGTCGTTGTTCTTCTTGTACGACAGCGAATTGCGCGCGCGCCATTTCGCAATCTCCTGCCACCACGGCTTGATGTCGGGCCTCGATGCTTCCGCCTTGAACAGCTGCAGGATATCGCCGAGCACGTTGGCGGCATCGCCGATGATAGGCACGTCGACACGGATGTTTTTGTTGATCGAGGATGGATCGATGTCGATGTGGATCTTCTTCGAGCCCGGCGAGAACGCGTCGGTACGCCCGGTGATGCGGTCGTCGAAGCGCGCGCCGACGCACAACATGACGTCGCAGCCGTGCATGGTCATGTTGGCCTCGTAGGTGCCGTGCATGCCGAGCATGCCCAGCCAGTTCTTGCCCGAGGCCGGATAGGCGCCAAGTCCCATCAAGGTGGAAGTGATCGGAAATCCGGTGGCTTCGACCAGCTCGCGCAGCAATTTCGAGGCTTCGGGTCCGGCATTGATAACGCCGCCGCCGCTATAGATCACCGGCCGTTTGGCGGAGGCGAGCAGCGCCACGGCTTTGCGGATCTGCGCGGCATCGCCCTTGACCCTCGGCGTGTAGGACACATGCACGTCGGCCTTGCGCGGAGGGTGATAGGTGCCGGTCGCGAACTGCACGTCCTTGGGCACGTCGACCACCACGGGGCCGGGACGACCGGTGCTGGCGACGTAGAACGCCTCGTGCAGCACTTTGGCGAGATCGTTGACGTCGCGCACCAGCCAGTTGTGCTTGGTGCAGGGCCGGGTGATGCCGACGGTGTCGCATTCCTGGAACGCGTCGTTGCCGATCAGGTGCGTCGGCACCTGGCCGGTGATGCACACCAGGGGAATCGAATCCATCAGCGCGTCCGTCAGTGGCGTCACCATATTGGTAGCGCCCGGTCCGGAGGTTACCAGCACCACGCCCGGCTTGCCGGTGGAGCGCGCATAGCCCTCGGCGGCGTGTCCGGCGCCCTGCTCGTGCCGCACCAGGATGTGCTCGAGGTCGCTCTGCTGGAAAAGCTCGTCATAGATCGGAAGCACCGCGCCACCGGGATAACCGAAGATGTGCTTGACGCCATGATCGATCAACGCCCGCACGATCATCGCGGCGCCGGTCATCTGGTTCGGGTCGTGGCTCTTGTCGCTCATGGCTTGCTCCGGATGCGCTGTCGTTGCGCGGCTTCTTCAGTTGGAGTGTTCGGACAATAAAAAGGGGCCCAAGAGGCCCCATGCACACCGCCCGAATTTCGATGGCCTTCAGCCACCCCCGGCGGTGCGCCTGGGTACGACGACGATAAGGAGTTTGGTAATTATATTGCTCATTTACCGGCTTCGACTTCCCAAAGGTTGCGCGGTTATAGCTGCCAAGCCCTAGAAGTCAAGCGAAGGCCGGACGGCGCGCGATTTGCGATAGCTTACCGGGGTTTTTCGCCTCCGGCGAGAGCGAATTTGCTGCGTTCTGCCATGCGAACGGGATTGCGCCCCTCATGGCGAGGCGGCGCGCTTGCACCGTCGCGATCCATGAGGCCCCCTCACCCTTCGAGACGCGGCGAAGGCGCCGCTTCTCAGGATGAGGTTCTTGTTCCCAACCATCCCCCCGCCGCCTCCGGCTTCACCCATTCGAATTCCGGCAGTTGATGGCGGAACCAGGTGAACTGCCGCTTGGCGTAGTGACGGGTGTCGGCGCTTCCGATAGCGGCCGCTTCTGCAAGCGTGATCTCGCCCTTGAGATGCCGGATCAGCGCCGGCACACCATGGGCCTTCATCGCCGGCAGCAAGGGATCGAGATGCCGCGCCGCCAATGCGGCCACCTCCTCCGGCGCCCCGGCTTTCAGCATCGCATCGAAGCGCGCATCGATCCGCGCATAGAGCCGATCGCGATCGGCCTCGAGAAACAGCGCGCTGAATGTTCCCGGCGGCAACAGCGGCGGCAGGCCGTCGCGATGCCAGTCGGTCAGCGAACGCCCGGTCGCTTCGATAACTTCCAGCGCGCGGGCGATGCGGGTGCGATCACGCGGCTTCAGGCGCTCGGCGGATACCGGGTCGCGCTGCCCGAGTTCGGCATGCAGCGCCTCGACGCCATCGCGATCGAGCCTCACGCGCACGCTTTCCCGTATCGCTGGCGGGATCGGCGGTACCGCCGACAGGCCGCGCGTCAGCGCCTTGAAATACAGGCCGGAGCCGCCGACGAAGACCGGCAGGCGATTTTGTGCGCGCACTTCCGCAAGCACTTTGGCAGCATCGGTTACCCAGCTGCCTGCGGAGAAATTCACTGCGGCGTCGACATGGCCATAAAGCCGGTGCGGGACCTGCCTCTCCTCTTCCACCGTCGGTCGCGCCGTGATGATGCGGAGATCGCGATACACCTGCATCGAATCGGCGTTGACGATCACACCGCCGGTTTTTTGCGCAAATTCGAGCGCCAGGGCCGACTTGCCGCTGGCGGTCGGCCCTGCGATAAGCACGGCCTTGCTGCTGTCCCCCGGTGAATTCACACAGATGTCTCTCGTCGCCACGCTGATCTGCAATCCCGCCAACCCCGCGCTCGATAGCACGGTGGTCGATGGCGCGCGCGCCATTCTTTCCTCGCCCGGTCCGGTGCACTGGCTGTTCGACGAAGTAGCGGCCGATATTCCCTTCGCCGGCCCGACATCCCTCGAGGCCCGCGACCTCCGCGCCATCGAAGCCCGCCTGCGCGAGGCGCGCGGCGATCTTCCGATCGACATTGTCGTGCAGCCTCAGGCTTCCAGGCGCAAGAAGCTTTTTCTCGCTGATATGGATTCCACCATCATCGGCCAGGAATGCATCGATGAACTGGCGGATTTCGCCGGCCTGAAGGCGCATGTCGCCGAAATCACCGGGCGCGCGATGCGCGGCGAGATCGAGTTCGAGCCGGCGCTGCGCGAGCGCGTCGCGCTGTTGAAGGGCATGCCGGTCGGCGTGGTCGATGAAGTCCTGGCCAAGCGCATTACGCCAACGCCGGGCGGACGCGAACTGGTCATGACCATGCGCGCCCACGGCGCCTGGACCTGCCTGATCTCGGGCGGCTTTACGCTATTCACCACCGCGGTGGCAGCGGCCATCGGGTTTCAGGAGAACCGCGCCAATCAATTGAAGGTCGAGGACGGCAAGCTCACCGGCGAAGTCGCCGAGCCGATCCTGGGCCGTGCCGCAAAACTCGCAACCCTGCTCGAGCTCCGCGAATCCTTCGACCTCGACGAGATCGACACGCTGGTGGTCGGCGATGGCGCCAACGACCTCGACATGATCCAGCAAGCCGGCCTCGGGGTCGCCTACCACGCCAAACCGGCGGTCGCCGCCGCCGCGGCCGCAAGGATCGACCACGGCGACCTCACGGCGCTGCTGTACGCGCAGGGGTTTCGAAAGGATGAGTTTGTGGGGACTTAGTCTCTCAACGCATTCGGTCGTCATGCCCGGACTTGATCCAGGCATCCATCAATCTTCAAAAGAAACTCGCGAAGCGGATGGATTGCCGGGTCAAGCCCGGCAATGACGAATTGAATCCTACTGCACGCTCAGCGCGACAAACCGCAGTTCGCCGTCAGCGTTCGAAACCAGAAGCAGCACGGATTTCTTGCCGTCCTTTTTCAATTGCTCGACGCGCTTCTTGACGTCGGCGGCGTTGCTCACGGCTTCCTGCGCCACCTCGACGATCACCTCGCCGGGGCTGAGGCGTTTCTCGGCGGCGTCGGAGCTGCCATCGACGCTGGTGATGATGACACCCTTGATGCTGTCCTTGATCTTGTAGCGGCTGCGCAGGTCCTTGCTCATGGTTGCGAGATCGAGGCCGAGCGCCTTTTGCGTCACCGGCTTCTCCGCGGGCTCTTCCTTGGTCTTGGCCGAGACCGGTACTGCCTTGTCGGGATCCTCAAGGCGGCCGAGCGTCACCTTCCTGGTTTCCTCCGCACCTTTACGGATGATAACGACGTCCACCTCCTTGCCGACGGCGGTGTCGGCTACCACGCGCGACAGATCCTTCGGCTCCTTGATGTCCTTGCCGTCGAATTTCACCACGACGTCGCCGGGTTCGATCCCCGCCGGTTTCGCCGGGCCCTTTTCCTCGACGCCGGCGACCAGGGCGCCGCGCGCGGGCTTGATGTTGAGGCTTTCGGCGATCTCGTCAGTAACCTGCTGGATGCGGACGCCGAGCCAGCCGCGGCGAAGCTCGCCGAACTGCCGGAGCTGATCGACCACACCGGCCACCGTCTTCGAGGGCACCGCGAAACCGATACCGATCGAGCCGCCGGAGGGCGAGATGATCAGCGTGTTGACGCCGACCACTTCGCCGTCGAGGTTGAACAGCGGGCCGCCGGAATTGCCGCGGTTGATGGCCGCGTCGGTCTGGATGTAGTTGTCATAGGGTCCAGAGGAGATATCGCGGTTGCGCGCCGAGACGATGCCCGCCGTGACCGTGCCGCCGAGGCTGAACGGATTGCCGATCGCGATCACCCATTCGCCCAGACGCAGCTTGTCGGAATCGCCGAACTTCACCGCGATCAGCGGCTTCGGCGGGCTGAACTTCAGAACCGCAAGATCTGTTTTCTTGTCGACGCCGACCAGCTCGGCCTTGATCTTGGTGCCGTCATTCAGGATGACGTTGATCTCGTCGGCATCGGCGATGACGTGATTGTTGGTCACGACGACGCCTGAGGTATCGACGATGAAGCCGGAGCCGAGCGAGTTGGTCTTGCGCGGCTGCATGTCGCTGTTCTTGTCGCCACCCTTGCCGCCCGGACCACGCCGGTTCTTGAAGAAGTCGTCGAAGAATTCCTCGAATGGCGAGCCCGGCGGCAATTGCGGCATCGCGCCGCCGCCCTTGGCCTCCACGGTCTGCGAGGTCGAGATGTTGACCACCGCGTCGATCACCTTCTCGGCCACATCGGCGATGCCGTCGGGGCCGCGCGCCAGCGCCGGCGCGGCTACGAGGACGCTTGTGGCGCCAAGGCAGATCGCGGTCAGCAAGGGGCGCAGACGATAGCTCAAGGCTGGAATCGCTCCGCTCATATCAGTTCTCTCTCCTCGAGCCGCTTCTGTTCCGGTCGAATCGGAAACAGAGGCTCTATCTTTTTGATTTAACGCGTTCTCTTGACGCGAACCGGTATCCACTTCGCTCTAAAACGCTATAGCAAAACGGGTCGGAAATTGAAGTCCACAGTGCGCCCGAACGGGGTTACGGCGCAAGCATTTGAGCCGGACATTCCGTTCACATAAGCGCTGGTGAATACGGCGAAAAGCGGGACGCCGCCACTCACGATGGCGCTAACGTCTCACGAACCATATCAGGATCAGCCCGACGACCGCCGACCCGATGCCGACGACGCGCAGGATGTTGTCCGGCGTCGCCAGCGCGCTCTTCATGGCCCGTCGCATCCAGGACGGGCTTGCCGCGAACATCAGCCCTTCAAGCACGAACAGAATGCCCAAGCCGATGAGGAAGTCGGCGAACGCTATGGACCTCATCGGACTGCAACCTCCCGTTTGATGTTCTTTTTACTTTTGCAAGGGCGAAGCGAGCCCGCTTCGCCCTGGTCTTGTTTTTGGTTACGGCTTCGGCGCCGCCGGTTGAGCGGGCACGGCAGCAGCCGCCAGGCGGCTTGCCGGACGAGTTGCCGAAGAACCTGAAGAAGTCTGAATCCGGCCGCAGCAGGAAGCGGGTATCGTTGCTCTTCAGGCCGTTCTCGTACGCCGTCATCGAGCGGTAGAAGGCGAAGAAATCGGGATCCTTGCCATAGGCTTCGGCGAACAGCCGGTTGCGCTCGCCGTCGCCCTCACCACGCATCCGCTCGGCGGTCGAATTGGCTTCGGCGACGATGACGGTGGCTTCGCGATCGGCGGTGGAACGGATCTCCTGCGCCTTCTGGCCGCCTTGCGCCCGGAATTCGGCGGCCTCGCGCTGCCGCTCGGTCTGCATGCGCTGGTAGACCGCCTGGCTGTTCTGCTCCGGCAGATCGGCCCGCCTGATGCGCACGTCAACCACCTGGATGCCGTAGCCATCAGCTTCCTTGTCGAGTTGCTCGCGGATCCGCCCCATCAGCGCTTCGCGCTCGTCCCGCACCACCTGGATGAAGCTGACTTCGCCGAGCACGCGGCGCAACGCGGCGTTCAACAGCGTCGTCAACTGAATGTTGGCCGCCTGGATCGAGCCGACGCTCTGATAGAACCGCAGCGCGTTCTTGATGCGGTAACGGGCGAAGGCGTCGACCACCAGCCGCTTCTGGTCCGACGCGATCACTTCCTGCGACGGATTTTCGAGATCGAGGATGCGCTTGTCGATCGAGATCACGGTGTCGATGAATGGCACCTTGAAATTCAGGCCCGGTTCGGTGATGACACGGATCGGCTCGCCGAGCCGAACCACCAGTGCCTGTTCGGTCATATCCACGGTGAAGAACGAACTGTAGCCGACGATAACGGCGATCAGCAGCACGATCAGCGCCGCAATACCTGCAATAGGAGACCTCATCGTGTGGCTCCGCTCTGCTGTTGCGGCTGGCCCGTTGTGCCCTGCGGCCGGACGCCGCGGCGTCAGTTCGCTCAGCGGCAGATACGGCACGACGCCTTGCCCGGACGAGGAACCGCCGCCGTCATAGATCAGCTTCTCCGAACCGCCGAGGATGCGCTCCATCGTCTCGAGATAGATGCGCTGCCGTGTGACGTCGGGGGCCTTCTTGTACTCGTCGTAGACCTTCAGGAAACGTGCGCTCTGGCCCTTGGCCTCGGCGACCGCCTGCTGCTTGTAACCTTCGGCGACCTGAATGATCTGCGCAGCGCGTCCCTTCGCGTCGGGAACGACGCGGTTGGCATAAGTCTGCGCCTCGTTCTGCAACCGCTCGAGATCGGCGCGCGCCGCCTGCACGTCGCGGAAGGAGTCGATCACCTGAGCCGGCGGATCGACTTTCTGCATCTGTACCTGCTGCACCAGGATACCTGCACCATAGCTGTTCAGGGTCTTCTGCATCAATTCCTGCACGCTGGCCTCGGTGGTGGTACGGGCGCCGGTCAGGATCGGCTGGATATTGGATTTGCCAACGGCCTCGCGCATCGCGCTTTCGGCGACCGCCTTCACGGTGCCTTCGGGATTCTGGATGTTGAACAGATAATCGCCGACGCCGTCCGGCTTGATTCGCCACAGCACGGTGAAATCGACGTCGACGATATTCTCGTCGCCGGTCAGCATCAGGCTCTCTTCCGGCACGTCGCGCATCGTCCTGCCGCGCCGCGCCGGATCGTCGATCAGCGTCATGCCGATAGAGATGGTGGAGACGCGCAGCGCCTTCGGCAGCAGCACGGTCTCGATCGGATACGGCAGATGATAGTTGAGGCCCGGCTGCACGGTGCGCACATGCTTGCCGAAGCGCAGCACGACGCCGAGTTCTTCGGACTGGACGCGGAAGAAGCCGGACAGTCCCCAGATCGCCAATGCGCCGATCAGGACCAGCGCGACGCCGATTCCGCTGAAATACCCGCCAGGCAGCAACTGCTGCAGCCGGTCCTGGGCGCGGCGCAGAAGGTCTTCCAGATCGGGCGGCCTCGGCCCGACCGGTTGCGGGCCGGAGCCCCACGGCCCCTTCGGACCCGAGCCCCACGGGCCACCGCCTTGATTCTTCCACGGCATCGACAGTCTCCTCCGCGGGGCCCAGGGGCAGAAGCCCGGCCCCGCAATATCTGCCCGGCTTTATAGGGGACGGCCCCGGCCCTTACAACGCAAGCTTCTGGCTCAAAGCAGCTATGCCTGAGCCGGTAATTGTCAATGTAAACATTGCCGAACGGAGTTAATGCGGCTTTCGACGGCGATATGTCACATAGGAAAAGTCCGCGCTGTCGTCCGGACCGGCCGGATTCCGCACGCGCGCAACCTCTTCCCAATCGGCCGCATCGAATGGCGGCAAAATGCGTATCGCCCTCCGGCCGGGCGTGCACTTCGGTGATTTCCAGGCGGTCGGCGACACCCAATCCATTGCGCGTAGATCTCCGCGCCGCCGATCACGGCGATTTCATTGGCCGAACGCCGCAGCGCGTCGCCCAGTCGCGACCGCGCGGGCGTCGGCGAACGACTTCGTCACCACCGCGCCGGCGGCGCGAAAATCGGCGATCGCGCGTGACGCACGATATTGGTGCGTCCCGGAAGCGGCCGGCGCAGCGAAATAAAGGTCTTGCGGCCCATCACGACCGGCTTGCCCGATCGTCATCGCCTTGAGGCGCTGCTGATCGGATTTCAGCCGCCACGGGATCGCGCCGCCGCGCGCCGATCACGCCGTTGTCGGCGACCGCGACGATGAGCACGATCTCCATCAGCGCGCCCCCTGCGCAAGCGCCGTCAGCGCCGGGCCGCCGACCCGGCACACCGTCCATTCGTCCATCAGGACCGCGCCGAGCGATTTGTAGAATTCGATCGACGGCGTGTTCCAGTCCAGCACCGACCATTGCAACCGCGCCCAGCCGTTCGCCACGCATTGCTCTTGCCAGATGCGCCAGCAGCGCCTTGCCGATGCCCTTGCCGCGGTGCGCCGGGCGAACGAACAGGTCTTCCAGATAGATCCCGGACCGGCCGCTGAAGGTCGAAAAATTGAAGAACCAGATCGCGAAGCCGGCCGGCTCGCCCTCCCACTCCGCGATCTCGCAGAACAGCCGCGGATTGCTGCCGAACAGCGCCGCGCCGATGTCAGCCTCGGTTGCCTGGACTTCGTGGAGCAGCTTCTCGTATTCGGCGAGTTCGCGAACCAGCGACAGGACAAGTCCCGCCTCATCGGGACGCGCGCGGCGGATATTGAGGGTCATTCAATCGCTCACACCGCGACCTCGGCCTTGATGTGCGGGTGCGGATCGTAGCCCTCGAGCACGAAATCTTCATAGCGGAACGCGAAGATATCCTTCACGTCAGGATTGAGTCTTCATCACCGGCAGCGGCCGCGTCAGACGCGTCAATTGCAGCCGGGCCTGATCGAGGTGGTTGGAATAAAGGTGTGCGTCGCCGAAGGAGTGAACGAAGTCGCCGGGCTTCAGGCCCGTAACCTGCGCGACCATCATCGTCAGCAGCGCATAAGAGGCGATGTTGAACGGGCACGCCGAGAAAGACGTCGGCCGAGCGCTGATAGAGCTGGCACGACAATTTGCCGCCCGCGACGTAGAACTGGAACAGGCAGTGACACGGCGGCAGCGCCATCTTGTCGACATCGGCCGGGTTCCATGCGCTGACGATCAGGCGCCGCGAATCCGGATTGCGCCGGATCATGTCGATGACGTTGGAGATCTGGTCGATATGGCGTCCGTCCGGCGCCGGCCAGGATCGCCATTGCGACCCGTAGACCGGGCCGAGATCGCCATTGGCGTCGGCCCATTCGTCCCAGATCGAAACGCCGTTGTCCTTCAGGTACTTGATGTTGGTATCGCCGGCGAGAAACCACAGCAATTCGTGCACGATCGCTTTCAGCGGCAGCTTCTTGGTGGTCAGCATCGGAAAGCCGGCGGCCAGATTGAAGCGCATCTGATGGCCGAAGATCGA
This sequence comes from uncultured Alphaproteobacteria bacterium, assembly GCA_963823115.1. Taxonomy (GTDB): domain Bacteria; phylum Pseudomonadota; class Alphaproteobacteria; order Rhizobiales; family Xanthobacteraceae; genus Bradyrhizobium. The sequence goes on along the minus strand of CAWGKJ010000044.1, from coordinate 48,762 downwards.
CAACGTGCCGGTGCCGGTGCGGTCGTGCTTCTCCGCGCCGTCCGAGAGAATCCGTTCGAGCAGATCGTGATACTGATTCATGGCGTTACGTGATCGGCCTTTAGAGAAGGCAAGTTTACCGGCCGGGCCGGTCGTTCGACAGCTGCGATTCGGCTGACAGCGGCAATTATACCCGGAAAAATGAGGATCGGGCCCCCAAAACGACAAGGGCGGAACCCGGGTTCCGCCCTCGTTTCACGCGATACACGGATAGCCGCGCAACGCTGTCCTATTCCACGAATACCTCGTCGCGCTTCTTGCGCAGCGTCGGCAGGATCGCCAGCACCAGCAGGAACGCGGCGGTCGCCATCAGCGCCGCCGAAAGCGGACGGGTCAGGAACACCGTCCAGTCGCCGCGCGAAATCAACAGCGCCCGGCGCAGGTTTTCCTCCATCAGCGGTCCGAGCACCATTCCGAGCAGCAATGGCGCCGGCTCGAAATCGTGCTTGATCAGCCAATAGCCGAGCAGCCCGAAAGCGCCGGCGAGAACGACGTCCACCGGAGCGTTGTTGATGGAATAGATGCCGATCGCGCAAAAAATCACGATCGAGGGAAACATCAGGCGATACGGCACTCGCAGCAGCCGCACCCAGATGCCGACCAGCGGCAGGTTGATGACGATCAGCATCAGATTGCCGATCCACATCGAGGCGATCATGCCCCAAACCAGTTCGGGCTGCTTCTGCATCACCTGCGGTCCCGGCACGATGCCGTGAATGGTCATCGCGCCGACCATCAGCGCCATCACCGCATTCGGCGGAATGCCGAGCGTCAGTAGCGGGATGAACGAGGTCTGCGCCGCGGCGTTGTTGGCGCTTTCCGGTGCCGCCACGCCCTCGATCGCGCCGCGGCCGAACCGCGACGGATCCTTGGCGATCTTCTTCTCGAACGTATAAGCCGCGAACGAGGCGATCACCGCGCCACCGCCGGGCAGAATGCCGAGGATCGATCCCAGGATCGTGCCGCGGACGATGGCCGGGAACGAGTCCTTCAGATCTTTTTTGGTCGGCATCAGCCCGGTGATCTTCTGCTGTACCAGCTGACGATCCATTTCCGCGCCGGCGTCGAGGTTGCGGATGATTTCCGCGAATCCGAACACGCCCATCGCCACCGTGGCGAAGCCGAGGCCATCGGCAAGTTCGGGAACGTTGAAGGCCATACGCGAGGCGCCGGTTTCGATGTCGGACCCGACCATCGACAGCAGCAGGCCGAGCAAGATCATCGCGATCGCCTTGAGCACCGATCCCTTCGCCAGCACCACCGCGAAGATCAGGCCCAGCACCATCAGCGAGAAATATTCGGCCGGCCCGAACGCCAGCGCGAGTTTTGTCAGGGGCGCGCCGAGCACGGCAATCAGCACGGTCGCGACGCAGCCGGCGAAGAACGACCCGATCGCCGCGATCGCCAGCGCCGGACCGGCGCGGCCCTGCTTGGCCATCTGGAAGCCGTCCAGCGTCGTCACCACCGAGGTCGCTTCGCCGGGAATATTGACCAGGATCGACGTGGTCGAGCCGCCATATTGCGCGCCATAATAGATGCCGGCGAGCATGATCAGCGCACCGACCGGCGGCAGGCCGAAGGTAATGGGCAGCAGCATCGCGACGGTGGCGATGGTGCCGATCCCGGGCAGCACGCCGACCAGCGTGCCGACGAGCGCGCCGATCAGACACAGCAGAAGATTGATTGGCGTGAGGGCGACGCTGAAACCGAGGCCAAGATTGGAAAATAGTTCTAACATCGCGCCCTCACTGCACCAGGAAAAGCGGGAAGAGCTGCAGCGGCAGCCCCAGCGCATAGGGGAAAAGCAGACTGCAGCCGATCGTCAGGCAAATGCCGACGATGATGGTTTCCTTCCACCGCGTCTCCGGCGTGCCGAGCGCCGATATAATGAAGCTCGCGAATGCCGAAAGCACCAGCCCGAGGGGCCGGATCGTCATCGCAAAGGAAACAATGGCGAGCGAGACGAACAGCGGGCCGCGCCAGGCATAGACCGCCAGATGCGGCCCTTCGGTCACCACACCGACGACCATCACCGCGAACCCCAGTCCCAGCAACAGTCCCGCGAACATGCGGGGCGCGGTTCCCGCTCCGAACGAGTACCCATGCATGCCCTGCAGATCGCTCGATGCCCACAAGGCGAACAGCGCGATCGCCATCAGCGCTATGCCGCCAACAAAATCCTGCGGGCCGCGGACCCATTTCGGCATGATGGATTTGCCCGGCCCATGGCTCGGCGTATCACTCATATATCTCTCTCCCCAGGCACAAAGGGCTTCGAGCCCATTCTGTTTGCACAGCATTGACGCTGTTCAGACGATCCTGCCTACCGATTTTCGTCAGACAACGCCAGCAAAACCCAAACAGCCCGGCCAGCAGGAGCCAAAACGGGTTAAGCCGCAATACAAAAGCCGTTGCCGCCGCGACGGCGGTGACCAGGGCGCCGGCCCAGCTCCGATCCAAGAGCACATCCACAACCGTCACGATGACCACGGGAGGAACGACCAGCCGGCAAAGCCGCGATGCGGCCAGCGAATGCGCGATCCGAACACCACCGGCAGGTTGACGATGTTCGGGCCGGGCAGGAAATGACACAGCGCGAAGGTTTTGTTGAACGCCTCGGCCGTCATCCGGCGGTGCTGATCGACGATGCCACGGTCCGCCCGGACCAGCACGCGGCGAAGCCGGCGAGCGACATTTCGGCGGAGGCGACGAACAGCGCGATCAGGCTGGGCGGGGGCAACGTCGAGAGTTCCAGCGCCCCAATGGCAGCCGGCGGCCACCCCGGGGGCATGCCCAAATGCCCCGCAGGGGCTCTGTTTTTCTCAACTTTTGCGCCCTATATTGGCAATGCCGGTTCGCCGGCTATGGAAATAAATTGCCGTCGCAATAAACCATTCGGACCCGGGGGCAGTACCCGGCGCCTCCACCCAAGCCCGCCGCGTGTGGAGCGGGTTTCGGCGGGGGCGAAACAGGATCGACGAGGGCGTAAAGGGCGTGTTTTTTCTCGGTATGGTTCCGCCGTTATCGGGCTATGCAATAGTTGCAAACGACAACTATGCTCCGGTTGCTCAGGCCGCGTGAGCGGTTTGAAAAACCAAGTCTAAAGTCCTGGTGGGTTAAGCTCCGCTAGGCGGGGTTCGGAGGCACCTGGCAACAGAAGCCTCCACTTCAATTTGCCTCGTGCCCAGGCCTTTTGCTGGAATTTTCGCCATCGACGGGAAGCCTGCTGACCTTGGCGCGCCGCCGGGGTAGCATGGCCGAGGATAAGCGAGTTGGGCGGTCGGCATCGCCGCCGGCCCACCAGCAGCATGGAACGCGACAGGACCGATAATGGCGACCGATCATATCCGATACGACGTGCTGGCACGCGACGCGCTGCGCGGGGTGCTGCGCCGCGTATTGGCTGATGCCGCCGAGCACGGCCTGCCCGGCGAACATCATTTCTTCATTACCTTCCTGTCCACCGCGGAGGGCGTGAAGTTGTCGCCGCGGCTGCTCGCGCAATATCCGGAAGAAATGACCGTTATCCTCCAGCACCAGTTCTGGGACTTGGTGGTGACCGACGACCGCTTTGAAGTCGGCCTGTCGTTCGGCGGCATTCCAGAACGGTTGGTGGTTCCGTTCAACGCCATCAAGAGTTTTTTCGACCCGTCGGTGCAGTTCGGCCTGCAATTCGAGGCGGCGGATGCGGCGGCGGAAACACCGGCGGCGCACCTTCCCGCCGTTCCGCCGGCGTCCGGCTTGCCGGCGGTCGCACCGGTCGCCGAGGAGCCTCCGAAGGGGAACGAAGGCGCCACCGTGGTGCGGATCGACCGCTTCCGCAAGAAATAAGGCGCGCGGAGCCCGCGCGAGGAAGAAACGGCCTCGTGCATCGGACGTGATCCATGGCTCGATCGACACCATCCCCGCGATCCGGTTCCACGCGCACCGAGACCGACAGTTTCGGTCCGATCGAGGTTCCCGCCGATCGGTACTGGGGCGCGCAGACCGAACGTTCCAGACAGAATTTCCGCATCGGCCATGACCGGATGCCGATGGCAATCGTGCGCGCACTCGGCGTCGTCAAGCTGGCGTCAGCCGAAACCAATCGCGAGCTGGGGCTGATCGACCAGCGCCGCGCCCGCGCCATCGCCCGCGCCGCGCGCGAAGTGATCGACGGCAAGCTCGACGATCATTTTCCCCTTGTTGTCTGGCAGACCGGCTCAGGCACCCAAACCAACATGAACCTCAACGAGGTGATCGCCAACCGCGCCAACGTGCGGCTCGGCGGCAAGCTCGGCGCCAAGGCGCCGGTTCATCCCAACGATCACGTCAATATGAGCCAGTCGTCGAACGACTCGTTCCCGACCGCCATGCACATCGCGGCGGCGATGCATATCATTGCCGACCTTGTTCCGGCGCTGGGCGAGTTGCACCGCGCGCTGCGAAAAAAGGAAAAAGCGTTCGCCGATATCGTCAAAATCGGCCGCACCCACACCCAGGACGCAACACCGCTGACGCTGGGTCAGGAATTTTCGGGCTACGCCGCGCAGGTCGAGAACGGCATCAAGCGGCTCTGCGCGGCGGTGAATGATCTTTATCCGCTGGCGCAAGGCGGAACGGCTGTCGGCACCGGGCTCAATTCGAAGCCGAAATTCGCAAGGCTGTTTGCCAAGCACGTCGCCAAAATTACAAAACTGCCGTTCACCAGCGCCGCCAACAAATTCGAGGCGCTGGCTTCCAACGACGCCTACGTCTTCGTCCACGGCGCGATCAGTTCGGTTTCAACCGGCCTGTTCAAGATCGCGAACGATATCCGCCTCCTGGGCTCGGGTCCGCGTTCCGGCCTTGGCGAACTGATCCTGCCGGAAAACGAACCGGGCTCCTCGATCATGCCTGGCAAGGTCAATCCCACGCAATGCGAAGCGATGACCATGGTTTGCTGCCAGGTGTTCGGCAACCATACGGCCATCACGGTCGCCGGCAGCCAGGGACATTTCGAACTGAATGTCTACAAGCCGGTGCTTGCATATTGCATGATGAATTCCATCCAACTGCTTGCCGACGTCACGCGCTCGTTCACCGAGCATTGCGTCGAGGGGATTCGCGCCGACGAAAAGCGCATCCGGGATTTGATGCAGCGCTCGCTGATGCTGGTAACCGCGCTTGCACCGCGGATCGGCTACGACAATGCCGCCAAGGTCGCCAAGTCGGCGCACGCCCGCGGAACCACTTTGAAGGAAGAGGCGGTCCGGCTGGGCTTCGTTTCGGCAGCGGACTTCGACCGGCTGGTGCAGCCGGACAAAATGACACACCCGGGTTGAACCAAGGCGTGGCGCCCTCCCCCGGGGACCCCTGGGCCGGGCGAATAGCTACAGGTGGTAGCATCTAAAGGACGAGACCAGCCAGCTATCGTCGCTGCGGCAGCCCACGAAAGCCGAAAACATTGCGCTTCCGCAGCACGAAACCCATTTCTTTGATGCTGATCAAAGGAAGCCCCTCGGGAATCCTCTTAAATGACCATTGAGCTAACCAAGCGCGGCCAGTCACGTCCTTGTGAGGATGTCGCATGCTCCCAGTTTGCTGGATGATGGAGGTCGGGTATGGGGGATGTGATTAACCTGAAGCAGTTCAGGAAGCGCGCCGAGCGGGAACAGTCGGCCAAGCGGGCCGACGCCAAACGGGCGAGATTCGGCCGAACCAAATCCGAACGCGTTGGGAACGAACGGCGGATCCAGCGTGAGGGTGACTTGCTGGAGCAGCATCGGATAGATGGCGAGGACGTATCATGAAATCACCGGTCGTTAAGCGCTCGATCGTCGTTGCCGGCCACAAGACCAGTGTCAGCCTCGAAGAGGCATTCTGGAACGGCATGAAGGAAATCTCGGGGTTGCGCGATATGACGCTGTCCGAGTTGGTAGGCGAGATCGACAACAATCGGCAGCAAGGCAATCTGTCGTCTGCCATCCGTCTCTTCGTGCTGGATTACTTCCGGTGCCGCTCCGTGCCGGCCACACCGGATTTTAGGCCGCAGGCGTAGCCACCATTCGGCCGGGCCATCCAGCACCCCTAGGTTGCGTATTTCACGGATGATAATCGTTGCGGGTTAATCGCCGATCGGACCCTTCTTCAGGGGTCTGAAAGGCTTTGGGCTGCACTTTTTCGTTCCAAAACCCGCATCGGCGGCAGGACTTGAAGATTTGCTTACAATCGCTCTAAGGTGCAGCTGCATCTTGATCGCAACGCTTGACCTGCCGTCCACCGGTTGGAAAGACAAGACATGACCAAACGGAACGGCACTCGCCAGCACTTGCCGCTGGGGCTGGCAAAGCGTGGCTTTTCGGGCGTGATCCAGCACCTCTCCGCTGGCGATGCAGCAGGCTCGGCGCTGTCGCCGACCGAGCTCGAAAGCCGGCTGATCGAACTCGGCTTCGTCGAAGGAGCCCGGGTGGAGGTGCTGCACGAGGGCATCGTCGGGCGCGACCCGATCGCGGTCCGCGTCGAGAACGTCACCATCGCGGTACGCCGGCGCGAGGCCATGGCGATCATTGTCGCCTGACGCGAGCGGATCCCCAGGCCATGGAAGCACCGTTGATGCACCTCGCCCTGGTGGGAACGCCGAACAGCGGCAAAACCTCACTTTTCAATGCGCTCACCGGCAGCCGCCAAAAGGTCGCGAACTATCCCGGCGTCACCGTGGAACGCAAGGAAGGGTCGTTCGTCACCCCCTCAGGGCGTCAGGTTTCGCTGGTCGATCTGCCCGGCACCTATTCGCTGCGCGGGCGCAGCCCGGACGAAGAGATCACCCGCGACATGGTGCTCGGCCGCACGCCGGGCGAGGCCATTCCAGACCTTGTGCTCTGCGTGGCCGATTCCACCAATCTGCGGCTGACGATCCGCCTCTTGCTCGAGCTCAAGAGCACCGGCCGGCCGCTGATTCTGGTGCTCAACATGTTCGACATCGCCAACCGACGCGGCGTGACCGTGGATGTGGCGGGGCTGTCCGAAGCGCTCGGCGTGCCCGTCGTCACCTCGATCGCGGTGCGCAAGGGCGGCACCGCCGAATTGCTGCGGCGCACCGACGAAATCGTGGCGCAGGCCCAACCGCCGCTTGCGCAAAATCTATGGCAGCCGCTCACTGTCGCGCAGTTGCGGGCAACCCAGCGCGAAGCCGATCGCATCATCGCGGCGACCGTGAGCCTGCCGGCGCGGCCCGACTCGTGGACCGCACGGATCGACGCCGTGGTGCTGCATCCCGTCGCGGGGCTTGCGGTTCTGGCGGCTATCCTGTTCGTGATGTTCCAGGCGGTGTTCGCATGGGCGCAGCCGCTGATGGAACTGCTGTCGTCGGCCTCCACTGCGCTCGGGCAACTGGTGCATGAAACGCTGCCCCCGGGGCTGCTGCAGAGCTTCCTTCAGAACGGGGTGATCTCCGGCGTCGGCAGCGTCATCGTGTTCCTGCCGCAGATCGTCATCATCTTCCTGTTCATCCTGCTGCTCGAAGATTTCGGTTACATGGCGCGCGCGGCGTTCCTGATGGACCGCATCATGGGCGGCGCCGGACTGCACGGGCGCGCCTTCATTCCACTGTTGTCGAGTTTCGCCTGCGCGATCCCCGGCATCATGGCGACGCGGGTGATCGATAATCGCCGCGACCGCCTCACCACCATCCTGATCGCGCCGCTGATGACCTGCTCGGCGCGGATCCCGGTCTACACGCTGATTATTTCCGCGTTCATTCCAGACCGGCAAGTGTGGGGCTGGATCAATTTGCGGGGGCTCGTAATGTTCGGGCTCTACGCGGCCGGCATCGTCAGCGCATTGGGCGTGTCGTTCCTGATCAAATTCTTCATGTGGCGCGATTACGCGCCAGCGCCTTTCATGCTGGAACTGCCGGATTACAAAATGCCGCGCCTGAAAAGCATCGCCATCGGCATCTACACGCGGGCGAAGATGTTCTTGCAGCGGGCCGGCACCACGATCTTCTCGATGATGGTGCTGATCTGGTTTCTGGCATCGTTTCCGTTAGCCCCGGCCGGCGCCGAAGGCCCCGCCATCAACTACAGCCTGGCCGCCATGATCGGCAAGGCGCTGGAGCCGCTCTTGGCTCCGCTCGGCTTCAATTGGCAGATCGCGGTGGCGCTGGTCCCGGGGATGGCGGCGCGAGAAGTCGCGGTGGCCGCGCTCGGTACCGTCTATGCGATCGAGGGCGGCAAGGAAGCCGCCGATCAAATCGGGCAGATGCTGGCGACGAAATGGAGCCTGGCAACGGCGCTGTCGCTATTGGTCTGGTACATCTTCGCGCCGCAATGCGCTTCCACGCTGGCGGTGATCCGCCGCGAGACCGGCAGCTGGAAATGGATGGCGATCACCTTCGCCTACATGTTCGCGCTGGCCTATGGGGCCAGTCTTGCCACGTACGACATCGCCGTCGCGCTCGGCGCCGGCTGAATTGCCCGGCAACGGCCTGCCAATATCCACCATGGAGCGCGTTCCAAACTCCAAGCGGGCGTTGCGCAGGGGCTGAACAGTGCCAGAGGGTTACTGGCCTCACCTGGCCATAGCCTGCTCTCGGCTATGCAGAAGCATCCCCACCCCAGTTCAAGGCGGCGGGGTCGGATCGGGCGAGAAGGTGTAATCCACCCCGCAACGGGACTTCAGCCCTGGTTGGGAGCCAAACACAAATCCGTTACCGGCGAAACCTTTTCTGGCTAATGCTTCTCATTCCTAGTTGAATAATGAGCGCACAACAACAACACCGCGGGGAAACCATGATTAAAATCCTTTTTGCGATGAGCGCCGCCTTGGCGTTGCCTCTAGTGACGGTCGCTCTTCTGGCTTTCGCCGCATCTTCTCTCACAACTGGAGCGGCCACGACTGTCGGTGAGGCGCCGCCATCAGCCGTGAGCTCGCTCCATCTGGCTTGATATACCGCGACGCAATAAAGTGACGTCGCAAGTACCGGGCGGGTCGATCCGTTCGACCCGGCATTGCGTACTTTTGACCCGCCCAGGTCGGCCCCGCGGATTGCTCCCGGGATGCAACGCCTGGCAGCAAACTCCCCTGATCATTTACGCCATTGACCAATCTCGGCATCGCCGCGGTCTGCGCAGCGCCGACATCCGATTTAGCTTGCTTCCGGCACATGTGAGTTTGGGGCCGCGGCGCAGCCAATTCCAGGAATGGCAGCGCAAGAGGTCGCGGTTGCCACGCCCCGGTAGCGTCTATGCGATCGAGAACTCGGCGGGGAATTGGATGGCGATCATCTTCGCCTGCATGTTGGCGCTGGCCTATGCCGCAAGTCTTGCGACCTGCAGCATCACTGTTGCGCCCGGAGCGGGCTAAACTCTGCCAGCGTCTGCCTCCCTCGCCATTTGGGAGCGGTTCTCAATTGATCCCCATCAACGCACAGGTTCGGCCTGTGATTAATCGTTATGTTTCGGTTGGATCGCCCAAAACTGATATTGTTGGCGGCACATCTCCAAGGCTACGCGAGTCGCAGGAAACGACGGCTCGAAGGAACCAGAAACGTTGAAAGAGAAAGAGCTCCGGATAGCGCTGGTCTGCTTCGGAGGCGTTTCGCTTGCGGTCTACATGTACGGAACCAGCAAGGAGATTCTCAAGCTGGTGCGCGCCTCCAGCGCCTTACATGCCATAACCGACCGCGCTGAACGTTCGGCGGCGGCCTTTTTTGACAAGTTCGATCAAGACGATCCCGAGTATGACACTGACGAAATCTATTTCGAGCTACTTCGGGATATAGGGCAAACACTTGAACTGCGTGTCATCGTTGACGTCATCGCCGGCGCCTCGGCCGGCGGCATCAACGGCGCCATGCTGGCACGCGCCCTGACTCACGACCTGCCGATGGGCGCCCTGCGCGATCTATGGCTGAATCACGCCGACGTCAGCGATCTTCTCGCTCCGGAGGCGCGCGCGGGCGCCGCAAGCAAATTCATCCTCAGGCCGGCGGTTTGGCTATTGGGCGCAACAGGGCTCTGGGAATCCATCAAGGATCTGGAAGTTCGGCGCAACCTGTCGCTCTTCGTGCGCTCGCGCTGGTTCGAACCGCCGCTCAGCGGACCACGAATGTCCGAGCTCATGTACAATGCGGTCACTTCCATGACCGATCGCCAGAGCGGGAACAGGTCATTGTTGCCGGTTGGTCACGGGCTCGACCTGTATGTCGCCGTGACCGACTATTACGGCTATGAGCAACCTATACAGATCCACAATCCACCCATCATTCACGAGCGCGAGCACCGGCACGTTCTGCGTTTTGGTTATCGGCAGCAGGCAAATGGCGAGGTCCAGAGCGATTTTGCTTTGGAGAATGCCGCGGCTTTAGCGTTTGCGGCGCGCGCGACGTCATCCTTTCCGGGCATGTTCCCGCCGGCCCGGATCGAAGAAATGGACGATTTCGTCGCGCGCAATTCCATCGACTGGCCGCGCCGCACCGAATTCGTCGCGCGGAATTTCGAGCCCTATTCCCGCATCAATATCGATCCGGCCAATGTTTGCTTTATCGACGGCAGCGTACTCAACAACCGGCCCTTCCGCCAGGCGACTGCCGCCATTCGAGATCGTCCGGCATACCGGGCGGTCGATCGGCGGCTGGTCTATATCGACCCCGATCCGGCCCGGTCCGCTCCGTCCCGCCGCAATCTTCCCGGCTTTTTCTCGACGCTCAAAGGGGCACTATCCGACCTGCCCAGCGCCGATCCCGTGGCGGACGAACTTGGCTGGGTGACCAATTTCAACGATCGAGTCAAACTGCTCCGGGAAATCATCGAAAATGCCAGGCCCAATGTCAGCCAGTTCGTTGCCAGAATCATAGGCACGCTCCCGGATCGGCCCGTCGGATCCGAGCAAATTCGCGCCTGGCGCGAACAGATCAACGCACAGGTCAAAATCGATGCCGGATTTGCATACGAAGGATATATCCGACTTAAGCTCGCCTCTGTCCGCGCCTATATCGCCAGCCTGATCGCTGGCCTTCGGGGAGCTCCCCCGCATTCGCAATTCGCGCGCACGGTCGCAGCGATCGTTGACGTCTGGGCGACCGAAACAGGGGTCGTCTACAGCAACGATCAGCATACTGCTGACGACCGGGCGACGGCGGCGACCGCGCAACAGCTGCCACGCTGGACAGAACTGGTGCTTGATTTTGACGTGGATTACCGCAAACGACGCCTGCATTTCCTGATCGAAGGTCTGAACCGGCTCTATCAGTTTTCCGAGCAATTGCGCTTTCAGGACCGCAACTGGAAGGCCATCGACGCGCTGAAACGAAGCTTCTACAACAGCCTGGAAAGCCTTAACCGCCGTGAAGATGTGGCCGCCTTCAAGGCTTCGACCCGAGACCTTGCAGAAGATCTGTTTCGTTCCGCTCCGCCGGCTGGCGATGCCGAGAAGCTGAAGGCATATGCGCTCCAGTTCGTGCAGTTGCACAGGGACGCCATGGACGATCTGATCAGTCGACTGGCGGAAGAAATTGATCTCGATTCCACTACAAGCGACATCGATATCCTGCTGGCCTCGATCGATCCAGAGCAATGGCATCCGCAGGCACGTCGGGACGTTCTGATCGATTACCTTGGATTCCCTTTCTGGGACGTTCTCACATTTCCGGTCATGCCCTGGCGCGAGGTCGGAGAACTCCATGAGATTTTGGTAGACCGTATAAGCCCGGAGGATGCCACCACGCTCAGGGAATTCTGCGGAAGCGCAGTCCTTAAAGGCGTCGGCTTTGCGCATTTTGCTGCGTTCTTTTCACGCACGTATCGCGAGAACGATTACCTGCTGGGGCGCATACACGCCCTGGATCGGTTGATCGACATTGTCTGCAATTCGGCAAAACTTGATGACAAGAGTCAGCGCAGCTCGATTACAGCGCTGAAGCTGCGAGGCTTCACCAGAATTCTCGACGCTGAGGAGAAATTCCTGCCAAACAGCATCGAGTTGATTGCCCGATTGCGCCGCTCGATCGCCGTGCAAGCCCGTACGCTCGAGCTAAACGCAAGCTCACCGCCAGCAAGCCCATTTTAGTTAGAGGCGCTCCCGCGGGGGCACCGCCACCGGCGTCGGCATCAGCGGCGATTTTGGCTTCGGCGGCCGCGCGACCGGCTGCAACCGTGGCGACCGGCCATTCTTACACGCCAGACTGTGGCAGCCATGATGCGATGGGGTTAGAATTCTTCATTCAAGAAAAGATGCAGCATCAAGCAGTCGCCAAACGGCGCACGCAAGAACGAGGGCAGGAAATGGCTGATCCGGCAGGGCGGGACAACATGCTTATCGAGTGGGACGTCGGGATTCCGGTGGATGACGGCTCGATATTGCGCGCGGACGTATTCCGGCCGAAGGCGGAAGGGAAGTGGCCGGTTCTGCTGACATACGGCCCATACGCAAAGGGGCTCGCTTTTCAGGACGGCTACCCGAGCGCCTGGCAGAGCATGATCGCAAACCACCCGGACGTCGCCTACGGCTCAACCAACAAATACCAGAACTGGGAAGTGGTCGATCCGGAAAAGTGGGTACCTTTTGATTACGTCTGCGTACGGGTCGACTCGCGCGGTACCGGACGATCGCCCGGACGCATCGATCACTTTTCTCCCCGGGAGACGCGTGATTTCTATGAATGCATCGAGTGGGCCGCCGTCCAAAGTTGGTCGAATGGCCGCGTCGGCCTGAATGGCATCTCCTATTACGCGATCAACCAGTGGCAGGTGGCTTCCCTGCAGCCGCCCCATCTGAAGGCAATGTGTATCTGGGAAGGTGCGGCCGATTGGTATCGGGACATGACCCACCACGGAGGCATTCTCTCCACGTTTTGGGCCAACTGGTACGACATGCAGGTGAAGACCGTACAATTTGGCCTGGGAGAAAGAGGTCCGCGCAGCAAAGTCACCGGTGCATTGGTTTGCGGCGACGAAACAATGTCGGACGATGAATTGGCGCGTAACCGTTCAAGTTTCGGGGACGAAATTCTGGCCCATCCCCTCGACGACCATTACCATAGAGCGCGTTCGCCCAACTGGGACAAAGTTACGGTGCCCTTTTTGTCGGCGGCAAATTGGGGTGGCCAGGGCCTGCACCCGCGAGGAAATTTCGAAGGTTACGTTCGAGCGGCGTCAAAGGAGAAGTGGCTGGAGTGCCACGGTCTGGAGCATTGGACGCATTTTTACACCGACTACGGACGTGAATTGCAGAGGCGATTCTTCGATTTCTACCTCAAGGGCGAGGCCAATGATTGGAGTCGACAGTCGAAGGTTCAGCTACAGGTCCGCCACATCGATGGTTTCGTCGAGCGGCAGGAAAGTGACTGGCCATTGCCCGCGACGGTCTGGACCAAGTTTTACCTTGACCCCACCGATCAGACCCTTTCCCTGCAGCCCCCTGCGGCGGACGCGGCGATCAGCTTTGCGGCGATGGGCGACGGACTGACTTTTTTGTCCAGACCGTTGACGGAAGATACCGAGATCACCGGTCCGCTGGCGGCGTGCTTGCGGATTTCTTCCAGCACCGAGGACGCCGATATCTTTGTCGTCTTCCGCGTATTCGGTCCGGACCTGCACGAGGTGACGTTTGCAGGTGCGATCGACCCGCATACCCCAGTTGCGCAGGGCTGGCTGCGCGCGTCTCATCGCAAGCTCGATGCAACCTTGTCCCGACCGCATCGTCCCTATCACACCCATGACGAAATGCAGCGGTTGCAGCCGGGCAGCCCCGTCGATCTTGCAATCGAGATATGGCCGACATCGATCGTCGTACCAAAAGGGTATCGGATCGCATTGAGCATTCGCGGAAAGGACTACGAGTGGCAGGCAACGACGGGATTGAAGCTGTCTAATTTCAAGAACGAGTTGTTGGGATGCGGACCATTTCTGCACGATGACCCCCGCGATCGGCCGCACGCGCCGTTCGCAGGAACGACCACGCTCCATATCGACGGAACGGGCTTCAGCCATGTCCTGGTTCCGGTCATTCCAGGCAGATAGGACAAATCAAAAAATCGGCCGGCCTGCTGGCCTTAGAACGCCGGTCGCGGTGGCGTCGCCACCGGCGGCGTCAGCACCAGCGGCGGTTTCGGCTTCGGGGGCCGCACGACGGCACCAGGAGCAGGGCGGACCTCGATCGGCGGCGGCAGCGGTGCGGCCTGCTGGCCGACAACAGGTTCGTTGGATCCCGCCGGTGCGGCCGACGGACGGGGAACGCCAGTCTTTGCCTTCGGCTGAGCAGCGGGCGACGGAATCGATGCGGGCATTGGCGGTGGCGGTTCGCCTCGCTCGATCGAATCCAGCCTTCGGGTTTCGCGATCGATCGCCCTCACCGCCAGCCATGACGACAGCGCCGCGACGTCGACCGTGCGATTGAGCGCATCGGGCGAGCCCACCGCGAACACTTGAATTTCCGGACGGCTGCTGCCGCTTGCCGCCGCGGTCGAAGCCAGGATGGCGCGAATGTCGGCCTGGTCGGCGGGAATATCGTATCCACCGGAAATGATGGCGCGCGCGCCGTCGGCCTCCAGCGTGGTCGCGCCAACGCGAAGCCGGCCGTCCCGGATAGTGAACGGAATTTCCGCCGGCTTGACCGGCAAGGCACCTGCCGACAGCGCCGGCTCGACGATCTGCCGCAGCCTGATGTCGTCGGTCGCCTGCCCGTTATCGCTGGCGCGGATCGCAGCGTCGAAGGCGCGCGGATCGAGGCCGGCGATACGTACAGATTCCAGGATCACGGTGCCGCTGCCGGATAACGCGCCGGTCAGCGCCGAGGCGCTGCGGCCCTGGCTCGCCAGCGTCATCTGCATCGACATGCGTCCGGCGGGCATCGCCAAACTGCGATAGCGCAGTGCCGCACCATCGACACCGGAAAGCTGAACGCGCGCATTCAGCGCAATTCCACCTGCGCCCTGCCTGGCGTCGATAGTGGCGGTCGCCTCTCCGCCGCCAACTCCGCCCTTGAGGGCGTCGAAGGTCAGCGACTGGCCGTCGCTTTTGACCGTGCCGCTGACAGGGCGTAACTCGATGCCATCAGGCAGCACACCGCGCAGCGCCTGAAACGCGATGCGGCCGCGCCATCCTTTCAACAGCCCGGGTCCGAGCGGCTCGGCCGGATCGTGACCCGCCACACCGATCGCGAGCGCGAATGCCGGCGCGAGATCAAGCGACTCGAGACCAACCTCACCCTCGACATTCCTTTCGTCGCCAAGCGTCAACGCCACACGCCCGCGCAGCCGCGAACCCGATATCGCGCTGTCCAGATCGTCGAAGGTCAACTTGTTGCCCAAGAGCGTGACACGCGACGAAAGGCTGATGCTCTGCGCAAACTTGTCGGTTGACTTCAGATCAAGCAGCGGGGCGAGACTGACGCTGCGCATGCTCAAATTGACGTTGGCCTTGGGCTCCTGCGACCACGGTTCGATTGTGCCTTGCGCCTCGACATCCAGCCCGGTTCCCGACAATTTCGCTTTCAGCCGCAACGGCGCACGCCACGTGCCCGTCACTGATCCTTCGAATTGCGCCGGCCCTTCGCCTCGCCGCGATCGCGCGATCGAGCCCGAGCAGCGCCAGCAATGACCCGCCGCTGTTCCGACGACAGTTTCAATTCGATACCGAATTCGCTCGCGCCGGAGCGCATCGAGATCGATTCCGCGCAACGCGGCGATTTCGGGCGTTGCCGTGATCGCGGCGACGCCCTTGAGCTGCGGCGCGTCGAGGTCGAGCACGGCGCGCGCGCTGGCGCGATCGGCACGATCGGTCTTGTCGATATTGAGCGTCAGTTTGAGGTGAGCAGGACCCGCAGCTGGCCCTATCGCATTGAGTCGCGTTGCCAGCGCCGGCGCGAGCGGCGCGATCAGCCCGGTGATTTGGGCCAGCGAAGCGGCGCTTGAATTCAGCGCCAGCCTTCCCGTGGCATTGGCGCGGTCGAAATCGCCAGCCCCTTCCAGCACCACGCCGCCGGCCTCGCCGACTTTGAGCTGATCGAGCGAGACCATCTTCGGACCGTAGGCCAGCTTCGCCATGAACGGTCGCAACTCCTGGCCGGCCGAGGTGGCGCGGCCGATGTCCAGCGACAGCCTGGCCTCTTCGGGCCACTCACTTTGCGGGCCCGCGAGCGAACGCGCAAAGGCGGTCGCGGCATCGAGATCGAGACGCTCCCCCTGAGCTCCGCGTCGAGGCGCGAGCCGCCGCCGGCCGACTGGTTGGAAAGCGCAACCTGCCCTTCGACCGCGCCGCCATCGATTTCGGCCGTCATGGCCTCGATGGCGACGCGATCCTCGGCCACGCTGACATTGCCGCGCAGGCGCAGCGGCTTTTGGCTGCGATAAGTGATTTCGCCGCGGCCCTGCAGCCACGCGGCAAGCGTATCCGGGTCTGAGGATTCGATGCTGAAGGCGCCCTTGAAATTACCTGATGGACCTGCTTGCGCGTTGCTGCCGGTCAGGGACACTAGCGTCGCGCCGGGTGCGCGAAAATCCAGCCGTTCGATGGTCCAGGAGTTGGAGTCGCTCCTGACATCGGCGGCAAGATTCTGCACCGGTCGCCCGCCCAGCATCATCTGCTCGGAGCTGAACTCGATTTGCATCGCAGATTGGCGCCTGCGGGATCTCGGCGGTCAGCGCGCGCAAGCCGGGCAACAACCGCAGCGGCTCGGCGGCGCTGTTGTCCTTGTTGGCAAACTTGTCGGCATCGAGCTGCCGCGCCGAGAGCACCACATGAAGCAGCGGCGACGCGCCGAAGCGAACGTCCCCCTGCCCTGCAAATTTCAGCGCACGCTCATCGGGGCCGTAGCTGGCCTCGAGCTGTTCGAACCGCGCAGCGGCCGGATCGGCCTTGACCCTGGCCGCTATCCGCCACGGCGTGATCGGGACGCCGCCTTTTACGTCGCCTTTTACGTCGCCTTGGGCCTTGAGCCCGGCGGGAACGGCCAGAACGATCGCGCCGTCGAAGCGTGGCGCACGCGCCTCGAAAGAGAGCACGCCTTCGAGATCGACGGACAGCGCCCGCGCACCAGGATCGATGTTGAGATGAACGCGGGTGCCGCTGCCGTCGACGCTCTGACCGGACGAAACGCGAAACGGGTAACGCATCCCCGACAGCATGAAGTTGCCGTCGCCCCGCACCGAGCCTGCCAGCGAGCGCACGTCGCCGCCGAAGGCGATATCGTTGAGCTCGAGCGTCCCGTGGCTTGCGGCGTCATGCAGCGCGATGCGGCCGGTCAGGTTCAGGCGATCGATCGACAGCGATCCCAGATTGAACTTGCCGGTCAAGGCCGGCCAGTCGATCCGCCCCTGGGAATCGAGTCCGAGATCGAGCGACAAGCCGTTGATCGTCAGTTCGTCCGCGCGCCATTCGCCGCGCATCAGCGAGCCAAGGCTGAACTCCACATTCAGCTTGTCGGCGCGAACCTTGCCGAGATCGTTGGCGCCGCCGACCACCACCGAGCGCAACCGCAGCGACGGCGTCGGCAACAGACGCGCATCGAGTTCGCCGCCGACACGCACCGGCGCGCCGACGACGCGCGTGGCCTCGGCCTCGAATTGCGGCCGGAACTGATTCCAGTCGATGAAGTACGGCCCGATCAGCGCGGCTATCAGCGCAATGATGAAAGCAATCGCCAATCCGAGCAGCGTCGTCTGCACGGTGTCTCCCCTCGATCACGGTCCGGCGCGGGCTCGCGCGGCATGGCGCAGTGCAACCGCAGGGCCCACGCTATCGCGGTTGCGCCCCGAAGCCACCCATCCGCCGCCGCGCTGAAATCAACGTCGGAACAGCGCTATATATAGAGGCAACTGTGGCGAAGTCACAGCGATGTCGCGCGCGACGCCTCACCAGCTTGCCGGCAACCTTTTGAGGCCGCGCAGCACGAAGGTCGGCCGCCATTCCGGATTCTCGGCGTCGTCGAGCCGCAGCTCCGGCAGGCGGCGCAGCAGGGTCGATATCGCAACCTCGGCCTCGATACGGGCCAACTGGGCGCCGAGGCAGAGGTGGATTCCTCCGCCAAACGACAGCGGACGAATTTTGGGACGGGTGACGTCGAGACGATCGGGATGGTCGGGATAGACCGCCGGATCGCGGTTGGCCGAGCCCAGCAGGCACAGTACGGCTTCGCCCTTCGGGATTTTCTTGCCGCCGAGGTCGTCGATGTCTTCCAGCGCCACCCGCCCGGTCAATTGCACCGAGGAATCGTAACGCAGGAATTCCTCGACGGCGTTGGTCATGAGGTCGGGATTGACCTTGAGCAGCGCGAGCTGATCAGGATTGCGATGCAGCGCCAACAGCCCGTTTCCGATCAGGTTGACGGTCGTCTCGTGGCCGGCGCCGAACAGCAGGATAATATTGGCGGTCAGTTCCTCGTTGGAGAGCTTGCTGCCGGCTTCCTCAGCCTGCACCAGTTGCGTTGTCAGGTCGTCGCCCGGACTCTTCCGCCGCAGTTCGAACAGCTGCTGGAAATACATCCGGGCCATCGCGTCGCTGGCATTGGCCTGATCGATTTCGGCGCGGGTCAACGGCACCGGATCGAGCAGGCGTCCGCCGTCGCGCGAACTCGCGTAGAACACCTCGCGATGCTCCGGCGGGATTCCCAGCATGTCGCAGATGATCGTGACCGGCAGCCGGAACGCGAAATCCTCGATCAGATCCATGTGCCCCTGGCCAGCGACGCGATCCAGCGTTTGATCGACGATCTGCTGGATGCGCGGACGCATGTCCGCGACCCGGCGCGCCGTGAATGCTTTCACCACCAGGCCGCGCAAGCGGGTGTGGTCGGGCGGGTCCTGCTGCAGCATCCAGTGACTCATGCTGCGAAAGACCGGCTCTTCCATGATGTCAGGTCCATACCGCCGCTTCGTCCGCTCGACGTAATCCTTGCCAAAACGTTTGTCGCGCAGAACCAGACTGGCCTCCGCATGCCGGCTCGCGACGAACATGCCAAGCGGCGTGAGATGCATTGGATCGGTATTGCGCAGCCGCTCGTAATGTGGATAGGGGTCGCGAATGAATTCCGGCGACAGCGGGTTGAACAGCGGCTCGGTCTTCGCGGTCTGAACATGCTCGTTCATGGGCCCTCGGCGCGGTCGGAGTCATTCGCAAGAGAATTAAGCCCACAAGCCGCCGACATCGGCAAGTGCCGCCGGCGCCTGCCCTCGCTGGCTCGCGCTAAAGTGTCCGCACCCGGTGCAGCTGACCTGCGACCGCCCTTACCTTGCGGGGCGACGCCATCCAGATCGCGAATGCAGATAGCCCGCTCACGCCGATGCCGATCGCAAAGGCAAATGCATAACTCCCTGAAAGGTCGTGCAGAAAGCCGGTGACCCAGGGACCCGCGGCACCTCCTGCGAGAGCAATGAGCATAATGGAACCGAAAATGCTGCCGAATTGTTTGCCCTGAAATATCTCCAAAACCACAGCCCCCATGATGGAGGTCAGACCGTAGCCGAGCGCACCCTGCGTCAGCACCATGACCCAGACCAGCATCAAGACGGGAAAGGACTTTAGCGCGATCAGTGCCGCAAAGCAGATCGCAAAGCCCAGACAGCTCGCAGTCCATATCCATTCGCGTCCTACCCGATCGGACAGATGTCCGAGCCAGATCTGGCCGGGGATACCGAGCAGGCTGACCGCACCCAATGCCCAGACGGCGACGTTCGGGCTGAAGCCGATGTCGAGAAGATATTTGGTCTGGTGAACCTGCACCGCGTACCAGATGTACAATCCGCCGAAATAACCAAGCGATATCCACCAGAACCGCGAGGTGCGAAGCGCGCGCTTCAGGGTCCAGTCGGTGCCGGCCCAGACGGGATCGACGATATTCGATATTGGCTTCGCCGACGAGGTTGAGGGCGCGGCGTCACCATCGGGCTCAAGCCCGATGTCCTCGGGGCGCTTTCGCAGCAGCAGATTGATCGGCGCCAGCACGACCAGAATCAGAATGCCCATGGCCGTACAGGCGGTGCGCCAGCCGGTTTGCTCGATCATGAGCTGCACCCACGGCAGCAAGGTGACGGAGCCAATTCCAACGCCCGCGAATGCCAGCCCCATGGCAAGCCCGCGCCGCCGGATGAACCAGTTGGGCAGAAACTGCGATTGACCGGAATAGCCGAGACAGACGCTGCCGGCGCCGACCATGACGCCGATCGTCAGGTAAAGATGCCACGGCTGCGTCGTCAGCGGCGCCAGCAGCAGACCGCCCGCCATCAGCGCGACGCCGAGCTCCATCACGGCGCGGGGACCGGAGCGATCCATCAACCGCCCGATCAGCGGGCTCACCGCGCCGGAAACCACAAAACCGAACGAGAACGCGCCCGCGGTAACCCCACGTTCCCAGCCGAACTCATCGATAATGGGCGGAAAGAACAGCGAAAAGGCGGTGCGCGCATTGACGCCGATTGCCATGGTGACGAACGTCACGCCGACGATGATCCAGCCGTAAAAAAAGGGAAGTCGCATCAGGGGCCTTTTCTCATGGGCGTCATCAAGACGCGGTGGAATGACTATCCGCCATGTGGCTTTCGTGCCCGAAATAGGCGCGCTCAAGCCGCTGCGGCAGGTTGGCTTCGCTGGTTGGCGCTTCCAGCACGATATGTCCTTGCACCAGCGCGTAAACGCGGTCGGCGGCTCGCGAGCGCCTTTTCCAGCAACTGTTCGACCAGCAGCACCGCGGTGCCCTGGCTGCGCAGCTTGTGCGATGACGTCGAGCACGCGATCGACCAGCACCGGCGACAGGCCGGCCGACGGTTCGTCGAGCATCAACAGCCGCGGGCGGCGGACCAGTCCCTGCGCCACCGTCAGCATTTGCTGTTGCCCGCCTGAGAGCGCGCCGCCGCGCTCGTGGCGCTTCTCGGCGATCTCCGGAAAGAACGACAAGGCTTCGTCGACCCGCGCGGCACGCTCGCCGCGCGGCAGATCGTAGCCCGCGAGCAAGAGATTGTCGGTGACGGAAATCTGCGTGAACACGCGATGTCCCTCGATCACATGCACAAGCCCGGCGCGCGCCGCCTCGCGCGGCGTGGCGTTGGTGATATCGCGGCCGCCGAAGCGCACCTGTCCGGCATTGACCGGCAGCAGTCCCGACAGTGCGCGCAGCATCGTGGTCTTGCCGGCGCCATTGGGGCCGAGCAGCGCCACCACTTCGCCCGAAGCAATCTTGAAATCGACGCCGTGCAGCACGCGGATCTTGCCGTAACCGGACTCCAGCGCAGCGACGGAGAGCAGTGGTTCAGCCGCCGAGGTAAGCACTGACCACCTCCTTGTGGACGCGAATCTCGGCGGGCGTTCCGGCAGCCAGCGTGCGGCCGAGATTGAGCACGGTGACCTGATCGCAGATATCGAAGATCAGGTCGGCATGATGCTCCACCAGCAACACGCCGGCGCCGCGCGCGCTGATCGCCTTGATCAGCGCGGCGAGGCGCTCGATTTCGTCGCTGGAAAGACCGGCGGCGGGCTCATCGAGCAGCAGGAAATCCGGCTCCAGCATTAGCGCGCGCGCGATCTCGATGAAGCGCAATTCGCTGTGCTGCAGGCGATCGGCACGGACATCGGCCAGCATTTCAAGTCCGACGACGCCGAGCAGCGCGCGGGCCTTGACCGCGAGCATGCGCTCGTCGCGCCGGTTCCGCGGCAGCGCCAGCAGCGCCTCGACGAACGTCGCCTGGCCCTCGATGGTGCCGCCGATCATGACGTTCTGCAGCACCGAGGCCTCCCCGATCACGCGCGGCGTCTGGAAGGTGCGGGCGATGCCGCGCGTGGCGCGCAGCGTCGGCATGCCCGCGCGGCAGCGCGTCGTCGCCCAGCTTCATGGTGCCGGCGCTGGCGGCGTAGTAGCCGGAGATCACGTTCAGGGTCGTGGTCTTGCCGCTGCCGTTGGGACCGATCAGGCCGTGGATCTGGCCGGGCTTGACGTCGAGATCGAGGCCGTCGATGGCGCGGACATTGCCGAAACTCAGCGCAATGCCGCGCAGGCTCAGAGTCCTGTCTCCGACACTCTTGCGCAAGACATCGCCGAGTGCCGCGGGACGCGGCATGATGGCGCGGTTGGCTGGCGAGCGGACGGCGGTTGCGGAAATCCAGCAGTGCCGCGATGCCGCCGGGCATCACCAGCACGATCACCAGCAGCAGCATGGCATAGAGGAACGTCGACCACGCAGCCAGCGGATGCGACGATCTCCGGCAGGATGGTCAGGATGATGGTCCCGAGCATCGGGCCCAGGATCGAGCCGCGCCCGCCGATCAGGATCGCGATGAAGAACAGGACCGAGAGATCGAAGGTGAAGGCATCGGGCGTGATGTAGGTCTGCAGGCTCGCGAACAGTCCGCCGGCGATCGCCGCTAATGCGCCCGCGAACAGGAAGATCGCGATCAGCATGCGCGGCTTGGAGATGCCGGTGGCTTCCGCCGCCACCTCGGCGTCACGGACCGCGATCAGGGCGCGGCCGAACCGGCTGTGCGCGACGTTCGCGCTCATCCAGGTCGCAGAGGCCGGCGAAGCACGATGCAGAGATAGTAATAGCCCCACGCGGTGTTGAAGGGCGGCGGAAATTCCGGGCCGGCGATGCCGATGCCGCCGCCGGTGACGCTCTGCCAGGCCAGCGCGATCTGCGTGACGATGGTGGCGAAGCCGAGCGTCGACATCGCGAAATAGAATGTGCGCAACCTCAATGCCGGCAGGCCGACGATGACGCCGAACACGGCGCCGACACAGCGCCGCGATCGGCAGCGCCGCGAATACCGGCACAGGTGGCATGACGTTGCCGGCTACCAGCACGCTGGTGGTATAGGCGCCGAGCGTCAGCAGCGCGACATAGCCGATGGCCAGATGGCCGGCGAAGCCGACGATGAGGTTGAGGCCGGAGACCAGCACCCAGTAGATCGCCGCGCGCGTGCCGATCAGCGCCCAGTAGTCGTTGCTGACGAACGGCAGGATCATCGCGACCGCGAGGATTCCCAGAAACGGCGCGAGCTGCGGCAGCACCGAACGTGCGGCTCCGGTCTCGCTGCGTGCGGGCGCCGTGGCGACCGCGGTCATCACACCCTCCGCGCCGCGGACGCGCCGAACAGGCCTTGCGGCGCCGCCAGCAGAACGACGATGAACAGCGTGAACACCGCGACCGAGGAGAAAATGCCGCCGACCAGGAAATTCGCGGCCTGCTGGAACAGGCCGAGCGCGAGGCCGCCGATGATGGCGCCGCGGTTGTTGCCGAGGCCGCCGAGCGCCACCGGCACGAAGCCGTAGAAATTCAACAGCGCGCCATTGGCGAAGAACGCCAGCAGCAGTTCGCCGCCGGAAAACCCGGCAATGCCGCCGATGACGCCGGCGAGCGCGTAGCTGGCGACGCGCAGATTGCGCTCGGGCAGGCCAAGCGCGCGCGCCGCGAAATTATCCTCCGCGATCGCAAGGAACGCGCGGCCCACCAGCGTGCGGCGATAGAGATATTCGAGGCCGACGATGGTAAGCGCGCAGGCGACCACCGGCAGCCAGAATTTTTCGTCCCAGAACGCCGCTGCCCCATCCGATCAGGCGCGGAAACGGCTGCGGCTCGGTGCCCCATTTGATCGCCGCCACCTGCTGGATCATCAGCGCCAGCGCCAGCGTGGATAGCACGTAAAGGTGCTGGTCGAGGCTCTTGAGCACCGGCCGCACCGCGACGAATTCGGTGATGACGCCGATGATCAGCGCATCCGAGCAGCGTCAGCAGCAACCCCGCGATGATCGGCATGCCCATCTTCAGCATGAACATCGAACCGAACACGCCGCCGAGCATGGCGAGCTGGCCGGCGGTGAAGCTCATCACCCGCGAGGCCGAGAACATGGTGTTGTAGGTGACGCCGACGAGCGCGTAGATCGCGCCCGCCGCCAGACCGGATGCGAGGATCGAGGCGAGCATCTGCCGCGCTTTCCGCCGCCTTTATGTGTATCCGGGCGCCAGCGCGAAGGTGCCGTTTTTGGCGGTAGCAGGCCTCCGACATCACGATCTCGTCGGTCGGATAGCCGTTGTGCTGGGTCGGCGTGAACGTGTAGTCGCCGAAATAGCCCGGATATTTCGACAGCGTATTCCAGTATTTGATGATGCCTTCGCTGTCGGTCGAACCGCTTTCTGCGACCGCCTTGGCGATCAGCTCGATCGCATCGATGCCGCCCGCGATCCACCACATCAGCGTATCGTTCATCGCGACCTTGGCTTTGGCAGGCGGTCGACCAGGTCCTGGCTCTTCGGCGGCAGCTTGCCGGCGGCGTCGTAGCTGCACGCTCTTGTAGCCGATGGCATAAACCTTTTTCCAGTTGTCGGGCTTCTCGACGAGGCCGGCGATTTCGCCCGACGCCAGCGAGGGATGGCCGACGAAGGAAACATCCCAGTTCATGGCGGCGCGGGTATTGAACATCCGCGCTTCCATGCCGGTGGAGACGCTCCAGACCACGATGACCTCGGCGCCGGCATTCCTGGCGCGCAGCATGTCGGGCGTCATGTCGGGCTGGGTCGCATCGATATTGGCCTGATAGACCACCTCGGCGCCGTCCTTCTTGAAGGCCGCGACCGACGCGCCGGCCGCGGTCACGCCGTAGCCCGTGGTGTCGCCGATCACGGCGACCTTCTTCACTTTGAGGACCTTGAGGCAGTAGTTGCGGACGGCGTCGTCCCACTGGCTGTTCGAGGGCGCCATGCGGAAGGCGTTGGGAAACTTGGCGGTGTCGATCAGGCTTTCGACGACGCAAGGGTGGATGTTCGGCATCTTGGCGCGCGCCATGATCGGCGTGGTGGCAAGCGCCTCGCCCGAATTGACCGGGCCCCAGATCGCGTGGACCTTGGCCTGGCTGATCAGTTCCTGCGTGGCGTTCACCGCCTTGGTGGGATCGCCCTGGGTATCGCGGGTGATGACTTCGATCTTGCGGCCCTTGACGCCGCCGGCGGCATTGATGGCATCGACCGCAAATATCACGCCGCGATTGAACCCGATGGTCGGCGCCGAGCTTGGGCCGGTCATCGCGGCAAGCCAGCCGATCTTGATCGGCTCCGACTGGGCAATGGCAGGCTTCGGAAATGAAAATACTGCGGCGCCCACCGCACCGGCGCTGCCCAACAAGACGTCACGACGCGAAATGGCCATATATTCCTCCCGATTATTGCTTTTCCGGCGCCCGTCGTTCCCGCGGGCGCTCATCGCAGCCATTTTCGGCTTAAGCCGAAACCCGGTTTGCTAAATCAAATTTGAGCCTGATGTGGACGCCTTGTCCAGAGCTTCCGGTCACGCGCTACGGCGTTGCTGGATTAGCCGCGCGGATTGGCGGGGGTGCAGGGGCGTTGCGAGTTTGAACCCGGCGCCAGGCCGGTCAGTTGCCCGGGCGCTTGGGCTGGTTGCCGGTCGAAGCGCGGGCTTTTGTCAGGACGGCGTTGAAATAAACTTCGCGTTCGCGTTCGAAAAGCTGCTGGTGGGCGCGGAACGCCGCCACCCTGCCCTGAATCTCCTCGCGGACTTCACTTCGGAACGCCCGCGACCGGCGATCAACCGGCGACACGATCTCAACCGGTCGTTCGGCCGCTTCTGTTGCTTCGACTGCAGTGAATTGAATGCGGGCTTGTGGCCGAGTTTCAATCTCCGGCTTTTTCCCGGCGACCGACTGAACGAATGCCATGGTTTGCGCGATTAAAAGGTCGCGTTCCTTGACCCAACTCATACTTACCTCACCCCATGAGTATCTGATCAAAAAGCCCAGGAGCGATCAAGCAACGATTTTTGCCCTGTGCATAAGTGCGGGATGGCGGTCGGATGAGCTGACGACTTCCGCGCCATGCTGCGGTAGCCTGATAGCTTCGCGGCGCCTTCCGCCGGCCGCAAGGTTTGCCGGCGCCTCGTCTGGGTGCCCTGCCCGGAGTGTGAAGGCAGGCTTTTGCGAAGCGCGTGTCGCTCAACTCGCGGTCCAAATGACCCCCTTTCGTAAATCCCTCAACCTCCTGTTCAGCCGCCGCTTCGGCACCTTTTGGTTGGCCAATCTGCTCTCGAACATGGGCAGCTGGACCCAGCAGGTCGCGGAGCCCTAGCTGCTTCTCAGCATCGGGGCATCTTCGTTCGTGATCGGATTGGACGCTTTTGCGATGGCCGCGCCGGCCTGGCTGTTGACGCTGGTCGGCGGCGTACTTGCGGATCGGGGCGACCGCCGGCGCGTCATCGCAACCTACCAGTCGATCGAGATGCTCTGTCCGACGATACTGGTGGTCTTACTACTCGCAGGCGTTGTGCAGCCATGGATGGTGGTTGCGCTTTCCTTGGTGGTCGGCATCACCGATGCGCTCTCGATGCCCTCGTTTCAAACCATCGTGCCTTCCATCGTTGCCCGCGATCAGATCCCGACTGCGCTCGCGCTGAATGCGACCCAGTTCAATCTCTCGCGGATTCTGGGACCGGCGCTGGCGGGCGTGCTGATGGCAAGTCTGGGCGCGGTCGCATGCTTTTCGATCAATGCAGCCTCGTATGTTCCCTTCATTCTCGTCGCACTCTGGATCCTCCCGCGCGGACGGCCAACGTCCGGCAGCGACGGGGGTGATACCACGTCGGCGCCGCGCCCCCTCTCCGGCTTTCGGCATATCCTGCGCCGGCCTAAACTCCGTGGCGCGCTGGTGACGGTGTTTCTGACCAGCCTGTTGTGCGGTCCCTTGATCGTCTTCTGTCCCATTCTGATCAAAGATGCCCTGCATGGCGGCGTGACCGGCTTCAGCGGCGCCATCGGGGCGTTTGGCCTCGGCGGTCTGGCGGGAGCGCTGGTCCTGCTTGCGGTCGATGCCGAGACCGATCGCCGCCAACTGAGTTCGTGGTTTGCGATCGGTTACGGCGTTATCGTGATGCTCGCAGCCCTTACACCATGGCTTTGGGGCCTGGCTGCGTTGCTGATTCTTGCCGGCCTCTCGATGAACATCAGCAATACGTCGGCCAACACTCTCCTGCAGGCCGCAGCGCCACCGCGCCTGCTGGGTCAGACGGTGAGCCTGTATATGCTCGCATTGCGCGGGGGCGTCTCGATCGGAAGTTTCGTCACCGGAATTACCGTGGGTTTTCTGGGTATACGCGAGGCTCTTTTGCTCAATGGCGGCCTTGCCGTCATTGCGCAATTGATCGTTTTGCGAAAACGAAAACGCCCGCCGAGCGGCAGCCCCGCGGTCTGACCCCCTCGTCAGCCTTTCGGGCGGGTGCGGATCATGAAGGTTTCATAGGAGTATTCCGCGACCTGCCACCAGAGATTCTCGTCGTTTCGGAACTCCATCTGCGAATCGCAGGATCTTCTTGAAGTCCGGGTTGACCGCAGAGGTCTCGGCATTGACCTCGTTCGATGCCTTCAGACAGGCTTCCATGATCGCCTGGCTGAACGGGCGCAGCAGCGTCCCGTTCGCCACCAGGCGCTTGATCGCCTGCGGATTGCGCGCGTCATATCGCGCCTGAACATCCATGTTGGCGTAGCCGCAGGCAATCGTGAGCAGCGACTTGTAGGCCTTCGGCAGGGCATCCCACTTGTCCGAATTGATGAAGAAGTGCAGCGCCGTGCCGCCTTCCCACCAGCCGGGATAGTAATAGTACTTGGCGACCTTGTAGAAGCCGAGCTTCTCATCGTCGTACGGGCCGACCCATTCGGTCGCGTCGATGGTGCCCTTTTCCAGGGCCGGATAGATATCGCCGCCGGCGATCTGCTGCGGAACGGTGCCGAGCTTGGAAAGGGTTTTGCCGGCCCATCCGCCGATCGCGCATTTTGAGACCGTTGAGGTCCTCGACGGTGTTGATCTCCTTGCGGAACCAGCCGCCCATCTGGGTGCCGGTGTTGCCGCCGGAGATGGCGTACAATTTGTACTTCTTGGCGAACTCGTTGAGCATGTCCTGGCCGCCGTGATCCTGGAACCAGGCATTCTGCTGGCGCGAATTCAGCCCGAACGGAACCGAGGCAAAGAGTGCGAAGGTCGGATCCTTGCCGATGAAGTAATAGGCGGCGGTATGGCACATCTCGACCGTGGCGTTGCTCACCGCGTCGAGCGCCTGCAAGGCAGGAACGATCTCGCCGCCGGCGAAAGGCTGGATCTGGAATTTGTTGTCGCTGGCTTCGGCGACGTATTTCGAAATCGTCTCCGCCGCACTGAAGGGAACGTCGAGCGACTTCGGCCAGCTCGTGGTGCAGCGCCATTTCAGTTCGGGCATCGACTGCGCGATGGCCGGCGCGGCGACAGCGGTTGACGCGGCGAGCCCGGCGCCCGCTGTTTTCAGGAATTCACGGCGTTTCATGGCGTTTCCCTCTTTGATTTCTGTTTTGAAACCGCCAGTCCATGGCGATTTCAAGCGGCGTCGCCTTCCCAGCGATCAGTGTCTTTTCTTGAACCGACGTTCTCCGGACGAACCCGGAACGTTGCCGGACAATAGCCCGAAGTTCGGCACTCGGCGCGGCATGGCTGGGCGAGGCGCAGCGCGCGCCGTTCACCCCGCCGTCGCGCCGATCCAGGCCGACAGCGTAGCCACCATTTCGCTCATGGCGTCGCGGTCATTCCTTCCCGAGCGCGCAGGAACGTGGAAGGAATGATCGGCCTCCTGGACCAGATGCAGCGACGCCGATTGCCCCGAGGCGTTTCACGACGGGTTCAAGCAGCCGCAACTCCGCAAGCTTGTCGCGCGTGCCCTGCACAAACAGCATGGGGATATGGACATCCCCGAGATGCTTTGCCCGCGCGTCGGATGGCTTGCCCGCCGGATGCAGGGGAAATCCCAGGAAAGCAAGTCCGCGGACGCCGGCCAGCGGCGCGATGGCCTGCGCCTGTGACGTCATGCGGCCGCCGAACGATTTGCCGCCGGCGATCAGGGCGAGCCCCGGGCAGCGTCGCGCAGCTTCCGCCACCGCGGCCCGCACCGCAGCATAGGCAATCGCCGGCGCGTCCGGCCGCCTGCTGCCCTTTTCCATATAAGGAAACTGATAGCGCAACGTCGCGATGCCGCGGTCGCAAAGGCCGGCCGCGACCCGCTCCATGAATTCGTGGGTCATCCCCGCGCCCGCGCCATGGGCGAAGACAAAGCACGCCCGCGCCGCCGACGGCCGCAGCAGCAGCGCGGAAACCGCGTTCGCGCCATCGACGTCGAGTTTCAGGTCTTGCGGGCTGACGACGTTCATCTCAGTTGCGAATTAAGCGCTGAAATTGACGATCATCAAGGGGCCCGGCCATGATCGACGATCGCATGGAATGACTGATGATGCGACTTAGGCGGAGCGAAGACAGTGCAGGGTGATTTCGGGCGGGCAGTTGAGCCGCACCGGAACGACGCTCGATCCGGCACCCACGGACGTGTAGCCAATCATGTTGTGATACTGCCACGGACCCGCCCCCATCCGTCTTGGCAACGCCGACTCCAGCGTGATCGGAATCGATCCCGGCAGACAGATCTGGCCACCGTGGGTATGCCCGCTCAGCATCAGATTGAAATCCGCGTGTGCCGCCTGGCGGTAAATTTCGGGCGTATGCGACAACAAGATGGAGAATCCGCCGTCCGGTATCGGCAACGCGGCTTTTTCGATGTTGTCCATCCTGTAGAAATGCGCGTCATCGACCCCGGCGAGATAGATCCGCTGATCGCCGCGCGCGATCGGCTCGCACTCATTGAGCAGCATCCGTATTCCCATGGCTTCCAGCCCCGGCACCATTTGAATGGTATCGTGGTTGCCCAGCACACCGTAGATCGGCCCCTTCAGGTGATTTCGCACGCGTCCGACGCCATCCAGGGCGGCCTCGAAGGGTCCAAACGTCTTGCCGCGATAATCACCGGTCAGAACGCAGAGGTCGTAGCGCATTTCGCCGACGAGTTCGATCAACCGCTGCATCGCAGCCTCATTCATGTCCATATGCAGATCGCTGATGTGCAGGATGGTGAAGCCATCGAAAGGCGGCGGCAACTCCTTGAACCTGACCTCGTTGTGCCTGACGACAATGCGTTCGGCATTTCGGCGTGCACGCCAATAAAGGCCTGTCAGCTTCAGCGTGTTTCGAATGATCGGACTGAGCGGGATACCAGTTTTCCAGATGAAAGAAAGTAAGGCCCTGGCCGAAGACCTGGGCTTCGTGGTCGGTTTCGATTCCCAGGCGCTGTCGCGCGTGCAGCCGTCCGAGGCGCTGCTCCAGTTCGGCCAGAACGTCCTCGTGCATTTGAGCAAATTCCCTGAGGTTTTGCTTCCGCCGGCGCGCGGCATTTGCGAGGCGGCTCGCCGGCTATTTCGGCGCGAAACCTGATATCGCCGGAGTAGCCCGACTGACCTTTGTTAGCCGACGCCATCAAATTGGCGCGCTACTTGGCAGAAATCAATGTCATCCGCTCGGAATGTCATTGGCTTCAAATAGGTCTATGAAACCCTCAAGCGGAGGACTATTCTATTTCGTGCTTGCCGGTGTCGTCATAATGTTGCATGTGCTGACCGGGCTTTGGAGCGATTTCACCCGACGGGTATAAGACAGTCCTAAATATCATATCGCGGTACATGTTGCGTCCGTGCGATCACTTGGCAAAAAATCACTTTTCAAATGGATATCCGCAGGTAAGGGCCAGAGGCGCAGTGTAAAAGCCGCACGTTTGATCTGTATCAAAATTGGGTTCGCGCAATGCGAGCATCCTGCCAAAACTGCGTGACGCTTTTTCACAGAGCGCGACCCTCAATGGGAGTTTTCCGCCATGGGAATTAGTCGCAGCATGCTTGCCGGCGCAGGTCTTTTCGCCCTTGGTTGCGTCTCGGCATTGGCTCAACAGGTCACCGGTGTCCCGGGTACGCCCGGTGCCACCACCACCATCACCGGGAAACAACTTCCGCCGCCTGATCCGAAATTCGGCGGCGTGATCAAGGAGAAGGCTTCGGAGTCAACACCCTGGTGGGCCCCGCGCGTCGTGCCGCCGAAGGGAGCGCCGAACGTGCTGCTCATCATGACGGACGATCAGGGCTTCGGCGCACCAAGCACCTTCGGCGGCGTCATACCCACTCCCGCCATGGATCGCATCGCTGCGCAGGGGCTGCGCTATACGAATTTCCACTCCACTGCTCTCTGCTCACCGACGCGCGCTGCGCTGATTACCGGCCGTAACCACCACTCGGTGGGTAACGGGGTGGTCGGCGAAATATCAACTGGGTTCCCGGGCTACGACTTCGATCATCCCGATCGAGAAGGGCACCGTTGGCACGATCCTGAAGGAGAACGGCTACGCCACCTCGTGGTTCGGCAAGGACCACAACACACCCTCGTTCCAGTCGAGCCAGGCCGGGCCGTTCAATCAATGGCCGAACGGTATGGGCTTCGAATATTTCTACGGCTTTGTCGGCGGCGATGCCAGCCAGTGGCAGCCGAACCTGTTCCGCAATACCACCGCGATCTATCCGTTCCAGGACAATCCCGGCTGGAACCTGGAGACGGCGATGGCCGACGAGGCCATCCAGTACATGAAGCAGCTCAAGGAAATCGCTCCCGACAAACCTTTCTTCGTCTACTACGTGCCCGGCGCCACGCACGCGCCACATCACCCGACGCAGGAGTGGATCGATAAAATCAGCGACATGCACCTGTTCGATGACGGCTGGAACAAGCTGCGGGAAACGATTTTCGCCAACCAGAAGCGACTGGGCATCATGCCCGAAAACGCCAAGCTGACACCATGGCCGAAGGAATTGCCGCAGTGGGACTCCCTCGGTTTGTTCGAGAAGAAGCTCTTCATCAAGCAGGCAGATGTTTATGGCGCCTACCTCGCCTATGCCGACCATGAGATCGGGCGGGTGATCCAGGCGGTCGAAGACCTGGGCCAACTCGACAATACCCTGATCATCTATATCGGTGGCGACAACGGCGCGAGCGCCGAAGGCATGATCAACGGCACGCCGAACGAATTCACTACCTTCAACGGCGTCGCGGTGCCAGTGAAGGCTCAATACCTCTGGTACCCGTTCTGGGGCTCGGACAAGACGTTCCCGCACTATGCGGCTGAATGGGCGTGGGCGATGGACACCCCGTTCAAGTGGGTGAAACAGGTGCCGTCGCACTTCGGGGGCACCGCCCAGGGTGTGGCCATGTCCTGGCCCGGCCACATCAAGGACCTCGGCGGCATCCGCAGCCAATTCTCGCATGTCATCGACATCGCCCCGACCATCCTCGAAGCGACCGGCATTTCGCAGCCCGATACGATCAACGGCATCAAGCAGCGCCCCATGGAAGGGGTGAGCATGGCGTACACTTGGGACAAGGCGAACGCCAACGCGGCCACTCGGCACACCACGCAATATTTCGAAATGCTGGGCAATCGCGCCATCTATCACGACGGGTGGATGGCCTCCACGACGCCGGTGACGCTGCCGTGGGAACTGAGCAGCGCCCCGCCGCCGGATGTCATCGCCGGGTACAAGTGGGAGCTTTATAACGTCAAGGATGACCCGACCCAGTTCAACGACCTCGCCGCCAGCATGCCGGACAAGGTCACGGAGTTGCGGGCCCTCTTCCAGTCCGAGGCGAAGAAGTACAACGTGCTGCCGCTCGACAATACGACGCTGCCACGTTGGAATACGCCGCGCCCGAGCCTCACGGCGGGACGAACGGTCTTCACCTATTCGGGCGAACTGTCCGGCGTGCCAGCCAGCGCCGCGCCGGATATCCTGAACAAGTCCTACACCATCACCGCCGAGGTCGAGATACCCGACGGTGGTGCGGATGGCATGATCGTCACTCAAGGCGGGCGCTTCGGCGGCTATGGGCTGTTCCTGAGCAAGGGTGTGGCGGGCATTCGTGCCGGCAAGCCGGTGTTCCTCTACAACCTGCTCAACCTCAAGCGCACGACGTGGTCGGGGCCCGAGTTGGGTGCCGGCAAGCACACTATCGTGTTCGACTTCAAGTCGGATGGTCCCGGCCTGGGCAAGGGCGGCACAGGAGTTCTCTTGGTGGACGGCAAGGAAGTGGACCGGAAATCCATAGAGCACGGCACGCCGGTCACGTTCCCGGAGGACGAGACCTTCGACGTCGGCCAGGACA
Organism: uncultured Alphaproteobacteria bacterium; assembly: GCA_963823115.1. GTDB lineage: Bacteria > Pseudomonadota > Alphaproteobacteria > Rhizobiales > Xanthobacteraceae > Bradyrhizobium. Next base: position 15,737 of record CAWGKJ010000044.1, on the reverse strand, counting down.
CCCGCACCGGCGTCGCGATGATCGAGTATCGCTACGATCCTCCATTCAAGTTCACCGGCAAGATCAACAAACTGACGTTCAAGCTCGAACCGCCGAAGGAAGTATCGGAATCCAAGGCAGAACTGGGGCCTACGGCAGCACCGGAGCCGGATCCTATTGAAGAACCGAGGCGCTAACAGCTTCCAGTCGTTGGCAGACTGATCGCGACGTGAATGGCGGGTCGATGAAAAATGCGCTGACTTTCGCCGCTATCGGCGAAGCCGCTACTGGATTGGCGTTGCTGGTCGTTCCGTCGCTGGTCGGGCAATTGTTGCTCGGTGAGCAACTTGCTGGCGTGGCCATACCGGTCGCGCGCGTGGCCGGTATTGCCCTGGTTGCCTTAGGAATCGCTTGCTGGCCGGGTCCGCCGCTGGTCGGCATGCTGGTCTATGGCACACTCGTCACGCTCTATCTTGCTTACCTCGCGTTCGCCGGTAATTTGAGCGGCATCCTCCTGTGGCCAGCGGTCGTCTTTCACGCGATCCTGACCGCGTTCCTGGCTCGTGACGTCGCGCGGATGCGACGCGACTTGCACTAACGAGCTGATAATGACGCGTCTTGCAAGGGTCTGCCCATAGCAACGCAACCGCGCCGCTTGCTGTGAGCAGCGCCAGCCTTTTGGGCAGCAATAGACATGCGCTAACGTTGCTGCCGCATTTCCCGGCGGGATTTTCCAGTCCACTGTGACTTAACTCACAGACGCCCCGTAGCAGAAGCGCAAAAAAGTCGGCATCATGCGACCGAACTCCATCCGATCGGGTGTCATCATGCGCCGAGCTGTTTTTCGCGATCTGTTGCTCGTATCCGGGCTCTTGCTGTCTCTCCAGATTTCGGCCACCCCCGCGTCAGCGGAAAGTCGGGTGGCGCTTGTCATCGGCCAGTCGGCGTACCGCGCGGTGCCGGCGCTGCCCAACGCCGAGAACGATGGCAAGCGAATGGCGGAGCTGCTCGGCAGCGCGGGATTCGACGTCACCGCAGCGCCCGACCAGTCGCAGAACGACATGCGCCAGACCATCAGCAACTTCGCCGCCAAGGTGGCCAGCAGCGGACCTGACACCGTGGCGCTGGTGTTCTATGCCGGCCACGGGCTGCAGATCGACGGCGAGAACTATCTCGTGCCCGTCGATGTCGACCCCAAACGCGAGGCCGATATTCCGCTGCAGGCCGTCCGGCTCAACGATCTCCTCAATACGTTAGGCGCGCTGCCGACCCGGATGCGCATCGTCATGCTCGATGCCTGCCGCAACAACCCGTTCCCGGCGCTCAGCCAGACCGCCGGCCACGGACTCGCTGTTGTCGACACCAAGGCCGGCGCGCCCGGCTCGTTCATTTCCTATTCAACGTCGCCGGGCTCGGAGGCGGAGGATGGCGCCGGCACCGACAGTCCTTACACGACCGCGGTGCTCTCGATCGCCAAGGAGCCGAACCTGCCGATCGAGGAAGCCTTCAAGCGCGTCCGCGTCGCGGTGAACCAGGCCACCGATGGACGGCAGAATTCCCTGGGAAAGCTCTTCCCTCACCGCCGACTTCAAGTTCTTTCCCGCGGACTCCGGCGCGCAAGGTGCGCAGACCCCCAAGCCGCCCGCAAAGCCGGCGCGAACCGCGGACGACTGGCGCGGGGATCTGCAGGGCAAGGAGCCGAAAGTTGCCTACGATCTCGTGATCGCGGACAACTCGGTCGCGGCCTATGAGGCCTTTGCCGCGCTGTTCGCGCAATCATCCTACAGCCCGCGCGTGCGCTCGCTGCTCGAGCGCCGGCGAATGATGCTGGCATGGGAAACCGCGGTTGCCGTCAATACCGCGGCATCATTCGAGACGTTCCTTGCCAGCTACGCGAACAGCGATCTGGCGGCCACCGCGCGCAAGATGCAACAGCGCGTCCTCAACCGCTCGCTGGCGCAGCCGACCAATATTGCGCTTGGGCCGACCTGCCCCTGCCCCACGCCGCCGACGCTGCCGCTGCCGCTCCAGAAAAAGGTGGAAACGCCGCCACCGGCCAAACAGGTCGAAAAATCCTCACGCAAGCGCAGAGCACCACCCGACTACTACTACGACGACGACGTCGGCGTCGAACGCGGCCCGCCGGGCCCGCCGCCAGGCTACGTTCCGCCGGGCGCCGTGATGCCAGGCGTCGGTGTCGGCATCGGTCTCGGCGGGATGGGCGGACGCGGCGGCGTGGGGCGCGGCGGCTACTGGAGATAGCCGCACTCCGGAATACGTTGATCGCCGCCAATGCTCCGGGACATTTTAGACGATTGGCGACTCAGGCGCCGGCGATTGACCGGCGTCTGCTAAACTGAGATGGTTTCGCAATGCATATTCCATTGCCGCTACTTTTGTGATTGTTGGGCGCCGCCGTCGATGAGCCGATCTCAGCTGGAAGAGTTTTCGTTCGCCGTCGGCAAGATTTACGACGCGACATTGACACCCGACGAATGGCCGACGGCGCTCGATGCCATCTGCAAACTCCTCAACGCCCAGACCGCTGCCTTGTGGTCGTACGATATCTTCGACAAGAAGCCGCCATGGCAATTGCAGGTCGGCTACGAACCGCGGTGGATGCAGCTCTACACCGAAAAATATCTCGCGCTGAATCCCTACATGGACGACATCGTGCTCCTTGGCGCAGGCGAGTGGAATTACAGTTCAAAGCGCCCCAACTACCAGGAATTATTCGAGACAGAATTCTACCATGGCTGGTTGAAGCCACAGAACTTCATCGATTCTTCGGTGCTGATGGTCGAAAAATCCATGAGCACCATCACGACGCTGGTAAACGTCAGGACCGAGGACCAGGGCACCTTCGACGATACCACCATGGCGCTTGTGGCGAACCTCCACCCGCATTTGCGGCGCGCGGCCCTGATCGGACGGATCGTCGGGGATCACCAGAAGCAGGCCGCTGAATATGCCGCGGCAATCGATTCGCTATCGGCCGCGATGTTCGTCCTGACCGAAAGCGGCGAGGTATCGCAGACCAACAGCGCCGGCGAAGCGCTGCTTTCCAAAGGGGCGCCGCTGCGGAAGGTGAATGGCCGCTTGGAGTTGGCTGATGGACCGGCGAATCGCAGCCTGCGGCTGGCGCTCGCCGCTGCGCGCGGCGGCGAGGCGCAACTCGGCGACAAAGGCACCTCAATTCCGGTGCGCGGCCCCGATGGGACGGAATATGTCGTTCACATGATGCCCCTGAACAAGGCACGACAGTTGTCGATCATGGCCGACAAGGGAGCGGCCGTTGTCATTTTTGTTACACAAACCGACGCAGGCGACGCGGCCGCCATCGCTGTTTTTGCGGAGCGCTTTGGACTAACGGCCCAGGAAACCAGGGTGCTGCAGACTGTCGTTGAGGTCGGCGGAGTGCCCGCGGCGGCTGATATCCTCGGGATTTCTCCGGCGACAGCCCGCACCCACGTCACCAGTATCTTCGATAAATCGGGTGTGAGGCGACAGACCGATCTGATCCGGCTCCTGACCCAGATGAAATCACCGTTCGCAAATGCCGAAATAACAAATCGACGTTTACTCCTACGATCGTATGAGGCGAAGTCCGCACTATCACTCTAGGCTGATCGAGTTGGAATTCCGGCGCTTAGGGCGACTGTCAGCATGGGTTTCTGCGAAAGACTAGCGTTTAGGCGACCGGCGCTTCTTCCAACGTCCCTCCGTCGATCAGCAGCGGCCCTGATTGGTTCGCTATGCACGGCGTCGGGGCCCGCATCGGCAGCCGATCTGCCTGTCAAGGCGCCGGTCGATGCCGCGCCGGCCACCGTCAGCGAGCGCTGGAATGCGACCTTCGCGAGCGAGGTCAGGTACTATTCATGGGATAGCGGCCGCGGTTTCCCGACCGTCGCCGTGCCCAACCCGGGCCACGGGACCGAGGTCTACACGCCCTTCGCATTGAGGGTCGTCGGCCGCCCGACCGACGATTTCAAGATCGACATGATCGGCCGGGGTGGCTGGGTGGACGCGCGCCAATCGACACCAGGCCTCACTGGAGAAGTCTCCACCACGACCGATACCCAGTTGAACGGCACGGCCACCTATTACGGCTTCGCGGGCATCCAGCCGTTCGTCTCGCTCAGCGCAAACCTGCCCACCGGCAAATCAGCGCTTTTCGGCACCGCCGCGAACGCCAGGATGGATCCCGATCTGGTCGAGATCAGCACCTTTGGCGAAGGCTACAACGTCGGTCCATCGGTTGGCTTCAACCTGCCGGTCACCAGTACCTTCATTTTGTCGACGACGGCGGGTTACACTTGGCGGGGCAACTATACACGAGACAACTCGCTGTCGGCCCTGACTCCGCTGACGCAGGTTGCGACCGCAGTCGAACCGAGCCAGGTGTTTACGGCGACCGGATCGGCCGCCTGGCAGATCGGTCATTTTTCCTCGACATTGACCACATCGGTGTCGACGGAAACGACCACCAGCGAAAACGGCGCTCCGCTGTATCGGGCGGGCGACCGCTATCTCGCCTCGGCCGTCCTTTCCTACGATTGGCAGAGCGCGGGACTGACGACGCTGACGGCCGCGGGCGCTCATTCAAATCGCAACGATGTGAAAATGGCCAACGTCCCGGACCTGATCAAAGAGATCATGAACACCAATGCCGATGTCTTCAGGGTCGGGCTGCAGCATCTGTTTCCGGTCGGCCAGCTCACGATCGGACCGATGGGCACTTACCTGATCCGCGAGCACAACAGCTACGACCCCACCACGCTGCAGTTCGTCCCGGAGAAACAGCGCTACAGCGCGGGCCTGCTGGGCCGCTACGGGGTGACCGACAAGCTGACGCTCAATGCGCGCGCCGAGTACGTCTGGACCTTCGAGCACGAAAATCCGGCTCCGGGAGGTCAAAAATACAGCGCCTTGCTCAACGCGTTCATTCCCGGCTCCGCCGTTCCGCAGGTGTCCAGCACCGGCTGGCAATGCGCCATCGGCGCCAATGCGAGTTTTTGAATGTGGTTATAGAATTGAGAGCGATGAACCCCGCAGCTCGATCCCTCGACAAATCGATCGAGACGAGGCCGCAAGCCAGGCATAACGGCAGTCTGAGGACGACATGAAGCGTATTTTGCAGATTTCAGTGGCCGGAGCAGTGGCGATCTGGAGCGTGGCTTCGGCCGTGCCCGCTTTCGCCCAGCGCGGCTGTCCGGAGGGCAGGACCGCGAGCGGTCAATGCGTCAATGCCGGGCTTGCCGCGGCGATCGAGCAGTCTGGAATCCTGTTCTCGCAGCCGAAGATTTCCTACACCGCGTTGCCGATCCTGCCCTCGGGCGACATGCAGTATCGATATCCCTACAATTTGATTCCTTACATGATGATGCCGAGTGCGGCCGGAGTTTTGCCGCCGCCACCACCACCTCCAAACCCAAATCCAAATCCGGGTCCATAACGGCGCCGATCCGGATCTGGCGATTGTCTTGCCTGGACGTTTGACGCGCCGAGTGCTTTTGCATGGGAGGCTGCCATGACCAATCGATCAATGCGCCTGTTGCTGACGACAACGGCCGCGGTTTGCGTGCTGTTGGCCTGGCCACACCGCTCGCAGGCGTTCGAGCAGGAGCCTCGCGCCGTGACCGACAACACCGTCGACCCGGGCAAGTTTTCCGAGGCAAACAAGGCCGCCGAAGTCAACCAGGTGGTCCCGCAGAGCAATGTGCCGGGTTTCGGTAGTCAGGGCGGGGATCAGCATGGTCCGGGCACCAAGATTCCCGGCTTCGATTTCTCCTCGAGCGGAAACACTCCAGGCACGGGCACCCCTCTGGGCGGCCCAAAAGACGTTCCGCGATTTGAGAATGCCGGTGCGGTCGGCCTCAATCTTCCCGGCTCCGGCTATCAGCATGGTCCCGACGACATCAACAAGGTCATCGGCAAGATGGGTCAGGAAGCCCAAGGCATCGTGGACAAGGCGACGCAAGGCGGTCCGAACAGTTTGAATATCCCGACCAGTAGCTCGGCCCCGGGAGTTAGAGAGGCTGACGGCCTGCTGGCTAGCTTATGGTCAAGATTAACCGGCTCGGACAACGGCGCGAAAAGCGCCGAAAAGGGGTCAGCAAGCGATGCAACGGGCGCACCAACTTCCCAGTCAAATGCCCCGCTGGTCAACACCGGGACGCCGCTTCAGAGTTATACTTCCAGGTCAGCGGATGGAAAGACAGTCATGGTCACCATCGAGAATCCGACAGGGATTGATGTCACTACGATCGAGGAAACGAAAAACGGCACAACACGGTCATATGTTAGCACTTACGACAACAGAACCGGAGCGTTCTCGGTAATGACAACTGAGCAGGTGAAGACGCCCGGGAAGGGCAAGAACAACACGCCTGATGACAATGACACAAGTTCCGGTGCAGTTGGGGGACTATCCGCCAATAGCTCGCTGGCCAGGAAGGGCCAGGGCGGTGGTGCCGGCAATAATCCGGAAGGATCCTCCGGTGCGACAGGTGGCCTAGCCTCGACATCGTCTTATGCAAGACGCCATCATGGCGATGGCGGCGACGACGCCGGCGACAACAACAATCACACCAAGGTCGGCGGATTGGCTACCGGAAGTTCCTTCGCCCGCAGGGGCTATGGCGACGGTTCTGACAGCCGCGGCAGCAGCAGCGGAACCGGAAAAATCACGGGCAAGCCTCGCGGTCCCGGCGGCAACAATCAACTCGGCAACGCCGACACGAAAGTCGTCGGCAAGTCTCAGGTCATTGGCGCCGGACTGCTGGAAGGCGATTCCGGCTTCACGGCGCAGGGACCGTCGGCCGCCGGAACAGCCGCGCGCGCGGCGGGAGGAACGACACCAACCAGCACGGCGATTGCGGGGCGCGCCTTCAACTCGCGTTGAGCCTGAGGCTTCCGGCAACGTCTTGTGCCGGGCGCAGTCATCACCAAGGAAGCTGCAATGCGTATTCTGAAAATGTCGCTTTTGGTTGCGATTGAATGGCTGGCATCGTCGCGCCGCCTGCGGTTTGCCTGCTGTTGAAATGACCACGACACTTGCAGGCGTTCAAGCAGGAGCCCCGCTCCGTTACCGACGCCGACCCGAGCAAGTTCTCCCGGGGCAACAAGGCCGCCGAAGTCGGCCACCCGGTTTCGCCAACAACCACCCGGTTTCACCAACAACAAGAGTCATAGAGGGAGGCGTTTGATGATACGTCGATTGATATTCGTGCTTGGCATGGTTGCCGCCGCGACGGCCACCGCCAGTGACGCTTCGGCGGCGACGGTTTGCGTCGTGACGGCCATGGCGTATCCGCCGGGTGACGTCGCGAAGCTTTGCGCCGGCGCAACCAGCGGTACTGATCCTTTTCTTCTGAGTCAGTGGACAAGCAGCTACGCGATACAATATACAATCAATTTTTCGAGCGTTCGTCCGGTTCCGCCCGCGACCATAATTCCACCGCCTCCAACCAAAATTACGGATTGTTCGGCCGTTCCGGCGACTCCGCCGTACTCTCCTGAACTGGTATCTTTGAAAATTTGCGGTCCGCGCCGCCTGACGCGGACGACCGATACGATCAGGGGTTCAACACCAGTCCGAAGCCCCTGCGCTCAACCGGGCGATCCTTGCCATCAAAGGCCGTCCACGGTGGTCGGGCCCGGGCTGCTGGAGGGTGACTCCGGTTTTGCGACGCAGGGGCCGGCTGCTGCGGGTACGGCGGTGACAAGTCGTCCGGCAGGTGGTTCTGCGGCAACCGGTACAGCGCCAGCCGGCATAGCGGGGCGGCGATAGCTGTGATCGATCGGGCCAGCGCTGTTGCTGACCGGCTGCGCGCAAAACGAACTCGCGTTTGCCGGGCACACTCTTCACAAAGGAAGCTGCAATGCGCATTCTGGCCGGATCACTTTTGGCTCTTGCGATCATAGGGGGCGGTGCCGCGCCGGCTGCCGCCACGACCATAACGGTGTGCGCGCTTTACGAAAGTTCGAGCTTCGACAATCAATGCGGCGGCATATGTGGCTGGATCACATCCGTGGCGGGAAAAAAGCCTGGCATGCCGATATGGAGGTCTGGAAGCCTGGTCTGGAAGCCCGTTCCACCCGCCACCGTCCTGCCGCCCGGCCCGAAAACCGTCGCTTCTTGCGATGTGGTTTCGAAGGAGCCCCCCAAAGGCCATTGCGTGGCAACGGTTTGTGGCCAGGCTGACGTCACGCTGCGTGAAGGAGAGAGACCGTTTGGCAGCGAGACGGTGGCCCCTGCGAAGCTCATCACCACGCCATGCGGCGGGCCGGACAATCCGTGCCGGGCGCAGAAGCCGTCCGCGGTCGGCACACCGGGCCTTCTCGAAGGCGATTCAGGTTTTGCGCAACAAGGGCCGGCCGCGGCGGGGGTGCCTGGCCGCACGACCGGCGGCAGCCCCGGCCTGAGCACCATCGTGGTGAGGCCGCGGTCGCAATGAAGCCGCCCGAACGATCATGAACCGCCGAAAGGCATTGTCAGACGCTCGATCCGTTATCTGCTTTTGCCGGGCGGATGGCTTTTTCCACGTTCAGCACCTCAGCCAGAGGGGCCACGCAATGATCCGTTCTGCTTGCCTGGTGCTGGCCGTTCTTGCGGGGATGACCGCATCGTCCGCGGTTGCGCAAGGCTTGCCGAACCGCACAAAGACCGAAGCTGCGACCCAGCAACAAGGCCGCGAAGTTATCGGCGACACTGTGCGGAGCAAACCGCGCACGAAATATGACGCTGTGACCATCGAACAGGGTGTGACCCACGATGATCAGTTTGGCCAGTGGGCCGCCGGCGCCAAAAACAATCCGGGATCGGCGCCGTGCGGCGGAACGCGCAATCCTTGCCGGCAGAAGCCGTCCATGATCGTCGCGCCGGACCTTCTCGAAGGCGATTTAGGTTTTGCGCAACAAGGGCCGGCTGCGGCAGGCGTGCCTGGCCGCACGACCGGCGGCAGCCCCGGCCTAAGCACCATTGTGGTGAGGCCGCGGTCGCAATGAACGCCGTCCCGCTCCCGGATAACTTCACTGCCGCAGCGCCGGATGATCGTTCACCACGTCTTCCCTGACCGATACGGCCTGAATCGCGCGAAACAAGATCCGCGCCGTCTTCAGATCGTTGGCCGTCACGCACAGGCTCACGATCTGGCGCACCGACGAATCGCGCAGCAGGTCGTCCGATATCTTCATGGCGATTTCCATGGCGGCCCTGGCGGCGCGTTCGTAGCGCTCGGTCTCGTGCTGCTTCTTGTGGCTATCCGGGCGGACCGCGAGGCCCGCTGTTTTTTCGGCGCTATCGGCGGCAGAACGGCAGATGGCGCGGATCCGGTGCGCCGCCTCGATATCGCCGATCGGCCACTTTATTTCCTCGTCCCAGATTTCCTCGCGCTTGCTTTTGTCGAGCCACCCCATCGCCCATGCCTTGATATCTGCAAGCATAGAAGACCATGGTTCGCGGACCGGCATGTCTTGTGACTACGGACCCTACGCCGCCGGCAGGATCTTTCCGGGATTGAAGATGTTCTGCGGATCGAGCGCCTGCTTCAGCGCGCGCATCGTATCGATGGCTTCGGAGCCGAGTTCGGCTTTCAGATATTTCTGCTTGCCCTGCCCGATGCCGTGCTCGCCGGTGCAGGTGCCGCCCATCGCCTGCGCGCGCTGCACCAGGCGATGCATGAACTCCTCGCCGCGCGCCATCTCGTCGCGGTCGTCGACGTCACACAACAGCGAGCAGTGGAAATTGCCGTCGCCGACATGGCCGACAATCGGCGACTGCAGATTGAGCCGCTTCAGATCTTCCTCGGTTTCAGTGACGCAGTCGGCCAGCCGCGAAATCGGCACGCAGACGTCGGTCGCCACCACGCCGGCGCCGGGGCGCAGGCTCTTGACCGCCCAATAGGCATCGTGCCGCGCCTGCCACAGCTTGGTGCGATCCTCGGGCCTCGTGGTCCAGGTGAATTCGCCGCCGCCGCATTCCCTGGCGATCTCGCTGAAATTCTTCGACTGCTCGGCGACCTCGTTCTCGCTGCCGTGGAATTCCAGCAGCAGCAGCGGCGTCTCCGGCAACGACAGTTTCGAATAGGAATTGCAGGCGCGCACCTGCGCCGCGTTGAGCAGTTCGATCCGCGCCACGGGAATGCCGGTCTGGATCGCCATGATCGTCGCCTGGCAGGCGCCGCGCACGGTTTCGAACGAGCAGGCCGCCGCCGCCATGGTATCGGGAATGCCGCGCAGCTTGATGGTGAGCTCGCAGATGATCCCGAGCGTGCCTTCGGCGCCGACAAACAGATGCGTCAGGTCATAACCGGCCGAGGATTTCTTCGCCCGCGTACCGGTCGTGATGATCTCGCCGTCGCCGCGCACCACCTTGAGCGCCAGTACATTGTCGCGCATGGTGCCGTAGCGCACCGCGTTGGTGCCGGACGCACGCGTCGAGGCCATGCCGCCCAGCGACGCGTCAGCGCCGGGATCGATCGGGAAGAACACGCCCTGGTCGCGCAGATGCTCATTCAGCATCTTGCGGGTGACGCCGGGCTGGATCACGCAGTCGAGATCGTCGGTGTGAACTTCCAGAATCTTGTTCATGTCGCGCAGGTCGATGCAGACGCCGCCCGCTGGCGCGTTGACCTGCCCCTCCAGCGAGGTGCCGGTGCCGAACGCGATCACGGGAACGCCGTGCTTGGCGCAGATCCGCACCACATCCTGGATGTCCGATGTCTCCTGCGCCATCACGACGGCATCGGGCGGCTGCGGTGCCAGCCACGTCGTGGTATGGGCGTGCTGGTCGCGCACCGCCTGCGAGGTGATCAGCCGGTTGCCGAACCGGGCGGCCAGCGCTTCGATGGCGCCTGCCAGGGCCTGCGGCTCCGGACGTTTCAAATTGTTGGTTATGGTCATACCCAAGCGATATCCTCCCGATGGATGACCCTCGCAAAGGATATATAAGGGGTCAAGAGATCATAAATCGAACAGGAGGATGGTCGATGACGACTGCTGCCGCCAGCGACGATGTTCTGCTCGCGCCGTTCCTGTCGTCGGTGATGCAGATCGAGCCGCAGTGGATCGACTATAACGGCCATCTCAACATGGCCTATTATAATGTCATGTTCGACCGCGCCATCGACGAATTATGGCTCCAGCTCGGCATCGGCCCCGGCTACAGGAGGGAACGCCAGGGGTCGACCTTTACCGCCGAATGCCATGTGCGGTACTTGCGGGAAATTCACCTCGGCGATCCCGTGCAGGTTTCGATCCTGCTGGTCGGCGCCGACGAAAAGCGGCTGCACACTTTCGAGGAATTGCGCCACGCCAGCGAAGGCTGGGTGTCCGCCACCTCGGAGAACATGTCCGTTCATATCGACATGACCGCACGAAAGACCGCGCCGTTTCCCCCCGATATCCGCGCCCGCATCGCGACCATGGCGAACGCCCATTCGGCCGTCCCGCGCCCCGATGGCATCGGCCGCAAGATCGCGATGCCCTCGAAATAGGGTTTCGATATCCGACGCGGCGCGGAAATCACGAAATATGCCGATACTCGGGGAACAAACTCCAGGCTGGGCCGGCACGGGATAACTCCTGTCAAATCCGCCGCCGAACCCCTATATGCCCCTCAATCCTGCTATGAAGGCTCCCCTTCACGGCCCCGCGGTGCCATCGTGGGCGGAAGACGATTCGCATGACCGAGCCGAACAGACTGACCCACCACGACGTCCCCGAGCACCAGCCCGCGGCTGGCGGCATCGCCGCGCGCGCCCGCGCCGCCGCCACCCCGCAATATCTTTCAGGCCTCAATCCCGAGCAGCGCGAGGCGGTGGAAACGCTCGACGGCCCGGTGCTGGTGCTGGCCGGGGCCGGCACCGGCAAGACGCGCGTGCTGACCTGCCGCATCGCCCACATCCTCAGCACGGGGCGCGCCCGGCCCGGCGAGATCCTCTCGGTCACCTTCACCAACAAGGCGGCGCGGGAGATGAAGCTGCGGCTCGGCCAGATGCTAGGACAGGCGGTCGAAGGCATGCCGTGGCTTGGCACCTTTCATTCCATCGGCGGGCGCATCCTGCGGACCCACGCGGAGCTGGTGCAGCTGAAATCCAATTTCACCGTGCTCGATGTCGACGACCAGATCCGTCTTCTGAAGCAGTTGTTGCAGGCCGAGAGCATCGACGACAAACGCTGGCCGGCGCGGATGCTGGCCGGACTGATCGACGGCTGGAAGAATCGCGGGCTGACGCCGTCGCAGGTACCATCAGGCGAGGCCGCCGTTTTCGGCAACGGCAAGGGCGGCAAGCTCTACGCGGCCTATCAGGAGCGGCTGAAAATCCTCAACGCCGCCGATTTCGGCGATCTGCTCCTGGAAGACATCCGGCTGTTCCGCGAGCACCCCGACGTGCTCCGGCAATACCAGAACCGCTTCAAGTTCATTCTGGTGGATGAATATCAGGACACCAACGTCGCGCAGTATCTGTGGCTGAGGCTTTTGGCGCAGGCGCCGTCGATCCTCCACCTCGCCCCGCTTGCGGGGAGAGGTCGGCGCGCAAAGCGCGCCGGGTGAGGGGGACTTACCACGAGTCGAGTCTCGTCGGAGAGAGCCCCTCACCCCGACCCTCTCCCCGTGAAGAACGGGGAGAGGGAGAACACCGCTGCGCCCGCTTCGCCCCCCAAAAACATCTGCTGCGTCGGCGACGACGACCAGTCGATCTATGGCTGGCGCGGCGCGGAGGTCGACAACATCCTGCGCTTCGATCACGATTTTCCCGGCGCCAAGGTTATCAGGCTCGAGCGCAATTACCGCTCCACCGGCCACATCCTCGCCGCCGCCTCGCACCTGATCGCGTACAACGAAGGCCGGCTCGGCAAGACGCTGCGCACCGAAGACGTCGACGGCGAAAAGGTCACCGTCACCGGTTCCTGGGATTCCGAAGAGGAAGCCCGCGCCATCGGCGAGGAGATCGAGGAACTGCAGCGCGCCGACAACAAGCTCAACGACATCGCGATCCTGGTGCGGGCCTCGTTCCAGATGCGCGAATTCGAAGATCGTTTTGTCACGCTCGGCCTGCCCTATCGCGTCATCGGCGGCCCGCGATTCTACGAGCGCGCCGAAATCCGCGATGCGCTGGCGTATTTGCGCGTGATCAACTCGCCGGCCGACGACCTTGCCTTCGAGCGCATCGTCAACGTGCCGAAGCGCGGCCTCGGCGATGCCACCGTGCAGATGCTGCACGACCACGCCCGCAAGCGCCGCATTCCGCTGTTCGAGGCCGCCCGCGCCGTAGTCGAGACCGACGAGTTGAAGCCGAAGGCGCGCGGGTCCTTGCGCGACCTCATCGCCAGCTTCGATCGCTGGCGCGCGCGGCGCGAGGTGGCCTCGCATACCGAACTCGCCGAGATCGTGCTCGACGAAAGCGGCTACACCGAGATGTGGCAGAAGGATCGCTCCGCCGATGCCGCCGGCCGCCTCGAAAACCTCAAGGAGCTGGTGCGCTCGATGGAGGAATTCGAGAACCTGCAGGGCTTCCTCGAACACATCTCGCTGGTGATGGACCGCGACGGCGGCACCGAGGACGACGCGGTGTCGCTGATGACGCTGCATTCGGCCAAGGGCCTCGAATTCGACAACGTATTCCTGCCGGGCTGGGAGGAAGGCCTGTTTCCGAGCCAGCGCACGCTCGACGAACAGGGCCGCGCCGGCCTCGAGGAAGAGCGCCGGCTGGCCCATGTCGGCCTGACCCGCGCGCGCCGCCGCGCCAAGATCTACTTCGCCACCAACCGGCGGATTCACGGTACCTGGTCGACCACGATTCCGTCGCGCTTTCTCGACGAGCTGCCGGCGCAAAATGTCGAGATCACGGAATCCAAGGGCGGCTCCGGCTGGGGCGGCAGCAGCGGCTACGGCCCCTCGCGCTTCGACGATGTGGAATCGTTCGGATCGAGCTATTCGACGCCGGGCTGGCAGCGCGCGCAGGCCAATCGCGCGCGCGGCCAGGGCGGCCGCAACGGCCAGGCCGGCGGCGGCTTCAATGAAAGCCAGTCGCCGTTTTCAAGCTCGCGCAATGATGCTTCAAAGCGCGGCAGCGCAGGTGGTTTCTCCCGCAACAGGCATGGCCCGGTGACCATCGAAGGCGAGCTGATTGCAAAATCCACCGGCACCACGTCGGAATTTAGTCTTGACGATCGCGTGTTCCACCAGAAGTTCGGCTACGGCCGGGTGGCGAAGATCGACGGCAACAAGCTCACCATCGCCTTTGAAAAGGCGGGTGAAAAGAAGGTGGTCGACAGTTTCGTCGAGCGGGCGTGAGCCACGAGAACAGCGCCGATACTGTTTGTCCGGCCATGCCGCTCGCCCGGAAAATTAACAAATTTCCGAGCATTTTAACGAATTTTTAGAAGCAATACTTATTCGCCGTCTTTACCGAAAAATCGCGTCTGCCGCGTATGGTCGGCTCGCTAACGTCGTTTGTGCGTTGCGATTTAAGGTCTGCCAGACATGAGCCAGGCAAATTCGTTCCTAAGGGAACTCGACGACGCGGTTTCGCGCGGAACGCCCGAAAGCCGCACGCGGGCGTTGTGGCATACCACGGACCTGATGATCGCGGGCCGGTTTAGCGACGACGAAATCTGGACCTTTGGCGAGGTGATCGGACGTCTCGCGGATGAAATCGAGGTCGCGGCCCGCGCGCAGCTTGCAAGGCGGCTGGCCCGCTTCGACCAGGCGCCGGCCAATATCATTCACAAGCTCGCCTTCGACGATGCGATCGAGGTCGCCGGCCCCATACTCCGGGAGTCCGACCGGCTCGAGGCGTACGCCCTGGTCGCCAATATCTGCACCAAAAGCCAGCCGCATTTGCTCGCGATTTCGAAACGAAAATCGATCGAGGAGAAGGTCACCGATGAGCTCGTCACCCGCGGCAATCAGGAGGTCGTGAAATCCGTCGCAACCAACAACGGTGCCCGTTTTTCGGATTTCGGCTTCCTGCACATGATCAAACGGGCCGAAGGCGATTCCATTCTCGCCGAGCACCTCGGGCTGCGGGAAGATATTCCCAGGCATATCTTCCAGCAACTGATCGCCAAGGCGTCGGACGACGTGAGAAAGCGGCTCGAACGCGAGCGGCCCGCCATGGTCGACCAGATTCAGACCTCGGTGGCCGATGTCGCGGGCGAGTTGCAGTCCAAGTTCGGCCCGGTATCGAGGAGCTACTTTGTCGCGAAACGGGTGGTGACGACGCAACATCGGCTGGGCAACCTGAATGAAGGCAGCATATCCGGATACGCCAGGGCCCATAAGATCGATGAGGTCACGATCGGACTGTCCTTGCTGTGCTCCTTGCCGGGCGACGTGATCGAACGCGCCGTGCTGGACAACTGGAACCGGGAAACACTGCTGATCCTGGCGAAAGCCCTCGGCTTTTCGTGGGATACGACAATGTCTCTGCTTTTTCTCGGCGCAAAGGATCACCGCATCACCGCCAAGGATCTCCGTGATCTGGAAAACGAGTTCGGCCGCCTCAACGCCAAGACGTCCCGCAGCGTTCTGGAATTCTATCAATCCCGCAAGAATGGCGAGAGTGTCGATCCCAGCGTGACGCGACAGCTCGCGGCTGCCGTGAATTGAGATGACCGATCTGAAACGGGCAGAGGAGAACCGGCAATGAACGCACTCTCATTCGGCGTATGCAGGCGCCCCGGTATCGTTTCCGATGAACCGAAACCGGACAAACCCCTGGACACGGCCTGGATCGTTCTCGAAGCCG
>CAWGKJ010000043.1:0-5304 GCA_963823115.1 uncultured Alphaproteobacteria bacterium | reverse complement strand
GGAAATGGCATCGACCTTGCAGAGAATGATTCGCAAAGGACGCCATGAGGGACGGTTGCAGGACGGAGGCAAGCCAATGATCGTGATGGATGATTGCAAAATCGATGTCGCCTCGCCGATGCTTGCGTCCGGCGGCAGCTTGACCGAGCGCATCATCGCGGCGCTGCGCACGGTGCACGATCCCGAGATACCCGTGAACATCTACGATCTCGGACTGATTTATCGGATCGAGCCGAAACAACGGGGCCGGGTCGAAATCGAGATGACGCTGACGGCGCCCGGCTGTCCCGTCGCCGGCGAAATGCTGAAGTGGGTGGAGAACGCCGTCAGCGGCGTCGAGGGCGTCGGCGCCGTGAACGTCAATCTTGTGTTTGATCCACCCTGGGACAAGACACGAATGTCCGAAGACGTCCAGCTGGAACTCGGATTGATCTGACTGACCTGCAACAACTACAGCCGAGAAACGAGGATGATATGTTCGAGCTGACCGCTGGTGACGGACACAAATTTTCCGCTTACCGTGTCGATCCGGACGGCACGCCCAAAGGCGCCGTCATCGTCGTCCAGGATTCCTTCGGCATCAATCCCGACATCCGAAAGATCACGGACGAATTCGCCGCGAAAGGATATCTCGCGATCGCGCCGTCGCTGTTCGACGCCGTGAAGACCGACGATGAAGGCGGCCTCGCCGAGGGGGTGGACCTGGTTCGGCAGATTGGCACCGAGCGCGCAATCGGCAACATTCAGCAGGTGGTCGAAGCCGTCAAGAGCGCCGGCAAGGTGACCATCGTCGGATATGGCTGGGGCGGATATCTGGCCTACGTCGCCGCCAACCGCGTCAGCGGTGTAGCATGTGCCGTCGGGTATTATGGCGGCGGAATCGTCGAGGACTGCCGCGAAAAGCGCAAGGTCCCGACCCTGCTTCATTTCGGTGAAGACGATCCGCTGACCCCGTCCGAACAGGTCATCCAGTTTCGGTCCCGCCGGCCGGATGTCAGCGCATTTTCCTATCCGGGTGCGACGCACCGCTTCAACTGGGACGCCCGCGACGGCTACCATGACGAGGCCGCGAAGGCGGCGCTTGACCGGACATTGTCGTGGATCTTTCAATATGTCGAAGGGCAACCCCCGATCACCCTGAAGAATGCCGGCACCTACGCGCAGGCCAAGGTCGAAAAGAAGAAGAAGGAGACCATCGACGATCTCGGGCCGCCGATAGATTGATTTCCGACGGGGTTAAAGCGGAAAGGAAATCCGGCCATGCTTCCTACCACCGTCCTGATCGACGAGACCCCGCGATGCGTGGTGCGCCCGACCGACATGAAAGATCTCAATCGCTTTATCAGGAACGGCAAGCACTACCTGCTCGCGGATAATCCAGACGGCAAGATCGCCCATCGCAGCGCCAGCGAGATCGAAGCCGTAAAATGGCACAACGCATTCGCGCTGCATAAAGCCTGGGGCGGCGCCGACGAAGAGTATTTCGGCACGCCGCTTTGACGATCAATTCGCAGGTCATGCGTCATCCGGACCGGCAACGGCTGACTTGAATGGTAGGGCAACACCATCAGCCCGCAAAGGCCCATCGCGGACTGCTGGCTCAACCCGGTCGCGAACGACCTCGTTCGGACTCGGAAGCGTTTGCCATTTCACGCCGGCGGTGCGGCGAATTTTGAGGTGTTTCGCACCCCGATCCCGCGCTAGTCTTGCGACGCGTTCGTCAAGTGATAATGCCGCGCAACGACGCGGCCGGGAGGATACGATGCAGGGATTGATGATGGATATGCCGCTGCTGATCAGCGGCCTGATCCAGTATGCCGCCGACTATCATGGGGAGGCAGAAGTCGTCGCGCGCGAAATCGAGGGCGATATCCATCGCTACACCTATGCCGACGCCCATCCACGCATCAAGCGCATGGCGCTCGCGCTCAAACGGCTCGGCATGAATCCGGGCGACCGGGTCGGAACGCTGGCCTGGAACACGCATCGCCACTGGGAAATGTTCTATGCGGCGCCGGGCATGGGCTGCGTGCTG
Organism: uncultured Alphaproteobacteria bacterium; assembly: GCA_963823115.1. Taxonomy (GTDB): domain Bacteria; phylum Pseudomonadota; class Alphaproteobacteria; order Rhizobiales; family Xanthobacteraceae; genus Bradyrhizobium. Next base: position 3,269 of record CAWGKJ010000043.1, on the reverse strand, counting down.
CACACCATCAACCCGCGGCTGTTTCCCGAACAGCTCGTCTACATCATCAACCACGCGGAAGACCGGCTGCTGTTCGTCGATCGCGCCACGCTGGCGCTGGTCGAGGCGATCGCACCGAAACTGACGACGGTCGAGGCCTACGTCATCATGTCCTCGCGCGAGCGAATGCCGGAGACAAAGCTTGCCAACGTCCATTGCTATGAAGACCTTCTCGCCGCGGAAACCGACGGCGGATTTACCTGGCCGTCGTTCGACGAGAAGTCCGCCTCGACGATCTGCTACACGTCGGGCACGACCGGCAATCCAAAGGGCGTCGTCTACACGCATCGGGCTGCGCTGCTGCAGACGATGGTCAGCTCGAGCTTCGACTTCCTGCCCGGTCATCTGGAGGGCGTGCGCGAGGTGATGATGCCGATGGCGCCCCTGTTCCACGGCAACGGCTGGAACATGCCGTTCACCGCGCCCTATACCGGCTCGAAACTCGTGCTGCCCGGCCGCAATTACGAACCGGACAAGCTCTACGAATTGCTCGAAGGCGAGAAGGTGACCATTTCCGCCGGCGTGCCGAGCTTCTGGCTGATCCTGCTCGACTGGCTGGCACGCTCCGGCAAGAAGTTCACGACGCTGCGCGCGACACTGTCGTCGGGCTCGGCGCCGCCGCGCGCGATGGTCGAAAAGCTCAAACGCGACTACAATGTCGATTACATCCAGGCCTGGGGCATGACCGAAGCGCTGGGATGCTCGATGCCGGGCTTGCGGCCGGGTTCCGAGCACCTCACCGACAAGGAGAAGTTCGACCGGCGCATGGTGTCGGGCCGCGCCTGCTTCGGCACCGCGCTGCGCATTGTCGACGAAGCAGGCAAGGAACTGCCGCGCGACGGCAAAACGGTCGGCCACCTCCGCGCCAGGGGGCCGTGGGTGTCGTCCGGGTACCTGAAACTGAACGAGGGCCTCGACCGCGATGGCTGGCTCATTACCGGCGACATGGCCGTGATCGACCCGCTCGGCCATGTCACGCTGACCGACCGCTCGAAGGATGTCATCAAGTCAGGCGGTGAGTGGATTTCGTCGATCCAGCTCGAGGATGTCGCGCTTTCGCATCCGGAGGTCCTGCAGGCCGCCGTCATCGCCATCGCCCACGAGAAGTGGCAAGAGCGGCCCCTGCTCCTGGTCGTGCGAAAGAAGGGCTCGACCCTGGACGCGAAGACGCTGCTCGACCACATGCGCCCGAAGATCGCGAGCTGGTGGGTGCCGGATGCCGTCGAATTCCTCGACGAATTCCCGATGACCGGCACCGGCAAGGTGCAGAAAATGGCGCTGCGCGAGAAGTTCGAGGGCTACAAGGCGGGGTGAAACGGGCGCCGCGAGACGGCAACCGATTATCTTACGATAGGTCAATCCGCCCCGATGCCCGGTTTGGCAAGTCTTCCACAGCCTGCCATCGTTGAGGAGACGAGCAGCGTTGGCCGGAACCAGCGTGTGCGCTTTCGAGATCGGCCCAGCTACAGTCCCGCGCCATTCATCTCGCGCGCCTTCGCGATGGACCGGTCCGACAGCCTCGCGCGTATCCGTACCCAGGCGAGTTTGAATTTCGCTTTGCAGTCCTCGAAATCGATGCCCTGTCCGCTGTCGCCGCTGAGCGATGGCTGGCCATGCACATTGCAGCCCCACCACCACTGATCGAAATGAGCGGGCAGACCAGGATTCTTCCTGATCCGGCCAATCGGCAAACCACGCCAGATCACAGTGTAGTCGTCCGGGTAGTTGTGCCCGTCGATCTCGGTATCTTGAATGGTGATTGTTTCATTGTCGAGCATCGCTCGCATACTCACGTAAGGCAACTCACACACGTCGCGTACAAGCTATCGAAGATCGCGAATATGTCCGATTTGCGATGCGCGATACTTCCGCGGTCGAACGTTCCAAAAAAAACAGAAGCACAGCCTCGCTGATACGCTGGTCCATCAGCGATGGCTGTGCAGACCGCCGGGCAAGATGCTCATGCGAAATTTTCCCGTCAAATGGCATGCTTTCGCAGCGCTCGCATCATGGCTGTCCGCGCGAACATCGTTGACCGCTCGGGTAGCAGATCGGATTGCTTTGTTGATGGCCCATACCTGCCGCTAAAAGAGCCGCCCCATCGCGGGTCAGGGCCGGGGTCAACCTCGATGGGGCGAAGTTTCTCAGCGTGCGCCAACGATTGTTTGTCGGCTGATGCAGGATGGCTCGCCATGTCGGCAACTTAAGGGCGAACCTTGCGCAGATCTGAAAAAGACCGGGTCTTGAATAGAAAAGATCGAGTCTCTTCGGCACCCGCGCCGTTCCGCATCCGATCATTATATCCAGCCGTCCCAAGAATTGATTTTACGCGGAGACGTTTGGCTCTGAGAAGTCAAAGGGCCTGCTCATCGCAGAAATCAGACCAGCGTTGCCGACGCGCCACAATTTGTCAGTTACTCTTCAGCTTCCATTCTTGGTGGGAGCTTTCGTCAGTTCCTGCCTGCGCTTTAAGTGGCCGTTAAATTGTTGGCTGCAAAAGCTATCCCAACAGCGCGGGACAACTCTCTGGACGGGGGAGTCCCATGAATTATCAAGCCTTCACGAATGATACCCTTTTGATGATGCAGCATGCTGCCCGAGGGGCGCTGGCTGTGGACGACGAACTGCGCAAGTTGGGTCAAGAGCCACGATTTCAGGTCCGCGAAACGGCGGACTGGATGATGCATGCTGCCGATCTGGAAGCGGAAATGTTCAGGCGCGGTATGATCTTTGACGGGATCGTCTGGGCCGAACATCAATATTTCGTACCGAATCTCACGGATCCTCCCCGGCGTGAACTTGGTTGTTCACCACCAGGTTAGTACGCGGCGGCGCGGGGCACGGCGCTCCCACATTGCAGTTCGGCGAGGACGACAATAATGGCTATTCGACTGTCTTGCGCGCCGGCAGACTGGTGATGGAACCTTAACCGTAGCCGGCCACACGGCATTGACAGTAAACCCGCATAGTTCGAGAATGATCGCTCCAAAGTCAGCCACGGAGGTTGTCTATGGTACCACCGGGTCGAAATGCCGCGATTATTGCTGTCGCAAACGCTCGGGCGCCAGCATAGCGGGAATGAACGGACGGCACGCCGGAGGCGGTCCCGCGGGTCGCATCAGTTGGGCAAGACCCCAATTTGGCCGCTTCCGACGCGCACATCTTGCTCTATTGCGGCAGTGATTGAGCACCTGCACAAGCCTGACTTTGAAGAAACCGCCGCGAGGCGG
>CAWGKJ010000042.1:0-183909 GCA_963823115.1 uncultured Alphaproteobacteria bacterium | reverse complement strand
TCTTTCTTTTTGCGTGATCGAGATTCCCGGTTCGCTGTGGAGCCTGTCATCGGGCCAGCCGGAGGCCGGACCCGCTGGCAGCGCTTCGGAATGACGGCGATTGGCTGAGACTGTGCTCTGAGAAAGTAACCGCCTCTCGTCCTCAGCCATGGCCGCCACGGGCATCGTGAGGGTTGTTGGCCTGGTTGCGCATCCAGTCCGCCAGCTTGGACACCGCGGCGTCGACATCCTTGCGGGCACCGGCATCCGCAATCGTTTCCTCCAGCGCGCCGCGCATGCAGAGCAGCCACGCATCGCGCTCCATTTCACCGATCTTGAATCCCATATGGCGCTGCCGCAGCCGCGGATGGCCCCTTTCGGCGGAATAGAGTTTCGGTCCTCCCAGCCATTCGCCGAGATAGCGCTTGAGGACATTTTTGGTCGATGCCAGATCGTGCGGGTGCATGGCCCGGACCATTCCGGCCTCGGACAATGTATCCATCCGCCTGTAGAACGCCTCGACCAGCCGATCGATCGTGACCGCGCCGCCGATCCGCTCGAACGGCGTTAGTCTTACTTCGACATCAGACATCATTCGCTCCGCGGTCGCCGCGCGTGGCGGCGACAAAAGTTATTCAGCCAGGCTCTATTATTCCGGATAAATCATGATTTCCATGGTGTCGTCGAGGTCTTCGAACGGATTGGGGCATCCGTCCTCCTCGACCAGCGCGATGCCGCAGGTGCAGACGTCGCCATCGACCACGGCCAGCGCGATCGGCTCCAGGCTCTTGCCTCTGCAATCTCCATCGATGCACAGGCCGGCGTCGATTTCGAAGGTCGCGCCGTGCCGGCCGCACCTGAGAAACGCCCGGTCGCGGCTGAAGAATTCTCCAGCGCCAATATTGAGCCATGTCCCCTCATGCGGGCAGGAATTGACATAGCCGAAATAGTCGCCCGCATGGGTCCGGATGATGACGATCGGAAACGGCCGGCTTTCTCCGGCCTCATTGATGCGCGACAGGCTGAAGGCCCTGGCGTTGCCCCGCTCGATGCCATCGGCGGCGCAAACGGCGAACAGTTCGATTTCCCCGGACGACATGTCCTGACCTTTCTTTTCCGACGGCCTCCTCGAGCGACCGCATCAGCCATCGCCGCTACGGCAGCATCGAGGTCGTCACGCCGCTGTCGGTGAGCCCTCGGCCTTCAGCGCATCGACCTCGCTCCTGGTCAGCCGATACACCCCTCGGCCGCCGGCAAGCGGCCGATAGACGTTGGCGGCCTTGTAGCTCAGGAAATTGAACCATTCCTGGGGACTGAGGGCCGCCGGCCGCTCGCCAATTTCCGTGACTGCGCCGTCAGGCGCGAAGCGCACGTGAATAAGGACGCTCTGGGTTTCCATGGTTCTCTCCACCCGTTTCAGATACCCGAGCCAAAGCCCAGCAATTCGATCTTGACGTCCTCCGTGCCGAGTACCTTGGCCTGGCAGGCGAGGCGCGACTTGGAGCCGATGCCAACGATGGTATCGAGCCGCTCGTTTTCTTCACGGGCGATCCTGGACAGACCCTTTCGCCCTTCCTGCACGTAGATGTGGCAGGAGCCGCATTTGGCCTGCCCTTCGCATTTATGGAGGATGCCCATCTCGGCGCCGAGAAGCGCCGCCAGCAGGGTCGTTCCCTCGGCCACCTCGATTGTGTTGCCTGACGGCATGACGGTGACTATCGACATTCAAACTCTCCTCGTGTTCTCGATGGTTTCGATACCGGTGTTCTCAATAGATTGCGGCACCCGCCCCGACATTGATCGAGGCGTCCTTCATGGTCTCGACGATGAAGGCAATCTGGTCCTCGGTGAGATGGGTGTGGAACGGCAGCGCGACCGCGCGATCCGCGACCTTTTCGGTGACGAAATAGTCGCCACGGCGATAACCCTGCTCGAAATAATGCCGCTGCAGATGCAGCGGATGGCAATAGGCCGCGGCCTCGACCTGCTCGACCCGCAGGTCTTCCACGATGGCATCGCGGCTGGAGCGCGTGAAGCGGGTGCCGAGATGAACGACGTAGAGGAACCAGTTCACCTCCGTCACGTCAGGCCCGATATAGGGAGGCTTGATGCCCTCGAAGGATTGCACATGTTTGTAGTAGAGGTGTTCGGTCAGCCGGCGCCGCTCCAGGATCTCGTCCAGCCGCCGCAACTGGGCGAGGCCAAGTGCTGCCGCGATGTTGCTCATGGCCGCCTGATAGGGCGGCGTCGCGCTGACGACGACGGACGCGCGTTCTCCCGGACGGTGCGCGCGATGACGCCGCAGGGCCACAGCCATGTCAATGTCATCGGTGACCACCATGCCGCCCTCGCCGCAGGTCAGCGCGGAAGGTTGCGAAAAATCGAACACCGCGGCATCGCCAAACGTTCCGACCAGAGCGCCCCGGTATCTCGAGCCGATCGCCTCGGTGGAATCCTCGATCAGCACGAGACCGTGCTTCTTGGCTACCGCCCGCAGCCCCGACCACTGCGCCGGGTGGCCATTATTGTTGGAAGCGACAATGGCGCGCGTGTTCACGGTAATACGAGCTTCCGCCTTTTCCGCGACCAGCGTTCCGGCCCAGTAATCGATGTCGGCGAATACGGGCTTGGCGCCGGCGATGCTGATGGCGTGGGTCGTCTCCCGAAACGAATAGGGCGAGGCGATGACTTCGTCTCCCGGACCGATCCCGCAAGCCCTGAGCGCGATCAACAGCCCGAGCGTGCCGCTCGGAACCGCAACCGCATATTTGCGCCCGACATACGCCGCGAAGGCCGCCTCGAAGGCCTCCACCACAGATCCCGAGGAAAGCCTCGGCGACCGCATGGCCGCATCGACCGCCTCGATTTCGGAAAGCGTGATATCGGGATCGGAAAGCGGAATGAAGCTCTCATCAGCGCCGTCGGCAACGGCATCGTCGCCTTGGTCGGCCTCCTCCATGACGGCGAGCCCGGTCATGCAATCGCATTCCTGCCCGCCAGAACGATGCCGCTCGCGCGCGCCGGATCCGCCGTGATCTGCAGGCAGTGCTCGCTGCGGTCCACCAGATGGATTTCAAATCGTGGGTAGCTGCGGAACGGCGTTTCCGTCACGTCGCTGGCGTCGCACTTCGTCCATGACAGATGCGGAAACCGCTGCCGCAATTCCGTGAAGACACGCGCGTCGACATCGGAAGCGGAAAGCACCCGATCGATCTCCACCAACTCTTCCGCAGCTAACGCCATGTCCGTTTCTCCGTGTTGGAGAATCTCGATTTCTGTTTATGCAACTTCATTGCCAAAACGCTCGATCCGGATCGACGTTCAATCGCTCCAGTGCCGCCGGCAGCCGCTCATGGGTGCTGTCGAGCTGCCACAGGTCGCTGTCGTGGTCTTTTCGAAACAACTGCCATCGCGCGCCATCGGCGTTATGCAACAGCATGGCGACATCGACGACGCCGCCCTCCTGATCGACGGTCCTCGAGCAGCACGGGCTTTCGATCCGGTAGCCGCCGACGGTCGTCGTCACGCGGGGCGTAACGTACCGATATCGCTTGCGCACCTTCAGGGCGCGCTCGATCCGCTTGCGATCGAGATCGTTCGGATGAGCGAACGGCCTGACCGTGGCCGGCATCGGAGTAGCCAATTGCATCGCGCCCGCTCTCCCTTAAAGGGGACTGATCTCTTCTTCAAAACATCCGACGACAAGCTGCTCGCCGAACTCGACGAGGTAGATCGGCAGGTTAGCCTCGGTCTGCGTTCCGACCTGGACGATTTCCCCGGTATCGCCGACGCTGACCAGCATGGCTTCAGCGGCCTTTCCGGGAAACGATCCGTCGTTGTGCAGGTCGATCAGGGCCTTCACGCGCTGGCCCCATTGGTATCTGGGCAACCTCGGTTCGATCATGCCGCCGTTCCTTCCGGCAGCGGCAGATCCGCCATCTCGTCGTGCGCAACCGCCGGATCCAGTTCTTTCCGTTTCATCCCGACGCGGTTGCCGCTCTCCAGGAATTCGACGCCATAGATGTAGAACTGCTGCAGGAAGGTGCCGATGCTGACGACGTAACCCTCCTCGCCCTTTTTCGCGAGAATCTCGCCGATCTCTTTGCCGGCATAGGTGCCGTCGTTGCGAACGGTGCGCTTGGCCTTCACCTTTTCGCCGAAGCTGAAATAGGGCGGCGCGGAAAGTTCCACCACATCGCTGTCACGAACAATATTGCTCATGCCGGAAACTCCCTTAGCCTCTCGTGCCTGCCGATCACGCGCGACACTCCCTGTCCCGTCTAGTGGCTCGAGCAGGAAACCTGCTTCGGATCCTTGAACACGAGTCCGGTTTGCGAAGGGGTGTCGGCAAAATCGATGGTGACCCCGTCGAGCAGGATGCGGCTCTCCGCCGGCAGGAACAGCTTGACGCCGTCGTGCTCGACCACGGCCTCGCCGGCAGCAGGCTCCGGTCGCACGCTGATATCGGCCGCGAGCCCCGAGCAGCCGCCCGGACTGACGGCGAGCCGGAAGCCGGAGGATGCGTCGCCGTCGGCACAAAGCATCATGCGAATGAATTTCGCGGCCGCCGGTGTAAGCGTGAAGTTCATCGGTCGCTCCCTCAGGCCGGCACCTGGTAACGCGGGACGGAAGTGTCGATGATGCAGGTATCGTCGACCGGGCAGACCGCCGCGCATTGCGGAGAATCGAAATGCCCGATGCATTCGGTGCATTTCTTCGGATCGATCAAGAACGTTCCGTTCTTCTCCCTGATCGCGACATTGGGACATTCCGGCTCGCACGCCGAACAGCTCGTGCATTGTGAGGATATGATCTTCAGCGCCATCTCTTGCTCCTAAGGAATCATCAAGTTTGGTGGATTTCAGGCCGCCGAGATCAGCGCGCCCTGGCGGATTTCGGCATCGCCGCGCTCGCGATGTTCGATCTCGCCGCTGTTGACCTTGTCGAGGTAGGATTTGAACCAGACGATCGCCGACTTCTCGATGAACTCATGGGCGAACTGGTCGACCGGCTCGATTCCTGCCTTCGTAAGGTCCGCCTTGGGACAGCCGCCGATCTTGGCCACGAACACCGCGTGGCAATCGTTGATGGCGCGAATGATGGTCTCGAGGCCGTCTTCCTCGCCATAACCGCCCTGGCAATAGAGATCGACGCGGCGGTGACCGACGAATTTCGCGCCAGCCGTGGAGAGTTCATAGACCTGGAACTCCTTGGCGTGACCGAAATGTTCGTTGATCAGCCCGGAGCCCTTGGTCGCCACCGCGACCAGCAGCTTGATATCGCTGTTTTCGCCGGCGAGCGTGGCGAGCTCCTCCTGCTTGGCCGCGACCTTGGCGACGCGCTCCTCCTCGACCTTTTCCTGATAGGCCTTGCGCGTGTCGAGGTCGTACTTGACCTCCATCGCCATGATCTTGTCGGTGGTGAACTCCGCGCTGCGGTCTTCGCCAAGCAGGCCCACCGCGTCGGCGCGGCACTGCCGGCAGTGCCGCATCATGTTCATCTCGCCTTCGCAGAAGTCCTGCAGCGCTTTCAATTCCTGCGCCGTCGGGCCGCGCTGGCCGGTCAGGCCGAATACGGTGCCGTGCTCGGGAGCCGATATCAGCGGCATGATGTTGTGCAGGAACGCGCCGCGCGATTTCACCGCCCTGTTGACCTCGACCAGGTGCTTGTCGTTGACGCCGGGGATCATCACCGAATTGACCTTGCAGAGAATGCCGCGCTCGGTGAGCATTTCGAGGCCAAGCAACTGCCGGTCGGTCAGGAGCTTCGCGGCTTCGACGCCGGTGTAGCGCTTGTGGTTCCAGAACACCCAGGGATAGATCTTCGCGCCGATCTCTGGATCGACCATGTTGATGGTGATGGTGACATGATCGACATTGAAACCGGCAATGGTGCCGACGTGATCGGGCAGCGCGAGCCCATTGGTCGACAGGCAGAGCTTGATGTCGGGCGCAGCCTTGTGGATCAGCTCGAAGGTCTTGAACGTCTTTTCGGGATTGGCGAGCGGATCGCCCGGGCCGGCGATGCCGAGCACGGTCATCTGCGGAATGGTGGAGGCGACCGCCAGCACCTTCCTGGCGGCCTGCTCCGGGGTCAGCTTCTCGCTGACCACGCCGGGCCGCGATTTATTGGCGCAGTCGTATTTGCGGTTGCAGTAGTTGCACTGGATGTTGCAGGCTGGCGCCACCGCCACATGCATGCGTGCGTAATGGTGATGCGCTTCCTCGCTGTAGCAGGGGTGGTTCTTCACTTTTTCCCAGATCTCGGCCGGCAAATCGCCCTGACCCGCCGCCGATCCGCAGCTCGACTTGCCACCGCCGCCGCTAGTACCGCACCCCTTGTGTTCCGCGATCGCCTGCATCACCTCGCCGACGTCAACGACGTTTCCGGCTACGGTGCCTTCTTGCTGCGGTAGCGCGTGCATGTGCGATCCTCGTTGCTGGCCAAATCCGAAAGTTCCGAAAGACAACTGGCTGAGGGATAATTAGCAACTCGCGTGCCACGGCCGCGCGATTGACAACTTCGCATTATTTCAATGGGTTAAAGCAACAGTGCGGGCTGTCGCGTTGCGAACATGCGCCGACCAAAATTTTCGAAATATGTTGGAAACGTTACAGACTTGACGTTTGCAGACTTGACGTTTGCAGACTTGGCGTTGGCAGACTTGACGTTGGCCGGCATGGCGCGCCAGGGGCGCTCCCCCGATCGCGCGGGGCGGCACGAGGTCGCAAGTCATGCAAAAGCTCTCAGGCCGCGGCGATCAGGATCTCCGCGGCTCGCGCAAGGGGAATGGCAATCGGCGTCAGGCCCTGCTCGATCAGAAACCGGAGCTCGTTCCTGGTCAGCGTTTCCGGCTCGACGATCGCATAGTGCAACGTCGCCGACCGCTTCGTGATCTGGCGCGCATAGGTCCTGAGAAGCTGATCGTTGAAGCGGCAGCCGATGAAGACAAAACTCCGCTCGGTACGCCGGTCTTTGACCGCGTCCGGGATCGGCGTCTGGATGTCGATCTCCGTCAGCACCTCGACGTAGTCGGCGTCGGAAATCAGGAAATTCCTGGCCGGCGCGATGCTGCCGTGAGGCTTGTAGAGCAAGGTGGTCCAGCCTGCGGCCGCCACGCGATCCGATTCCGCGCCGGCGGAATCGTAAAACCGGTACCAGCGGTCCTCGCCGATCCCGGCGCGCGTAATGCCCTGCACTTCACCCCAGTCATCGCGCTCGCCGAGCGCCGCGCGCATCGCGCCGTCGTACCAGCCATCGACAATCATCGGCAGCCGCAGCGAGGCGAGATGGCGATGCAGCGGCGTCGGCTCGACCGGGGATGCGAACGCCTCTGTCATCAGGGCGGTAACCGTGGAGCGGTGCTTGTTGCTTTCGATGTGTTGCGCGGCGGCCCAGGCGTTTCCCCTCGCGCGCCGTGGCAGCGCCACCCTCGTTTCGAAAAAAGCCGCAAGCGCCTCCGGATTAACGGGCACAGCGGGCTTCGAAAGCTCGACGAGGCCCGAACCGAGATAAGGGATGACCGTTCCTGCACGCAGCCGCGCGGCAATCTCGGCCAGCGATGCCTCCGCATCGGCATGCTTCATAAACTCAACGTGGGGAACGGGGGCGTTCATTGGTCTTCACTTTCTCCGCCGCGCTTGCGGGCATTGACGGTGATCGGAAGCCGGGTGTCCGCCGCCATCTCCGGCAAGTCGAGGGTCCAGCCGTTGGCAATGCGGATCCAGCCGCCCCACAGCGTTTCGTGCTCGGATTCGATAATCGGCTCTTCGAGATCCTTTTTCGGCACGTAAATCGAAAGCCCCGTCTCCGGAGAACGGCGAATCATAATTTTCATAAGGTCAGCTCCGTGGGTCGGGATGAATTCGCCGTGGCGGGCGCATGTTGGTGCCACGAAGGTGACAACGCGCTCAGCCTGACAATGATGTCAGGCAATACCTGCAAAACCCGATCGACATCGTCGACCGTATTGTCGCGCGACAGCGAAAACCGGATGGCGCCGCGCAGTGCCGTCACCGGCACATTCATCGCGCGCAGCACATGCGACGGCTCCATTAAACCCGAGGCGCAGGCCGAGCCCAGGGAAGCGGCGATGCCCGCCCGGTTCAGATGATGAATGATGGCTTCGCCTTCGAGGTGCTCGAAGGCGACGTTGGACGTGTTGGGCAACCTGTTCTGCGCGTCGCCCAGCACCGAGCAATCGCCGACTTCGAGGATGCCCTGTTCGAGACGATCGCGCAGGGCACGAACGCGGGTCTGTTCGTCCTGCATATGCGTCAGCGCCAGCTCGGCCGCTTTGCCCAATCCGACGATCCCGGGCACATTCTCCGTGCCGCCGCGCCGCCGCCGCTCCTGAGGACCGCCGCGAATGAGCGGATTGAATTTCGTGCCCTTGCGCAGGTAAAGCGCGCCGATACCCTTGGGGCCGTGCAGCTTGTGCCCCGACAGCGACAGCATGTCGATCCCGGTTGACTTCAGATCGAGCGGGATCTTGCCGACCGCCTGCACCGCATCGGTGTGGAACAGCGCACCGGCGTCATGCGCCATCGCAGCCAGTTGCCCGACCGGAAACAGCGTGCCGGTCTCGTTGTTCGCCCACATCACCGACGCGATCGCGGTGCGTGGCCCGAGCGCACGCCGATAGGCGTCGATATCCAGCCTGCCCAGCGCATCGACCCCGACAAGGAGCGTTTTGATGCCACGCGACGACGCCAGATACTCCACCAGCGAGAGAATTGCGGGATGCTCGACGGCTGACGTGACGATCTCGTCGCGGCCGTCCTGGGTGTCGAGCGCCGAGAGGATGGCGGCATTGTCGGACTCGGTACCGCCGGACGTGAACACGATTTCGTGGTCGAAGGCGGCTCCCAGCAGCGCCCGCAGGCGCTTGCGCGCCTGCTTCACCGCGCCCGCGACTTCACTGCCGAAGTCATGGGCCGACGAGGCGTTCCCAAACTGCCCGGAGAAATACGGCAGCATCGCCGCGACGACGGCCGTGTCCGTGCGCGTCGTCGCATTGTTGTCGAGATAGACCGGCCGCACGGAAAGCCTCTTTCAATGTCGCGCCTTATTGTCGCGCCTTGGCGGCTCCGGCGACGGGGATGAGACGCACGAACTCGCCGAGCCTTTCCACCAGGCGCGCCTGGATGCCCTCCAGCGTGGCGCTGCTTAGCTTGCAGAACACGCAGGCGCCGGTCAGCCTGACCATGACCTTGTTGCCGTCGATCTCGATCAGCTGACAGTCGCCGCCGTCCCGCTGCAGGTTCGGCCGGATCTCCGCGATCACCGCCTTGATGATCTCGACGCGATCGGTGTCCGCGTTCGCCAGCTGCTTCAAATGCCCGGGTTCAATCAGCATGACCTTGATTTCTTTCCATGACGGGGCGCACCCCTGCCGGGTTGATTCAACCGAACGATTTTCCGCAGGAGCAGCTGTTCGTCGCATTGGGATTTTCGAACGTGAAGCCCGATCCCTCGAGCGCAACCACGAAGTCGACGGTCGTGCCGGCGAGGTATTGGTGGCTTTTCATGTCGACGAACACACGCACGCCGTCGCGCTCGATCACGGTGTCGTCGGGATCGACCTCATCGACGAGGCCGAGCATGTATTTGTAGCCGGCGCAGCCGCCCGCTTCGACCATGATGCGCAGACCGTCGACCGGCTTGTTTGCCGTGGAGATCGCGCTGCGTAACGCATTCAGCGCGCTGTCGGTCAGATTGATCATTGCTCGCCCTCCGTTGCCAGGACCTGTTGAGCAATGAATTGGCAAGTCTCATGCCATGCGGCAATTCATTGATAAGACTGCATTTTGGTGGTGTCAGGCTGTCGCCTTTGCGACGCGTGTCAGGTTTCCGACAGGGCGACTTCGCGCCGCCGGATCGCAATAGCGGCCGTTAAGGGCCATTGGCCAGCGCCGCGCAAACCGGCAGACAATTTGCATGAGTGGTCAGGCCGGCGCCGACACGCCGCTGAATTTGTCTGACACCGGAGAAGGTTCCATGACGACGATCGAAATGAACGCGCCGACGACAATCGGGAAGACTGCGCTTGACCGGCTCGATCGCGAGGGACGCCTGCTTAACGCCGTGCTCAAGGCGCCGACGAAAAAGCCGGGCCGGTTCGGATTCCGGGGCGACATCGCACTCAAGTTCCAGGCCCAGGTTGCCGACGAAAAGCGGCCGCCGGAATTCTCGATCGAGCAGGTCCTTACCATTGTTCGGGAAGATGAACCGACCATTCCGATCCTGGTGGGATACGTCCACTCCTTTGCCTGGCTCGATGTGGCGTCCGAGGTCCTGGATGGCTTGCTCACCCCCGGCGGAATTTACTTCATGTTCTGCAACAACATCGACTTGCTGGCGAAGTACCGCGTCACCCTGCGCGGCATCACCTTCCACGTTCTTCCTTGCGATGAATCAACGGTCTGGAAGGAGATGCTCGACCTCCTGAGCATCGACAAGAACGACATCAAGAAGCTCGATACCGCAGGCAAGCTCGATTACCTCCTCGACGCCGCCGCGAGCTTCAGTGAAAGATACGACGTCGTCACCTTCGAGGAAGGCCTGGCGCGAATGGAACCCGTAAAGAACCGTAACGAAAATCGTCCGGTTTGAGCGCGCCGCTCCGGGTCAAACCTATTCGTCGTCGGAAACAGGCTCCTCATCCCCGACGAGCGTTACGCCGGTGACGCAGATGTCGTCGTCCAGCACGGTCAACGCCACGGGCGTGAGGCTGCCCCCCTTGCAGGGGCCGTCCACGCACACGCCGGTGCCGAGTTCGAACACTGAGCCGTGCTTGCCGCACATGAGGCGGGTACCGTTCGGGTCCAGAAACTGGTTGTGCTCCCAATCCAGGCTAACCCCGTCATGCGGGCATTTGTTGACGTAGCCAAAGACCTGCCGGCCCCAACGGACCACGAAGATGGACCATGGCCGCGCGGTGCCGTCGTCGCCGACGATCATCAGCTGAAAGCCCCTCGCCTGCCGGCTCGGAATATCGCTCATCCCGCAGATTGCGTAAGCCACGCTGGATTCCATCCTGCCCTCGCTCATGACGATCGCCGCGTCCAACATCCAACCCCCACATCCTTGCGCCCGTCCAGTCCCTGCAAGATTCGCGCAAGATTGGAGGAGACCGGGGTTCCGCCCGGCCTTCACCGTCAACTGGCATAAAACTTGATACTCCCGGTGCGACGCCTCGCCGCCCGGAAGTCGGCGACAGTTGTCGAGTTTCGGACACGGAGACCGATCAGATGACCCATGCAAACCGACGACGCCCCCACGATATCAGCACAAGAAATCCAGCCGACGGAGAGGTGCATTCATGATTGAGAATCAAGCATCAAGCAGCCTGATCGCGGAAGGCAGCGAGTTCGAACTACTGACCGCTGAAGACGGGGCTTCCGTCATCCTGCGTTCGAAGGCCGATTTCTTCATCGCGCACTTGCAAGGCGAAGACGCGACACGCTTTCGCAGCGACTATGACGCGATCCGGCATCAATTCCCGGCATGGAAGGCGGACCAGACGCTCGCCCAGTTGTGGGACCAGGGCGGGTATAGCTGGCTCGCAGCACAGGAGGCGGATTGATCATGGCGACGCTGGTCAAGACCACGCAGGACGGCCGCAAGCTGGAAGTGATCGGGCTGGCGATCTGCCTCGACGGAAAACTCGAGGCGTTCGAGCTGATCGACGTCAGGCTGCACCCCAACCAGCGCGCGATCCGGGCGGTCATGCCCGAAGCGACGCACATGGCAGGACGGGTCGCGCTGACGCGCGAGGAGGCAGAGATCGTAGCGCGCGCGTTCAAACAGGCCGAGGCTGAAATTCTCGCCAGCCCCGCCGCCATCGACGAACGCTTCCGGATCGCGGCGATGTGGAAGGCCCGCGAGCAGGGTATCGAATAGATGCGGATCGGCGCGGCTCGACTAGTACCGTTCCACAGAGATTATGACTCCTTGACGGGATAGGCTTTGCGGAGTTTTTCGCGAGCCTTCTCGGTGGTGAACATCCACTGAATCTGAGCGCCTTCGGCGTTGCGCCGCTTTTCCCAAGCGGCGACCTCGGCGAGGATAGTTCTCCTTGTCGTCGATGCGGCGGTCGAGGCATTGGCTGCGCAGGACGCCGATTTCGATTTCCACCATATTCAGCCAGCTGGCGTGTTTCGGGGTGTGGTGGAACTGAAGCCGCTTCAGCACCCGGCGAGCCTCCGGTGCGGGGAAGGCGTCGTAAAGCGCCCCAGCTGAATGGATGGAGAGGTTGTCCATCACCACCCGGATGATCGGGGCGTCGGGATAGTCGACGTCGACCAGTTCGCGCATGCACTCGGCGAAGTCTTGGTTGGTGCGCCGGTCGGTGACCTTCACCCGGCGCCAGGGGCGGTGGGCGTCGAGGAATACGAACAGATTGACGGTACCGTTGCGGCGATATTCGCAGTCGTAGCGCTCAAGCTGGCCCGGCTTGGCGGGAATGGGCTCACGCACCTCGCCGATGAGTTGGGTCGGGCTCTCGTCGAAGCAGACCACAGGTCTTTGGGGATCTGGCGCCTCGGCATAGAGGTCGAGCACATCCTCCATACGGGCGACGTATTCCCCGTCGACCTTGGGGATGCACCACATGTCTTTGCGCCAGGGCTTCAGATGGTTCTCCGCCAGCCGTCGACGGACAGTCTCGGAAGACAGCTCTTCATGGTCGGTGAGCCGGACCATCTCATCGGCCAGAAGTTCGAGGGTCCAGCGGGCCCGTCCCGGTGGCGGCTTTGAGCAGGCGGTCGCCACCAAAAGCGCCTCCTCCTTGCTCGATAGTTTGCGCTCAACGCCGGGGCGCGGCTCCTCGGTGAGCGCTCCCTCCAGGTTCGCTTCCACAAAGCGGCGCCGGGTCCGATAAATCGTCGATCCTGAGACCTTCAAGGTTGCGGCGATCACCTCGTCGCTCACGCCGTCGTTCGCGGCCAAGAGGATCTGCGCCCGCTTTATTTTGCGCGTCGCGTGGCGCCCCCCGCTCAACAGCGCGTCAAGTTGATCCCGTTCCGATTGGCTAAGGTCCACACAAAACTTTATATTCAACTGCACCTCCTTCAGCGTCGAGGCGCGGATGAATCGGAAATGAGTCAATCACTTGACGAAAGCCCAGCGGCGGCGGCGCCCCGCTTTACGCAGACCCAAGGCCAGTACTTGGCCTTCATCTACGCCTATAGCCGGATCTTCAAACGGCCCCCGGCCGAAGCCGACATGCGTCGCCATTTCGAGGTCACCGCTCCCACCGTCCACCAGATGGTGCTGACCTTGGAAAAAGCCGGCCTCATCTCGCGGACGCCCGGAGCCGCCCGAAGCATCCAACTTCTGCTTCCTCCGGAAGTGCTTCCGATTTTGCGCTAAAACAACCCGTCATAATCTCTGTGGAACGGTACTAGCGAGAAAACTTGCGCCATTTCATTTCCGGTGGAGGCGGTTGCCCGCGCTCCGGATTTAGCGCGTCATCGCGCCATAGACCAGATCCTGTACCTGCTCGCGATAATATTTGCGCAATTCGCCGGGGGCTGCTGTGCCGAAAACCACAACCAGTCGCTCCTTGGGGTCTGCGAAGAACCCGGTTCCGTAAGCGCCGTTCCAGGTGTATTCGCCGACGTTTCCAGGCACCGAGGCGAGACCCGGCTGGACACGAACGGCGACACCGAGACCGAAACCGTAGCCGTCCCGGTGGGGCTCGACGTTCGCGACACGGTTCTCAATCTTGTCGGTCAGATGGTTGCTGGTCATGAGGCTGACCATCTGCGGGCTCAGCACGCGATGTCCGTCCAGAACGCCACCGTTCATGAGCATCTGACCGAACCGGAGGTAGTCCGGGACTGTACCGATCGCGCATCCGCCGCCGCATTCGAATTTGACCTCCTCGGCGGTTGTGACAATCTTTTGCGGCTTGTTGTCCAGCGGGTTGAGCGGGAATGCGCTGGCCACTCGATCGCGCATGGAGGGCGCGATGTGGAATCCGGTGTCGGCCATTCCGAGCGGCTTCCAGATCACCTCGGCGAGATGGCCGCCAAGGCTCTTGCCCGTGATTTTCTCGACGACCGCGGCGAGAACGTCGAAGGACTCGGAGTATTCGAACACTGTGCCAGGCTGATAGACGAGCGGCAATTTGGTGATCGCGTCGATGAACTCCTGGCTCGACTTCATGCCGGGCAGGGCCCAGCCGTCTGGATAGAGGTTGGCAGCAGGGCTTCCAGAATCCGGTCGTCCGCCGTAGGTGAGGCCCGACGTGTGCCGCAAAAGGTCGTGGATGCGGATCGGCTGCTTTTGCGGCTCGTACTGAATTTCGCCCGCCGCATTCCTGGAAGCGACCTTCATCGACGCGAAGCCGGGAAAATAGTCGGATAACCGGCTATAGAGCGGCAGCCGACCCTGCTCGGTCAACGACAAGACCCCGACCGCCGTCATGATCTTGGTCATCGACGCAAGCCCGAAGATCGTATCGACCTGCATCGGCTTGCCGCTCTCCTTGTCCTGGTAGCCGTACGCCTTCAACAAGACCAGCTTGCCGTCGCGCGCTATTCCAACCACGGCGCCCGGCACGCGATTCTGCTTTATCTCACGATCGAAAAAATCGTCGATGCGTTTCAGACCTTCGATCGAAAACCCTGCTTTTTCGGGCGCGACCGGAGGCAGCGGCGGCGACCCAGCCTGCGCCAGGCAGATCGTCTGCGCAGATATTATCATGGCCGCAGCCAGCGTTCCGACGCGCATCTTTTGTCCTCCCAGACGTTAATTCTTGATCCGGCATTTTCAAGCGCCGGAATTGACCACAGCCTGCATCCGTTAGACGGTCCTGACAAGCGCGCGCTATCGTCGCCCCAAAAAAACGCGGCGCCTGTCGATCCGGGCGCCAACAGGTCAGTTACCAGTTCGTTGCCAAATTCGGCTGGTTTTGCAGGTGCCGTTCACTCAGGTCTTACGAATTCTCATTTAAACTGAAGCTATGAATGAGCGCCGTGGAGCCTTTCGACATCGCGTCTTGAAAGCCGGAACAATCGAGTTCGGCGGCGGCGCGATCGACTGCATGGTCCGCAACGTCTCGCCCATCGGCGCGGCTCTGGACGTAAGCACCCCGGTCGGAATCCCCGAGCATTTTACGCTGATTGCCGATGGAAGCCACAAGCCTTGCCAGATCATCTGGCGCGGTCAGAAGCGGATCGGCATCGAGTTCGACTAGAGAGACTTGCACAACCGCCTTAAGAGACGCCGATGAGAGCGCGTAAGCCTGAACCGTCACGATATGGTCCGCGCTCCCGGCCGCCCGCTCCTTCTCGTCCCGAAGAGCCGACGCGGCAGCCCGACCCCTCTCGAACATAACCCATGCCAGAAAACCCGGAGCATCCGCCAACAATCCTGCTCCAGGCGCACCAGCCAAAGGTACCAAATGACGATCGATCGTTGGGAATCGGGAACTGTCGTTAAGCTCCTTTCCGGTGATCGCAGGATGACAGTCGTTGGCCGCGATAGCGTAGGTTCCATAATCTGTGAATGGTCTGACGGCGACTGCCTCTTGCGGGGTTACTTTACTCCGGCAGTCCTGATGCCAGCGGAAGACGCCGGGACGGCCTGCGCCGCGGGTCGTTGACGCAAGTCAAGGATACCCTGACGCAACACAACCGCTACGCCGGGTTGGGCTCATTGGACTTACACCGGCAAATGCCGCAGGGCCGGAAATCCGCCAAATTTGAGCTGATGGTGGCGATTGCGCCACAATGGCACCACTCCGCCATTGACGGGACTTTGCCGATCCGTTTCATTCCGGGCAGTCACGGCGACTACCTCAAACTCCCGTACCTTGGTGCCGGCCAAAGCGGTCATGATCGGTCCAATTGTTGTCACACGACGCCTGTTTCATCCTGTGCCTTATCAACCGAGCATGACGATGCGCCCCTGCTGGCGAGCTTTCACCGCTGCCATGATTTGCCTCGCAGCTTCATCCGTTGTCGCGCCATCCCACAGCGGCCAGATTCTGGAGCGTGCCCGGAATTTTGAACAGTACCCGGAGGCGGCGATGGCCCGTCATGCCGGGAAACTGGTCAGAGTACCGTTTCCACGATCTTCCGGAATCACGACGGATGATTTGGAGACAGGTGCCCTGCCCGTAATTCTTGTCTCCAACGAAACCAAAGGAAAAGAACCGGACACCGATATATTCGCGCTGATGTCAGGGACGTGCAGCACCCTCAGAATTGCGGGACGCGATTTTGCGTGCAGGTCCGTTGCATACTTCCACAGCATCCACGGCCGGGCAGAGTTTACGATTGCTCTCGATGACCCGACTGACAATAGCCACATCATCTCGTTCTCGGGCGAAAACGGCCAGAGGGCAGAAGACAATCTATACGAACTGCCCATCGACCGGATGCTGCTGAACTCCAGAGACAGGCCGAAGGTCGATGGCCTGCCGGTACCATCCGCCGAGTTATCGACTGGACTATGCAGGCAGATCGGGAACTTCGCGGCGAGACAGGTTTCAAGTATCTCCTGTAGCGCGGTCGATAGGAACGGCAAAAATTATGAATTGCAGTTCGTGTCTGACGGCTTGCCGATTATCGTGCGGCGGGTCAGGCAGTCTCCGCCGACAATCCGGCAGCACCCGTTCAAATGACGCGGTAACGACGCTCGACCGGACGCGGCTTCAGCATTGCGCCATTTCCGGGCCCCGACGCACGCGACCGCGATATCCGCCTTGCCTCGCCGAAACGGCATCGTCAGCCTCAACCGGCGATAACCTCTTGCTTGCCTACTTCGTTACTATCGCGAACGCTCCAGGCGCCTTGTCGATTAACGTCAGGAATTGCACCAGATCGATTTTGCTGCCGTCAATCTTGAGTTCATCGCTGAACAGGAAGTCCTTTACGCCCGCTGTACCCGCCATCATCTTGATGAAAAAGCCCTTGGTCAACGTGAGCGTCGCGTTGGCGTCAGCCGCGGGTTCTGCCTTTTTGTAATGTAGCACTGCGTTCTCGATCCAGAGCACGAAAGATTCCCTGGTATCCGAGAGCACGAGATTCAGTTTCAGATTCTTGCCTTCGGCAGCAGGCCCGTCCAGGCCAGCCGCCATCGCTTCGAGGAAGCGTTCGATCGGCGTCTGAGCAAGCATTTCGATGAAGCTTGCGCGGTCAACGCCCTTCTTTGGCGGGCCGTTGCGCAGTTCGGCGGCGGCCGTCAGATAGCTGTTTCGCCATGTCGCGGCCTCGGCCATGTAGCCCATTTGATCGTAGGTGCGAGCCAACAACTCCTTGGCACCTGCATGGTCGGGCTGCCCGAAGACAGCATGGTTCAGTAATTCAGCCGCCCAACGGTAGTCTCCCTTATCGAAGGCGGTTTGAGCGGCAGCGACGGCCTTGTCGGCGCCACCGATGAGTTCCAGGTAGTGCTTCGCCGATTCTTCCGGCGGCAGTGCGTCCAGGTTAACCGGGTTGCCGTCATAGGCGCCGAGATAAAACTGGTACACCGCCCTGGAGTTGTGACGCAGGTCGCCATAGTAGCCGCGGGCGCCGAGGTAGGATTCCAGCGATTTCGGCAGCCTGATCTTGTCGGCAATCTCGTTCGGTGTGTAGCCGGCATTGATCAGGCGCACCGTCTGGTCATGGGTGTATTTGTAGACGTCGCGGTGCTTGGTGATGAACTCCGCGATACGCGCATGCCCCCAAACCGGCCAGTTGTGCTGACCGAAATACACCTCGGCATCGCGCGTCTGCTCCAGTGCCTGGTCCATATATGAAGCCCAGCGCAGCGCGTCGCGCACCTTGGCGCCGCGCACCGGCAGCAGATTGTGCATCGTTTGCGCCAGGTTCTCGGCACCGCCGTAGGCCTTCATCTCGGGGATGCTGAATGTCATCTCGGCCGGAGCTTCGGCCCCGGGAACATTATGGAATATGAAACGCACGCCATCGAGCGTCATTTCCTGCGTGGGCTGAGTGATCAGTTGCGTTGGCTGGAGAATTCCGAAGTTGCCGTAGGCAACGCTTTTGCCCAAGCCTGTGTCGACCATGCCCTTGGGAGATCGCTCCAAATCCTTTCCGAACTGGTAAAGCGAACGCCTGCCCATCGCAGCGCCGACCATCACATTCTCGCTGGTGGCTTCTTCCATGAATCCATCGGATGCGATGACCGGGATATTCCGCGCGGCGACCTCCTGGGGCGAGACAACTCCCAGCACCCCTCCGAAGTGATCGATATGGCTATGCGTGAATACGATTGCTGAAACGGGCTTGTCGCCCAAATGCTTCCGTGCGAACGCCAGCGCCGCCGCGGCGCTCTCGCGACAAGTCAGCGTATCCACGACGATCCACCCGCTTTTGCCCTCGATCAGCGTCATGTTGGCGACATCGAAGCCGCGCAGCTGGTAGATTCCGTCGGTAACCTTGAACAGGCCTATCTGAGCGTTGAGAATGGCGTGACGCCAGAGGCTCGGATTAACGGTCGGCGGCGCCTTCCCTTCCACGAACTTGAAGGCATCGAAGTCGACCAGGATCTTGCCATCGGCGTCGCGAATTTGTCCTTCGGGCCGCGCGATCAGGCCACGCCTGGCGTCCTCGAAGTCCTGCTGATCGTCGAGGTTGAGTTCTTGCGCAAATTTTTCATTTGCCTTCAGCGTCGCAGGCATGGAATCGCCGCCCGCGCTTTTGACCTCAACCTTGTCATTGCAACCGGTGAGCGCCAAAAGGGCCGCGAACGCTGCGTAATAGGGCTTTTTCATCTTTGTCGTTCCCAGGATTTGAATAACTTTACCCGTTCGAGCGGATCAGATCGGCGGCTTTCTCGGCGATCATGATGGTCGGGGCATTTGTGTTGCCACCCACCAATGTCGGCATGATCGATGCGTCGGCCACGCGCAGACCGGTGACACCCCGCACACGCAATTGGCCATCGACCACTGCCATTGGATCGCTCTCCGGCCCCATCTTGCATGTTCCTACCGGGTGATATTGGGTGTCGGCGCGGGTGCGAATATCCTTTTCCATGCCGGCGGGGTCGTCGATCCGGGTCGGATACAACATCTTGCCGCGGAGCCGGTCGAAGGGCTTCGATTCGATGATGCGCTGCTGGATTTGGCCGCCCTTGAGCAGCAGTTGCAGATCGCGTTCGTCGGACAGGAATTGCGGATCAATCAACGGTGCATCCCGCGCGTCGGCGCTTTGCAGCTTCACCGTTCCACGGCTGTAGGGCCGTAACACATCGACATGGCATGAAATGCCATGACCCAGGTGGAGCTTGCGCGCGTGATCGTCAACAATGGCAATCACGAACACCAATTGCAGATCGGGAACCGGAGCCTCCGGCGATGAACGGAAAAATGCGCCGGCGGTCGCATAGGCGGTCGTGATCAGTCCGGAGCGCTTGTTCTTCCATTCGAACATCGCGCCCGTTACCGTTGCCGCCCCCCGGAGTGAAACGCCGACGGTTTCCGTGTTGCTTGGAACGCGCCAGGTTTGAACATAGTCGATATGGTCCTGCAGGTTCTTGCCCACGCCCGGAAGTTCATTGGCGACAGGAATTCCAAGCTTGTTCAGTTCGCCGCCAGCTCCGATGCCGGAGAGTTGCAAGAGCTGGGGCGAGCCAAAGGCGCCCGAAGCCAGGATGACTTCCCGGCGCGCGCGCACTTCTTCCAGTTGATCACCGTGATGGTAGGAAACGCCGCATGCACGTCGACCTTCGAGGATCACTTTCGCCGAGACAGCGTGTGTCAGGACCTGCAGATTGGGGCGCGACAGGTTGGGCGTGAGATAAGCCTTCGCAGCGCTGCAACGTTCCCCGTTCTTGTGAGTAACCTGGTAAAGGAACGCGCCGTCCTGCTTCGCGCCGTTGTAATCGGGATTCAACGGAATGCCTTGCATCGCCGCTGCGTCAAGGAACAGTTTACTGACGTCACTTTCGTGGCGCTGATAGGTCACGTTCAATGGACCGCCCTGTCCGTGGAAATCGTCCTTGAACTGTTCGTTATTTTCAGCGCGCTTGAACAGCGGCAGCACGTCGCCGTAAGACCAGCCTGGATTTCCGAGC
This sequence comes from uncultured Alphaproteobacteria bacterium, assembly GCA_963823115.1. Classification (GTDB taxonomy): domain Bacteria; phylum Pseudomonadota; class Alphaproteobacteria; order Rhizobiales; family Xanthobacteraceae; genus Bradyrhizobium. The sequence goes on along the minus strand of CAWGKJ010000042.1, from coordinate 163,893 downwards.
GAGGCCCAATGGTCGTAATCCCACTTGTTGCCTCGCACATAAAGCATGGCATTGATGGAGCTTGAACCACCCAGGGTCTTGCCGCGCGGCTGATAACCCCGGCGGCCGTTCAGGCCCGGCTGAGGGACGGTTTCATAGGCATAGTTGTTGATCTTGGTGGGAACCATCGCCACCACCCCGGCCGGAGCATGGATCAGAACGCTCTTGTCGGGCCCCCCGGCTTCCAGCAGGCAAACCGTTACGTTCGGATCCTCGGTCAACCGGGCTGCCAACACGCAGCCGGCAGAGCCTGCACCGACAACGACGTAGTCAAACTCTTGCTTGCCCATGATGCGCTCTCGGATCGACGGTGAAGGTTTGATCCACTCCGCAGGGAGGAATCGCCCTTGCCAAAGAAAAGGCCGGGGCAATCGGCGAATATCACCCAAATCGGCCCCGGCTGTTCGCTAGCATCGTTGCCTATGCAGTTCTTTGATAGTTTGATGCAGATATTGCATCGAAGCACCGGGGGCCCCTTGGATGATCGACCTGTTTCGCCTGGTTCTGGTCGTCGACCAGTTTCGCAATTTCAGCAAGGCTGCCAGGGCGTTAGGGATGACGCAGTCGACCCTGTCGCGGCGCATTCAAGGCTTCGAAGAGGAACTTGGCGTTCGCCTGTTCAACAGGTCGCGAGGCCTGGAGCCGACGGAGTATGGCCACATGGTTCTATCGCGCGGAAGCGGGATAGTGGCCGATGTGGAAGACTTGAAGCGCACGCTTGATCAAATGCGCGGGCTTGAGGTTGGAAAACTGACGATCGCTGTCGGCCAATTTGTCGCGCGAACCTGGGTTGGCGACGCCGTAGCCCGAATCCTGCGGAGCTATCCCGGTCTGCAAATACGGATCAATGAAGAAGAATGGTGGAAGCTGAAACCGGCTCTTCAGGAACGCGAGGTCGAAATTGCCGTAGGCGACCTGAGCGACCCGGCCCCCGAACCCGAAATTGTTTTCGAGCCGTTGCCCAAGCGCCAGGGTTTCTTCTGCTGCCGCAAGGGTCACCCTCTAGCCCGACATAAGAAAGTGTCGATTGAAGAGCTTTGCGCGTTCCCGCTTGCGGCACCGAAATTCAGGGCCGCCATGGCCGCGGGGCTTCCGAGCGGCCAGCAGTTTGGTGAGTTCGAAAAAGACATGCGCTACTTCGTGCCACGGATCTGCTCATCCAATTTCTACACGGCGCTACGTATCGTGGCGCAGACCGACGCCGTTGGATTTATTTTGCCGTCGTTCGCCGCCCGTGAAATCGAGGACGGCAGCATCGTTGTCCTTCCGTTCAGGGCGCCCTGGGCCGTTACGAATTATGGAATCATGTATTTGCGCGGACGGATGCTTTCGCCACCTGCGGCCGCCTTCCGCGCGGCCGCGGTCAGCGCGGAGAAAAGCTATTTTTCAGAACGAACCCGAAAATAGCCGCAGCTGGCGCTGCGGTATTTCCAGCCCACCGGGTCGCGGGTCACGATCCTCTATTTCTCGCCGAGAACGTCTCCGAACAACACCCAGGACTTTCCGTCGAACCGCGCCATTTGAATTTGCCGGATAGGCGTGAAGTTGTGCGGATCGGTATAAATCTTTATCCCTGGAAGAAGCATCGGCAACGCGAGACCGTTCAATGTCGTTGCCTGCTTCATGATATTCTCGCGAGAGAGATCGTCTTTGCATTTTTCCAGTACGGCGGCCATGACTTGAGCGGCCGCATAGCCCTGCACATTGAACAAATCGCCAGTGCTGGCATTCGGCTGGTACTTCTTCATCCATGCAAGAAAGTCCTTCAGCGCGGGGTCATCTGCCCAGCGCGCATCGTTCGGATCCTTGAGATAGAGCCCGGTCACCACGCCGACGGAATTCTCCAGGCCCGCCGGCTCAAGTACCGCAGAGAAGGAATTGGAAACCGCCGGCAGGATGATCAGCGGCTTCCAGCCCATGCTGCCGGCCTTTTTGATGGCCTGGGCGGCGAATTTCGGCGTGGCCTCCGCGAAGAAGACATCTGCGCCCAACTCCCGCATGTTGACCATCTGGGAATTGATCGTCGGATCGGTTGTCAAATAAGTCGTCTGCGATACGAGTTGATCGACATGCTCGCCCAATCCCGCCTTGAATCCTCTAAGGTAATCTTTTCCTGCGTCTTCGTTGGGGATGATGATCGCGATTTTTGCGTTCGGTTTCGTTTGCAAGATAAACTGTGCGTAAATCTTGCCCTCCAGTTCGTACGTCGGGTTGAAACCAACCGTCCACGGGAACTGATCGGGGTCGTTCCACCTCGTCGCCCCGGATGAAACGAACAGTTGAGGAACGTGCTTGCCGTTGAGATATTTTTGAACGGATATGTTGGGTCCGGTGCCGACCGAACTGAACATCGCAAGGACTTCATCCTGTTCCACAAGCTTGCGAGTCTGTTCGACCGTCTTTGCCGGCGAATAGGCGTCGTCCAGGGTCAGGAATTCAATCTTGCGTCCATTGATGCCGCCTTGGTCGTTGAGCATCTGAAAGTAGGCGGCCTCGGCACGCCCGATCGTGCCGTAGGCAGAGGCAGGCCCACTGTAAGGTGCCGTATTTCCAAGCTTGATGGTGGTCTCGGCCGCCTGGGAATAGCCGATCGGCATAACCGAGAGGGTCGTGGCGACGAGCCATCCGGCCAGCAATCTGTTGGGCATCCGCAAGTTCTTTGTCCTTTTGGCGATCACGTGAATTTTCTCCAGCTACGTAGCGTATTCCAATTGGTTTGCCTTGGCAGTCGCTGACGAACTTAAGGCTTCCGCAGATGGCTCATGGCCCTCGCCTTGCTTTGCGTCAAACACGTCTGCGCAACCAACCATAGGCACCGTTGAGAACCCAGAGTTCTGTCGTCTTTTCATGCCAGACCATACGATTATGCGGTGGAATGGCTTGCGCATGCCGGCATATCCCCCAAGGCGGAATATTTTGCTATCGCGGGATTACGCCTGAAGCACGAAAGAAAGGACAGCGCCTCCGAGAAGCAGTTTTGTTTCTCGTGAGTGGGTCCACTTATCTTGCGCTAAAGCTCTTGCAGGTAGCTGCACGGCGACCGGCAACCAAAACCAAAGCTCTCGGTTGGCGATCAATCTTTGGCGCTGCTATCGATCGCGCAACAGGCACGCCTGCCTGCTTCACTGGTCCTTACGGTCGAGTGAAGAACCCAAGCAGCATCGCCCGTCGCGCCGTCTCGCGCGTGGCACAGGCCGCATGCATCGTGACCGACATCGAGCCCCGGATCTTGTCGTCATAAAACTGGCAGGTCGTATCGCGATAAGCCACCCACGCCCGGCGATGCCAAGCGCCGCTCCGGGTCCTTGCTGATCAGCCTTTCAGCTGGCACCGGGGTGCCGTGGCAGGAGGCGAACAGCTCGCTGCGGCTGAAGGTACTTGCCCCAAATTCATCGTCAAGTTGCGCGGGTCGCGGCAGCCCTTCTTGTCGCGCCCGGACATTTTGTTCCCGCTGCCCCGCCCTCTCCCCGCGTCACTCCGCCGCCAGCGCCTGCGCCACGGCATGGGTCTGGCAATTCGTCGGACAAACGCGGGCGCAGGCGCCGCAGCCGATGCAGGCGCCGTCATCCTTCATCACCATGATCTTCTTTTCGATCTCGTCATCCTCGTCATCGTCCAGCTCGACGAACTCGCCCTCGTCGTTCAGGCCCTTCAGCGTCATCACGCTGCGGCCGCAAACCTTGAAGCAGCGGCCGCAGCCGATACATTTCTTCTCGTCGATGGCGAGCAAATAAGCGGGCTGCCAGTCGCGTCCGTCTCGGGTGACATTGGTCATGGTTTCAGGAGCCGTTTGGGTTATGCCGATTTGAGACTCTTCAAGGCCGCGCGCTTCTGCTCGAGTTCCTCGAAGGCATCGTAAGCCCGCCGCGCCACACCGATAATCGTCTGCCACTGCAGCGGAAGTTCCTCGGACAGGTCGTGCAGATCCATCTTCGCCTGCGTCGCCTTCGCGGACAGTTTCCTGATTTCGGCTTTCAGGGTTTCCAGATCACTCATGGTGCCACCTCAATATTCGGCAACGGCTTTGAATTTTTCGATCATTTCGACGCCGGCCTTGACGTATTTGTCGCCTTCCTCGGCCAGCTTGCCGAGATTGTCGAAGCCGAAACGGTGGACGTCGCGCAACTGCTTGTTGACGACGATGAGCCGGCCGCCGATCAGGACCATGCGGCCGAAACCTTCATGGTGCATCTTCAGCATCGGCGAGATCATGACACCGGTCGCGCGCTCGATCGAGAGCGCCACGGCATTGAAGAACAGCTCGAGCCGCCAGATGGTGTCCGGATCGGGATCCCCGACGATCGGCAGCGCCCGGCGGGCCTCCTTGTCGAGAATATAGGGCTCGAGCAGCGTGAGGTCGCTCTTGCTTTCCCACGCGCCGTGACTGTCCTCGGCCCGCCATATCTTGATCAGCTCTCTGACGAACGGCATTTCCGCCCCGGGAGCGGGTTCGAGCACTGCAGCAATCTCGGCCATGATTATCCCTATTCTTCAAAATCGAGGGTTCGTTCCTGGTCCTTCAACAAGGCCTTGCGGAGCCAGGGCGGCGGCGTGCCCTTGAGGACATTCTCCAGCTTGACCAGCAGGTCCGTGATCTCTTCCGGCTGGTTGACCTTCATCGGATGGATGTTGTTCGCGACCACCCTCGCCGCGCCGGAGCCGCCGATGGCCGCAACATAGAGAATGGCGCAATCCTTGATCGCGTCGATTTTCGGCGCGAGCTTGTCTTCGTTGCCGTCTTCCCTGAGATCGCCTTCGAACTGCACGGCTTCGAGGAAGCGGTGCCCCTGCGGACCGATCTCATAGATCGCGATGTTCCTGGCCCAGCCGAAATGCGCGTCGACGCGTTTCAAGTCCTGGGTCGCGAATGCGATTTTCATCGGCTGTCCTTCCTCTGGTGTTTCCGTCAATGCAGCGACGCCGCGGCATCCGCGCTGCGGGGTCCGATGCCGTCGATCCGCCATGTATCGGGAGTCGGCTGGTGATTGTCCTCGTGGTCGGCGATGATGAGATTGGCGATGGCAAAGATCAGGTCGCGGGTGCCGCGATAACCGACCGACAGTTGGTGCCCGGCGCCGAGCCGGTCGAACATCGGAAAGCCTGCGCGGTGGAACGGAATTCTTCAGCCGCGCCGCGGCCTGCCGCCCGTGCGAGTGCGTGATAAGCAGGTTACAGCTTCTGTCCTTTGCGAGATTTTCGAGATCCTCGAGATCGCCGATCAGCACCTCCTCGGTCTTGATCCGCTCCAGCACGGGGGACTGGGTCGTCGTCACCGCCGCCGTCACCTTCGCTCCCATCTCGTGCAACATGCTCGACAGATCGAACAGCAGATCCGGCTCGGCGCCGATCGCAAGCTTTCGGCCGCCGATATGAAAATGCGCGTCCAGCATGGCGTCGGCCAGCTGGCCGCGTTGCCGCCGATACTTCAGCGGCACCGGCCGGCCGCTGATCTCGCTCAGAAACACGAGGAATTCGTCGTTGGGGATGAGGCCGCACAGCCGCTCGAACAGCCGGAACGGGACGCCCGTTTTGGTTTCCATGACCTCCGCGGCGCGCCGCATCTGCGCGCCGATGGCAATGGTCCAGGCGGCCTGCCCCATGGTCGCCACTTCTTCGACGCCGATGCCGCCGATCGTCGTCGGCACGAACTCATCGGGGATATGGCCATCGAGGGAGCCCGCGAGATCGGGGAGGAAGGAGGGTTCGAGCCCGAAATCCTCTATTGTAGTCCTGATCTCGTCGAGATCGCCGGGGGTGAGGTGACATCCCGGGAGAACATTGACGCGCGCGGGATCGCGGCGAGCGCCAGGCGCCGGCGTCTCGACCAGCACTTCGATCATCCGCGCGACGGCCTTCCCCCAGCCGTCCTGAAACGCCTCCTTGAAGTCGGGCGTCGAGACATAGACCATCGGGAAGGTCGCGAGTTGCGGATGCTTTTGGCGTATCAGCCTGAGGTAGCCCTCGACATCGTCGCCCTTGATCTCGGTTACGCCGGTCGAGCAGATGCCGATGAACTCCGGCTTGGTCCGCTTGTGGATATTGAGGATGGCCTGCTCGACATTGTCATAGCCGCCGAGCACGGTCGCGACTTCGCTCATCGCGGTGGTCTGCAGCGGCACGGCTTCCTTGAAATGCCGCACGAACAGCGTCAGTCCAAAGGACGTGCATCCCTGCGAGCCGTGCAGCAGCGGCATCGCGCCCCGCAGTCCCATGAAGGCGAACGCGCCGCCGATCGGCTGGCTCATTTTAAGCGGGTTGACCGTGCAGGACTTCTTCCCAATCGTGACGATTGCCATGGCGCCGCCCTACTCCGCCGCCAGCAGGAAAGTCACGGCCGGTGTTGCCGGCTGGGGCAGCGCGGCCAGGATATCGTCCAGCCGTCCGGCACATGCGCCGCAACCGCCGGACGCGTTCGTGCTCTGCTTGATGCCGGCGACCGTCGTCAGGCCTTGCGCGCTGATAGCGTCCTCGATGGTGCCGAGGTCCACCTTCTTGCAAAAACAGATTGTGCTGGCGCGGCGGGCTTTCTCCGCGGCCTCGGGATCGGCCGCCAGTTCGGCGGCTTCGGTATCCATTTGCTCGATCGCCTTGGCCTGCCAGTTCCTGTCGGCATTCTCCCACGGCGCCGGCCGGCGAAGCTGCTCCCACACCGGATTGAACAGCGCCTTGTCGACTTCCTCGACAAGCTTCACCATGCCGACATAGCCCATGTAGGCATGACTGCGCTCCTGGTTGATATCGAGCCAGGGCATCGCGGCCTTCAGCGCGACGAACTGCGACTTGCCGCCCGAGAGCATGATGTCGGCCTTCGCGTCCTTCAGCATCTTGTACATTTCGCGCGGCGTCATATCCTCGATCAGATGGGCGTCCTGGCCCATCAGTTCCTTGATGCGCTCCTTGTCCTCCCTGGTGGACTTCTTCACGCTGGTTCCGACCAGTTCGAGGCCGGCTTCCTGCAAGGCGGCAACCACCGACCACGACTTGACGCCGCCGGTGATCAACAAGACCTTCTTGCCCGTGAAGCGCGGCTTGTAGGGTTCGATCGCGGCCCACGCCTTCGCCTCTTCGCGCGCGATCACCATTTCGGTCCGCGCCATCAGCTCGTCCGGCGCGCCACGCTCAATCAGAAGCCGCGCGATTTCTCGCAAGGAATTGCTGGTATCCCCGATGCCGTAGAACGACCCTTCGAAGAACGGTATGCCGTAGCGCTCCTCCATCTTGCGGGCGACGTTGATCATGGCCCTGGAACAGACCATCATCGCTGCGCGTGCGCGGTGCGAATAGGCGACTTCGCGATATTTGCCGTCACCTGCGATGCAGGAAAAAATGCGGATGCCGAGTTCATCCAGCAGCGGCTTCACCTGCCACAATTCTCCGGAGAGATTGTATTCCCCGATGATGTTGAGGTCGTAGGGCGTGGTGTAATCCGGCTCCTCGGTTCCGATCACGTGCTCGAGCAGCGCCTCGCCGGCGAGCTTGTTGCCGAGGTTCTTCGACCCGACGAAACCGGGCGAGTTGACGGGAATCACCGGTTTGCCGAATTTCGCGCTGGCCGCCTTGCAAACCGCGTTGATGTCGTCGCCGTTCATGGCGGGAACGCAGGTCTGATACACGAAGATCGCCGGCGGATCGTATTTCTCAATGATTTCCCTGATCGCCTTGTAGAGACGCTTTTCACCGCCGAACACGATGTCGGTTTCATTGATGTCGGTGGTAAAGCCCGTGCGCCAGATATTCGAGCCGGAGGATTTTGCGCTGCGATTGTCCCAGGAATTTCCCTCGCAGGCGATCGGGCCGTGGACGAGATGGGCGACATCGGTCAGGGGCTGCAGCGCGATCTTGGCGCCGTCAAAGGCGCAACCGCCCGCGGCGCCGCCGGGCTGAAGCGGCTTGGTGCAGCCCTTCTTTCGCTCGGCTTCCGACTTGTTCGCGTTCTTGCCGCAGCCGGGCTCGTTGAAGACATCCTGGATTGTGGCCGACAGCGAACTCATTCGTCTCTCCTCACCACGGAACGGCTTGCTCAGGCACCAAGAGCGAAACCTGCCTTCGGTAGACTCGCCTGCCGCCGGTCCCGATATCCCGGTGCGGCGGCAAGGCCGTAGTCGCGACCATCCCCTAGCGGATGATATCGAAGCTGTAGTCGGTCTTCCCCGGAACGCCGGTGTTCTTGTCGATCTCGTCGAATATCTTGTCGAGGATCGTCACCAGCACGTTCATGCTGCCCTGGTAACCCCAGACCGGATAGCGATGATGGTGATGGCGATCGAAGATCGGAAAACCGATCCGGATCAGCGGCGTGCCGGTGTCGCGTTCCAGGTACTTGCCGTAGGTATTTCCGATCAGGAAATCGACCGGCTCGGTGAACAGCAGCGAGCGCATATGCCAGAGATCCTTGCCCGGATAGACGTGGCAATTCTGGCCGAATGGCGAAGAGTCGAACAGCGCCTGGACTTTTTCCGCCCAGTGCTTGTTACCGTTGGTCGCCAGCACGTGGGTGGGTTCGGCGCCCAGCTCGAGCAGGAAGGCCGCGAGACCGAGGCAGAGGTCGGGATCGCCGTAGATCGCGAATTTCTTGCCGTGGATATGCGCGCTGGAATCCGCCATGGCGTCGACCAGGCGCCCACGTTCGCGCGCCAGCTCCTCCGGGATCTCCCTGCCGGAAATCCGCGACAGCGCCATGACGAACTCGTCGGTCGCCGACACGCCGACCGGGTGATGGAACGACACCACCTCCTGACCGTGGCCGGCGATGAAGGGCAGCGTCTTTTCGGTGGAGTGATGCTGCATCGAGATCGTGGCCTTGGCGTGGATCGCGTTTGCCGCGTCCTCAAGCGTGGTGCCGCCGTCATACATGCGGAACTCGCCATCGGTCGGCGTATCGAACACGTCGCTGTTGTCGGCGAGAATGGTGTGCTCGATCCCCATCAGGTTGAAGATGCGCTTGATCTCGCGGGTGTTGCCGACGGTGTAGCCGTCGAAGCCACCGATGAAGTTGATCTTCTCGTTAGGCTGGCGTTCGAGCCTGGGCGCGGTTCCGGCCTTGCCGTCCCAGAAATGCTCAAGGATGCCTTTCAGCGCGTTGTCGTATCCGGTGACATGGCTGCCGACGAAGGCGGGCGTATGCGCAAACGGAACGTCGTATTCCGCGGGCACCGAGCCTTTTTCCTTCGCCGTCTTGATGAAGGCGTTGAGGTCGTCGCCGATCACCTCCGCCATGCAGGTGGTGGAGACGGCGATCATCTTCGGCTTGTACATGCTGTAGGAGTTGGCGAGGCCGTCGACCATGTTGTTGAGGCCGCCGAACACCGCCGCATCTTCCGTCATCGATGACGACACGCAGGAGGCTCGGCTCCTTGAAATGTCGCGACAAATGGCTGCGATAATAGGCGACGCAGCCCTGCGATCCGTGAACGAAAGGAAGGGTTCCTTCAAAGCCAACCGCGGCGAATACCGCGCCGAGCGGCTGGCAGGCCTTGGCTGGATTGATGGTCAGCGCCTCGCGGGCGAAATTCTTCTCACGATATTCCGGCGTTTTGGCCCATTCGCGAATGCGCTCGACCTCGGCGGGATCGCGGGGGTTCTCGAACATCTTCCTCTTGTTCGCCAGCATCTGCTGGTATTCCGGACCGCGGAACAGCTCGAAGTGATCGAGCACGTGGTCTGCATTCTGCGTCATCGTGGCACCCTTTCAAAATATCGTCTGTCGATCTTGGTTCCCGGCTCCCCCGATCGGGGAGAGCCGGATGAACCGATTACTCCGCCGCCATCAGCGTCGACTTCGGCGCGGCCTTCCAGGGCGCCCTGGTTTTCTTCCAGATCGGCGAGTTGATGGCCATGTCCATGTCGCGCGCGAAGATCGCGAAGCCGTCATATCCGTGGTAGGGACCCGAGTAGTCCCATGAGTGCATCTGCCGGAACGGCACACCCATCTTCTGGAACACGTATTTCTCCTTGATACCCGAGCCGACGAGATCGGGCTGAACCTTCTCGACGAACTTCTCGAACTCGTATCCGGTCACGTCGTCATAGATCAGCGTGCCGTCCTTGACGTAATGCTGGGCCGTACGCTGATAGTCGTCGTTGTGGCCGAACTCGTAGCCGGTGCCGACCACCTCCATTCCGAGGTCTTCATAAGCGCCGATCACGTGGCGCGGCCGAAGTCCGCCGACGAAAAGCATCACGGTCTTGCCTTCGAGGCGCGGCCGGTACTTGGCGATCACCGCATCCATCAGGGGCTGGTATTTGGCGATGACGCGTTCGGCGCCTTCCTTGATCTTGTCGTCGAAGAAGCTGGCGATCTTGCGCAGCGACTCGGCGATCTTGCTCGGCCCGAAGAAGTTGTACTCGCACCACGGAATACCGAACTTCTCTTCCATGTGCCGCGAGATGTAGTTCATCGAGCGGTAGCAGTGCAGAATGTTGAGCTTCGCCTTGGGCGTCGCCTCGAGCTCGGCGAGGCTGCCGTCGCCGGACCACTGGGCGATCACCCGCAGGCCCATCTCTTCGAGCAGGATGCGCGACGACCAGGCGTCGCCGCCGATATTGTAGTCGCCGATGATGGCGACGTCGTATGGCGTCGATTCGAATTTCGGCGCCGCATCCGGGGCGATCTTGTCGAATATCCAGTCCCGGACCGCGTCGTTGGCGATATGGTGGCCAAGCGACTGCGAGACGCCGCGGAAGCCTTCGCAGCGGACCGGAACGATGGTCTTGCCGCCGTATTCCTTCGACTTGACCTTGGAGACCGCCTCGATGTCGTCGCCGATCAGGCCGATCGGGCATTCCGACTGCACGGTGATGCCGTTGTTGAGCGGGAACAGCTCCTGGATTTCGTCCATGATCTTGGTCAGCTTCTTGTCGCCGCCGAAGACGATGTCCTTCTCCTGGAAATCGGAGGTGAACTGCATGGTGACGAAAGTGTCGATCCCCGTCGTGCCGATGTAGTAATTGCGCCGCGCCCCCCAGGAATACTGACCGCATCCGACCGGACCGTGGCTGATGTGGATCATGTCCTTGATCGGCCCCCACACCACGCCCTTCGAGCCGGCATAGGCGCAGCCGCGGATCGTCATCACGCCGGGAATGGACTTGATGTTCGACTTCACGCCGCAGTCGGATTTGCCCGCCTCGTGCACATTCAAATGCTTGGCGCGCCGCTTCGCGGTCTTTTCCGGATAAACCGTTAATACTTCTTCGATCAGTTCCTTGTTGCGCACCTTGATCTCTGCGGCGCTCTGCGTCTTCGCTAAACTCATGTTGGTTGTCCTCGCTTGATCCGATTGCAGTCCCTGGTCCGGTCTCTCCTGTGAGAGGCCGGACGTGAGCGATTGATGACCTCAGGCGGCGGCAAACGCCGCTTCGGCGGCGAGCTCGGCGGCGGTCTTGCCGACGATGGACTCATCGACCGGCGTCATGATGCCGTGCTCCATCAGCATGTCCTCGAGCTCGTCCATGGTGATCGGCGTCGGGATGATGCCCTTGCCGCCGTTGTTGTGGATCTTCTGGGCCAGCGTCCGGTAGTGGCCGGCCTGCACCGAGTCCGGCGCATATTCCAGCACCGTCATGCGGCGGAGCTCGGCGTGCTGCACGATGTTGGCGCGCGGCACGAAGTAGATCAGATGGGTGCCGAGCTTCTTGGCCATCGCTTCGGCAAGCTCCAGTTCCTTGTCGGTCTGGCGCTCGTTGCAGACCAGCCCGCCGAGGCGCACGCCGCCCGAATTGGCGTATTTCAGAATGCCCTTGGAGATGTTGTTGGCGGCGTACATCGCCATCATCTCGCCGGACATCACGATGTAGATCTCCTGCGCCTTGTTCTCGCGGATCGGCATCGCAAAGCCGCCGCACACGACGTCGCCGAGCACGTCGTAGGAGACATAGTCGATGTCCTCATAGGCGCCGTTCTCCTCGAGGAAGTTGATCGAGGTGATGACACCGCGGCCGGCGCAGCCGACACCGGGCTCCGGACCGCCGGATTCGACGCACTTGATATCGCGGTAGCCGATCTTCATGACTTGTTCGAGTTCGAGGTCCTCGACGCTGCCGGCGGCCGCCGCCAGGCTGAGGATGGTGTCCTGCGCCTTGGCGTGCAGGATCAGGCGGGTCGAGTTCGGCCTTGGGATCACAGCCGACGATCAGGATCTTGTGACCCATCTCGGCGAGCGCCGCCAAGGTGTTCTGCGAGGTCGTCGACTTGCCGATGCCGCCTTTGCCGTAGAATGCGATTTGTCGTAGTGCAGCCATTTTGTTCTCCTCGGAACCCGATTGCCGTTTCGCCGATACACTCAAAGCCACGCAGCTCGATCTCGATGGATCTTCACTGCGTGGCGCGGTTACGGACTTCGCTTTTCCGTTTCGAGGGCTCGTAGCCAGCAACCATCGCCTTGCACAAAAGGTGGTTTGCAACGACTGTGCCAGCGCCGGTGGCGGACCAAAGTTTCATTGATTTTAGATACATAACGCGACCGAACAGGCATCGGGACGCTTGTTGCAAACCCGACATAGCTGCGCGTCACCCGACGTCAGGACACGCGGCTGTCTCAAACGAAACAACCTGCCGATCCCCGTGGCCGCGACAATTTGCGCTTGTCCCCGGGAAAGCAGGTGCGGTTGTGCGAACCCGTCGCGGTACGGCGTTTGCTTGATGGTCTGGATCGGGAAGGCCACGAACAAGGATTGTGACGCCGATGGACTATTCATCCTCGACTTTCGTTCCGGCCATCGACGAGATCATCGAAAACTTCTCATTGCTGGACGAATGGGACGATCGCTATCGCTATGTCATCGAACTTGGCCGCGGCATGAGCCCACTGCCCGAGTCTCATCGTATCGACGCCAACAAGGTGCAGGGCTGCGCCAGTCAGGTCTGGCTCGCGACGACGGCCCGTTTCGACGACGGCCAGCCCCTACTCGACTTCTTTGGCGACAGCGATGCTCATATCGTCCGTGGGCTCGTTGCCATCCTGCTCGCGGTCGTCTCCGGCAAACAGGCCAACGAGATTCTCGCGGCCGACCCGATCGCGCTGTTCGACCGGTTGGGCTTGCGCGAACACCTCACGCCGCAGCGTTCTAACGGATTTCGATCCATGGTCGCACGCATCCGCAGCGATGCCCAGCAGGCGCTTTCAAATGCTGCGTGAGCCTCTCGGCTTCAGGCCATCGGCATGGTCGCCGATCGACCCCGCCGTGCAGCCCAAGCCATCTCCCGGCCACGCATGATCACGACAGCGGCGCGGGTAAAAAATTCGACCGTGTAATAACTTTCGCCCAAGAAGCTCCAGCTTTCGCGAACCACACCGGCATCGCCGTGATGCACCAGGGTCTCGCCGATATCCCTGTGAGGGTAGAGCCCGTCGTTGACGATCTGCACCAGCGAATGCACCGCATCGCCCGGCTTGAATTCGTGCTTGCCAATAACGCCTGGGCCTCGCCCCACCTCACGCCGGCGGGCATCATGGACGACACGGAAAATCGTTGCAGGTTTCGAGGCGGGCACCGGCTGGCTCATGCGAAGAACTCCTGCGCCTTTGCGATGGCTCGCGCCAGAATGTCGACCTCGTCATGCGTATTATAAAGAGCGAACGAGGCCCTGCAGGTGGCGGTGACGCCGAAGCGTTGCAGGAGCGGCATGGCGCAATGCGTTCCGGCCCGCACCGCGATGCCGGCGCGATCGATGACGGTGGCGAAATCATGCGCGTGGGCGGATTTCATCTCGAACGAGACGATGGCGCCCTTCCCGGCAGCGTTGCCGATGATCCGAAGCGAATTGATCTCGCGCAGCCTGCCGTGGGCATAGGCAAGCAGCGCGCTTTCATGCGCCCTGATCCGGCTCTTGCCGATGGAATTGATGTAGTCGATGGCGGCGCCGAGCCCGATCGCCTGGACGATCGGGGGCGTTCCGGCCTCGAACCGGTGCGGCGGCTCACCATAGGTGACGGTCTCCTGGCGCACCTCGCGGATCATCTCGCCGCCGCCATTGAATGGCGGCATGGTCGAGAGGTGCTCGTGCTTGCCATAGAGCGCGCCGATGCCGGTCGGGCCGTACAATTTGTGGCCGGTGATGACATAGAAATCGCAGTCGATATCGCGGACGTCGACATCCAGATGCACGGAAGCCTGCGCGCCGTCGACAAGTACCGGAATTCCCCTCGCATGCGCAATGCGGACCACTTCCTTGACCGGCACCACGGTGCCGAGCACGTTCGACATCTGGGTGATGGCGACCATCCTGGTGCGGTCGGTCAACAGCTTCTCGAATTCGTCGATCAGGAAATTACCATCGTCATCCACCGGCGCCCATTTGATCACCGCGCCCTGGCGTTCCCTGAGGAAATGCCAGGGAACGATATTGGCATGGTGCTCCATGATGGAGAGCACGATTTCGTCACCGGGGCCGATCCGCTCGCGCCCGAAGGTCTGGGCGACAAGGTTGATCGCTTCCGTCGCGCCCCGGGTGAAGACGATTTCATCGCTGCGCGCCGCATTCAGGAAGCCGGCAACCTTTTCGCGGGCGCCCTCGTAGCCTTCGGTCGCGGCATTGGCAAGATAGTGCATCCCCCGGTGGACGTTCGAATATTCCGACGTGTAGGCCTGGGTCAGACGATCCAGCACCGCCTTCGGCTTCTGCGCCGAAGCGGCGTTGTCGAGATAAACCAGCGGCTTGCCGTAAACCTGCATTCCAAGGATCGGAAAATCCTCACGGACGCGACCGACATCATAGCTGCCATTGCTTACCGCCGGATGCATCGCTTCACCCTCGTTGCCCCAGCCATGCCACCGTGGCCTCCAGCAGCGCGTCGCGGATGCCTTCATGCCCGATCGCGTCGATCACCTCGGCGGCGAACGCCTGGATCAGCAGCGCCTCAGCCTCCTTTTCCGAAATGCCGCGGGCCATCAGGTAGAACTTGAGCTGGTCGTCGAGGGCGCCCGTGGTGGCGCCATGGCCGCACTGGACGTCGTCGGCAAATATCTCGAGCTCCGGCTTGCCGTCGGCCTCCGCGTTGTCGGACAACAATAGCGCGCGGGTCATCATCTTCGCGTCGGTCTTCTGCGCGTCGGGGCGAACCGTGATCTTGCCCTGAAACACGGCGCGCGCCTCATCGTCGACAACAGCCTTGAAAGTCTCGCGGCTCTGGCAGCCGGCGGCGGAGTGGTCGACGGCGAGCGTGGTATCGGCATGCTGCTTGTGTGCCAGAAGGCTCAGGCCGCGCAGATTTGCTTCGGTGCCTTCGCCTGCGAGCAGCACGAACTGCTGGTTGCGGACGACGGCGCCGCCGGTCGTGAAAACCAGTTCATTGAACTTGGCCCGCGCGCCGATATTGACCAGCAGTGTCGCAACGTGGATCGCGGCGTTGCCCTCGCGGGTGATCTTGAGATGATCGACCCGCGCCCCATCGCCGACGACCAGCTGCAGTGCGGTGTTGACCTGATAGTCCTGACGGTCGGGACCCTCGTGGGTTTCGACCAGGGTCGCGCGCGCGTTTCGACCGACCACCACCAGCGAACGCGTCACCATCGCGGCCGGCGTTGCACCTGTGTTGACGAAAACAAGGTGAATTGGCCTCTCGATGGTAACATCAGGCGAAACCGTAATCACGACGCCGTCGCCTGCGAGCGCTGTATTGAGCGCGAGCGCGGGATCGTCGGCCGGCACCATCGAACCGAGGCCCTGCGACAGCATGGGTTCGTCCAGCGCCAGCGCGCCAGCCATGGAGCGGACCATCAGACCGGTTTCGAGACCGGCCAGATCGGATAGTTCGGCCGCGAACGAACCGTTCAGAATAACCAGCCGCCTGAAGCCGAGCCCCGCAAGCAAGCCACCCGCATCGTGCGCACGCGCCTTTGCCGCGGCATCGGGCGGAGCGGCAAGCGGCTTGGCATCCCGCATCAGCCGCCGCAGGTCGGTATACTTCCAGGCTTCGACGCGGGGGTGCGGCAGCCCGGCGACGACAAAATGATTGAACGCGGCGGCGCGCACCGCTGCGATATCGCTGCCGCCGGGCAGGCCCTGTCGCGACGTCGTGTAGACATCGACCATGCCGAGTTCGGCTTGCGTCCTGACCGGGTGGATTGCAGCGTTCATGACCGTCAAGCCGCCTCGTTCTGATATTGCGCATATCCGGTCGCTTCCAGTTCGAGCGCGAGTTCCTTGCCACCGGTCCTCACGATCCGGCCCGCAGAGAGAACATGGACGACGTCCGGCACGATATAGTCCAGCAGCCGCTGGTAATGCGTGATCACGATCATGCCGCGTTCGCTCGACCGCAGCTGGTTGACGCCATTGGCGACGATTTTCAGCGCGTCGATATCGAGGCCGGAATCGGTTTCGTCGAGCACACAGAGAAGCGGCTCCAGGAGCGCCATCTGCAGCGTCTCGTTGCGCTTTTTTTCACCGCCGGAGAAGCCGACATTGAGCGGACGCCGCAGCATCCCGGCGTCGATGCCAAGATTGCTGGCGATCTCGCGGACGCGCTTGAGCAAATCCGGCGACGACAACTCCGCCTCGCCGCGCTTGCGGCGCTGGGCGTTGAGCGCGGTGCGCAGGAACGTGACGGTGGCGACGCCGGGGATTTCCAGCGGATACTGGAACGCCAGGAACACCCCCTTGGCCGCGCGCTCGTCCGGCGACATTGCCAAGAGATCTTCGCCCTTGAACAGGACTTCGCCACCTGTGATCTCGTAGCCAGGCTTGCCCGCCAGCACGTAGGACAGCGTCGACTTGCCCGCGCCGTTTGGACCCATGATGGCGTGAATCTCGCCGGCATTGACCGTGAGATCGAGACCGTTGAGGATCTTGCGTCCGCCGATTTCGGCCCGCAGGTGGTTGATTTTCAGGAGCGACGTCATCGGCAATGGCCTCCGTTGCTTGTTTGACCTGGCACCATCACCCGACACTCCCCTCCAGCGAGATCGAGATCAGCTTCTGCGCTTCCACCGCGAACTCCATCGGCAGTTGCTGCAACACGTCCTTGACGAAGCCGTTGACGACGAGGCCGACCGCCTCCTCTTGGCTTAGCCCGCGCTGCACGCAATAGAACAGCACGTCCTCGGAAATCTTCGACGTCGTCGCCTCGTGCTCGAACAGCGCCGAGGAATTCTTCGCCTCGATATAGGGCACGGTGTGCGCGCCGCATTTGTCGCCGATCAGGAGCGAGTCGCAGGCGGTGAAGTTGCGCGCGCCGGTGGCTTTGCGGTGCGCGGTGACGAGGCCGCGATAGGTGTTCTGCGACACGCCGGCCGCAATGCCCTTGGAGATGATGCGGCTCGTGGTGTTCTTGCCAAGATGGATCATCTTGGTGCCGCTATCGACCTGCTGGTGGCCATTCGAGATCGCAATCGAGTAAAACTCACCGCGTGAATTATCGCCGCGCAGGATGCAGCTCGGATATTTCCAGGTGATCGCCGAACCCGTCTCGACCTGGGTCCAGGAGATCTTCGAATTGGCGCCGCGGCAATCGCCGCGCTTGGTGACGAAATTGTAGATCCCGCCCACCCCTTCCGAATTGCCGGGGTACCAGTTCTGCACCGTCGAATACTTGATCTCGGCATCATCCAGCGTGACCAGCTCGACCACGGCGGCGTGCAACTGGTTCTCGTCGCGCTGCGGCGCGGTGCAGCCTTCGAGGTAACTGACGTAAGCGCCCTTGTCGGCGATGATCAGCGTGCGCTCGAACTGGCCGGTGTTGCGCTCGTTGATGCGAAAGTAAGTGGAAAGCTCCATCGGGCAGCGCACGCCGGGCGGCACGTAGACGAACGAGCCGTCGGAAAACACGGCCGAATTCAGCGTGGCAAAATAATTGTCCGAGGTCGGCACCACCGTGCCGAGATACTTCCTCACGAGTTCAGGATGCTCGCGGATCGCCTCCGAGATCGGCATGAAGATCACGCCGGCCTTCTTCAGCTCTTCCTTGAAGGTGGTCGCAACGGACACCGAATCGAACACGGCATCGACGGCGATCTTGCGCGCGGGCGAAACCTGCTCATCTTGCGGCTTCACGACGCCTTCCAGCACTTCCACCTCGCGCAAGGGAATGCCGAGCTTCTCATAGGTCTTGAGAATTTCCGGATCAATCTCGTCCAGTGACGAGACCTGCTTCTTCGGCTTCGGCGCGGAGTAGTAATAGAGATCCTGGTAATCGATTTTGGGATAGCTGACCCGCGCCCATTTCGGCTCGGTCATGGTCAGCCAGCGCCGATAGGCCTCCAGCCGCCATTCCAGCATCCAGGCCGGCTCGTTCTTCTTCGCCGAAATGAAGCGGATGGTATCTTCCGACAGCCCCTTCGGGGCCTTCTCGGATTCGATCTCGGTGACGAAACCGTATTTGTATTGCTCGACGTCGACGCTACGGACACGCTCGACGGTTTCCTGCACGGCTGCCATTCGTCACTCCCCTCGCGGACTGGCCGCGCGGGCCCGTATCGCTGCGCGCACGATCGCCCGGCGGACCCGCAGGTCCTCGCCCGCGACCAGCGTCATCAGCAGCCTGCCCAGCCAGATCACGAATTCGCCCGGCGCCCCGGCGTTGCCGATGCCGTTTGCCATCGCACCATTCCTTACGCGGGCACGCAGGTGTTATCGACCGGGCACACCGCCACGCATTGCGGCGCATCGAAGTGCCCGTCGCATTCGGTGCATTTCTTGGCATCGATGATGTACATCTCGTTCTTGAGACGGATGGCGGCGTTAGGACAGTCAAACTCGCAGGCGCCACATACCGTGCATTGTGAGGCGATGATTTTGTAGGCCATCTCATGACTCCGAAAGCGCGCGTCGATACGGTGACACTTCCCTTTCAAGCCGCGTGCCAGAAATCAGGTCGCTGATTTATATGAGCTATTTGCAGCGACGCCGGAACATCGCGCTGTCGCGCCCACGACAGCCTGTCGCAAGTGCGACAGTTGGGATCAGAGCGTTTTCAAGCGAAGTGGAGACCGGTTCGCGTCAGGAAAACGCGTCAAACCAAGAATCTAAAGCCCCGTTTCAATTCTATTGAAACGGAAAAGGCTTTAGAGCTGCTTGACCTCGATGCCGTGCTTCTTCAGCGCATAGCCGATCTGGCGCGGCGTCAATCCGAGCAGGCGGGCGGCCTTGGCCTGAACCCAGCCCGATTTCTCCATCGCCTCGATGAAGCGGTCGCGGTCCGGTATTTGCCCGTGGTTCGCCGCCGCCGATCCAGCAGACGCCGGCACGTAATCCGTGGCGGGCTGAGTTGCCGATGCGCTGGCGTTCGCCGCACCGGCTGCGGGCGGAACCGGCATCACCGGAAGCGGGATAGCGGGCCGCAACCGCTGCGGCGCCACCTCCGAATGACCTTTCCACAGCATCGCGGACAGGCATTCGTTCCGGCAGCAGGCGAAATCCTCCATCATGATCGACGGACCGTGCGCCAATGTCGCCGTCCGCTGCACGCAATTCTCAAGCTCGCGCACGTTGCCGGGGAAGCCGCAGCCCATCAGCACTTCCATCGCGGTCGTGCCGAAGCTCAATGTCCGGTCGTTCTCGTCGTTGAAGCGCCTGAGGAATTCACCCGCGAGCTGCGGGATATCGCTGCGCCGCTCGCGCAGCGGCGGCATCATCATCGGCACGACGCTGATACGATAATAGAGGTCGGCGCGAAACTCCTTGCGCGCCACCGCCTCCTCGAGATTCCGGTTGGTTGCCGTGACCACGCGCACGTCGACCTTGATGGTGTGGTTGCCGCCGACGCGCTCGAATTCCTGTTCCTGGAGCACGCGCAGAAGCTTGGCCTGGAAAGCCGGAGAAATTTCGCCGATCTCGTCGAGGAACAGCGTGCCCTTGTCGGCGAGTTCGAAGCGTCCCTTGCGCGCGTTAAGGGCGCCGGTAAATGCCCCCTTTTCATGACCGAACAGTTCGGACTCGAGAACCGATTCCGGCAGGGCCGCGCAGTTGATCTTGATGAACGGGCCCTTGGCGCGCGGCGACAGTCTCGTGAATGGCCTTGGCGATCAGCTCCTTGCCGGTGCCGGATTCGCCGCGCAGCAGTACGGTGGAGTTGGACTTGGCAACGATTGAAATCTGCTCGAGCAGCGAACGGAGCGCCGGACTGTCTCCGACAATGCCTTTGACGTGAACCTTCTTGCGCTCCCGCGCCGGCTTGAGCTCCGAAAGCTCCTTCTGCAAACGGTGGCTCTCGGCCATCAGCCGATCGCGGTCGCGCGAGACGACGCGATAGAGCTGCACGGTCTGGCCGATCAGGTTGGCAATCATCGTGAGAAAACGCACATCGGTATCGAGCCGGAACACCGACCGGCCGTCCCAGACACGGTCGATGGTCAGCGTCCCGATGACCCTGGAGCCGATGCGGATCGGCACGCCGATGAACGACACCCTGACATCGTCAGCGGCTCCGAGCGCGGTCGCATCGCTCGTAAACAGCGGATGCGTGGCGACGTCTTCCGCGACCAGTGGAACCGCGGTCGCAATGATCTGCCCAATCGCCGTTTCCGGCAGGCGGGCCTTGTAGCGCTCGTCGGTTCCTTCGTTCCAGCCGATGCCGACGGTGATATCAGGAACATCGTCGTCCGCCAGCAGCGATATGACGCCGTGCCGCATTTGCAGGAACGACGAGAGCACGTTGAGGACGTTCGCAAGCGTGGTCTCAAGCCGGTTCGGCGCGTTGAGGATCTTGGAAATCTCGTAGATTCCCGTGAGCGCAATCTCGCTCAGGGGAATCACCGGCGGTCCAGACCTGGCTTCCTGGATTTCAGAAACTGATGTATCGGCACGTCCCATTGCGATCTCTCCATCGTCCTGGACTTTCCCCGCCGACTTCTCTGAAGAATTGCTGGTATGCTGGACCATGTTCACGCGAATGTCGTGCCCAACTTGTCCGCATTGCTGCGGAATAACAGGGCGCATATTTCAAGCTTGGAACCCGCCGCGGTTCAGGTCGTAAGGCCCGATAATCGTTGGCAATTGGGCCGCCCCGGAGCTGTTAACGCGGCCTCCGGATCGATCCGAATCGAATTGTGACGGCTAAATCGGCGGCACTCCGACACAATATCGCTGTCACGCTTTTCCTCCTGAGTCCGGACGGTTCAGACGTGCTGTCCGCCATTGATCTTGATTTCTTCGCCAGTCACATAGCTCGCCGCGTCCGAGCATAGAAAAAAGATGACTTTGGCAACCTCATCGGGCGTGCCGACCCGGCGCATCGGAATGACGGGAGCAAGACGCGCTTCGGTCTCCGGCGACAGGATGTCGGTCTTGATCTCTCCCGGCGCGATCGCGTTCACCCTGATACCGTGGGGCGCGAAATCGTGCGCCATCTCCCGCGTGAGACAGGCTAGCGCCGCTTTCGACGTCGCGTAGGCCGTGCCGGCGAAAGGATGGACGCGCGAGCCGACGATCGAGGTAACATTGACGACGCTGCCGGACCCATCCTTCAACTCGTCGAACAGGCCACGGGCAAGCAGGATGGGCGCCATGAAATTAACGTGGAAGACACTCATCCACGTCTCGACCGGAGTCGACAGCGATGTAAGTCGGCCTCCCTCGAGGTTCTTCGGAGAGAAGCCGGCGTTGTTGATCAGCGCGTGAAGCGGCATGCCGGCGAGCCTGACCTTGATCTCGGCAATGGCGCGCGGCATGTCCTTTTGATCGCCGAGATCGATCTCGACGTGATCGTTCGATCCCTCATCCCACGGGCAACGCTCGCCATCGAAAGGCTGGCGCGAGCAAGTGATGATCCGCCAGCCTGCTTCCGAGAACAGTTTCACCGTTGCGTGCCCGATGCCGCGCGATGCGCCGGTCAGCACCATGGTCTTTTGTTCGGCCGCGGGCCGCACGATTTGCGGTGGCGCGGCGGTGAACGGACAGAGCCCGGCATTCTCCGGTAGCGATCCCAACGCGGATCTCCGTTCGGGTTCCGTATTGCGCATATCAACAATCATGGCGACTCTGCGCCGTTCCCGGCAGTTCTCGTCAGGATTTCCCGACATACGGGGATTTGCACGATCCGGGCCAACCCGGCGAGATTGGATTTCCGGTTGCAAAGTCGCGTGATTGGACGAGGCGGGAAAGCCGGTCTTGAAGCGGTCGGCAAAGGAATGTCGAAGTTCCGACATTTACGTCTTATTTGGCACAAAGCGCGGTAAGCCAGAACGGGCGGCAAACATCTACAGATCGCCCGGCTTTTTCGAACGATCCTGCCCATTTGCGCGGTTTGCCAGCAAGTAATTTTATATCCAGGCCTGATTAGGAAATGACTCCGTCTGCCATTGTATCGTAGCGTCCGGCCATGTGCACCCAAGGCCCGAAAGGGCAGCCGGTGAAGGCTACGTTGAGGAGACTTCGATGGATTTCACTCGCCTGGAGATTAATCGCCGCACCGCGCTGATGACGTCGGCTGCCATTGCCGCGAACGTGCTCAATCCGATGCGCGCATTCGCGCAGGAGACGCCGCAAAAAGGCGGCGTTTTCACCGTGCACTATGGTGCCGAGCAGCGACAGCTCAATCCCAGCCTGCAGGCGTCCACGGGAGTCTACATCATCGGCGGCAAGATCCAGGAAAACCTGGTCGACCTGGACGGCAACGGCCAGCCGGTCGGCGTATTGGCCGAAAGCTGGGAGACCTCGCCGGACGGCAAGACCATCACCTTCAAGCTTCGCAAAGGCGTGACCTGGCACGACGGCAAGCCCTTCACCTCGGCGGACGTCGAATTCACGGCGATGCAGATGTGGAAGAAGTATCTCAACTACGGCTCGACGCTGCAGCTTTTTCTCACCGCCGTCGACACTCCCGATCCGCAGACAGCGATTTTCCGTTACGAGCGGCCGATGCCGCTCAACCTGTTGCTGCGCGCCTTGCCGGACCTCGGCTATATCTCGGCCAAGCATATCTATGAGACCGGCGACATCCGGCAAAATCCGGCCAATCTCGCGCCCGTCGGCACCGGCCCCTTCAAATTCGTCAAATACGAGCGCGGCCAATACATCATTGCCGACCGCAATCCCGACTATTGGCGGCCGAATGCGCCCTATCTCGACCGGATCGTCTGGCGGGTGATCACCGATCGTGCGGCGGCGGCGGCCCAGATGGAAGCCGGCGAACTGCTTTACAGTCCGTTCTCGGGCCTGACCCTTTCGGACATGGCGCGGCTCGGCAAGGACAAGCGCTTCATCGTCTCGACCAAGGGCAACGAGGGCAACGCCCGGACCAACACGCTCGAATTCAATTTCCGCCGCAAGGAGCTGTCGGACGTCCGTGTTCGCCGCGCCATTGCGCACGCCATCAACGTGCCGTTCTTCATCGACAATTTCCTCGGCGATTTCGCCAAGCTCGGCACCGGGCCGATTCCGTCGACATCGACGGAC
Organism: uncultured Alphaproteobacteria bacterium; assembly: GCA_963823115.1. Taxonomy (GTDB): domain Bacteria; phylum Pseudomonadota; class Alphaproteobacteria; order Rhizobiales; family Xanthobacteraceae; genus Bradyrhizobium. The sequence goes on along the minus strand of CAWGKJ010000042.1, from coordinate 140,522 downwards.
TTCTATCCGGGTGCGAACACCCCGCAATACCCCTACGACAAGGCCAAGGCGGCAGCCCTTCTCGATGAGGCCGGCTTCAAACCCGGCGCGGGAGGCACGCGTTTCTCGCTGCGCCTGCTGCCGGCGCCATGGGGCGAGGACATCTCGCTGTGGTCGACCTACATTCAGCAATCGCTGTCCGAAGTCGGCATCCCCGTCGAGGTCGTGCGCAACGACGGCGGCGGCTTCCTGAAGCAGGTCTACGACGAGCACGCCTTCGATCTCGCCACCGGCTGGCACCAGTACCGCAACGACCCAGCGGTCTCGACCACGGTATGGTACCGGTCCGGCCAGCCCAAGGGGGCGCCCTGGACCAACCAGTGGGGATGGGAGGACGCAACCGTCGACAAGACCATCGATGACGCCGCCACCGAGATCGATCCGGTCAAGCGCAAGGCGCTCTATGCCGAGTTCGTCAAGGAGGTGAACACGGAGCTGCCGGTCTGGATGCCGATCGAGCAGATCTTCCTCACCGTGATCACCGCCAGGGCGCGCAATCACTCCAATACGCCCCGCTGGGGGTCGGCAAGCTGGTACGATCTTTGGCTTTCCGCCTGACGTGATATCCGACAAGATGTCCCGATGCGCATCTTGAGACTTGCGGGGCGGCGTCTCGCCGCCTCGATCCCGACATTGATTCTGATTTTGATCGGCGTGTTTCTGCTGCTGCAGTTCGCGCCGGGCGATACCGTCGATGCGATGATGGCGCAGATGGGCGGCGGCGATGCCACTACCGCGCGGGAGCTGCGCCAGTTCTATGGCCTCGATCTTTCGGTTCCGGTGCAGCTCGGCAATTACCTCTGGCGCCTCGTCCGTCTCGATCTCGGTTTCTCGTCGATCTACGGCAAGCCGGTCGCGGAGGTCATTCTGGAACGCCTGCCCCCGACCATCCTGCTGATGACGGCGTCGCTGTCGTTCGCCTTTTTCTTCGGGCTGGTCTTCGGCGTGATCGCCGCGCGCGGCGTCAACAAATGGCCGGATACGCTGATTTCGATCGCAGGGCTTATCTTCTACGCCACGCCGTCTTTCTGGTTCGGGTTGATGGCCATCGTGGTGTTTTCCATCTATCTGCAGTGGCTGCCGGCCGGCGGCTTCGAGGACATCGGAGCGACCCAATCCGGCATCCTTCGCACACTCGATATCGCGCGCCACCTCGTCCTGCCTGCCCTGACGCTCGGGCTGATCTTCCTTGCTATTTACCTGCGCATCATGCGCGCCTCGATGCTCGAGGTGCTCAACCTCGATTATGTCAGGACCGCGCGCGCCAAGGGCCTCGATGAGACGCGGGTGGTGACCCGCCACGTCCTGCGCAATGCGCTTCTGCCGATGGTGACGCTGATCGGACTTCAGGCCGGAACCATGCTCGGCGGCTCGGTCGTGGTCGAGAGCGTTTTTTCGCTGCCCGGCCTCGGCCGGCTCGCCTACGAATCCGTGGTGCAGCGCGACCTCAACACGCTGTTGGGGATCGTCTTCGTCTCCGCCCTGCTCGTCATAGCCGTCAATTTCGCCGTCGACCTGGTCTACGCGCGGCTCGATCCGCGCATCGCGGCCGAGAGCTGACGCATGGATACGGTCAAACGATATTTTCGCAGTCCCGCCGCCGTCGTCGGGCTGGTGCTTCTGCTGATCGTGGTGGCGATGGCCATCAGCGCCAGTTGGGTCTATCCGCGCGAACCGCTCGCGCTCGCCGGACGGCCTCTGATCTGGCCGTTTTCGAATCCCCGCTTCCTGCTCGGCACCGACAATTCCGGTCGCGACATCGCCGCACAGATCTTCTATGGCGCGCGGATTTCATTGCTGATCGGCGGCGTCGCAACCGCGATCGCGATCGCGATCGGCATCCTGATCGGCGCCTTTGCCGGCTTCTATGGCGGCTGGATCGATAACGTGTTGATGCGCATCACCGAAGCGTTCCAGACATTGCCCAATTTCGTTCTGCTGCTGGTGCTGGTCGCGGTATTCGGCTCGACGCTGACCACCGTCACCATCGCCGTCGGCGTGGTATCGTGGCCGGCGCCTGCCCGGCTGACGCGCGCCGAGTTCCTGTCGCTCCGCAACCGGGAATTTATCCAGGCCGGGCGGACGCTGGGAATGCGCGATATTCAGCTCATCCTCGGCGAGATCCTTCCCAATGCCTTGCCGCCGGTGATCGTCTACGCCAGTGTGGTGATGGCGGTGGCGATCCTGCTCGAAAGCGCGCTTGCCTTTCTCCATCTCTCCGATCCCAACGTCGCCTCCTGGGGCAATCTGATTGGGCTTGGCCGCGACGTGCTGCGGGTTCAGTGGTACGTCTCGGCGATTCCGGGCATCGCCATCCTGGTCACGGTTCTGGCCGTGTCGCTCGTCGGGCAGGGATTGAACGACGCGCTCAATCCGAGGCTCAAGGGCCGATGAGCGAACCATCGCCTCCCATCCTGACCCTCGAAGGGCTTGGCGTGCGATTGCCTGCCGGAGCCGACCGGCCGCGTGCGCTGTCCGATGTGTCGCTCGAGATCGCCGCCAACGAAATTCTCTGCGTGGTCGGCGAATCCGGGTCCGGCAAGTCGATCATGGCCAATGCCATCATGCGGCTGCTGCCGGGCGAGGTGAGCATCGACGGCGGACGCGTCATGTTCGAAGGCCGGGATCTGGCGAACGCCACCACGGCCGAAATGCGACACGTGCGCGGCGCCGGCATTGCGATGATCTTCCAGGAACCGATGACCGCGCTCAATCCGTTGCGCACCATCGGCGACCAGATCGGCGAGATGTTTTCGACCCATACCGAACTGTCCGCTGCCGCGATCCGGGCAAAGGTGCTGGCGTTGCTCGAAGACGTGCGCATCCCCGATCCGAAGGCCGCCGCGCGCGCCTATGCGCACGAATTGTCGGGCGGCCAGCGCCAGCGCGCCATGATCGCGATGGCGCTGGCGCTCGACCCCAAGGTCCTCATCGCGGACGAACCGACGACCGCGCTCGACGTCACCACGCAGGCGCAGATTCTGGCGTTGATCAAGGATCTGCAGAAGCGAAAGAAGACGGCCGTGCTGTTCATCACCCACGATTTCGGCGTCGTGGCCGAGATCGCGGACCGCGTCGCGGTCATGCAGCAGGGCTCGATCGTGGAACAGGGCGCAGCCGCTGCCATCCTCAACAACCCGCAGCACCCCTATACGCGGAAGCTGATCGCCGCCGTCCCGCCCCTCACCGCGCCGCCACCGCGCCAGCTGTCCGACGACATTATCCTGACCATCAGCGACGTCTCGAAAACCTACCGGACCGGCGGGTTTCTCGGGCGCGGCGCGCGCGTGACGCGGGCCGTTAAGAACGTTTCGCTGAAGCTGCCGCGCGGCGCGACGCTCGGCATCGTCGGCGAATCCGGATCGGGAAAATCGACGCTGGCGCGCTGCATCGTCCGGCTCATCGATCCCGACACCGGCTCGATCGTCCTTGACGGCAAGGACTGGGCGAAGATGACGCGGGAGGACGTTCGCCGCGAAACCCGCCACATCCAGATGGTATTTCAGGATCCGTTTGGCTCGCTCAACCCGCGCCGCAAGGCGGGCGACCTGGTCGCCCAGGGGCCGATCGTGCACGGCACCCCAAGGGCCCAAGCCATCGCTGAGGCGAAAGAGCTGTTCGCGCTGGTCGGGCTCGATCCATCGGCGAGCGACCGCTTTCCGCACGAGTTCTCCGGCGGCCAGCGCCAACGAATCGGGCTTGCCCGCGCGCTCGCTTTGCACCCGGAGGTTCTGGTCGCGGACGAGGCGGTTTCGGCGCTCGACGTGTCCGTGCAGGCGCAGGTGCTGAAGCTGCTCGCCGAATTGCGCGGGCGACTCGGCCTTTCCATCGTCTTCATTACCCACGATCTCAGGGTAGCCGCGCAGATCTGCGACCTCGTCGCCGTCATGAAGGACGGCGAGGTGGTCGAGCAAGGCCTGGCCGGCGACGTCTTCGGCCGTCCCCAGCACCCCTACACGCGGGCGCTGCTGGATTCGATTCCCGGCGGCGATTTCGCCAGGAAACACGAGACATCGCTGTTCGCGTGACGGGGCTGTTGGCCGCGCGGCAACCCGCCACAGCGTATGGCGGCGCCCCCCGTACGATGAATTTACTTCCGCCTTCGGCGGCACAGCGGACACGGCCGGACGTGGCTCTGGCTCGACCCGATCGCGAATGACTCGGAACGGACCTCGCGCTCCTGTAGCTTTCGGTACAAAAATCTAGCATTTTATATGCTCCGGTGGGCGAAAGGCAGGCAGCCATGGCGCGCGACATCTCCGACGCGATCCTATCTCATGTCTCGAATTTTGCGGTCGGGCTGGTCATCAGAGAAGTAGGAAAGGGCAGTAGAGTTCTTGGCTCTGGTGTCCTTGTATCCATGCGGAATCTTGACCTGCGGTCACGTCGCGGAGGCATATGAAAAACTTCCCGAATTCGGGTTGATCCGCTTCGTTGCCGGAGCCCAGCAAAGGCGAGTTCTCCCGCTAGCTGATACGCAAACAATAATCTTGCAAAGCAGCGACACGTTTGAGGAGAACAAGGAAGTACTAGACCTTGCCTTCACTTTACTTCCGCCCGAGGCGGCGTTTTCCATCGAGGCCCACGGTGTTTTCCTGAATATCGAGAAGAACAGGGCGAAGATGGAAGCGCTAGCGCCGGCTGAAGGAAAGCATGTGGACGCCATGCTTGGACTTGTTGCCGAGTTCTCGGAGAAGCCCTTTATTGAGGGAAAGAAGTTCATCAGCCCGATGCGCGGCGTCCATCACACGGGGCACGTTTGCGAGCAAGAGAACGGACTCCTGACGGTTAGGGCGATGGACTACAACCTCCATGAGTTGCCCAAGTGTTTCGGGGGCATGAGCGGCGGCGGGCTATGGCGCGTCTACTTCGTCGAGGACGAGAAGGAATCCAAGATCGTCGCGACAATGCTTTGCGGCATAGTGTCGTGGCAAATCGACGGTACGAAGATCGCTTGCCAGGGTTGGGGTAGAATTGACCAACTACTCCTCCCCGCGCTTCGCGAAAAATTCCACTTTTAACTGTTGGTGCGCGGCGCACTGTTGCTAAAGCGGCGTGAGCGGAACTCGGGGTGGCTGCATACGATACCGACATTGCATGAGGACTGACAGCGCGTAGCCCGTAGGGCGGGTTGGAGCCGAAGGCGTAACCCGCCATCTTGTCAATTCATAGCGGCGGATCATGATCCGCCCTAAGAGCTCTGGTGTCCTGAACCAAAAATTCGCTGCGTTTCAAGCCCTGGTTGGCAAATTGAATCATGTCCACGGCCGGACCATCAACCCGGCACAGCCTGTGGCGGCGCTCCCAACACTATGAATTACTTCCGCCTTCGGCGGCCCAGCGGACACGGCCGAACTTGCTGCTGGCCCGACCCGATCGCGAATGACCCCACCCGAAAATGACGCGTGCATCGCAGCGGTCGAACCTAATCAGCGTTCGTGCGCCGTTCTACACTCGGAATCCCGTCGCTGCGGTTTTGTGCTTGACCTCAATCAAATCAATTTCAGCATCGGAAGAGCTATCGTCTGGATGGTAGGGTGCGGGTAACGAACCGCCCAACGTGGACGGCTCACTTGCCTTTCGATCGGAGCAACGGCGATGTCTGATACGAGTGCTATGCCGCGTGAATGGATCGCCTACGAGGAGGCCAGCCACGCCGTTGTCGCCATAAAGCTTGGCGTGAAGATCAAGCTCGCGACGATCAAACCAAGTCGCGATAGCTGGGGACGCGTGGAACTTCGAAACATTCTACGCAAAGGCGACCTTCGACATATTAATTCACCCGCTGTGAAAGCGCGCGCCGAATGTGCTGTTCTCGTTCATCTCGCCGGTCAGTATGGGCCAAAACGCATTGCGCCGGAGTCTTGGCGAGAAAATCGAAATACGCCAGATTATGATCTGGTCAAGGAACTGATCTTTCATCGCCTTCATCCTAGCCTGCATGCCGGTGATATGGTGGCGTGGAAATATCTCTCATACTTGGAAGCGAGGGCAGAACTATTGATCTGGCAATATGGAAAACAGATCGACACGGTAGCCAACGCGCTGATCGAACGCGAGACACTGACCGGTGATGACATCATTGCGCTGATCAATGAGGAAGCGCTGACCTTGGCGGAAATTGTCGAGGCATGACCTGGCAGCGCATCCGCCTCGCTTATCATGAGGCCAGTCGTGCTGTGGCCACCCGCGTGCAGGGCGTCGAAGTCGCTAGCGTGCTGATGTTTCTGACCGACGAGAACACCCGTTCCAGCCCGTAGGCGGATCATGATCCGCCCTACGAGCTCTGTTGCTAACCCATCCGAAGCTGCTTCGCTTCACCCACAAGCGCAATCTTGTGATCCGAGCCGCGGCAAAACAACCCGCCGGGCAAATCAAAACTTCCTGTCCAGCCCTCCGCGCAAAAATATTCCGCTATGCCTGTCAGGCAAATCATCTCTATCAATCCGCGCCGTCTCACCCGGATGAGGGGCGGCTCGCGATCGTCACGAACGTTGCGGTGAGATGCGGTGGACGCGGTGCGCGCGCGAGACGAGCGCGCGCCATGCGGACGGCGAAGTCGCGTGGTCCTGACGCCCCGACGCTGGCGTCAAGTTCTCGAGGGCGAATTTCTCGGGGGCGAAGGTGGCAAGAAAGCCCGGTCGCCTGGGAGAGCGCGAAGTAAGCCGTAAACCATCGCGCAGGGAAAGCCGGATGTTTCCGGTTGAACCTGTGGTCCTGCCTCCCGTGCTTTCTATTGCACGGGAGGCACGGGTGCAATCGGCACCCGGCTTTCCCTGCGCCCTTGTTCTCGAAGGAGGGTGAAGCTGACGCAAAGTTCGGGCGATGTGCGCCGCGAGATCGCGCAAGCATGCCCTCGCGCTGTTTGACATTTGAATAGGTATCTTGTCGTCCCTGCCTAGAGCATTTTCTGACCTGGCGGAATCGGAAGGGATTCCCATGGGGGGCAAATCGTGATTCACCGTGAGGGCTGGTGATGGAGGCCAGCCGCCATGGCTAAACCCCTCTCGCTGGATCTTCGCCTTCGCATTGTTCGGGCCGTGGAAGATGAGGGCATGAGCTGTCGAGGCGCCGCCGGCCGGTTCGGCGTGGCGCCGTCGACAGCAATCGAGTTGGTCAGCGAGTGGCGAAGCACTGGCGCCTGTGAGGCGGGAGCGCAGGGCGGAGACCGGCTTCAGCTCGGATCGAGGGTCATGCGGCAGAGATCCTTTCCCTGGTCGAGGCTACGCCTGACATGACGCTGGCCGAGATCGCCGACCATCTCTTTAAGACCCACGGCGAGTGTTTCGTGCCGAGCGTACTCTGGCGGTTCTTCGATCGCCGCAACATCACGTTCAAAAAAAACAGCGCACGCCAGCGAGCAGGATCGACCTGACGTGGCCGCCGAACGCACGGCGTGGAGGGCATCTCAGCCTCAGATCGACATCCACCGGCTGGTGTTCATCGACGAGACGGGAGCTCAACCAAGATGGCGCGGCTCTATGGCCGTTCGCCATACGGCCAGCGCTGCGTCGCAGCTATCCCACATGGTCATTGGAAGACGACGACTTTCGTCGATGCGCTCAGAGCGACCGGCATGACCGCGCCGATGGTTCTCGACGGCCCCATGGATGGTCCGACGTTCGAGGCTTACGTGACGCAAGTCCTCCTGCCAACACTCGGGCCCGGCGACATCGTGGTGATGGACAATCTCGCAGCACACAAGCGGGCCGAGGTTGGCACCGCAATAAACGCGGCGGGCGCCCGGCTCCTCTATCTGCCGCCTTATTCCCCCGACCTCAATCCGATCGAAATGGCCTTCGCCAAGCTCAAAGCCGCCCTTCGAAGGGCGGCCGCCAGGTCAATCGACGCCTTGGTCGACGCTATCGCCGCCGCCCTTGCCCGCTTTCACCGCCCAAGAGTGTCTAAACTTCTTCGCCGCAGCCGGTTATGATCGCGTCTGATCAAAATCTGCTCTAGTGCGCAATTGCGCACGGGCGCAGGGACCCATACCGCGTGATTCCTCAGTTTCGTGATGTGGCAGACGTCCTTTGCAACAATAGCCATCGGTGGCTATGGGTCCCTGCGTTCGCAGGGACGACGTTGAGAGATGCGAGCGTGGACGCAAGCATAGCGTTCGCCGAAAGCGTAGGGTGGGTTAGCCGTCAGGCGTAACCCGCCATCTTGTCGATTCATAACGGCGGATCATGATCCGACCTACGAACTCCTCGCCGCGCGCACGCTTCAGGCGATTTCCCGCGCGTCGCGCCAGCGGTAGAGCATCAGCATCAGGGGCGCGACGTGGCGCAGCAAGCCATGCGCCACGATCGGCACCGGATCGGAGAACGGCAGCGCGAGATCTTTTTCCGGAACGCCCCGCACCGCCTTGGAAAGCTCATCGCCGAGCGAGATCGCCAGCGCGACCGCGCGACCGTTGCAGCCGGTCCAGCCAAAGGCGTTGGGCCCGAGGCGATGAATGCGGGGAAGAAAATCGGTGGTCATTCCGACATAGCCGTTCCAGATGTAATCGAATTCGATCCTGCCGATCTGCGGCCACAACCGCTGCAATCGTTCCGCGACCCTGGTCTTGATCCTTTCCGCCTTGTTGCCCGGACCGATCACGGCGCCGCCGGTGACCAGCCGGTTGCGCGCATCGAAGCGCGCGAAATAGAGTTCGCCGTGGGTGTCGGACATCGCCTGCCGGCCGGGGATGACGGTCTTGCGGGCCGCGTCGGAGAGCGGCTGCGTCGCCATTTGCCATGACAGGATCGGCATGGCTTCGTGCGCGATATCAGGCGCAAGGGAATTCGAGAATTCGCCGGTGTAGGCATTGGTCGCCAGAACCAATGCCCGGCCGCTGATCTCCCCCTTTTCCGTCTTCACGACCCAGCGGTCGTTGCGCCGCTCGAAACTGATCGCGGGCGAGCGCGCGTAGATGCGACAGCCCAGATCCAGCACCACGCGTGCCATGCCCCGCGACAGCGCCAACGGATTGATGTGTCCTCCGGTCTTGTTCCAGAAGCCGCCGAACCAAGCGTCCGATCCCAGCATCTGGCTGACCTGGTCGCGGGAGAGCAGTTCGACCGGCGCGCCGAATTTCGACCATTGTCGCACCCGCCGCTCCGCGATCTTGGTCCGCCCGGGCGAATGCACCGGCTGCACCCAACCAGCCTGCTCGTGCTCGGCCTCAATCCGGTAGCGCCTGACGACATCGAACAAGGTCGAGGCGCAGTCGCGCAGCAGAACGACGAAGCGCTCGCCCGCCGCGCCATGCTTCGCTACGATGTCCTCGGGGTCGGGCCGCGACAAGGTCGGGATCACCTGACCGTTGTTGCGGCCGGATGCGCCCCAGCCCGGCTCCATGGCTTCGACGATGGCGACATCCACGCCCGCTTCGCGCAAATGCAGCGCCGTCGACAGACCGGTAAATCCGCCGCCAATGACGATGACATCGGCCTCGGCCGTCCCGACAAGCTGAGGCAAATCGGGACCGGGGGGCGTCACGGCGGCCCACAGCGAGCCGGGACTGCCAACATTTGCGCTATCCATCGTCATCCTTTCCTGCTCGATCGACGCGAGCAAACCGGGCATCAGCCTTGAACCGGTTGACTTGCAGGCGCCGGATCGATCTGGTTAGCTTAGTACGCCAATTCACGCCGGGGAAACAAAAGAGTGGCACTCAAGAACGTCATCGGAATCGATCACGCCGTCGTCGTGGTGAGGGATCTCGACAAGGCCGCCGAGAACTGGAAGCGACTCGGCTTTACGGTATCGCCGCGCGGCACGCACAGCGCCAAGATGGGATCGGGCAATTACACCATCATGCTCGACCCCGACTATATAGAATTACTCGGCGTGCTGGTCGAAACAGAACATAATGCTCCGACCCGTGCATTTCTCGCAAAATCCGGCGAAGGCATCGAACGCGTCGCATTCACGGCGGTGGACTCGGCCGCCGGCGCCGAGGAAATTCGAGCGCGCGGCTACGAGCCGCTCGGCCCGACCGACTTCGAGCGGCCGGTGACGATGCCGGACGGCAGCCTGTCGGCGGCCAAATTCAGGGTCTTCCAATGGCCGATCACCGAAGCGCCGGGTGGGCTGCGAATTTTTGCGTGCCAGCACAAGACGCGGGAAACCGTCTGGATTCCCGAACTGATGAAACATGCCAACGGCGCGAAACGCCTGAGGCAAGCGCTGGTCGTCACACCGGAGCCCGCGAAGGACGCTGCGCACCTCGCGCGCATGATCGATCGAGAGACAAGGAATGAGCCGGACGGCGCCGTCGCGGTACCCTCCGGTTCGGATCGCGCCGATTTCGTATTCCTCACCAGGGACCAGTTGGGCCAACGCTATCCTGGGGTCTCGCTGGCGGGACTGCCGGAGCGCGGCGGTGCGGGCCTCGTGTTTGCGACCTCCGATCTTGCCGCCGCAGAAAAGGCGGCCGGCAGCTCCGGCGTCCGCAGCGGCAACGCCGTTTGCGTCGCGCCCGCGGCAGCCAACGGCACGCTGCTGGTCTTCATCGGGGCTTAGCGGATGCTCGCGTCACGGGAATAAACCGGCATGCGGAATTGGACTTCCGCATTCGGATCGATTGCGTAGACCATTCTCGACAGCACGATTTCCGGTTGTAGGCCTTGCAACGCGCCTGGCTGCGCGAAGCGTCCGGGGTTATTCTTGACGATACATCCCGTTTATGTGCAGCTACTCAAAACAAAATGCCCGACGGGAGGATACATGTCCGTGCGACAGGCGTTCGTTGTTTGCAGTGTGCTCCTTGCATCGACGGTTCTTGCGAAAGCCGCCGATCCCATCACTCTGCGGGTGGCCGATTCGTTTCCGAAGGGCCACTATCTCGTCAAGCTGATCCTCGATCCGTGGATGGAAGAGGTGAAGAAGCGCACCAACGGCGCCGTCGCCTTCGAGCACTACCCGGCGCAACAGCTCGGCAAGGCTACGGACATGCTGAAACTGACGCAAACCGGCGTCGCCGATATCGGCTATGTCGCACCGGCCTATGCCTCCGATAAGATGCCGGTCTCCGAAGTCGCGATGTTGCCGGGGGCTTTCGATCATTCGTGCCAGGGCACGCTGGCCTACTGGAAGCTGGCGAGAAGCGGGGTCATCGCCGAGCAGGATTATGTCGGCAACAACATCCGGCTGTTGCTGGCGGTGAGCCTGCCGCAATACCGCATCTTCACCGTCAAGCAGCCCGTCAAGGATGTCGCCGACGTCACGGGCCTGAAATTGCGTTCCACCGGAGGCGCACAGGATCTGTCGTTGCGCGCGATCGGTTCGGTGCCTGTCCGCATGGCGGCGCCCGACGCCTACGAATCCCTGTCGCGCGGGACGATGGACGGGCTTCTGTTTCCGCTCGAGAGCGTGGTCGCCTATGGCCTCGACAAGCTGGTGAAGTATTCGACCGACGGTCTCGGTTTCGGGAGCTTCATCGTGTCCTATTCCATCAGCGAGACCGCCTGGAAAAAGCTTTCGCCAGAGATCCAGAAGGTGATGGTGGACGTGGCGAACGAAATCGTCCCCTCCGCCTGCCAGGAAGTGCAGAAGGCCGAAGAGACGACCAAGAAATCCATGGAAGCCACCGGGGTTCGTTTCGAACCCTTGCAACCCGAAACCCGCGCCAAATTCAAGGACCTCATGAAGGGCGTGGCAAAGACCTGGGCTGAAGGGCTCGATTCGCGCGGCAAGCGCGGAAGCGACGCGCTCAGGGAGTTTGATGCAGCAGTTGCCGCCGTGCCCGCCCAGTAATTGCTTCAGCCGCACCGAACGGAGATCAACGTGATCAGGGCAAGCCTGAAGGCTTTGACGGTTATCGAGAGAGTGACTTCGATGATCGCCGCATTCTTCATGTTTGCGATCATGACCATCGTTTTTGCCGATGTCGTGATGCGGTATGTTTTCAACCGCCCGTTCTCATGGGCCTACGACCTGATTTCTCTCTACATCATGGCCGGCCTGTTTTTCCTGTCGCTGTCCGGCACCTACGCCGTCAACGGCCACATCAACGTCGATATCCTGCTGCCGCGCTTCCCGGCTGCCATCCAGCGGCTTTGCGTCATCATTTCGAATATGGTCGGGCTCGCGATCTTCATTCCGATCACATGGCTCGGCTATGAGCGCGCGCTCGACAATTATAGTTCCAGCGATGTGCTGGCCGGGGCGATACCATGGCCGACGTGGGCGTCCGCCGTCCTCGTTCCCATCGGCGCCGGCATCCTCGCTCTGCGACTGGCCGTGCATCTGGTCGCCAACACCGCAAGCCTGCTGACCGGGCAGGATCTGCTGCCGCTTCCGGCCATATCGGGCCACGGCGTGGAAAAGGCCGGAGGCTTCGAATGACCGCTGTCTTTATTCTTGGCCTGCTGTTCTTCCTGCTTGCGATCGGCACGCCCGTTGCGTTTGCGATGGCCTTTTCCGGCGGGCTCGGCCTCTACATTACGGGCGGCTGGCCGATCCTGATGGGGGTGCTGCAAACAACACCGCTGTCGGCAGTGACTTCCTATGAATTGATCACCATTCCGATGTTTCTGCTGATGGCCGACCTCGTTCTGCTGTCGGGCGTCGCCGACGATCTCTTTAGAACCGCTGCGGCCTGGGTCGGCAGGATTCCCGGCGGGCTCGGAATGGCTACTGCCCTTGCCGGCGCAGGCTTCGGTTCCATCTGCGGCACCAGCACCGCCTCGGCCGCGACGCTGTCCTCGACCAGCCTGCCCGCCATGATCCGGCAAGGCTATGAGCCGAGGATGGCGGCGGGCGTCGTCGCCATTTCCGGAACGCTGGCGATGTTGCTTCCGACCAGCGTCGCGCTGGTCATCTTCGGCCTGCTCGCAGAGGTCAACATCGGAAAATTGCTGATCAGCGGCATCATCCCGGCAATCTTCGTGACGATCACTATCATGGCGACGATCTACATCCTGGTCTGGCTTGATCCGTCGCGCGCGCCGATGATCAAGGCGGTGTCGTGGTCGGAGCGCTTCAGCCTGCTCTGGCAGGTCGGCCCGATGGTCATCCTGTTTTCGATCGTGACCGGAACGATCTATCTCGGGGTTGCGACGCCGACCGAGGCGTCGGCATTCGGCGCTTTCGGCGCATTCTGCCTCGCCTGCTGGAAGCGCAAGATCAACGCGACGTCGCTCTACGTGACATTGCGGCACGCCGCCCAGGGCACCTGCATGATCGTGCTGATCATCATGTGCGCGCACATTTTCGGTTACTTCTTTACCCTTACCCAGGTCACGCAAAATATCGTCGGGTGGGTCGGCGCTCTCGATGTATCGCGCTGGATCATCATCACGCTGATCCTGTGCGGCTACATCGTGCTCGGCTCGTTCATGGACCAGATCGCCATCCTGGTCCTGACGGTTCCGATCGTCCTGCCGCTGATCAAGTCGCTGGGGTTCGATCCGATCTGGTTCGGCGTCATCAAGATCGTCACCGCGGAAGTCGGCATGATCACGCCGCCGATCGGCCTCAACTGCTTTATCGTGGCGCGCTATGCCGGGCGGCCGGTGGGCGAGGTATTCCACGGCACGTTTCCGCACTTCATCGCTCACCTCTTTGCCATTGCCGTCTTCGTGGCCTTTCCCGATATTGTTCTTTGGTTGCCAAACCACATGAACCGCTAAGAACCGCCGGAACAATGGCTGCCCAAAGGAGTGGAAAAATGAATCTCGACCTCCGAGCGTTGCAACTGACCGCCCTCAGCGCCTTTCTGTTTGCAGCTTCTGTGTCATCGTCATCCGCGCAGGAAAAAATCACGCTGCGCCTCGCCGACAGCCTGCCGAGCGGCCACGTCATCCACGAATTGGTGGCCAAACCCTTCATGGAACTGGTGACCAAGGCTACCAACGGACAGGTCACCTTTCAGCACTTCCCGTCGGAACAGCTTGGCAAGGCCAAGGACATGGCCCAACTCACCACCATCGGCGTTGCCGACCTTGCCTATATCGTGCCGTCCTATTCGTCGGACAAATATCCGCTGACGGCGGTCGGAGAGCTTCCCGGAATATTCGAGACCGAGTGCCAGGGATCGCTCGCCTTCTACAAGATCTCGCACAATGGCGGCATTCTGGAGACGAAAGAATACGCACCGAACGGGCTGCGGCCGCTGGTGACGATCGCGTTGCCCGCCTATCAGATCCTGCTCGCCAACAGCCGCGTCGTCAAAACTGCCAAGGACCTGGAGGGCTTGAAAGTGCGAACCACCGGCGGCGCGATGGACCTGATGATGCGCTCGATCGGCGGCGTACCGGTACGCATGGCCGCCCCCGAGGTCTATGAATCGCTCACCCGCGGCACGCTCGATGGCCTGATCTTTTCCTATCAAAGCTCGGTGTCCTACGACTTCGGCAAGATTCTGAAATCCGGCACCGAGGGACTGAATTTCGGAACCGCGATCTTCACCTATTCGATCGGGGAAGCGAAATTCAAATCCCTGCCGGAGAATGTTCGCAAAGTTCTGGTCGAGGCGGGCGAGCAGACGACGCGCGAAGGCTGCAAGCGTTTCGAGGACGGCGAGAAAGCCGCGGCCGAAAAGATCAAGGCGCAGGGCATGAAGGTCATCGAGTTCGGCCCCGAGGACAGGAAGGTGTTCGACACGGCCTTCAAAAGCGTGGCGGAGGACTGGGTGAAGGATCTCGACAAGCGCGGCAAGCCCGGGACCGAAGTCTTGCAGGCTTTCACCGCGGCCCTGGCGGCGAGCCGTTGATCAAGCCTCCGGCGAAACAGGCAGGCACTGCGGCACCGAAGGGGCCTCTCGCCGGCGTCAGGGTCATCGATCTGACCAGCGTGATGATGGGGCCTTACGCCACCATGATCCTTGGCGACTATGGCGCCGACGTCATCAAGGTGGAGAGTCCGGAAGGCGACGTCATGCGCCACGCGGCGCCGATGCGCAATCCGCAAATGGGCGCGATGTATCTTCAGGGCAACCGCAACAAGCGCTCCATCGTGCTCGACCTGAAGAAGGCGCGCGGCCGCGATGCGCTGCTGCGGCTCTCGGCCACCGCGGACGTGTTTGTTCATAACGTGCGGCCGGCCGCGATGCGTCGCCTGCGGCTGGGCGCCGACGACCTGCTCGCGCTTAACCCGCGGCTGGTCTACGCCAGCCTGCACGGTTTCGGCGAAGAAGGCCCCTATGCCGGACGGCCGGCCTATGACGACCTGATCCAGGGAATGACCGCGTTGCCGGCGCTCACCGGAAAGATATCCGGCGAGCCGCGCTACTCGCCCGCGACGATCGCCGATCGCATCGTCGGACTCAACGCCACGCACGCGATCCTGGCCGCCCTGCTGCATCGCGACCGCACCGGCGAGGGGCAATCCATCGACATCCCGATGTTCGAAACCATGGCGCAGTTTGTGCTGGGCGACCATATGGCGGGACGAAGCTTCGAGCCGCCGATCGGCCCTCCGGGATATTCGCGGCTGCTTTCACCGGACCGCCGTCCCTACCGGACCCGCGACGGCTATCTCTGCGCGCTGGTTTACAACGACAAGCAATGGACCGCGTTTTTCCGGGCGATCGGCCAGGAAAACGATGCGACGCGCGATCCGCGTCTCAACAGCATCACGTCGCGCACCAACAATTACGATTTCGTCTATGCCTGGTTTTCCGACATGATGAAAACTCGCACCACCTCCGAATGGATGAAGCTGTTCAACGAAGCCGACATTCCCAACGCGCCGCTGCATGACCTCGACAGGCTGATCGACGACCCGCATCTGGCCGCGGTCGGATTTTTTCAGTCCGTCGATCACCCGACCGAAGGCACGCTGCGCCTTGCCGGGCCGGCGGCGACCTGGAGCAAAACACCGCCCTCGGTCCGGCAATACCCGCCTCGTCTCGGCGAACATGGCGATGATATCCTGCGCGAGGCCGGATTTTCCGACAGCGAGATCGCAACGCTCGCGGCCAACGGCGGCCTGATCCAAAGCAACGACGCGAAGTGACGAAGCAATTCGCTGTCGTCAGCCGACGCGCGCCGCCATCCCGCCGTCCACGGGCAGCAGCACGCCGGTAATGAAATGGGCCTCGTCCGAGGCCAGGAACAGGGCGGCGTAGGCGGTGTCCCAGGCGGTTCCCATCTTGCCGCGCAGCGGTACGCGGGCGTTGCGAGCTTCGCGCACCGCCGATGTCGTCGATCCGATCGCCTCGGCAATCCCTGTAACGGCCATGGGGGTGTCCATCAGGCCCGGCAGCACGGCGTTGCAACGCACGCCGTGGCCGGCATTGGCGTTGGCGACGCTGGTGGTAAGCCGGTTCACTCCCGCCTTGGAAACCTCATAGGCTACCTGATTGCCGCCGGCGAGCGAGGCCAGCGACGAGATATTGACGATCGATCCGCCGCCCTGCTCGCGCATCACGGGGATGGTGTGCTTGATAGTCATCCATGCGGATTTGAGATTGACCGCCATGATCCGGTCCCAGGCCACCTCGTCGGCGCGATGGGCAGGCCCATCGCCGTTGCCGCCGATCCCCACATTGTTGACGAGAATGTCGATCCGTCCCCAGCGCGACCTGGCTTCAGCAACTATGGCAACGCAGTCGGCGTCGCGCGAGACGTCCGCCTGAAACGCCGACGCCGTCCCGCCTTCCTCCGAGATCATCGCCACCGTTTCGGCCGCGCTCTCAAGCCGTCGATCGATGCATAGAACCTGCGCGCCTTCCCGCGCGAACAGCACCGCCATCGCCCTGCCGTTGCCGATGGTATCGCCGGCGGATTGGCCCGCGCCGACAATGATTGCTGTCTTGCCCTGCAGACGCCCGCTCATCTCGAAAAACCCTTCAGATCAGGGTCCAGGACCTGGCCTTCATCCAGCTGAACGCCGAAGCTATTGAGAAGCATCGAGACCTGGGTGTACTGGCCCGCCGTGAACACCATGTCCATACGCTGGCGTTCCCCAAAGTGACGCGACAGTTCCGCCCATACCGGTTCGGTGATGAACTGTTCGCGATGCAGATCGTCAGTGGCCCGCAGCAGGGCCGCATCGGCCTCGCTCCAGCCGGGCGCGTCAGCACCCAGCTTTATTCGAGCGATCTCGTCATCAGTCAGGCCGGCGCGCTTGGCGATCGGCACATGCTGGGTCCATTCATAGCCGGAGCGGCAAAGGAAGCCGGTGCGAAGGATGACGATCTCGCGCTCGCGCGGCGGCAGTGTGCACTTGCGGCCCAGAATATACCCGCCCCAAACCAGGAAGGCCTTTGCCGCCGCGGGATGGGTCAGAATAGTGCGGAAGATATTGAGTATCGGACCGCGCGCCAGCATGGGCGCCACGATCTCGCGCTGCTCTTCAGTCCAGCTTTCAGTGGGAACGGGCGCAACGCGCGGGGTTGTCAGTCGCATGTCGTCATCTCCGGAATGAACTTGACGTCGCAGTCCGCCGCGGCGCACCGCTTCGGCATCCTGCGTTGTGCAATCAGCGCCTACGCTCGACTAAAGCGAGAATTTTCACGGCGGCACGAAGATGCGGCTTGTCGAGCATCTTGCCGTCCAGCTTGACGACGCCGGAATCCGGATTGTCGTCGAACGCCTTCACGACTTTCTCGCGACCAGGCGATCTCCTCATCCGTCGGCATGAAGGCCGCGTTGACGACATCGACATGCTTGGGATGAATGACGGCCTTCGACAGGAACCCGTCATGCCGGGCGGCGATCGCCTCTTCCTTTAGCGCGGCGAGATCGTCGATGTCGGTGGCGATGGTGTCGATCGCCACGACGCCGGCGGCGGCCGCGCTGATCAGGCAGAGATCGCGCGCCAGCAGAAACGGCCCGTGAAAACGGCCGTCGGTGCGGTTGCGCGAGGCGCCGAGCGAAGCCGCGAGATCTTCGCCGCCCCACATCATGCCCCACAGCCGCGGGCTGGCGCCCTCGAAGTCGAGCAATTTGAGCACCGCCCGCGCCGTCTCGGTCGCCACCACG
The DNA here is from genome assembly GCA_963823115.1 of uncultured Alphaproteobacteria bacterium. Classification (GTDB taxonomy): domain Bacteria; phylum Pseudomonadota; class Alphaproteobacteria; order Rhizobiales; family Xanthobacteraceae; genus Bradyrhizobium. The sequence continues at coordinate 122,568 of CAWGKJ010000042.1, read as the reverse complement.
ACGATCCGCGTGCTTCCCTGCTCGAGGCTGGAGGCCGCCTCGAACGCATCGAGATACAGCGCCAGATGATTGACGTCGGCGGCCCCGGCGCATTTCGGCAGCACGATGCCGTCGGGCCGCCCCGGCATGACGGCGGCGAGATCGCCAAGCGTCATGCCGGTATCGAGCGCGTTGACGCGGACATACATCTTCTGGTTCGGATTGCGCGCATCGAGCATCCCGCGCGTGATGCCGCGCGCGACCACCTTCTGCTCCGGCGCGATCGAATCCTCGAGATCGAGGATCAATGCGTCGGCCGCGGTCTTCTTCGCGCTTTCGAACTTGCGGGTGCTGTCGCCGGGAACGAACAGGAATGATCGCATCGCTTTACACCTTCGCTGCGGTTTGCAATGCATCAGCCCGGTACGGCGGCAGCTCGCGACCACCTCGCCGCGCTGGTTTGTCGCTGTGTGCTCGAATTCGACGATGCCCTGCGTCGGCCGCGACTTGCTGATGCGCTTGGAAATGATTTTGGTATGCGCCTTCAGCGTGTCGCCGTGAAACACCGGCTTCGGAAACTTGACGTCGGTCATGCCGAGATTACCGATCGTGGTGCCCAGCGTGGTGTCGTACACGCTCATCCCGATCATGATGCCGAGCGTATAAAGGCTGTTGAACAGCCGCTGGCCGAACTCGGTATTTTCGGAGAAATGCGCGTCGAGATGCAGCGGCTGCGGATTCATCGTCAGCAGGCTGAACATCGTATTGTCCATCTCGGTGACGGTCCGGCTGAATTCGTGATGAAATTCCCGACCGACCTCAAACTCCTCGAAATATAGTCCTGCCATGTTCCCTCTTTTTTTGAGTGTTGTTGATTACGCGTGTCGTTGTCGCAGTTGCCAACCGTTCGCCGTCAACGCCCGCTGTATCTTGGTGGCCGCTTTTCGACGAAGGCGTCAAGCCCTTCCTGACAATCTTGCGTCGTCGCGGCAAGCGCGAAACTCTCGGCCGCATTCTCGATCGCGCGGCGATAATCCGCGTCGACCGCCCGCATGAAGGCGTCGCGGCCGATTTTCATGACGATCGGCGACTTTTCGGCGAAGCGCCGCGCGATGATGCGCGCACGGTCAAGCGCGGTCCCCTTGGGCACCACTTCGCTCACCAGACCCATGCGGAACGCCGTTGCCGCGTCAAAGGAGTCGCCCAGAAACAGCGGGCCGAACGCCTGGTGCTTGCCGACCAGCCGCGGCAACTGCACGAAGTGCAGCGCCGGAATCAGCCCCACGTCGATTTCCGGATAGCCGAATGTTGCGGCTTCGCCGGCGATGATCATGTCGCAGGATATCGCGATCGTCATGCCCCCGGCGCGCGCCGGTCCGTCGATGGCCGCGATGGTCGGCTTGCCCATCCGGTATTGGATGTCGTTGAGCGCAAAATAGAGACGCTCGAGGAAGAACTTGGCATCTATCCCGCGTTTGCCGCGCACGATATCGAGATCGAGCCCGGCACAAAACACCTTGTGTGCGCTGCAAATGATTATGGCGCGCACCGCCTGGTCGTCCCTCGCCTTCTCGAGCGCCTGAAGCAGCGCATCGATCAACGGCATGCTCAGCGCATTGACCGGCGCGCGGTCGAGCGTGATCTCTGCAATCGCATCCGAGATGGCATAGTGAACGAGTTCAGCACCCATGGCGCTTCGTCTCCGGTGGTGTGGCCTAGCGTACCGAGGTGCGTACGGTTCCGGCGTTGATCAAATCGTCGATCGCCTTGGGGTCGAACCCCGCCTCCAGAAGAACCTCGCGGCTGTCCTGTCCGATATCCGGCGCCGGCCGCAATTCGTCCTCGGAAAGACCCAAGATACCCGGCGTGCGCGGCGCATAGACCGGGCCGACGCCGGGCGTATCCTGGCAGACTGCGGCTTTCGTCGCCTCGACGTGAACGTTGTGCAGCCAATCGCCCGGGTTAAGAATTCGCTCGGCGATGATGTCCGCTGCATGCAGCCGCGCAAGCCAGGTTTCGCCCGACCGGGTAAGAAACACTTCGCGCATTTCCGAGACCAGCGCATCCGCGGAGTTGGCCCGGCTCGCAAAATCCGCAAACCGCGGATCGTTCGCAAGATCGTCGCGCTCGATGGTCGCACAAAGGCGCTTGTACTGCGCCTCATTCACCAGGGTGACCATCAGCCAGCCGTCGCTGGTTTGATAGGAGCCGGCCGGGACATTGAGGGCGCGCGGGGCACCGCCCTCCAGGACATACTCGGCGACCTTGTGGCCAAGCAGGGCGGCGGTCGATTGCGTGAGGCTGACATCGATCCAGCGTCCGGTGCCGACGGTGGCACGCGCGAACAGCGCGGTGGCGATGGCCTGGAATGCGTAGACCCCGGTGGCGACGTCGGAGATGGTCGTGCCGACCCGGTGCGGGGTTTTATCGTTACCCACGTTGACCGAGACAAGCCCGGAAAACGCCTGCGCAACGGAATCCGAGCCCGGGCGTTTCGAATAAGGACCATGCTGCCCGAAGCCGCTGACCGAGAGATAGATCAGGCCCGGATTTTCAACGGCGAGGCTGTCGTAGCCGATCCCCAGCCGCGCGGCGACGCCGGGCCGGAAGCCCTCGATCAAAACATCGCAATCCCGCGGCGAGCCGTTTGGCGATTGCTATTCCGTCGTCGTGTTTCAGATCGAGGCACAGGCTGCGCTTGCCGCGATTGAAGACGGCGGACAGCGCCGTGTGGCCGCCGTAAGTCGTTCCCAGATACCGCGACCAGTCGCCCTCGGGCGGCTCGACCTTGATCACGTCGGCCCCGTAAATGCCGAGCAGCATGGCGCAGTAAGGCGACGCTATACCCTGCCCAAAGTCGAGGACGCGCAAGCCGCGATAAGGCGCCTCATGCGTCGGCGACAGTTTTCGTTCAACCACCAATCTTGTTCTCCCGCCCTCAGGGTAACCGCTCAAGGCCGGTCCGCCAAGAGAAGCGAACGACAGGCTGCGATGCAAATCCCGGCACAACAGACCAAGCCGCCGCGCTCGCGGTCCGGCGCCTGGGGAATCTACTTATTTGTGTACATATGTTTGTATACGAATGAATTTTCCGACTTGATCCGGGCATCGAGCCGCGCGCAAGATGTCGATCCGCGCCGCGAAAGCTTTGAACGAAAAGGACAAACCCATGGCCCACGATGCACCCCAGGCGACCGGTCCGAGCAAGCTCGTGATCCGCAACATCGGGCTATTGCTGAGCGGCGCCCTGGAGAAGCCGATCCTCGACGCCGACACCATCGTGGCGGAGAACGGCAAGATCACCGCTATAGGCCGCGCCAAGGACGTCAGCACCGAGGGCGCCACGACGATTGTCGATGCCAATGGCACCACTGTCGCGCCCGGCTTGATCGACAGCCACGTCCATCCGGTCGCCGGCGACTGGACGCCGCGGCAGAACCAGACCAACTGGATCGACAGCTATCTCCACGGCGGCGTCACCACCATGATCTCGGCGGGCGAGGTACATATGCCCGGCCGCCCCCGCGATGTCGTCGGCCTGAAAGCGATGGCGATATTCGCGCAGCGCGCGTTCTGGACGCTGCGCCCCGGCGGCGTCAAAGTTCACGCCGGCGCGCCGGTGATCGAAACCGAGATGGTCGAGGAGGACTTCAAGGAATTGGCCGCGGCCGGCGTCAAGCTGCTCGGCGAAGTCGGCCTCGGCGGCGTCAAAGATGGCCCCACCGCACGCAAGATGGTGGGGTGGGCGCGCAAATACGGCATCCAGAGCACCATCCACACCGGCGGCCCTTCCATTCCGGGCTCCGGCCTGATCGACAAGGACGTGGTGCTGGAAGCCGACACCGACGTGATCGGCCACCTCAATGGTGGCCACACCGCCCTGCCCGACAATCAGATTCGGTGCATCTGCGAGGGCTGCAAGCGCGGCCTTGAGCTGGTTCACAACGGCAACGAGCGCTCGGCGCTTTACGCGTTGCGGATCGCGCGCGAGATGGGCGACCTCAATCGCGTCATCCTCGGCACCGACGCGCCGGCGGGCTCCGGCGTGCAGCCGCTCGGCATTCTGCGCATGGTGTCGCTGTTGTCGTCGCTCGGCGAGGTCCCCGCCGAAATCGCGTTCTGCTTTGCCACCGGCAACACCGCCCGGATGCGCGCGCTGGACTGTGGCATCATCGAAGTCGGGCGATCGGCCGACTTCGTCATCATGGACAGGGCGCAACATTCCGCCGGCAAGAATATCCTCGACAGCGTACAGCTCGGCGACCTCCCCGGCATCGGCATGACCATCATCGACGGCATCGTGCGCACGCAGCGCAGCCGCAACACGCCGCCGGCCGACAAGGTGCCGGAGATCGTCGGGCACTGATTCATCTTTGATGTGTCGGTGTTTCGGCGATTATCCGCTATGGCTGCCCATCTCGGGCATCCTGACGTCATTGTGGTTGATGCGCTTCCACGGCGCAACCGCTGAGCCCGCTGGGCCGTTAGCCACGGCAAAGTAGCAAAATGAATATTTCGGCCATGATCTTCGTGCCTACTCAACCCTGCCAGCCCTTTCAGTCGCGCGGTATGGAATGAGAATTATGCGAGCCACGCCAATTTGCTTGATCTTGATCGCAGCGGCTCTGTCGTTGGCAAGCCCGGTCGAATTGACTGGAGCCCGTGCAGGTGAAGCCCGCGTTTGCGTGCCGGTCGGTGCCTGGGTCGTTCCCGGAAGCGAAGCAAAGCAGGAAAACATACTCAAGAAGCTCGCCAAGTACGATGTCGTGCTTCTCGGCGAATCCCACGACGAGGCGGAGCACCATCGCTGGCAGCTTGACACCATCGCGGCACTGTTTAGTTACCGGCCCGACATGGTGCTGGGTTTCGAGATGTTCCCGCGAAGCGTTCAGCCGGTACTTGATCGCTGGACCAAAGGCGAACTGGATGAGGCAACCTTTCTGCGTGAGGTCGATTGGCAACAGAGTTGGGGTCTAGACGCCGCCCTCTATATGCCGCTATTTCATTTTGCCCGGATGCATCGATTGCCCATGCTGGCGCTCAATATCGATCGGGAGAAAAGCCGACGAATTGCGCAACGGGGACTGGCCGCTCTGGGCAGCGAGCGCGAGGGCGTCGGAGATCCGGCGCCGGCCTCGTCGTCATACCGCGATCGGCTGTTCGAATGGTTCAAGACGCATCCGGATGAAGGCACGGAGCCGAACGCCAACTCCGAACGGTTTTCGCGTTTTGTCGAGGCGCAAATATTTTGGGACCGCGCCATGGCTGAGGCAATCGCCGGCGCACTCCGCAACAAACGGCCGCCGCTGGTCGTCGGAATCATGGGGAGAGGCCATGTCGAGTATGGCGATGGGGTCGTCCACCAACTCGCCGCCCTCCGGGTGAATAATGTCGCAACAGCCCTGCCCTGGAATTCGGGCACGGATTGTTCGCCGCCCTGATCCAAAGATTGCGAACCTGCTTTTCGGCCTGGCGCCGCCCGCAGTGACGCGCGCGCCGCCACCGCGATTGGGTGTGGTGGTGGGCCCGGCCGAGAGCGGCGTGAAGATCGAGCAGGTCGTGACCCAGAGCGTCGCCGAGGCGGCGTCCCTTCAGGCAGGCGACGTGATCGAGACTGCAGCCGGCGTTAGTGTCCGTCGGCCAGCCGACCTGATCGCTATTGTCAAGCGGCAGGCGCCGGGTACCTGGCTGCCGCTATCTGTACGAAGGGGTGAGGCGACCATGGAGATCGTGGCACGTTTTCCGGCAGACCGATGATACTGTTGCGGCTGCTATGGCTGGCTTCCGGGCTGGCCGTCTCGCTCGCGCCTGCCTGGGCCGCAGGAGAACCTCATTACACCGTCCAGCTATCCCTCCAACCGGCGATGCGAGAGTTGCATGTGCGGATGAGGGTGAGCTTGCCGGCCGGTGCCGAGCGGCGCTTCGGTCTCGACCGCGGGTTCACCGTGAAGACGATGGCGATCGATGGGCAGACGGTGGACCCCGCGAGGCAGACCTGGCCTTTGCCGACGGGGCGCCCTGTCGAAATCGAGTATACCGCCGCGCTGCCAGCCCTGGACGCGGTTCAAGCGAGTGGAGAATTCGCGCCGTTTGCTGATCCCGAGGGCTCCTATGTGCCCCTGGTCCGCACAAATTCGGGGCTCGCAGCCGAAGCCTTCACCTACGACGTGACGGTCGACGTTCCCGCCGGCCAACGGGCCGTTGCAACCGGACGGCTGGTCGAGGAGCGCGAATCCGAAGGCCGCTCCATTGCCCGGTTCGTATTTGATAAGCCGGTGTGGGAATTGTCGGTGTTCGCCGGTCCCTATGTCGTGGGCGAGTCGATGCACGGGCGTTGCGGCTGCGTACCTATTTTCCCAAGGCGATCGACAGTTCGCTCGGCGAACGCTACCGAGCCCAGGCCGCACACTATCTCGATGGTTTCTCCGCCGCGATCGGGACCTATCCGCACAGCGAATTCTTCGTGGTCGCCAGTCCGTTGCCGGTGGGTCTCGGTTTCCCGACGCTTGCCTACGTAAGCCAGAGCATCCTGCCTCTAGCTTTCATGCAGGAGCGTTCTCTGGCTCATGAGGTGCTGCATGCGTGGTGGGGGCATGGGGTGGCTGTCGACTATGACCGCGGCAACTGGTCCGAAGCATTGACCACCTTCATGGCCGACTATGCGCTTGGCCGAAGAGTCTGGCGAAGCGGCGGCGCGGGAAATGCGACGCCGCTGGCTCGCCGATTTCGCGACGTTGCCGGCCGGGCAAGCGCAGCCGGTCAAAGATTTCGTCGCCCGCGACCATGCGGCCTCCCAAGTCATTGGCTACAATAAAGGGGCGATGCTGTTCCTCATGCTTCGCGACGAGATCGGCTCCCAGGCATTTCGTGCTGGAATCCGGCGCTTCTGGGCCAACCAGAAATTTCATGTCGCGGCCTGGAGCGATCTGCGCAACGCCTTCGAGGTTGCGGCAGGGCGTCCGCTCGACGCCTTTTTCCAGCAATGGCTCGAACGACCGGACGCGCCGCAGCTCACGCTGCACGGCGCCGAGCGTGGCGACAGGACCGTCGACTTCACATTGACGCAGTCGGACCCACCCTATCTGCTCAATGTCCCGGTGGAGATCGAGACCATCTCCGGGATTGAACGCCAAGTCGTACGCCTGGATACTTCGGAGAGACGCTATTCACTTCGATCCGCCGCACGCATCACTGCGCTGCGCATCGATCCCGATTATCGTCTGTTTCGGCGGCTTGCCGATCGATGAAGTGGCGCCCATCATCCGCAGCCTGATTGTCGCACCGAATGCGGTCACCGTAATAGCCGATGCGTCACCTGAGTATAAGGACGCGGGACGCGATATTGCGGCCGGCCTGCTCGAGGCGGGCTGGCGGTCAGACGATGTGACTAGCGCGATGGCGGCGAACGCGCCCCTGCTGCTCGTCGGAACGACGCTCCAGGTGGCCGAAGCTATTGAACCGCGCGGGTCTGCCATCGCCGCCGGACCAGTTGGCCGCCCGCGGCACGGCGCAGAGTCTGGATGGCTCGCTATCGCGGCGACATCCCGCTGCTTGTCGTGGAAGCAAACGACATCGATGCGCTCAGACAGACGACCGCTGCGATCCGCCACTACGGAGCCAACAGCTATCTGGTTTTTGACGGCAGAAAAGTTATCGACCGCGGCGTCTGGCTGCCGACGTCGCGCTCGCTGCAGGTCGATTTCAAAAATTGATGTCTTGATCGAAGGAGCTATCGTTGATGCCGTGGCTATCCGACCTTTGCTCGCCGCTCTGCCAAGCGAAGCCTCAAGCAAATATTCCGGCGACGCCGCCTCGCTCGCACCAGCCGACGATGTGATCGAGCAGGGCATCTTGCCGCACCGCAAGAGTCCATCTGTGGCGCTTTGCGAAGTGGCAGCCGACATCGAAGACTTTCGCTTATCGGGGGTAGACCGGAAGTGACCGGCCGACCGTCGAAACGGCGCTAATCACCCATCTCAGACATCGGCGACTAGGGCCAGCCGTTCTATCGGATAATACAGGCCCGGCGCGGCTGGCGCTGCGTTCGTGTTGACGCACATCAAGCTATTTCTGCGGCATGTTATTAGGGGTGAATTGCGGCTGTTCTACCTTTTGCCTTCCGATATGCTGTCATCGGCTTGCGATTGGGTACTAAGTCCCGGTGGCAATTACAGTAAAGGATTGGCGCTCGATGATTGGAAATTACCTCCAGAAATTCTGGCGCCATATGTCGGTGGCCGCGACAATTGCGATTTTGATCGGTGCAGGAGTCTTCGTCTTTGAGTCGCTGCCGCCGCGCACGATAGTAATGGCTACTGGCGCCGAGGGTGGCGCCAACTACCAACTGGGCGTCCGCTACCGCGAAATCTTGGCGAAAGAAGGGGTCGAAGTGCGACTACTGCCGACAACCGGCAGCCTCGAAAATCTGCGGCAACTACGCGATCTCAAGTCGGGGGTAAGCGTTGGGTTCATCCAAGGTGGCACCACTACCAGGAAGGAATCGCCGGAGCTGGAATCGCTCGGCACCATATTCTATGAGCCGCTATGGCTTTTCCGCCGGGTTGAGGTCGGTGAGGGCGCGCAGGGGTTGAGAGGTCGACGAGTTTCGATTGGTCCCGAGGGAAGCGGCGGCCGGGCGTTGGCGCTGCAAATATTATCAAGGACTCGGCTCGACAGCATAATTGGCGAACTATCGGGGTTTGTGCCGCAAGTTGCGGCCGAGAAACTGATTGCCGGCGAAATCGATGCGGCGTTCATCGTGACTGGCTGGGAGTCTCCCGTTGTCCAGTCTCTCCTCAATGCCAAAGCCATAGCGGCTGATAGCTACCTTCGCGCGGACGCTCTAGTCGCTATTTATCCTTTTCTGCATAAGTTGGTCCTGCCTGCCGGGGTCGTCGATCTCGCGACCAACCGCCCGCCGGCGGATGTCGTTCTGTTGGCGCCGAAGGCAAGTCTTGCCGTGCGCGCGGATCTGAATTCAGCCTTGCAGTACCTGCTGCTGGATGCAGCGGTCCAGATTCATTCGCAGCCAGGGATTTTCCAGAAGTCCAGGACAATTCCCTGCGGCCGAGGCAATCGATCTTCCGCTGAGCGGCGAGGCTCAACGCTTCTACAAATCCGGACGCCCATTTCTGCAAGGATACCTTCCGTTCTGGATTGCAACATTGGTCGAAAAGATCCTAGTCGTCCTGATTCCACTGGCCGCGTTGGTATACCCGGTGTTCAAGCTGCTGCCGCAGATGTATGACTGGATAATGCAACTTAAGATCAGACGGCTCTATGACGAAATCAGGTCGATCGAGAGCGATGTGGAGGCTCAAGGACCAGGATTCGACGCCGACGATTTGAATGCGAAGCTGGATCAGATTGATCAGCGCGCGAATCATCTTGCATTGCCGACCGTCTATGCAAGCAGTTTATACACACTGCGAAGTCATATTGATCTTGTGCGTACTCGTCTGGCCAAAATCCCGATGTAAACTCGCAATTTAGTTGCACGAATTCAGTTGGCCTTTGCACTTTTGCAAGGCGATCGAATCGCGGCGCGGTTTGCTGCGGTGCATGAGTCCGGTTGTGGCACAAAGCCAACGTAACGCATCAGGCCGACGATGTCGGTTCATCGGGTGCCGGACGTCGCAGTTGCACGCGCCGAGATCCGGAAATATCCCTGAGCAAAAGCCACGCCGCTCTACAACACCCCGATCAGCGGCACGCCAATCGCCAGCAGCGCAACGAGGAAAATCAACCCGAAGATCGTACCGTTGCGCCAGAACTCGGCCGAAGTCATGTAGCCACTGTTGTAGTATGGCAGCGCCGCACCCGTCGCATAGGGCGAGATCACGCCCATGAGGCCGGTCGTCATCGCAAGCGCCAGCGCAAGCTTCTCGCCCGGCAGGCCCTGAATGCCCATGCCGACGCCGAGCATGATGGGCATCATCGCCGTCGTGTGGGCCGTGAGGCTGGAGAAGAAATAGTGCGAGAAAAAATAGACCGAGACGAGAATCACGATGACCGCCATCGGCGGGTAGCCGGAGATATGCCCGGCAACAAATTCGGCAAACCACTTGATGAATCCGGTGCGCGCCAGGCCATCCGCCATCGCAACGAGGGTCGCGAGCAGCGTGATCGTTGTCCACGCCGAATGATTGCGGGCCATGTCGTCCCAGGTGACGACGCGGCAGATCAGCATCATTGACACCACCATGAACGCGACGATGGCGGCGTCGACGTAGCCCGCTCCGAACACCCACAGCACGATCGCCGCCAGCACGAGACCGCTCATCACGATTTCGCCCCGCGAAACCGATCCCATGTCCTGCAATTGCCGGGCGGCCCACGCCGGAATGTCGGGACTTTTCTTGATACCGGGCGGATAGATCACATAGGCCAGCAGCGGCAACGCGAGGAGCAGCGGCACGGCGAAGGGCGCCGCCGCGAAGAACCATTGCTTATAGCTTATCTCGACGTGCGCGATCTTGCGGATGAAGTCAAGCGCGAGGAAGTTGGGCGCACAGGCGGTCATGAACAGCGAACTCGTGATGCAGCTCGCCGCAAACGTCACCCACAGGATATATCCGCCGATCTTGCGGGCCGACGGATCGTTCGGCTTTGAATTGTACAGCGGTGGCAGATTGATCATCACCGGAAACATCGTCCCGGCGCTACGCGCCGTGTTCGAGGGGGTGAACGGGGCGAGGATTGTGTCGGCAAAGGTGGCGGCGTAACCCAGCGACAACGAGCTGTTTCCGAGCGCCTGTACCATCAGCAATGCAATGCGACGCCCAAGTCCGGTCTTCTGATAGCCGAGCGCCAGCATGAAGGCGCCGCCGACGAGCCAGACCGTATTGCTGGCGAAGCCGGAGAAGGCCCACTTGACGGTTTCGCTCGCCACGTTGAACCCTGGTTTGGCGAGGTCAGCCGCGCTAAATAGCGTCCAGCGTGACAGCACGGCCGTCAGCGTAATGGCGATGAAACCCACGGCCGTCGAGGGCAGAGGCTCGAGAACCAGGGCGGCGACGACCCCGGCGAAGAGAGCGAAATAATTCCACGCGTGCTGGCCAAGGCCGGCGGGAGCGGGTATCAGCGCCAGAACGATCGCCGTCGCGATCGGCACAATGATCCGCCACCAGACAACGCCAGCCGCCTCGCTGCCCTGAGGCAATGCACCCCCTTTGGTCTCATCGGCCATGCGAAATCCCCCATCCTGCCCGATTTGGAGATTTCCCTGCTGACGTCGCGATCACATTGACCCATATCAACGCCCAAAGTTTGCGCTCGTACGGACCGGCAGAACATCCCGCATTTGCCAACAAGAAATTCTTGCAACTGATTGGCGCACTCATAGTCGCCGCCATGTCGGTCGTTGGGAACGCTTGAGAGATACCAGCCTGCTCTGAAGTTGTCTGTCTATCCGGGCTGCCCGGAAGTGACCGGCCGGCGGACGAAACTGCGCTGACCTGCAACGGACATGCGCCGCCGGTAACGTCAACTTCGGAATTGAGCAGGCCTACCGGGGCCCGCCGAACTGCACTATGATTGCGGGCAAAGAAGGGGTTCTGGCGATGAATAAATTTTCTCGTGTCGTGATGATGGCATCGGTGGCAACGCTCTTGGGTGCATTGCCATCCTTTGGCGTAAACGCTCAGGCGGTAACACTGGAACAATATCAGCACCCGAAGGGCGAGAAAGAATTGAATTTCAACAAGCCATATTTCGAAGGACTGAAGGACGGGCTCCTCGCCTACAACATGTCGCTAGAAGACAGATTGTTTTGCCTGGGTGGAATGCCCCCAGTCCTGACTTTCGAGCGCGCGAGCGACACTGTAGTGCTCTGGGCACGCAAGAGGGGTGGAAACGCAGCGAGTTTGTCGCTCGGACTTGCGCTGCTCTACAGCCTGAAAGAAGCCTTTCCTTGTAAGGGCACTCCTCGGTGAGAGGATGCCGGTTTCGACTCCGGGTGGCCGCCGTTTGACCATCGCGCCGGCCATGCCGAAGCCGCCGTCGAAAGTCGCGGCGGTCTTTCAAAACTCGTGATGGCGCGTTTGCGGCGCAATCTCTCGTCGCCCTTCAGGTCTGCGCCAGTGAGATTTCCCAATCGAGCCCCTCTTCCAACCGGTCGTTACCCCAAAACACCTCGCCATCACAGGTAACCAGACAGGGAGCGCCGGGAAGCCCGATTTCGACGGCGCGCATACTCTCGGCTTTAAGTTTCTCCTTGTTGGCCGCACTCTGAGCCAGTTCCAGAATCTCGCTCGCGTCGAGACCGAGAGCCTCAACAAGCGGCGCCAGAGTCTCCACGGCGGCAATTGACCGGCCTTCTCCGAACTCGGCGTGATAGACGCGGCGCGAAAACGTTGCGCGCGCTGGTGCATCAAGCACCAGCGCAACGCGTGCAGCGAGAAGACTATTTTGCGGGAACGGATCGGGACGCGTCAGCGGCAGACCAAGTCGATCGCACACGCGTTGCATGTCACGCCACATATATCTGCCCTTGGCCGGATAGATATTGAACGGTGAATCGCGCCAGCCCTGCGCGGCAAAGATCGGGCCCAGCAAAAACGGGCGCCAGGCGAGGACAACCTTGCGGTCTGCAGCCAGTGACTCCACTCGCATCGCAGCGGGATAGGAATACGTGCTCGCGAACTCGTACCAAAAATCAGCTTTGGCCATGAAGCAACTCCGGGCTTCCTGCAAATCAATCCAGCGCAAGCTGCCATCGTACAGGCATCGCCCTGGATTCGTTAGTCCGCATCGTCATCGGGCAGCCTGTTCAGCTGGCGCCAAGCGAAGTTTGAAGGAATTGTGGCGGCTCCTCTACCTTCGGAAATAAGGTCGCCGCAGAAATGCAGCAATTGCCGGGGAGAAGGAGATACGGCGCGGTCTTGTAGCAAGTAGTCTGGGAGGACCAACAGTGTCGGAAGTAATACCCTTCCCCAAACGCCCCACCAAGACGAGTGAGGACGAAACGGCCGAGCTCTTGAAGCTGCTGGAGCGCATCTCAAACGCATCAAAAGCGAAAAGCGGGAAAAACAATAAATGAGAGAAAAACCCGGCAAGAATGCCGGGTTTTTTGTTAACTATCTTACGTCGCCAAAAAACAAGCTCTCATCACCGCAGCTTGTTCAGCAGTGCAACCAGCGTCTCGCGCTCCCTGGCATCGAGCGGCGCAAGTGTCTCCCTGGTAATTGCCAGCGCATTTGTTAAAGCCTTTTCGGCCATCTGCTGACCCGCACGCGTGAGGCTGACCAGGAGGCGGCGGCCGTCTTCGGGGTCGGCGCTGGTCTCGGTCAGGCCGCGGGCAGTGAGGCGATCGATCACGCCCTTGATGGTGGCGACATCCATGGCGGTCAGCCGCCCCAGCTGGTTCTGCGAGCAGGGCCCGGTATCGGTGAGCTTGGCAAGCGCCGCCCATTGCGTCGGCGTCAGGTTGATTCCGATCTCCCGGGCAAAGATCGTGGCGTGGCGTTGCCACACCTGGCGCAGGATGAAGCCGATCTGCTCCTCGAGCACGTATTGTGGCCGCGAGGGTTTGACGTTTCGCCTGGCTGAAACACTCCTGGTCATGTGCGTTCCCCGCCCCGTTTTTCTCGACCCCGGCGATCACAGCGCCAGATGCGCGTCGCGAATGTCCGGACGCGCGTCAAGCTCGCTCATGGTGCCGCTGAAGCAGATGCGGCCGCGCTCGATGATATAGGCGCGGTCGGAGATCAGCCGGGCGAAATGCAGATTCTGCTCGGAGACGACGAGGCTGACGCCCTCTTTCTTCATGGTCAGGATCGCCTCAACCATCTGCTCCACAATCTTCGGCGACAACCCTTCCGACGGCTCGTCGAGCAGCACCAGCGACGGGTTTCCCATCAAGGTTCGCGCGATCGTCAGCATCTGCTGTTCGCCGCCGCTCATCCGGCCGCCCTGGCGGCCATGCATTTCGCCGAGATTCGGAAATAGCGTAAACAGCTTCTCCCGGGTCCAGTGCGGCGCGTTGGGCCTGACCGGTTGACGGCCGACTTCAAGGTTCTCGTCGACCGTCAGGTCCGTGAAGATGCGCCGCTCCTCCGGCACGTAGCCGAGGCCGCCGCGCACGATCTCATGCGTCGGCAGATCCGAGACATCCCTGCCCTCGAATACGATGCGGCCGGTGCGTTGCCCGACCAGACCGACGACGGAGCGAAAGGTAGTGGATTTACCGGCGCCGTTGCGTCCGAGCAGCGCGACCACCTCGCCGTCGCCGACCTCAAGCCCGATATCGAACAGGATGTGAGCCGGGCCGTAATAGCTGTTGAGCCCCTCGACCGAGAGCTTCATGCCGGCGCTCCCTGGCGGTGTCTGATATCGTAGACCAGGCCCTCGCCGAGGTAGATGGCGCGGACTTCCGGATTGTGCCGGACTTCTTCCGGAGAACCCTCGGCAATCAACGTGCCGCGATTGAGCACCAGGATGCGGTCGGCGTGTTCGAACACCACGTCCATGTCGTGTTCGGTGAAGAGAACGCCGATCGATTTTTCGCGGGCAATGCGTGCCGTCAGTTGCATCAGCTCGATGCGTTCGCGCGGCGCCATACCGGCGGTGGGCTCGTCCATCAGGAGCAGCTTCGGCTGATTGGCGAGCGCAATGGCGAGTTCCAGCCGCTTGAGATCGCCATAAGCGAGTTCGCCGCACGGCCGTTCCGCGTAGCCGGCCATACCGACGAGTTCCAAAAGACGTTCGGCTTCCTCCGGAGCGAACCGCGGCGTCGAGGCCCAGATGTTGAACAGCTTCCTGTGATACGACACCAGCGCGACCTGGACGTTTTCGCGCACGGTCATGGTAGGAAACGTCGCCGTAATCTGGAACGTGCGACCGACGCCCAGCCGCCAGATCGCGCGCGGCCGTTTGCCCGTGGTGTCCTGCCCGAGCAAATTGATCCGGCCGGAGCCCGGCGTCGTTTGGCCGTTCAGCATATCGAAGCATGTGCTCTTGCCGGCGCCGTTGGGGCCGATCAACGCCAGGATTTCACCCGCCTGCAGCACGAACGACACGCTGCGCACGGCATGGACGCCACCATAGGATTTGTTTAAGGCTTCGACTGAAAGCAGCGGGATGCTCATTCGGCGCTCTCGATCCGGGAAGCAGGAGTCCGGAATTTGGCGATTCAGGTTGGTGAGGTTGGGGCCGGCGACGATTCCTGATCGTCTCCAGCATCCCGACGATGCCCTTCGGGAAGGCGACGACGATCAGAATGATGAAGCCACCCAGCACCAGCTTCGACAGATCGGTCTGGCTCACGAGCCAGATGCTCAGCGCCTTGTAGACGATAGCGCCGACGACAGCGCCGGAGACCGTCTCGACGCCGCCGAGCAGCACCATGACCAGCGCATCGACCGAGAGCGAGATGCCGAGGCTGTCGGGAAACACACTGCCTTTGAGATAAGCAAACAACGCCCCGCCAACACCTGCAACGGTGCCCGCGATCACGAAAGCAGTCCACTGGATACGCTTGCCGTCGATGCCGATGGCCTCACCGCGCAGCGGCGAATCGCGCATCGCCCGCAGCGCGAAGCCAAACGGGGAGAAGACGATCATCCTCAGTGCCGCGACCGCGAGCGCGGCCACGCCGAGCGACAGCCAGTAAAAACTCGCCGGTCCCGCTGCCCACTTCTCGGGCCAGACGCCGAGAATGCCGTTGTCGCCGCCGGTCACGGCAACCCACTGGAACGCGATCGACCACACGATCTGCGCGAACGCCAGCGTCAGCATGGCGAAATACACGCCCGACAGTTGAACGGCAAAGAAACCGAATATCGCCGCGCCCGCAAGTCCGAGCAGCGGACCGAGCAAGAGGCAGACAATCATCGGCAGGCCGGCAAGCTTGGCGAGGAACGCGACGCCGTAGGCGCCGAGCCCGAAATAGGCGGCATGGCCGAACGAGGCGAGACCGCCGACCGACATCAGGAAATGCAGGCTCGCGGCAAAGATGACGAAGATCGCAATCTCGGAGCCTACCGTGAGCGCATAGTTGCCGCCGATCAGCGGCAGCGCGGCCGCGACGACCAGCGCAGCGATCGCCAGTATTCGTTCGTTAGACGTCAGCGGCCGCCATGGATGCACGGTGAGCCCCGGCGTGCGGCGTACGGCATGCTCCGGCCTGCCGAACAGGCCCCACGGCCGCACGATCAGCACCACCGCCATCACCAGAAATACCAGGATGATGGAAATCTTGGGGAAAATCAGGATGCCGAATGCGTTGAGCTCCGACACCAGCACCGCCGCGACGAAGGCGCCGATGATGCTGCCGAGGCCGCCGATCACCACCACCACGAACACGTCGACGATGATGCGCAAATCCATGGCGTGGTGCACGGCATCGCGAGGAATCTGCAACGCGCCGCCGAGGCTGGCGAGAAAAACCCCGAGCGCAAACACGCTGGTGAAGAGCCATTTTTGATTGACGCCAAGCGCCGCCAC
The DNA here is from genome assembly GCA_963823115.1 of uncultured Alphaproteobacteria bacterium. Classification (GTDB taxonomy): domain Bacteria; phylum Pseudomonadota; class Alphaproteobacteria; order Rhizobiales; family Xanthobacteraceae; genus Bradyrhizobium. Next base: position 106,146 of record CAWGKJ010000042.1, on the reverse strand, counting down.
CATGTCACGGTCCTGCGTCGCGGCACGAACCAGGACACCCCAGCGCGTCCGCTGGAACAGCAGCCACAGTACGCCGAGCACGACTGGACTGAGCGCGATCAGGAATAAATCGTAGCTCGGAATGTGCTGGCCGAAAAAATCGACCGCCCCCTTAAATCCCGGAGCGCGGCGGCCCAACAGGTCGTCCGGTCCCCAGATCAGCACCACCAGATCCTCGACCATCAGGGTCAGCCCGAAGGTCGCGAGCAGCTGAAACAGTTCGGGCGCATGATAGATTCGCCGCAGCAGCACCATCTCCACCAGCACGCCGACGACGGCCACGATCAGCGCCGCCGCGAAGACGCCGCCCCAAAATCCGAACGCGCCGGAAAACCGCTCGGTCAAGATAAAGGCGACATAGGCGCCGAGCATGTAGAAGGCGCCATGGGCGAAATTAACGATGCGCGTCACGCCGAAGATGATCGACAGGCCCGACGCAACAAGAAACAGCGACGCAGCACTGGCAAGGCCGGTCAGAAACTGAACGAAGTAAAAGGCCATATGCGGTCCGCGCCAGCGCAGTTCAGTGGCTTCATCCTTCGAGACGGCGCGGAGTTTATCATCGGGCGCGCATTCGCGCGACCCGTTGGCGCCTCCTCAGGATGAGGTCTCAACTCCTCATGGTGAGGAGCGCGGCAACGCCGCGCGTCTCGAGCCATGAGGCCATGGGATATGCTTCAGTACGCGGCGGGCAATCGCGCACCCGCCGCTTTTGGCTTCACTCTTTCGGGCGGAGCTTTGCGACTTCCGCGTCGGAAGGAAGATAATCGGAGCCCTTGCGATAGACCGCATCCACCATGACGCCCTTGCCGTCCTTGACCGCGGTCTTGCCGACGAACGCACCCAGTGTCGACTGGTGGTCGATCTTGCGGAAGGTAATCTCGCCGAACGGTGACGGCACCGACAAACCTTCGGCCGCTGCGATCATCTTCTCTGGATCGTCGGAGTTGGCTTTGACAAGGATGGCAGCGGCCGCCTTGATCGTCTCGTAGCCCACGATCGAGCCGAGCCTCGGATAGTCGTTGTACCTGGCCTGATAAGCCTTCAGGAACGCATCGTGCTCCGGCGTCTTGATACTGTACCAGGGATAGCCGGTGACGATCCACCCCGCCGGCGTTTCTTCCTTCAGCGGATCGAGATATTCGGGTTCGCCGGTGAGGAAGGAGACCACCGCGCGATCCTTGAAGAGGCCGCGGGTGTTGCCTTCGCGCACGAGCTTCACCAGATCGGGGCCGAAGGTGACGTTGAGGATGGCTTCCGGATTGGCAGCCGCGACCGCCTGCACCACGGGACCGGCGTCGATCTTGCCCTGCGGAGGCCACTGCTCGTCGACCCACTGGATGTCGGGCCGCTTTTCCGACATCAGCTTCTTGAACACCGCTACCGCGGACTGACCGTACTCATAATTCGGCGCGATCGTCGCCCAGCGCTTGGCCGGAAGTTTTGCGGCCTCTTCCACCAGCATCGCCGCCTGCATGTAGTTGGAGGGGCGCAGGCGGAAGGTGTAGCGATTGCCCTTGGACCAGGTAACGGCATCGGTCAGGGGCTCGGCCGCCAGGAAGAAAACTTTCTTCTGGTTGGCGAAGTCGCTGACGGCCAGACCGATATTGGACAGGAACGTGCCGGTAAGCATCACCACTTTCTCGCTCGACACCAGTTCGTTGGCGGCGGTCTGCGCGTCGGCGGGCTTGCCGCCGTCATCCTTGGAGACGACAACGAGCTTCTTGCCATGGATGCCGCCCGCGGCATTGATTTCCTCTACCGCAAGCTGCCAGCCCTTGCGATAGGGCTCCGTGAATCCAGGCAACAGCGAGTAGCTGTTGATTTCACCGATCTTGATTTCGCTCTGCGCCATGGCGGAATGGGCCGTGCCCGCCACCAGGATCGCCAACCCCGCGCCCAGGATATATCTGCTACGTCGCATCCCTTGCCTCCAATGTCTGAGAAATTACCGTAGACCGTCCTCGCCTTTGATTTCGGCAGTCGTCAGACCGCCGACACGCGGCAGCGGCCTGCCGCTATCGGTGACCGCCACCGCCACCATAATTTCATTGGCGCGCGGCGCATCGTTGATTTGCACTTCCATGCCATCGAAATGGCTTCGCACGAACGCCGCATCCTTGTGGCCGAGCGGAATATCCAGCGTCGTCCCCATCGCACCGCGTTTCTTCGACGATGGAATCAGCGCCGCGCCCTTGCCCAGCACCTTGCGCACCGGCGCACCCATCTTCGGATGCAAGATCGCGGCCGCGTGCTCGAGTTCGCCGTTTTCACCCACCGCAGCCGCCTTGCCGTAGCTCTGCGCCTTTGGACCGTCGATGCCGAGCGCGGCAACGGCCTTTTTCGAGAGCAACTCGCCGAGTTCTTCGCCAATGGCAATCAGGGGCGAGAGGTCTTCGACATATCGGCCTGCGAACGGATTTTCGATCACGGCGATGGCTGCTGCACGCCGGGTCGGCGGCGAGACCACCTGTCCCATCTCAAGCCTGGTCTCCTCGACAACTGTGACAATCTTGCGAATGACCGCGCTCATGGATTTACGCCCCGTTCCCTGATTTCAATAACCTTATACATGCATCACGCTTCTCGTTGCATCGCTGTGCAGCGGCAGTTGCGATCTTGGCAGCCCGGTCGCCCTCGCCGCCACGATGACCATCTCGCCATTCAAACGCAATGCCGCGCCGTCGATCAATCCCGCCGCGAGCAGCCCGCGCGCGCAAGCCGCACCGGATTCGAGCGCCTGCCCGGTCTCACCATTTGACAAGATGCCGACGCCGCGGGTGACCAGCCGCGCACCGAGATCGCTGTCGGGCTGCAGATCGCGCGCGGGGCAGCGGACGATGGCTGGATGTCCGGGCAAATCGACTGCATTGGCAATGATGGTGGCGGCGGCGTCGGCCTGCGACGCGGTGGCCGCGAACACCGTCACGGCATCGGCAATGCCGAGCGAAAAGCTGCGCCCGTGGCGTCCGCTGGTCGCAACACCGCGCGGGGGATCGTCGGCCTCGATGACCATGGCTCGCATCAGGTCGGGCCCATCCGGCCGGTCGGCCAAACCCACCGTAAAATGCTGGCCTTCCGCAAGATGCAGCGCGATATCGCCGCCATTGTTGACATAAGCGCGCTCGAGCCGCGCGCTTTGCAGCATCGCGCCGAGAATTTCTTCCGCGACGGCGCCTGCGACCGCCGCCATCGGCGTGATGAACTGCTCGGCGGCAAATGGCCTCACCGCCGCATGCATGCGGCGCGCGACGTTGCCGTGCAGCAGGCACCGCTCGGGATCGGCCGCCTGGCGCAACAGCGGCAGCTCGCGGCAGAGTTCATCGAGCAGGCCGGTGAAGCGCCGCGCGGCGGCGTCATAGGCTGCACGCCGGTTTGTCTCGCTGCCGCAGGCCTCCACGATCAGGTCGATCGGACCATCCTGCAGATGAAGCCTTCTATCATCGGCCAGAAAACCGATCTGCGGAACTCTCCTCATACGCGTCGTCCCGATGGAGGCGAAAGCACCTGGAGGATTTCAGTGCTGTCCTTCAGGGACGCAAGCGGACGCACATGGTCCATGTGGCCACCCAGCGCCGCATAATCCGACAGCCGCAGCGTAAACTCGATCGGCGCCACCAACGCAGGCGTCGGAACATAACCGAAGGCGCGTGCCGGAAGTTGCGTGACATCCACCATGTAAGTAATGCCGCCACCCGGCCAGACATATACCGGCGCGCCGCCGCTCGTCACCTTCGTCAGGGCGTCCTTGACCGATCGTGTCAGGCGCACCGGATTATCGGTCACGCCGGACCGCAACGATCCGCCTGCGCCCGCCATGAAAAGCACGGTGCACAACGCAGGCTCGCAGTTCTCCTGGATCCGCTCGACCGACAGCCTGAGATCGGGCGGCATCTGCTTCTCGATCGGCTTGAGCCCCTCGTCGAGTTCATAATAGGCCGCGTGCTCGCCCGTCGTGGAGACCATCAGCATGGTCAGGCCGGGGCGTGCTTTCTTCCGGTCGAACGGACCCAGCACCGAGAGCGGGTCGGAGATCTTGGTGCCGCCCCAGCCTGTACCGGGCTCGGCGACCTGGAAATAGCGGCCCGGCGTCGACCGGCGTCCCTTCATCTTGATCCCGGTTTCGGGAATATCGAGCAGCTTGCCGGCCTGATGTTCTGAGAGAACGCCGGTGATGTGGTCGTCCACAACAACGACTTCGTCGACCTTGCCGAGCCATTGCTTGGCGAACATGCCGATGGTCGCCGAGCCGCAGCCGACCCGCATCCGCTCTTCGGCCACGCCGTTGACGATCGGCGAATGTCCGGCCTGCACCACCACGGTCGCGCCGCCGTCGATCGTGAGTTCGACCGGCTTGCAGTTGCTGAGATCCATCAGCGCGTCGCAGGTGACGCGGCCTTCCTTCTTGGAGCCGCCGGTGAGATGGTGAACGCCGCCCAGCGACAACATCTGCGAGCCGTATTCGCTGGTCGTCACGTGGCCGATCGCTTCGCCCTCCGCGCGAACCGTTGCCGTCTCGGGGCCGAGGTAACGATCGGTGTCGATCTTCACCTTGACGCCGCAATAACTGAAGATGCCCTCGGTCACCACGGTGACCATGTCGACGCCGTCGACCTCCTGGGAGACGATGAAGGGCGCAGGCTTGTAGTCCGGATAGGTCGTGCCGGCACCGACCGCGGTGACGAACCGGCTCTTCTCGTGGACGATCTTGCCGTCCCAATCGCCGCCGACCTGGAACGGCACCACCCGTCCGCCGTGGGACACCGTCCACTCCAGAACGATATGCGGGTCGACGCGCACCAGTTCGCCATCCTGATTGGCGTAACGATCGCAGGCGCCCGCCGCCCCCGGCTTGATGTAGCACATCACGGGGCAGGCATCGCAGCGGATCTTGTCGTCGGCAGCGGTCGTCGTATCAGTCATGAACAAGCCCACAAGCCGGTATCAAACTGTCGAGAGGCGGGTTTGCAGCGATGCACCCTGTCGTAGCCCGACGATGGCAATATCGGATCCGTCCCGCCCGTTTATTTTGTTCGTGTACGAACGATGTTGCTCGCGCGGCCGATTGTCAAGCGCCATCGGGAACGAAAAAAGGCTGCTGCCGAATATTAGCTCAAATGCCTCCGATGTCTGTTCACAAACCGGGCAACCGGTTTCCGCTGCGGGACGGCCTGCTTGCATGTTTGTATGCAAACGATATCCTTGCTGGCATCCAACGCGTTGTCTTGCAGCGCAACCACCGGGCCGGAACCATACGCATGACGCAGACAACGATCCGTCTGAAAGTCAACGGCAGGATCCATGACGTCGATGCTGCTCCCGACACCGCGCTACTTTTCGTGTTGCGCAACGATCTCGAATTGAACGGACCGAAATACGGCTGCGGGCTCGGCGAATGCGGGGCCTGCACCGTGCTGATCGACGGCGTCGCCGCGCGATCCTGCGTCATCCCGATCTCGGGTTGCGTCGGGCGCGACATTGTGACGCTCGAAGGCCTCGGCTCGCGCGATAATACCGATCCGGTGCAGGAAGCCTTCATCACGGAACAGGCCGCGCAATGCGGCTACTGCCTCAACGGCATGATCATGACCACCAAGGCGCTGCTGATGCGTAACCCTCACCCTTCCGAGACCGAGGTGCTGGAAGCGCTCCGCTATAATTTGTGCCGGTGCGGCGCGCATATCGAAATCGCGCGCGCCGCGATGCGGGCCGCGGGACATCTCGCCGAGGCGCAAGAGTAATGGCTGCGCCGGACACTGCCGGAAGCTCCCGAACTTCGGCCCGGATCGTTGTCGGTGGTTCGCCCGGCGGATTCGGGCGGGCAAGCCGCATTCGAAACCTTCATCAAGATAGCGGCAAACGGTTCGGTGACAGCCTTCAATGGTCATGTCGATCTCGGCACGGGCATTCGCACCGCGCTCGGACAAATCGTCGCCGAAGAGCTCGACGTGTCCTTTGCGCGCGTCGTCGTCGTGCTGGGCGACACCTCGCGCGTTCCCAACCAAGGCGCGACCATCGCCAGCGAAACCATCCAGATCACGGCCGTACCCTTGCGCAAGGCTGCTGCGCAGGCGCGGCACTTCCTGACGGCGCGCGCCGCCGAACGACTGGAGCTTGCCGCCGGCGAACTCTCCATCGAAGACGGCCTGATCCGCGGCAGGGATAACCGCAGCGTCAGCTACGGCGAACTGATCGGCGACAAGATTATCCGCCTCGAACTCGCGGACGATGTTCCGGTGAAAGCCGCCAGCGCCTACACCATCGTCGGGCAATCGGTGCCGCGCATCGATCTGCCGGCGAAGGCGACCGGCGAACCTGTTTATGTTCACGACGTGCGCGTGCCCGGCATGCTGCACGGCCGGGTCGTGCGTCCGCCCTATGCCGGCGTCGATGCCGGCCCCTTCGTCGGCACCAGCCTGATCGCGGTCGACGAAGCTTCGGTAGGCGATATTCCGGGGCTCGTCGCGGTCGTCAGGATCGGCGATTTCGTCGGCGTCGTCGCCGAGCGCGAGGAAAACGCGATCAAGGCGGCCGCGCAACTCCGGGTCACCTGGAAGCCGACGCCGACAATTCCCGATCTGAAGGACATCGAGACGGCGCTGCGCGCCAATCCCTCGACGCCGCGGACCCTGATCGACAAAGGCGACGTCGACGCCGCCCTCGCCGCCGCCGCCAGGCCGATGGCGCGCACCTATGTCTGGCCGTACCAGATGCACGCTTCGATCGGCCCATCCTGCGCCGTCGCGGATTTTCGGAACGGTCACATCCAGCGTCTGGTCCGGCACCCAAAATCCGCACGTCCTGCGCACCGACCTCGCGCTGTTGCTGCAGCGGCCGGAAACCGAAATCGACGTGATCCGGATGGAAGCGGCCGGCTGCTACGGCCGCAACTGCGCCGACGACGTTTCGGCCGATGCGGTTCTGCTGTCGCGCGCGGTCGGCCGTCCCGTCCGCGTGCAATTGACGCGCGAGCAGGAGCATGCCTGGGAGCCGAAGGGCACCGCGCAACTGATGGACGTCAAGGGCGGGCTGAACGCCGACGGCAGCGTCGCCGGTTACGATTTCGCCACCCGCTATCCCTCCAACGGCGCGCCGACCCTGGCGCTGTTGCTGACCGGCGCGGTGGCGCCGGTCGCCGATGTGTTCGAGATGGGCGACCGCACCGCGATCCCGCCCTACGATTACGACGCCATGCGCGTGGTCGCGCACGACATGCCGCCGATCGTGCGGGCATCGTGGCTTCGCGGCGTCTCGGCGTTGCCCAATACGTTCGCCCACGAATCCTATATCGACGAACTGGCGACCGAGGCCGGCATCGATCCGATCGAATATCGTCTGCGCTATCTGAAGGATCCCCGCGCCATCGACCTCGTCAACGCCGTGCCGAGCGCGCCGGCTGGACCCCGCGTCCGCGTCAGGCAAGAGCCGGCAGCCGAGGGCGACATCGTGCGCGGGCGCGGCTTTGCCTACGCGCTCTATGTCCACAGCAAGTTCCCGGGTTACGGCGCGGCGTGGTCGGCCTGGATTGCCGACGTCGCCGTCAACAAGGCGACCGGCGACGTCAGCGTGACCCGCGTCGTGGCCGGCCAGGATTCCGGCCTGATGATCAATCCGGACGGCGTCCGCCACCAGATCCACGGCAACGTCATCCAGTCGACCAGCCGCGCGCTGATGGAAGAGGTTTCGTTCGACCGCAACACGGTGACGAGCCGCGAATGGGGCGCCTACCCCATCATCAAATTCCCCGATATTCCGAAGATCGACGTCCTGATGCTGCCGCGGCAGGACCAGCCGCCGCTCGGCGTCGGCGAGTCCGCATCCGTCCCGAGCGCCGCGGCGATCGCCAACGCCATCTTCGATGCGACCGGTGTGCGCTTTCGCGAATTGCCGTTCACGCCGGAGCGCATCCTGGCGGGATTGCGCGGCGAAGCGCGCGCAACGCCGAACGCGTTGCCGTCGGCCGCGCCCCAGCCGCCGGCTCTCGCCCGACCAATGGCAAAATCCGTTTCGCGCGGCGGCGCGGCGCGCTTGCGACGGTCGTGGCGGTATGTGCCGCAGCGATCGGCATCGCCGTCGGCCGTGCTGCCGTGGCGCGCGATCGCGCCGATCGCGCGGCCGGATGCGTCGACCTATTCGGAAGCCACCATCGCCCGCGGCCGGCAACTCGCCGCGCTCGGCGACTGCGCGGTCTGCCACACCGTTGCGAACGGCGTCGTCAACGCCGGCGGCCGGCCGATCGAGACGCCGTTCGGCATGATCTACTCGACCAACATCACGCCCGATGTCGAGACCGGCATCGGCAGCTGGTCCTATCCCGCGTTCGAGCGCGCCATGCGCGAGGGCATCCATCGCGACGGCCGTCACCTCTATCCGGCGTTTCCCTACACGCATTTCGTCAAGGCCACCGATGCCGACATGCAGGCGCTCTATGCCTACCTGATGGCGCAGCCGGCGGTGCGCGCCGAGAGCCGAAACCATGAGTTCGCGTTTCCGTTCAATCTGCGTCCATTGATGGCGGGATGGAATGCACTGTTCCACCAGCCCGGCGTCTTCGAACCCGACGCGACGAAATCGGCGATGTGGAATCGCGGCGCCTATCTGGTCGAGGGTCTCGGCCATTGCGGCGCCTGCCATTCGCCGCGCAACGCGTTTGGCGCGGAGAAAGCCAACGCCTATCTTGCCGGCGGTTTCGCGGAGGGCTGGGAAGCCCCGCCGCTGACCTCGCTTTCGCACGCGCCGATCCCCTGGAGCGAGGACGAATTGTTCGCCTATCTGCGGACAGGCGAATCCCGTTTTCACGGTGTCGCCGCGGGTCCGATGGAGCCGGTGGTGAAGGAACTCGCTGGCCTGCCGGACCAGGACATTCGCGCCATGGCGGTCTACCTCGCCTCGTTCAACGACAACGCGATCGGCAAACCAGCCCAGCAGTGAACTGGCCGCCAGGCTTGAAACCCTGACCAGCACGCGAACCGTCCGGCCGTCGCCAGTCGGCGCACGTCTCTATGATGGCGCCTGCGCGGTCTGCCATGAGGTCGGCGGCCCGCCCCTGTTCGGCAGCCGGCCGTCGCTGGCGCTGAACAGCAATGTGCACAGTGCCGTTCCCGACAACCTGATCCAGGTGATCCTGCACGGCATCGCCACGCCGGTTTCGAGCGATCTCGGCTACATGCCCGGCTTCAAGGACAGCCTGACCGACGATCAGGTCGCCGAGCTCGTGGCCTACCTGCGGCGGCAATTCGCCCCCGGAAAGCCGCCCTGGACCGGCCTGCACGCGGCCGTGAGCCAGGCCAGGCAGCGCATGATCGCGCTGACCTGCCATGCCCGGCCGAAAGCCACTGGTTGCAGGCCTTCCGGCGCGATAGAGTTCCCGTATGGCAGTTACAGACATCGCAACCAGGACCTACAACCACGGCTGGCGGCTCGACCCGATCGTGCGCAGCCTGCTCGATACCGATTTCTACAAACTGCTGATGCTGCAGATGATCCGGGAATTCTATCCGGACCAGCGCGTCACCTTTTCGGTCATCAATCGCAGCCGGCATGTGCGGCTGGCCGAAATCATCGACGAGGGCGAACTGCGCGCCCAGCTCGATCATGCCCGCACCATCCGGTTTGCCAAGAAAGAGCTGATCTGGCTCGCCGGTAATACGTTCTACGGCAAGACCCAGATGTTTTCGCCCGACTTCATCAACTGGCTCGCCACGTTCCGTCTTCCCGAGTACGAGCTGCGACAAGGTCGACGGCCAATACGAACTGCATTTCCACGGGCCCTGGACCCACACCACGATGTGGGAAATTCCGGCGCTCGCCATTCTCAATGAGCTGCGCTCGCGCCAGGTGATGAAAGGACAGGGCCGGTTTGCCCTCGATGTCCTCTATGCCCGCGCCAAGGCCAAGCTGTGGGCCAAGGTCGAACGGCTGCGCAAACTGGATGGCTTGCGCCTGTCCGATTTCGGAACACGGCGCCGCCATGGTTTCCTGTGGCAGCGCTGGTGCGTCGAGGCCGTCAAGGAAGGTCTCGGGCCGTCCTTCACCGGCACCTCGAACGTCCTGCTGGCGATGGATAACGATCTCGAAGCGATCGGAACCAACGCGCATGAATTGCCGATGGTCGCCGCTGCCCTGGCAAATGACGACGATGAGCTTCGCTGGGCGCCGTACCGCATCCTCGATCAGTGGCGCCACACCTATGGCGGCAACCTTCTGATCGCCCTTCCTGACTGCTTCGGCACCAAGCCGTTCCTGCGCGATGCGCCGGAATGGGTGGCGGACTGGACCGGCTTTCGGCCGGACAGCGCGCCGCCGATCGCGGCCGGCGAGGAAATCATCAAGTGGTGGAAGCAAAAGGGCTGCGATCCCAGAGAAGAAGCTGCTGGTCTTTTCCGACGCCATGGATGTCGGATCGATCGAGGAGACCTACCGTCATTTCGCCGGCCGCGTCAGGGTCAGTTTCGGCTGGGGCACCAACCTGACCAATGATTTCGTGGGATGCTCGCCCGACGGCTCGGTCGATCTCGATCCGATCTCGATCGTCTGCAAGGTGACGTCGGTCGATGGCCGGCCGGCGGTGAAGCTCTCGGACAATCCGGAAAAGGCGACCGGTATCGAGTCCGAAGTCGAGCGCTACCTGCGCGTGTTCGGCGATGCCGGCCGCGTGCGCACCGCGGTGCATGTCTGACGGCATCGGCGCAACTCTTCGGTATTTGCGGCGAGACCGCGACAGCGCGTTTTGCTTCGTCATTGCGAGCCAACGACGGATAAAGGACGCTGTCGTCCCCGCCTAGTGCGCAATTGCGCACGGGGCGCGGGGACCCATACCGCGTGATTCCTCCGTTTCGCGATGTGGCCAGACGTCCTTTGCAACAACAGCCATCGGTGGTTATGGGTCCCTGCGTGCGCAGGGACGACAGCGTGGATAGCTTTCAGATACGACTTCGCAATCTCGCCGCGCGATGCGCCCGAGGCTTGCCAGAACCTTCCGCCCAAGTGAGGGCGTGGGGAATGCCGGGTGCCCGCGCACCCGAGGCCGCGCGTGTAGTGTAGTAAGCACGCGCGTTAGTCACCACGAGTACGCCGGGATCACCCGGCATTCCCGCACGCAATGGTTTTAACGGCTTACTTCGTGATCTCCCCGGCGATCGGGCTTTTTTGTCACCGTCACTTCGCGGATCGCTCCGCAAAGCTTGACGCCGGCGTCGAGGCGTCAGGACCACACGACTTGGCCGTCCGCAAGGTAAGCGCTCTCGTCAGCAGCGCCACCCGCGTCCACCGCATCCCGTGCCCAACGTCCGTGACGATCGCGATACGCCCCTCAAGCGGGACGGGATGGAGCGCGTTATGGCGCTGATTTGGGTGAAGCGAAAAGGGAAATCTTTTCGAGACGGGACTGGACAGGGCAAATCAGCTTGATCCGGCTCGACAAATTCGCCGTTACGCGCAAGCGCCGTAGATGGCTTGAGCCCGCGAAACACATCTTCGCAAGCCGCGATTGATGCGTGGAGCCAACGGATCGCGCGAATGCGCGCATGATGATACTCCCGCGACACCTATCAGCAGCAAGGCGATGGGTTTCGCGAAGGTCTCAACTCATCCTACGGGCTAATGCATCAGGTGAAAGACGAAGGTACCGATCGTCGAGCCGTCTTGATTATAGGCGGTTCCCCGAATTTCTTCGCCTTCAATAACGCCTTGGTAGAGCACTCCGCCGTATTGCGGCCAGATCATCACAAACGCCTTGCCGGCGTGCGTCCACGTACCTTGTCCTTTTCCGTTGTCCCAGTCGCTGCTCTTGAACGTACCTTTGGGCTCGAAGGTGTAGGTGTGCGGAACCTTTCCCCAGCTTTCGGTAGCCCTCCATTGCCCCGTACGGGCAAACACGTCGGAGGTTGAAACCTGCGCTACGGCGGTCCAAGTGGCCAAGGTGAAAAACAGCACCAGCATCCAACGCATCGGCCCCCCATTCTTCATGCCATCATCGCCGTTGTAGCCTAACGGCGAGCATCTGTTCAAACAATCATGTCAAACGGGAAATTCTCGGGCCCGTCAGCCTCCAAACGAAACCTGCGGCCCTTGAACAGCGCGCCGATCCTTTGGAATTAGGGTGACAGAGCTGATGGGCGCGAAACCCATCATATTCGCAAACCACGATTGATGCGCGCAGTCCAACGGGTCGCGCGAATGCGCGCATGACGACACTCCGCGACACCCATCGCCTCGCCGCGTGATCATGCTGACATGCCGGCATGACCAGCTATCGTCGCAACGTCATTGCCGGAGGCCGTTTCTTCTTCAACGTCAACATGGCGGCGCGGCATCCGATGCGCAGCAAGGCGATGGGTTTCGCGAAGGGCTCAACCCATCGGGCCGACGACCGAAAATTGGGTCAGAATTGATTTGGAACAACTCGTTGCACGCGCGAATCACGTAGCGGTACGCGCGCGCAAAGCGCGAGGCCGACCATGCAAAGCAAGAAGACGACATCGTGATGCGGTCACGATGAGAAACATTTTTCTTTGCGCCACGCCAGCGGTGCTTTTGTCTTTCGCACCGGCATCGGCCCAGCAGGCGATTACAACGCCGATCCTGATATCAGATGAAAATTTCAGGGACCTTGCGGGAATCTCGGCGGGTAATGGAGGAACAGGATTCGCCGACACGACCAGCAACAATGGCGTGATGCGAACCGGGGTTTTTTATCGTTCCGAGGCCCTGAGCCAGCTTAACTCCGCGGATTCGGCAACCCTCTCAATGTTGCATATCGGTCTGGATATCGATTTGCGGACACCCTCGGAGATCGCTGGCCCGGCCACTCCCTCGTCGCCCAATGCCGGGGCCGATATTTATCCGGATGGGGTGTATTATACCAAGGTCAATATCTACGGCACTCCTTCTACGCCGTCGATGTTGACGTCGACGCCGCCAGTGATCGACGGGCCGACAGCGGGCACCTATATGACGACCACCTACCAAAACTTTGTGACCGATCCGGTCCAGCGAGCGGCGTTTCACACGGTCTTGATCGACTTGGCCAATGAGGCCGATCCCGCATTGTACCACTGTTCCGGCGGCAAGGACCGTACCGGGTGGACGTCTATGCTCCTGCAGAGCATAGCCGGCGTATCGCCGACGATCATCATGCAGGACTATATGGCCAGCAACAACTATATGGCTGCGTCCATCAACCAGAGTCTGCACCCCACCATCCCCCTTAGCGCAAACACATACGCGATCTATGCTGTGATGCTGCGGGTTCTGCCGAGCTTCTTGCAGGCCGGGCTCGATCAGGTGATTACGTCATATGGTTCGTTGAATGCCTATTTGATTCAGGGGCTGGGGCTTACCCAGGCCGACATCTACGTTCTGCGCGCCAAGATGGTCTACTATTCGACATTGCCCGGACAAAGCGGGTTTGCCGGCAACGCCGCCGGCGGCGCCGCACTCCTGAACGCGTTACAGAACTCGCCACTGTCGGGCCACTATACCTCCTACAATTACTATCTGCAGTCAGCCATAGACATGGGCACGCTGGGGGGCGTCGAGAGGCAGGTTGGCGGTCAGGTTCATGCCGATGCCGCCTCTTATTTGTTGCGCCAGCCGCTGTGGGTCGATGGGGCGATCACGCCCTATACGAGCGGCCGTGATCTTGGCATAGGTCAAACTCGTATCTGGCTGGCCGGCCTCGGGGGCTATTTTGGGTCCGATGGTCGTGCTGGCGCTGCCAGCAGCACGGAGCGAAGCGCCGGCTCGGTCATAGGGGGCACTTACCGCATAGGCGATCAGACCAGCGCCTATCTGGGCCTCGGCAATATTTTGGGTTCGGTAGGAACCGCCGGCGCCAGTGCCGATGTCAACACGGCTCTGGCCACGATTGGCGGACGTTACGGTTTTTCGACGCTTGAAGCCGGTCCTTACGTGGCGGCGCGTGCGAATGTCGGTTGGGTCGACTACCAAAGCAAGCGCGCCCTGGGTGGAGGCCTGGGGACCACGCAAGGCAACACCAAAGGCGCCGTTTACGGCGGCGGGGCTGATGTTGGTGATGTCGTTCGCCTGGCTCCATTTACCATCACGCCGCAAGTAGGGGTTCGCGTTACCGAGGTAACCCTCGGCGGCTTTAGCGAAAGCGGCAGTGAACTCGCCCTGGGCGTCAATCGAATCAAACATACATCTCCCAACGTGTTGGCCGACCTGGACGTCAGCCTTGATCCTCAACCACTGAATGATTGGACCATAGCGCCTGCCCTCGCTGTCGGTTATGAGCGGGCACTTGGTAATCCCCAGGTCGAGAGCACCGGGACACTCTACGGTTTCAATGTGAGCCAATATTCAGCTTATGACAGCCAATACCTCATGAAAGTCGGCCTGGCCGTCACGGCCCAGCACGGCGCTTTCACCGTCAAGGCCGGGGTCAATGCCATACGCGCTGCCGATGCAAGCTCCGGCATCAACGCGCAGCTGTTTATTGGTTACAAATTTTAGCATGGCGGCTGTGGTGCCGACTTCAAATCGCGCCAGACGATTTACGGTCGCTGGATGACCGGCGCGAAGCCAGATGGGTTGAGCCTTCGCGAAACCCATCATCTTCGCTAACCGCAATTGATGCATGGAGCCAACGGATCGCGCGAATGCGCGCCTGATGATAAACTCCGCGATACCCAAGCGTCACATGCTGACATGTCGGCATGACCGACTATCGTCACAACTTCATTGCCGGGGGCAATTTCTTCTTCACCGTCAACCTGGCGGAGCGGAGTCCGATGCGCAGCAGGGCGATGGGTTTCGCAAGGGCTCGACGCATCCCATGGGTTACGGACTATTTTGCGCGTTAAGCAGCGGCAAATGCGGATGATGTTCAGGCGGCGCATGCAAGTCGCTGACGCGCGTCACGAGAAAAAGACGACCGAAGGCGGCTCTTCAATTCAAATCCGATGATCGTAGATCAAGCGGCCATCAACTCCACCGCGAACCACACGATGAGCCATGTCCACCCCAGCATCGCGGTCGCGATTACGAAAATATAGATTGCGTGCAGCAGCCTGTGCTGCCCTTGCGAGGCACCAGCGCTCTCTTGAGTTCGGCTTGACGGCGGGAAACTGAAAACCTGGTCACTCACGAGCATCACTCCGACGCAGCAAAAGGTGGCCTCTCAATTCAACCTGATGATCGCAGATCACGTAGCCATGAATGCAGGCTTTGACTTCCGCCAATACGCCATGAAGCCGACGCCGGCGAAACCGAGCAACATCATTGCCCACGTTGATGGTTTGGGGACCGAAGACTGGAATGCCAATCCATTTCCATTGTTGCAAAGAGAGCCGATCTCGGTGGGCGAAAGCGCCCGGTCCCAGATCCCAACATCATCAATGAGGCCGTTGACCGTGAAGTTTCGAGTATCGGCCGCATTCCGGGCGCCGATCAGCAATGGATTTGAAGAAGGTGAAATTGCGCCTGAAATTGCTTGGCGTCCAACCAGACTGCCGTCGTAATAAATATCGAGCGAGTTGCCGTTTCTCTCGGCTACAAATTGCTGCCAAACGCCAGCAGACACATTGATCGCACTGGAATTATAAGGGGAGCCTTGATAAAATTGTTCGACGCCGCTCACGTAAGAGAGCGTCCATCCCGGCCCGGAATCTCCGCTGAATTTCTCGATGAGCGTCTGCGTCTGCCCGGGCGTGAGCTTTGCCCACACTTGAACTGTGAAATCTTTGGAGCCAAAGTTAAAGGCAGCGTTGTTGGATGTCTGTTGCGCATAACTTCCCTGAGCGCCATTGAGGCTTAGCGCCTGACCAAACTGACCGCCTGACGCGAAGCTCGCGCCGCCGAAGAGCGAAAGATTGTTGCCGTTTCCCGATTGGTCGGCGGCCGTGCCATTGAACGACCAATAGCCCTCCAACCCAGTGAATACGCCGGCCGATGCTGGTGCACTCGGCAAAACGACTGCGGCTGCGGCGAGCGCCAATAGCGACGACCGGCACAACCTCCACTTGCGCAACACGATTTCCAAACGTTTCGTATTCATTTCCAAACCCCTGTTGCGAACTCTGCCGGCATCCCTGAGAGTGCGAGGACGATGCGCCGACCTGAGCTGCAATCCTCCGTGATCTCCGCCATATCAGATCGGCTGATCACCTCTCGGGAGAACTCTCTGCTTCGCTGTTGTCGCGTCATATCCCAAATGGGAGGTTCGCCCGCGATGACGCGGATTTCTTTTGCGCGCCGATCTGCGGCAGACGCGAATGATGTTCAGGCGCTCTGATTTAGCTCAGCGAATGAGTTTCGATTGCAAAGAACCGAGGCTGAAAAGGCGGACGTTCTGTCTTCGGCGTGATAGAAGTAAAACAAGACGAAAAGCGAATTACTGCTGATGGGTTGGAACGTCATCACGCCGCCGCCTGGGGCCAATCAAGAATGAACGAGCAGTTTGTCGCCGCCATCGAGGCGATCTACGAGGCGGCACCTGACCCGAGCCGATGGCCCCATGCCCTGGACCTCGTCGGTCATCGCTTTGGCGACAATAACGTCAACCTGTTCTGGCAACGGGACGATGACAGTCGCGGGGTGATCCCATCAACCGAGTTCAGTCAGGATTTCTCGGTTGAATACGCCAGGGCCTGGTGGCAGCACGACATCCGCGCCATTCGCGGCGTTGAGCGTGCCTATTTCGTGCCCGGCGACGCTGTCACGGATCGGGATCTCGTCACCGAAGAGGAAATGACGTCGCACCCGTTCTTTACGCAGTTCCTTGCCCGCTACGGAATGAAGTGGCTTGCGGCCACCTGGATATCGCCCGATCCGCATATTCCCGTCGCCTTGATCGTGAACCGGGCCGCATCAAAACCTGCCTTTTCCGACGAGGAGCTGGCCGTCCTGTCAAAACTGGGAGTTCATGCCGAAAGAGCCTTGCGGTTGAGCATGCGCCTGCTCGACGCCGAGCTTTCCTCGGCGGGCCTCGCCGCGGCGTTCGAGCAATTCGATGTCGGGGTCTTTTTTCTCGACAGTCTCGGTCGCGTCGTGTTTTCGAACGCCGCAGCTCAATGCCACATCGGCGACGGGTTTGTCGTAGAGAACGAACGGCTCAAGGCAGCCTTTGCGCCAGACCGTAATGTGTTCAAGGAAGCCGTGTCGTCAACGCTGCGCGGCAACGTGATGGACATGACCAGCGATCCCCGGCCAATCCTGATCAGGCGTGCCAACTCGGCGCGGCCGCTCAGCGCATACATATTGCCGTTGCGCAGTTCCTATGAGCCCGCACTTGAGCAATTCCTGATGCGCGCCAAGGCGATCGTTCTGGTGGTTGATCCGCAGCCCGCGCAGCCGGCCGATCCGGCGATGGTTCGTGATATTCTCGGCCTGACACTGAGCGAGGCGCGCCTCGCGTCACTGATCGGTACGGGTCTTTCACCACGGAAAGCCGCGGAGAGGCTGCAGATTTCGGAAGAGACGGCACGAACAGTCCTGAAACGCATATTTTCAAAGGTGGGTGTATCGCGCCAGAGCGAGTTGTCCGCGCTGATTTCCAAACTGCTGCTGAGGTGATGTGCTCCATGGCCCGGATGGGTGAAGCCCGTCGCGAAACCCATCACCTTCGAGAAACTCCAGTCGACGGGTTTCGCTTGCGAACACCCATCCTACGCGCTGCCGTTTAGTGCCGTTCCCGAACCATCTACATGGCCGATGCTGCTTCTCGGCATCGCTGGCATCGGCTTCATGGCCTATCGTCGGAAGTCGAAGCCAGCATTGATGGCTGCCTGATCCGCGTATCGGGGCTGAATGGAGAGCCGCCTTTGGGGGGCGGCTTTTTGTTGGCTAGGACTCTGCCCGCTTCATTCGTCGAGCCAAGTCCGCCGCCCAGCTGGGCCAACTCATCCTGGTGTGAACCATTTGCAGACCGCGAATTGCCTGATCAAGCGCAGGATCAGCATTTCGAATCTGGGCATAAAATTGCGCCATCCAAACCGGATCGAGTTTAGCGCGGGTGAAGCCGTCGCGACTTCTCTTTCGATCAAGCGCACGCTGGATTACTTGGGTCCGAGCTTCATTTGCTTCGCAGCCAAGCAGTTCCGCGATCTCGTGGTACGTCATCCAAACCTGCGGCATAAACGATTGATCTCCGGCGGCCCGTCGAAGCAGGCTACCCCTGAATTCGTGAACACCACGTTTCCCTTCAAACAGACGCGGCGGCGTATGCCGTTCGGCTATCTCGCGCGGCATCGCCGATGACAATGTTCGATGATGCTGCGCGTTGGTGATTACGGTGACCGTGCGGCACCGTCATTCAGAAACTATTGAAGCTGCGCCGTGCAATTTCGGTCCGGCCGATACGGCTCAACCGACCTAGTCAGCCATGTTTTGGCTATCAAACTACATATGTATTTTATAAAAATGCATGCCGGGTTTGACAACGCTTCAAACGTGGTTATAGCATCGCGTCGCCTGATCAAACGCGCGGCAACAAGAAAACGCTGCGAAGCGGCGCACTCGTTCCGAATGGTTCCAATCCGGGCATTGGCCATCGAAGCGAACGAGAGGCGCCGTCCATCATTCGAGGGACGCGTCCGCCATCATGTACACGACCTTCAGCATGTTTGCGGCGACGGCGGACGCATCGACATTCAAGCCTTTCCTTTGCATCCCCGAACGCAAGGACCGCGCTTATTTCCCCGACGGGATCGAGTTGTCCTATGGCCGATTGGCCCGGCAGATCCGCACGCTGCGCGACCGCTATCTCGAATTGGGCTTCGGGCACGGGCATCGCGCCTGCCTGCTCCTGGAAAACCGGCCCGATTTCATCGTGCACTGGCTCGCGCTCAATTCCCTCGGCGTCTCGATCGTCCCGATCAATCCGGCCTATCGCGCGGCCGAAATCGAATATCTGATGTCTCATGCCGAGCCTGACCTGATCGTCACGCTGCACAATCAGACGGAGCTGGAGAAAGCAAAGCCGGCGGATGTCCCGCTGCTTGCCGTGTCCGGCGATGATCTCGGGGCGAGCGTGTTGCAAATCCCCGCCGCCAGGCGTCCCCCGCCGCGGACCGGAAGTCCCGGAAGCGAAACCGAGGCCGCGCTGCTTTATACGTCCGGCACGACGGCTCGCCCGAAGGGCTGCATTCTGACCAATGAGTATGTCGTCACGACCGGCCGCTGGTACGCAGGCCGCGGCGGCGAGGTGACCTATCATTTCGGGACCGATCGCCTCTATAGCCCGCTTCCGCTGTTTCACATGGCCGGCCTCACGGTCACGACCATGGCGATGATGCTGACCGGCGGCTGCCTGATCCTCCCGGAACGGTTCAACGCCAAATCCGCGTGGCGAGACATTGTCGCATGCCGGGCGACCGTCCTGCACTACCTCGGCGTCATCGTGGCGGCGCTGCTGGCCCAGCCCGAAACGCACGATGAGAAGCACCATTCGCTGCGTTTTTCGATGGGGGTCGGCGCCAACCCGGAACAGCGTTCGCGGGCCCGCGAGCGCTTCGGCATTCCCTTCGTCGAGGGATGGGGCATGACGGAGACGGGGCGCAGTCCGTTCAACACGACCGAGCCGCGTCATCTCGAGACCAACACGATCGGCCGCAGCGAGCCCGGCCTCGAGATGATCGCACTGGATTCCAGCGACAATGAAGTGCCGCCAGGCACGGTCGGAGAACTCTGCGTTCGCCATTCCCGGGAAACACCGCGAAAGGGCTTCTTTTCGGGATACCTCAGGGATTCCGATGCCACGGAACATGCCTGGCGCGGCGGCTGGTTTCACACCGGCGACAGCGTCTGGCAGCATGACGACGGCGCTTTCGTATTCGTGGACCGGTTGAAACACCTGATCCGGCGCGCCGGCGAGAACATTTCGGCAGCGGAGGTCGAGGGCGTGCTGACAACCTCCCCGCTGGTCAAGCAAGCCGCGGTGGTGGCTGCCCGCGATCCGGTCCGCGAGGAAGAGGTCGCGGCGTTCATCGTGGCCGGCGAAGGAGTTGCGCCGTCGCCGGACCTCGCGCAGGAAATATTCCGCTTCTGCGGCCAGCGCATCGCCAACTTCAAACTGCCGGCGTGGATCGTCTTCGTCGACGAGCTGCCACTGACGTCGACCAACAAGATCCAGAAGCACTCCCTCCTGGCAGCCGACAAAGACCCGTTGTCGTACCCGGGGATGATCGATCTGCGTCAAGAGAAAACCAACGCCATCAGGCTTGCCAGCTAGAAAACAACAAACGGAGGAAATGATGAGAAATAATCTTGGACGGATGATTGCAGTCGCGACTGCCTTGTCAGCCGCATTCGCGGCGACCCCCTCGCACGCGCAGATATCCGACGACACCGTGAAGATCGGCGTGCTGACCGACCAGACCGGCCTTTACGCCGATGCGGCCGGGCCCAGTTCGGTCGAGGCGGTGCGGATGGCGATCGCGGATTTCGGCGGCAAGGTTGCGGGCAAGCCGATCACGATGATCGACGCCGATCATCAGAACAAGGCGGATATCGGCGCGGCCATCGCGCGGCGCTGGTACGAGCAGGAAAACGTCGACGTCATCGTCGACTTCGCCAATTCGGCGGTGGCGTTCGCCGTTCTCGAAATCGCCAAGCAGAAGAACAAGGCGATCCTGATTTCGTCGGCCGGCTCATCGGATCTGACCGGCAAGGCATGTTCGCCAAACATGGTGCAGTGGACGTATAACACCTACGCGCTCGCCAACAGCACGGCGCGCGCGCTGGTCAAGGAAGGCGCCAAGAGCTGGTACTTCGTCACGGTTGACTATGCCTTCGGCCATGCGCTGCGCAACGATGCGGCCAAGACGGTGGAAAAGCTCGGCGGCACCGTCGCCGGCGAAGTGCGACACCCCCTCAACAGCATGGATTTCTCGTCCTATCTGCTTCAGGCCCAGGGCTCGAATGCCGATGTCGTGGCCTTCGCCAATACTGGCGGCGATCTCGCCAATTCGATTCGTCAGGCCCAGGAATTCGGGCTGGCGAAGAAGCAGAAGCTGGCGGCGTTCCTGATGCAGACCAGCGACATCCACGCGATCGGCCTGCCCGCCGCGCAAGGACTGCAACTCACGACGGCCTTTTACTGGGACCTGGACGACAAGACGCGCGATTTCGCCCAGCGTTTCATGGCCAAGACCAACAAGCGGCCAACCATGGTGCAGGCCGGTCTTTATTCTGTCGTGATGAACTATCTCAAGGCCGTCGAGAAGTCCGGAACCGACGACGGCCTGAAAGTCATCGCCCAGATGAAGAACATGCCGATCGACGACTTCTTCGCCCGCAACGCCTATCTGCGCGAAGACGGCCAGTTGATCCACGACATGTATCTGGTGCAGGTGAAATCGCCCGCGGAGTCCAAGGGGGCCTGGGATTACGAGAAGCTCGTCCAGGTCATTCCCGGCAAGGACGCTTTCGCCACGCCCGAGGAGAGCGCCTGCCCGCTGCTCAAGAAATGAGGCGCGGCTGCTTCCGGACATCGCAAGCTTATCACAAGGCTGGACATCCCATGACTGAATTGCCGCTGCTTTTCACCCCGCTCGAACTGCGCGATCTCACATTGAAGAACCGGATCGTGGTTTCGCCGATGGCCACGTATTCGGCACAGCAAGGCATGGCGACCGACTGGCATACCGCGCATATCGGCAAGCTCGCCGCCGGCGGCGCCGGACTGGTCTTTGTCGAGCAAAGCTCCGTGAACGTGCAAGGCCGCATCACCCACGGCTGCCTGGGCATCTGGAACGATGCCCAGACGGCGGGCCACGCGGGGCTGGTCTCGCTGATCCATACCTTCAACGCCAAGGCCGCGATCCAGATCGCGCATGGCGGCCGCAAGAGTTCTTCGCAGCGTCCCTGGGAAGGCGGCGGACCGCTTGGAAAATCCGATGGCGATGCGCGCGGCGAAGGCCCCTGGGAGATTGCCGCCTCCAGCAGCATCCCCTTCGACGACGGCTGGCCGGCGCCTCACATGCTGACGTCGGACGAGATCGATATCCTGGTGGAGGATTATCGCCGCGCGTTCCGGCGCGCCAAGGCTGCCGGTTACGACGTCGTGGAATTGCACTGCGCGCACGGCTACCTCTTGCATTCCTTCCTCTCGCCGCTGGCCAACAACCGAAACGATGACTATGGCGGTTCACGCGAGAACCGGATGCGGCTGCCGCTGCGCATCGCCGCCATCATGCGCAAGGAGTGGCCCGATCATCTTCCGGCGTTCGTTCGCATTTCGTCGGTAGATGGCGTCGACATCGGCTGGACCATCGAAGACTCCGTTGCGTTCGCGATCGCGCTGAAGGCGATTGGCATCGACGTGGTCGACTGCTCCTCGGGCGGCATGAAGCTGCCGCGCGGCAATTCGCTGGTGTCGCGCACACCGGGCTTCCAGGTCCCCTTCGCCGAACGCATCCAGCGCGAAGCAAAGTTACCGACCGTTGCCGTCGGCCTCATTCGCGAGCCGGAATATGCGGAATCCATTCTGCAGGAGGGCAAGGCCACCCTGATTGCACTCGCGCGCGAACTGCTGTGGAATCCGAACTGGCCGGCTCAGGCTGCGCTGGCGCTCGGATGCGATCCGGACTGGGCGGCCTGGCCGGAACAGTATGGCTGGTGGCTGAAGCGGCGCGTGGTGCAGCAGGGAAAATAGCGATGCCGGCACTGAAGGACGCTTCGGCGAAAGTGACCGATGACGCCGGCTCGCGCGCCATCGCCGGGCCGGAAGGCCCCGGCGATACGTCGTCCGATCTTCCCAAGGTGGAAAGCTCGGTGAAGTCAGCCAGGCGCGTGTTCGACGTGCTGGAATTCTTCGAGGAGCACCAGCGCGCGGCTTCGGCCGTCGAGGTCGCAAACGCCCTCAACTTTCCGCAGTCCTCAACATCCGCGCTGATGCGGACGATGACGGCCTTCGGCTATCTCCATTACGACTCCAGCCGGCGAACCTATATTCCGACGCCGCGCGTTTCGATGCTGGGTCAATGGATCAGCCCGGCGCTGTTCACGCGAGGCCGGCTGATCAACCTGATGGAGGACCTTTCCGCACGAACCGGCGAAACGATCATGGTCGCGCTGCGCAATGGTTTGAGCGCGCAGTACATTCATGTCATCCAGGCCAAGCTGCCGATGCGCCTGTATGTGAAAGCCGGAACGCTTCGGCCACTGGCGCGATCGGGATCGGGATACGCCCTGCTGTCGTCCTACCGGGATCGCGAGGTGCGTCGCCTGGTGCGCCTGATCAACGCCAACGAGACGCGGCCCGATCGGCATGTCGATATCAAGGCACTGTTGCAGGAACTGCGAAACGTGCGGAGCAAAGGTCACGCGTTTTCGGTCAACCTCGTCACGCCGGGCGCCGGAGTGGTCGCCATGAACCTGCCCGCGATCACCGAGTCGAGCGAACCGCTGGTGCTGTGCGTGGCCGGACTGACCGATGCGCTGATCGCGCAGGAGTCCGAGCTCGCCGAACTCATGGCGAAAGCGATCAAGTTTCACCTGGCGGAGTAGGCTTCAAAAGAAGACTCTGAACACCGTACCATGACCGCAAGGGAACACTACGCCATGAAGATGCATTTTTTGTCCGGCGGCCGCGTCAGGATGAGGAAGAGTTCTTATTATCCCAATGCCGCGCGCGGCGAGATGTTCGAACTGCCGGTATCGTGCGCGCTGCTGCGGCACACCCAGGGTAACGTGCTGTTCGATACCGGATGCCATCCCGCCGTTGCCGAAGACCCGCAAGCGCGCCTTGGGACGATGGCGAAGTACATGATTCCCATCATGCCTGTGGGCGATCACGTTTTGACGAGTCTGAGGTCCGTTGGATTAGGGCCAGAGGATATCGACGTCGTCGTCTGCTCGCACCTCCACACCGATCATTGTGGCTGCAACCAGTTCTTCAGGAAAGCCACGATCATCGTTAACGCCCGGGAACTCGTGGCTGCCCGGGCGCCCGACGCGTTTGACAGGGGATACCTGGCGGCGGATTGGGACAATCCTGTTCCGATGAAAACGATCGATAGCCAGCTCGACATTTTCGATGACGGAAAAATCGTGCTCATCCCTTTGCCCGGGCATTCCCCCGGCACGACCGGCGCGCTGGTCGGGCTCGACGATAGCGGCGAGTTTCTTCTGACGTCGGACGCGCTGAGTGTTCGCGCCAACCTCGACGAAGGAACGGTGCCGAGGAGCACCTGGAACGCCGAGGTGTTCCTGAATTCGTTGGACGAGATCAGGAAGCTCGAGGCTGCCGGGGCGACGATCATCTGCGGCCATGACGACGCGCAGTGGGCCAGCCTGCGCAAAGGACCCCACGCCTACACTTAGCGACGTGCAGGAGGCGATCCGTGCCTCGTTCCAGATGCGTTATTCCGCGGCGAGGACTTGAGGCTGGCGCGGCAGTTTGAGCCGGTCCCAAACATCCACCAGCGCCTCGGCGAGGCGATCGATCAGCGCATCGTCATGATGCGGCGACGGCGTGATCCGCAGCCGCTCCTCGCCGCGCGCTACCGTCGGATAGTTGATCGGCTGGATGTAGATGCCGTATTCCGACATCAGGATATCGCTCGCCATCTTGCATTTCTCGGCGTCGCCGATATGCACCGGAACGATGTGGGTGTCGCTCGGCCGCACCGGAAGACGCGCGCCGTTGAGCACGGCCTTCAGCCGGGCGGCCCGGTCCTGATGGCGATCGCGCTCCCATTGCGACGTTTTGAGGTGCCGGATCGCGGCGGTGGCCGCCGCGCAGATCGCCGGCGGCAACGCGGTGGTGAAGATAAAGCCATTGGCGTAGGAGCGCACGGCATCGATCAGGTTGGCGTTCGCCGCGATGTAGCCGCCGAGACAGCCGAAGGCCTTGGCCAGGGTGCCTTCGATGATATCGACGCGGTCCGCCACGCCGTCCCGCTCGGTGATCCCGCCGCCATGCGGCCCGTACATGCCCACCGCGTGGACTTCGTCGACATAGGTCAGGGCGCCGTAGCGCTCGGCCAGATCGCAGATACGCTTCAGCGGCGCGACGTCGCCGTCCATCGAATACAGGCTTTCGCACAGGATCAGCTTCGGCCGGTCAGGTCCCGCCACCCGCAGCAACTGCTCCAGATGCTCCAGGTCGTTGTGGCGCCACACCTGCTTTTCGGAGCCGGAAACGCGCACGCCCTCGATCATGGAATTGTGGTTGAGCGCATCCGACAGCAGCAGGCAGTTCGGCAACAGTTTGGCGATCGTGGAAATGCCGGTCTCGTTGGAGACGTAGCCCGAGGTAAAGACCAGCGCGGCATCCTTGCCGTGCAATCCTGCGAGTTCGCGCTCGAGTTCGATCAGCGGATGGTTGGTGCCGGCGATGTTGCGCGTCCCCCCGGCCCCGGTGCCCATGCGCGCGGCGGTCTCGACCATCGCGCCCACGACCTTCGGGTGCTGCGCCATGCCGAGGTAATCGTTCGAGCACCAGATCACCACAACGCGCGGACCGTCTGGCGAATGCCAGATCGCGTGCGGGAACCTGCCCGCCAGACGTTCGAGGTCGGCAAAAACCCGGTAGCGCCGCTCGTCCCGAAGCTGGTTCAAGGCGCGATCGAAAAACGCGTTGTAATCCATGATACTTCCTCCCGGTTCGGGTCTGCCTCGTGCAATGCCAAAAGCACCATCGGCCCCAGGGCTAACCGGCCTGCCTCATCGGCTGCCTGCCACCGGGGAAGAAGTCGCACAAGTTCCATTCTCGGGATGGGCGCTGTAACGGCACAGCGCGGCAGCGGCAGGTGCTCCGAACTTGCTCTTGGGATCGTCCGCCTTTGTGTTGCTGTCGGAGTAGAAATCGTAACGTACCCCGAATGTTGCCATCACCTCGGTATCGCGGCTCGTGACGCCGGTCTGCGTCGTATTCGTCCACTGCACGCCGACCTCAGCCTCCAGACTCAATTGCTTGGTCCAGTAGTAGTCGACCAGGATTGAGGGAAGCACGGTATATTCGGTCAGATCATTGCCGTTGCTTCCCCTGGCGTAGCCAAACCGCAAACGCGGACTGATGCGCCAATCATTCGTCAGCGGGAACCGGGTATTGAAGTCGATCACGTAGCGGTTCGACGTCTCCAACTGCGAATAGCGCAGCGCCGCGATATACATATCGCCATCTTTGACGATGTTGTTACCGATCAGCTGGGTCGAGAAGTAATATTCGTTGCCGGCAGGAAGCGCCGCCAGAGACGGATCCAGACCAACCGGCACGATCGGCTGCGTCAAATTGACGACCGTGGCATCCGCGCTGACCTGCAGCTTGTCGTTCAGCGGGTGCGAAAAGCCGATCATGGCCGATTTGTAGATCGGGGTCTGATCCAGGACGAGTGGCTGTAACGGCCCGTTGGTTTGAGCCTTGAGCATGTCGTAGAGCGTCGCGAACGGCTGATTGAGCACCGCGTTCCAGGTCGACAGATAGGGCGTGCGGCGATAGTCCGCGCCGCCGTAGATCGTCGACTTGTCGGGCAGCATCCACGAACCGGAGAAGATCGCCGCATTGAGTTTCTGGAAATGAATGTCGTAGTCGACGTTTCCGAATGCAAACTTGCTCTGATCGAAGTAACGCACGTCCGCACCGACCGCTTCGCGATCCACCAGCCAGCGATCCCGTTGTTCGATCGCGTAGAGAGTGGACTCGAAACCCACAAACGGTCCCAGGCCAATGCCAGCACCGTAAAAATATTTCTCGTCCTTGAACGGCAAATCGAAGCGGCTCAGCGCCGGCGATCCCGTCACGACGTCGAGTCTCAGCATCGAAAGAGGCTGCCAGCTCAACAGCGCTCCGTCGAAGCGACCGAGCACGCCATCAGTATTCAGGGTCTGGCGACCGAACACCGAGCGCAAATTCCAGTCCTTCACCATGGTATCGACGGATAGCGCCGCGATGCCTGCCAGATTCCTGGAACTGGGATCGAACATATATTCTTCGCTGCCGGAAAATCGGATCCTTCCCTTGGTCTGATCGTTATTCCAGGCCGCCGTCGCGTCGAGGCTGGTGAGAATTTCGTTCTGATGAACCTGGTGCGAATCGGGATCCGCATTGGGATCCGGAGCCGCCGAAGGATCCCGCACGGTGTTGAAGCTATCGTCACGGATATAGAATGACGATGCGCTGCCCACGAGAGTCCAGGTCGTCTCGTGGGACTGGGTGAACTTGCCGGCCGGGAGCGTTCCAACCGGCGCTCCGTTGGGCATATGAAGCGGCGCGTTCGCCTCCCCGTTCGCCGTCTCGATGCCGGCGAGACGCTGCCTTACGCGCTCGCTTTGCTCGCCGGTCGGATAGCGCCGAAGATAATCTTCGTACTCCGCCCTTGCTTCTGCAGTCTGGCCACTCTTCTGCCGCGCGAGACCCAACAACTCCTGCGCTTCGGCGCTATACTGATTCTCCGGATATTTGAGGATTTTCGTCAAGAGCTGGATCGCAGCACCGAGATTGTTCTTGTGCAGCGCCGCCCTCGCCTCGTCCGACCAGCCGGCAACTGTTCTCAGGTCCGCGTCGGAAATCTTGCCGGCCGGCCTGTCTTTGGGACGCGAGTTCGGGGCGCCGTCGCGGAACGGAGCCGTTGAGAAACCCGCTCCTGCCGGAAATATCGGCTGGCACTTTGCCGATGGCTTTGCTCCGGCAATCGCGACCACAATGCTCTGAGCATCGGAGCTTGGAGCAACCTGATAGGCAACCGGGTGATCGAAAAGAATCCGAAGCACAGGTCCGGTCGGATTTTGGGTCTCGAGGTCGATCGCCTTGATCCCATTGCGCTTGCCGTCGGGCACCGTCGCGGCCTCACGCCTCAACGTCATCAATGCGGCCGCCTGGTTACGATCGATCGGATTTACCGTGATCCGCAATTCATCGCCTCGGTCGAGCGGAAAATGGCTCGCATAGCGAATGCGAATATTGAAAGTGACCTTGAGAATCGTGCAGCCCTTTTCGACGGCGACTTGCGCATCTGACAATACCTGATCGACGACGGGCTGAGCGAACGCCGGTCGCAACGCGAACAGCGTCGCTCCCGCAACTACGAGCGACAGAAGCCGGCTATGGACGGCGTCAACCATCACCATCCACCTCCAATTGCCCGGTGCACGCCGGTGCGCCGCGTCAAGATGGTTCGCTGCGTGTTGTCGGTGTAGATGTGGCAAGCTCCGGCGCAGTCCCGCAGTTCCATGACCGTGTAGTAGACCTGCACGGGCCGCCCGAATTTCAGATGCGACATCGGACGATACTTGTCGGCATGGCAGGCGGCGCAATCCGGCCGGAACGCGGGGAATTTCCAGGGAATGCTCTGGGCATTCGATGTGTGGCAGCTGGCGCAGCTCAGCGCCGGCCCGTGATTCACAAACGCCGGCGATGTGTGCCGATAGATCACCGGTGTCCACATCATGGTGCGATGGCAGGCTTCGCAAGGCAGGGTCGTAACAAAATGCCTGGGCGATTTGCCGGGAGCCATGATTCCGTTGTGACAGCTGGCGCAAGGCGCGGTGACACCGGTGTGGTCGAACCGGGCGCCGGCAAAGGTCACGGTGCTCTTGTGGCACGTCTCGCACGGAGCATTGGTAATGATGTGGTTTGTCGGCTTCCCGAGCGCGGTTCTGCCGTTATGACAGCTCGCGCAATTCGCGATGATACCGGTGTGATCCATGCGGGCTCCCGCGAACGTCACGGTGCTCTTGTGGCAGTTCTCGCAGGGCGCGTTGGTGGCGATGTGACCTGACGGCTTGCCGAGCGCGGCGACGCCGTTGTGGCAGCTGGCGCAATTCACGGTGATTCCCGAGTGATTCATGCGGGCTCCTGCGAATGTCACGGTGCTCTTGTGGCAATTCTCGCAGGGCGCATTGGTGATGATGTGTTTCGGCGGCTTGCCAAGCGCAGTGACACCGTTGTGGCAGGTCGCGCAGCCACTGGTGACACCCGCGTGGATGGTACTTGTATTGGTCGCGGGTGAACCTGGAGCGGCCGGCGACACCCCGGCGGGCTTGATCGCATTCGCTGTTACAGCGTTGGGGCTTGCAGCGGCGGAAGGTGCTGCTGCGGCTGGCGCCATCATCGGTGCCGCGACTGTCGGGGCCGCGAGCGTCGTTGTGGCAGCAGGTTGGGTTGCAGCGGCTGGCGCTGCAGCAGGCGCCGCTGTCATCGGTGCGGCGAGCATCGTGGCAGCCGATTTGGGTGCGACGGCAGGCGCTGCCGCCGTTGCGGCAGGCGTCGGCGTCGGTGCCACGAGGGTCGTTGTAGCAGCGGGTTGAGTTCCTACGACCGGCGCCGCTGATGAAGGTGCCGGTGTCGGTGCTACGGCGAGCGTTGTGGCAGCCGATTTGGCAGCCGTGGCAGGCGCTGCTGCGGAGGGTGTCGGCGTCGGTGTCGGCGTCGCGGTGGTCGCCACGGCTGCGGATTTGGTCACCGCGGCAGGCGCTGCAGCGGAAGGTGTCGGCGTCGGTGTCGGTGTCGCGGTGGTCGCCACGGCTGCGGATTTGGTCACCGCGGCAGACGCTGCTGCGGAGGGTGTCGGCGTCGGTGTCGGCGTCGCGGTGGTCGCCACAGCAGCGGATTTGATCGTCGCGGCAGACGCTCCGGTAGGCGTAGGTGTCGGCGTCGGTGTACGCGTCGACGTCGGTGAAGGTGTCGGCGTGGGTGTACGCGTCGACGTCGGCGACGGTGTCGGCGTGGGTGTGCGCGTCGACGTCGGCGACGGTGTCGGCGTGGGTGTGCGCGTCGACGTCGGCGACGGTGTCGGCGTGGGTGTGCGCGTCGACGTCGGCGACGGTGTCGGCGTCGGTGTGCGCGTCGACGTCGGCGTCGGCGTCGGTGTCGGCGTTTTCGTGGACGTCGGCGTGGGCGTCGGCGTCGGCGTGGCCGTTGTACCGCCGACCCCGTACTTACCGCATGCGGTATCCTTGGTAGAGTGGCAGCTGGCGCAGTTGGTACCGCTCCCGTGGTCGCCCTTGGCGTTGACGCCGTTGTGGCAAGTGGCGCAGCTCAACGACGTCGTGACTGAGTGCACCATTTTGCAGGTAGCCGAAGAGCCGCTGCTATCGAAGCTCGTCGTACTTGCGTGGCAAGTGGTGCAGTCGGCGGCCACCGTCGGGATATGCCCGCCAGGCATGGCCTGAGCGCCGCTGGTGCCCTGGCTGGTATATGACCCGTTGTGGCAGGCGTCGCAGCGGCTGGCGGTGATCACCGTGTGATTCATGGTGTAGGTGGTGAAACTCGCCGCCGTATTGTTGTGGCAGTTGCTGCACTGGATACCCGTCGTCGGAATATGCGGCGGCGTCGTCTGGCCGGTCGCGGTGGTGCCGTTGTGACAATTCGAGCAGTTGGTGTCGGTCGCCGCGTGAACGTGGGCTCCGCCCGCCCAACTAGTGTAGGCCGTGGCCGCGGTGGCGTGACAGGTGATGCAGTCGCTGCCACTGGTTGCGACATGGCCAGCGAACGACGCCGTGCCCAGCGCGCCGGTCGTGCCCTGGCTGGTATAGGAACCGTTGTGACAGGAGTTGCAGCGGCTGGTAGAGACCGACGAGTGGCCGGTCACGCCCATGGTATAGGTCGTGAAGGACGCCGACGTATTGACGTGGCAGTTGCTGCACTGAACGCCCGTCACCGGAATGTGCGGTGGCGTCGTCAGGCCAGTCGCGGTGGTGCCGTTGTGGCAGTTCGAGCAGTTGGTGTCGGTGGCCGCGTGAACGTGGGCTCCGCCCGCCCAACTGGTGAAGGCCGTGGCCGCGCTGGCGTGACAGGTGATGCAGTCGGCGCCGCTGGTCGCGACGTGGCCAGAGAACGACGCCGTGCCGAGCGCCCCCGTGGTGCCCTGGCTCGTATACGAACCGTTGTGGCAGGAGTTCGCAGCGGCTGGTGCTGACCGAGGTGTGACCGGTCACGCCCATCGTATAGGTCGTGAAACTTGCCGCCGTATTGGTGTGGCAATTGCTGCACTGGATTGCCGTCACCGGAATATGCGGGGGCGTCGTCAGGCCGGTCGCGGTGGTGCCGTTGTGGCAGTTCGAGCAGTTGGTGTCGGTGGTGGCATGGGTGAATTTCCCGCCTGACCAGCTGGTGAAGGCAGAGGCCGCGCTGGTGTGACAAGTGATGCAATCGGCGCCGTTGGTCGCAACGTGGCCGGAGAACGACGCCGTGCCGAGCGCGCCCGTGGTGCCCTGACTGGTATAGGACCCGTTGTGGCAGGAGTTGCAGCGGCTGGCGCTGACCGAGGTGTGACCGGTCACGCCCATCGTATAGGTGACAAAGCTCGCCGCCGTATTGACGTGGCAGTTACTGCACTGGATGCCCGTCACCGGCACATGCGGCGGCGTCGCCAGGCCGGTCGCGGTGGTGCCGTTGTGGCAGTTCGAGCAGTTGGTGTCGGTGGCGGCATGGGTATATTTCCCGCCTGACCAGCTGGTGAAGGCCGAGGTCGCGCTGGTGTGGCAGGTGATGCAGTCGTTGCCGTTGGTCGCAACGTGGCCGGAGAACGACGCCGTGCCGAGCGCGCCCGTGGTGCCCTGGCTCGTGTAGGCCCCGCTGTGGCAGGAGTCGCAGCGGCTGGTAGAGACCGATGCGTGCCCCGTCGTACCCATCGTGTAGGTGACAAAACTCGCCGCCGTGTTGACATGGCAATTGCTGCACTGGATGCCCGTCACCGGAATGTGCGGCGGCGTCGCCAGGCCGGTCGCAGTGGTGCCGTTATGACAGTTCGAGCAGTTGGTGTCGGTGGCGGCATGGGTGTATTTCCCGCCTGACCAGCTGGTGAAGGCCGTGGCTGCGCTGGTGTGACAGGTGATGCAGTCGTTGCCGTTGGTTGCAACATGGCCAGAGTACGACGCCGTACCCAGCGCGCCCGTGGTGCCCTCGCTGGTATAGGAGCCGTTGTGGCAGGAGTCGCAGCGGTTGGCGCTGACGGAGGTGTGGCCCGGCACACCCATCGTGTAGGTCGTAAAGCTCGCTGCCGTGTTGACGTGACAGTTGCTGCACTGGATGCCCGTCACCGGAACATGCGGCGGCGTCTTCAGGCCCGTCGCGGTGGTGCCGTTATGGCAGTTCGAGCAATTGGTGTCGGTCGGGGCATGGGTGTATTTCCCGCCTGACCAGCTTGCAAACGCCGAGGTCGAGCTGGTGTGGCAGGTGCCGCAATCGCGCCCGCCGGTCGCGACATGGTTGGCGAACGACGCCGTACCCTGCGCGCCCGTGGTGCCCTCGCTGGTGAATGAGCCGTTGTGGCAGGAGTCGCAACGGTTGGCGCTGACCGAGGTGTGACCGGTCACGCCCATCGTATAGGTCGTGAAACTCGCCGCCGTATTGACGTGACAGTTGCTGCACTGGATGCCCGTCACCGGAACATGCGGCGGCGTCGCCAGGCCAGTCGCCGTGGTGCCGTTGTGACAGTTCGAGCAGTTGGTGTCGCCGGCCGCATGGGTGTATTTCCCGCCCGCCCAGCTGGTGAAGGCCGTGGCCGCGCTGGTGTGACAGGTAATGCAGTCGGCGCCGTTGGTTGCAACGTGGCCTGGACGGGACGCCGTACCCATTGCGCCCAGCGTTCCCTCGCTGGTGAAGGAGCCGTTGTGGCAGGAGTTCGCAACGGTTGGCGCTGACCGAGGTGTGGCCGGTCACACCCATCGTATAGGTCGTGAAATTCACGGCCGTGTTGGTGTGGCAGTTGCTGCACTGGATGCCGGTCACCGGCACATGCGGTGGCGTCTTCAGGCCGGTCGCGGTGGTGCCGTTGTGGCAGTTCGAGCAATTGGTGTCGCCGGCCGCGTGGGTGTATTTCCCGCCAGACCAGCTGGTGAAGGCCGTGGCCGCGCTGGTGTGACAGGTGATGCAGTCCGCGCCATTGGTCGCGACGTGACCCGGATAGGACGCGGTACCGATCGCGCCCGTCGTTCCCTCGCTGGTGAAGGAGCCGTTGTGGCAAGAGTCGCAACGGTTGGCGCTGACCGAGGTGTGACCCGGCACGCCCATCGTGTAGGTCGTGAAATTCACGGCCGTGTTGACGTGGCAGTTGCTGCACTGGATGCCCGTCACCGGCACATGCGGCGGCGTCTTCAGGCCGGTCGCGGTGGTGCCGTTGTGGCAGTTCGAGCAATTGGTGTCGCCGGCCGCGTGGGTGTATTTCCCGCCAGACCAGCTGGTGAAGGCCGTGGCCGCGCTGGTGTGACAGGTGATGCAGTCGGCGCCATTGGTCGCGACGTGACCCGGATAGGACGCGGTACCGATCGCGCCCGTCGTTCCCTCGCTGGTGAAGGAGCCGTTGTGGCAGGAGTCGCAGCGGCTGGCGCTGACCGAGGTGTGACCTGGCACGCCCATCGTGTAGGTCGTGAAATTCACGGCCGTGTTGACGTGACAGTTGCTGCACTGGATGCCGGTCACCGGCACATGCGGCGGCGTCTTCAGGCCGGTCGCGGTGGTGCCGTTGTGGCAGTTCGAGCAGTTGGTGTCGTTTGGCCCGTGGGTGAACTTGCCGCCGGCCCAGCTGGCGAAGCCCGAGGCTGCGGTCGTGTGGCAGACGGCGCAATCGCTGCCATTGGTCGCGACGTGACCCGGATAGGACGCGGTACCGATTGCGCCCGTCGTTCCCTCGCCGGTGAAAGAGCCGTTGTGACAGGAGTCGCAGCGGCTGGCGCTGACCGACGTGTGGCCCGGCACGCCCATCGTATAGGTCGCGAAACTCACTGCCGTATTGACGTGGCAGCTGCTGCACTGAATCCCCGTCACTGGAACATGCGGCGGCGTCTTCAGGCCGGTCGCGGTGGTGCCGTTATGGCAGTTCGAGCAGTTGGTGTCGGCGGCAACATGGGTATATTTCCCACCTGACCAGCTGACGAACGCTGAGGTCGAGGTGGTGTGGCAGGCGACGCAATCGCGCCCGCCGGTCGCGACATGGTTGGCGAACGACGCCGTACCCTGCGCCCCCGTCGTTCCCTCGCTGGTGAACGAACCGTTATGACAGGAGTTGCAACGGCTGGCGCTGACCGACGTGTGGCCTGGCAGGCCCATGGTATAGGTGACAAAACTCGCCGCCGTATTGGTGTGGCAGTTGCTGCACTGGATGCCGGTCACCGGCACATGCGGCGGCGTCTTCAGGCCGGTCGCGGTGGTGCCGTTGTGGCAGTTCGAGCAGTTGGTGTCGCCGGCCGCATGGGTGAATTTCCCGCCTGCCCAGCTTGCGAAGGCTGAGGTCGAGCCGGTGTGGCAGGTGACGCAATCGAGGCCACCGGTCACGACATGGCCAGAGAACGACGCCGTACCCATTGCGCCCGTCGTGCCCTCGCTGGTGTAAGAACCATTGTGACAGGAGTTGCAGCGGCTGCTGCTGACCGACGTGTGGCCGGTCAGGCCCATGGTGTAGGTGACAAAACTTGCCGCCGTATTGGTGTGGCAGTTGCTGCACTGGATGCCCGTCACCGGCACATGCGGCGGCGTCTTCAGGCCGGTCGCGGCCGTTCCGTTGTGGCAGTTCGAGCAATTGGTGTCGGTGACCGCGTGGGTGAACTTGCCGCCGGTCCAGCTGACGAACGCCGAAGCCGCGCTGGTATGACACGTGACGCAGTCGTTGCCGAAGGTCGCGACGTGCCCGGAGAACGCCGCCGTGCCCTGCGCGCCCGTCGTTCCCTCGCCGGTGAAGGAGCCATTGTGGCAGGAGTTGCAGCGGCTGCTGCTGACGGCCGTGTGGCCCGACGCGCCCATGGTGTAGGTCACAAAGCTCGCCGCCGTATTGGTGTGGCAGCTGCTGCACTGGATTCCCGTCACCGGCACGTGCGGCGGCGTCTTCAGGCCGGTCGCGGTGGTTCCGTTGTGGCAATTCGAGCAGTTGATGTCGGTGGCGGCGTGGGCGAATTTACCGCCTGCCCAGCTGGCGAACGCCGAAGCCGCGCTGGTGTGACAAGTGCCGCAATCGTTGCCAAAGGTCCCGACATGGTTGGGGAAGGACGCTGTACCCAGCGCGCCCATCGTGCCCTGGGTGGTGAAGGACCCGTTGTGGCAGGAGTTGCAGCGGCTGGTGCTGACCGAGGCATGACCGGTCACGCCCATCGTATAGGTCACAAAACTCGCCGACGTATTGACGTGGCAGTTGCTGCACTGGATTGCCACCACCGGAATATGCGGCGGCGTCGTCAGGCCGGTCGCGGCGGTGTTGTTGTGACAATTCGAGCAATTAGTGTCGGTCGAAGCATGAGTATATGTTCCGCCCAGCCACGTGGTGGTGCTCTTGTGGCAAGTCTCGCATGGCGCGGTTGTGGGCACATGGTTCGCAGACTTGCCCAGCGCGGTCGTGCCGTTGTGGCAACTGGCGCACCCCGTCGCTATTCCAGCGTGATTTATGACGGTCGCGCCGGCAAAGCTCACCGTGCTCTGGTGGCAATTTCCGCATGGCGCGGCAGTCACGAGGTGGTTGGCGGATTTGCCAAGAGCGATCGTGCCATCGTGACAAGTGGCGCACGCTCCGATCGCCTGGGTGTGGTCGATGAATCGTATTTCCCGCCACGTCGCCGTGAGGTGGCAGCTCTCGCAGAGATTGGTGGTTTGCGGATGCGCTTGCGATTTTCCGGTTGCAGCCGCACCGTTGTGGCAGGCGAAACACTGCCGCGGCGTCCCCTTGAAGCGCCCGTTGACGTGGCATGACGCGCAGTCGACGCTGGAATGCGTACCCGTGAGCGGAAATCCCGTCAGAAAATGATCAAACGACGCAGACATCGCGGTTTGCGCATAGCCATGCGCAGAGACGAGCACGAGTGCCGCCGCGATGGCCAACAACTTCAAACCTAACGATCTCAAAGAGATCATCGCCGTCCATCTCCCCGCGGCCTTCACGACCTGCCTGCCTCGTCACGATTTTGCGCTCGGTAGAGGAACGCGAAATCGAATCCTGATCGAACTGCTCTGGCTTTCCGCACAGTCCGAAACATTTTGTCACCGAGAACAAACGAGAGCGGCGCTCAGCGCGGCCCATCTTTTCCCGATGTCGGATTCATTTTTTCTATCTGAGGCACTTCGAACGAAGAACGTGAGCGGATCGCTCAGGCTGCGCGTAAACGCCCAACCCAGGCGCCGGCATGAGCCGCCTTCCGCCACTGGCATCACGGGAAATCGAAATCGATAACTTCATAGGGCACCCCTGCACTCGAACTGCACCGCGCCATCAACTCTCACGACGCCACGCTGCATGATGAAAACGCTGACAATTCCTGATCTCTTGCGCATTCGGATAGCCATCAAGCTTCGACATCCGAAAAACGCCCGAGTCCCCTCAGGATCGTCAAATTTCGTCACCTTGGCTTGATCGCATCGGATTTGGGCCACATCACGCATCAGATCAGGCGATTTCGCGGCGGCGGCACGAACGGATTTTAGCCAACGACCGGAGCGACTTATTATTCCGAAAACTCTTCCCAGCTTCCTCCGGGCACTCACAAGAGTTCGCCAGTGTGATCTATGGGCCACGCGCTTGCGCGTTACGCAAACGGATAACGCGGCGAATTATTCCGGAAAATCTTTCGCAGTATCCCGACAATTGCCAATGTGCGCCGGAGCGATCTGCGGGTCATGCGTTGGGGCATGTTTTGCAAACGAACGGCACAACGAATTATTCCGAAAAATCTTTCCCGGTATCGCGACATCAGCCGAATTTGCCTGACGGCTCTGCGAGCGTGAGTTCGGGGTGGACGCTGCTCAAATTCCTCTTTTGCGACGCACGCGCTCTTCGATCGCCTTGATGAGGCCTTCTCGCTGTCCAAATTGCAGGAGAAAATAGCTTTTCCGTCGAACGGCGCGGATCGTTCAGACGCAGCAAGCTGCGCCTGAGCGGCAGCCGGATGCCGGTCGCGGCTAACGAATGAGATCGACAGGGGGTTAGGCCGTGCAAAAGACAGGGCCGCATTTTCGGCCGGAACGCGGCCCAACCGGTGCTCACCCAGCAAGGCGCGCACCCTCGCCAACCGCTGCCACTACGGGTGCGGATGCGCCAACGCCAGGCCCCCGGTCTCAAATCGCATCTGAAAGATCGCCGCGGGAGAGAAGAACTCCCCCGACACCGCACATCCTGACCCGGCCGTGGTTCACCTGGATTGCCGGAGCCTGCGCCGCCGGGCTGGGTTTCACCGTCGTACTGTGGCTGACGAGCCCGGCTGCACCGCCGCCAGGTATTGGGATTTTGGCAAACGCCAGCGTTTCGGACCCCACCAGTTTGATGGCAGCAGTGCAAACTGCAGGCCTTCGCGGCACGCCGGACCTGAAAGGGGCAATCGAGGGGATCAAGCGCATCGACAGTGAGCGAGTGACCATCAAAGGCTGGGCCGTGGACAAAACCGCGTCCAATTCCTGGCTGACGATCATCGCATTCGCCGGCGGCCCCCATGTATTGACGACGGTGACCAATGGCGCGCGCAAGGACGTCGCCCAAATGTTCGGCCTATCTGACGCAGCGGCGGGAAATGTTTCGTTCGAGGCCACTTTCAAATGCGGCAAGGGCGAAACACTCGTGGTCGTCGCGGTAGCGTCTGATCGTACATACAGTCAATTTCGCTCCCTCGCTTGTCCGTAGCGCGCCTTGGACAGGCAGAAATCTGCCCGTCCGGTCGCGAGCCAGCTACATGTATTTTTGCAGCGCGCTCCGTGCCCGAGCCAGGCGGCTCATGACCGTCCCTTCGGGCAAATTGAGCATTTTCCCGGTTTCCTTGTACGACAAGCCGAATCCGCAGACCAAGCTGATGACGTTGCGTTGATCCAGGGACAATTGAGCAATGTCCTTCCCCAACTCCTGAAGAACGATCCGGTTTTCGGCGATGACCCGACCGTCGCAAATCAACAGGTCGTCGATGACTTCAATATCGACGACCTCGCCGCGGGACCTCTCCGCCCGCCTATAGTCGATCCATAGATTCTGAGCGATGCGAAACATCCAACTGTCGAGCCTCGTACCCGGCTGCCACTGTTCCAGGTGAGTCAGGGCCCGCACATAGGTTTCCTGAATCAAATCCTCGCTCGAACTCCGCACCGCCGGTAAGCGCGAGCGCGAATCGCCGCAGGCGCGGCAGGATCTTGACCATCTGACTACGGACATCGTGGATCGTGGAAACCGTCTGCTCGTCGGGGAAACGAAATGTCCCGTAGCTGCGACGTCGCCTGGCGGCGCTCGGGCGCGGCTTGGCCTCGCTGAATTCGTTTCGCCTGCGTATTCGAGATCCGTCGGTTTTCATTGTCGCCTGCCTACCGATTTGAAAGACGTCGTCGTGTGGCAACGTTCGCATGACGGCCCGAATGCCCCGTGATGCGTGTCGTCCTGGCGATGGCAGGACAGGCAATCCATCGGCAACGTCGCCTTGGCTACGTTCTTTTTGGCGTGGCAAGCCTGGCAATCGAGATCGTGGTGGGCCCCGGTTAACGGGTAGTGCGTCTGCGTGTCGTGGTCATAGCGCCAGCGTTTCCAGCTATTCGGGTTGTGACAAGGCTCGCACTTCGGCCCCAGGCGCCCTTCGTGGTGCTTGTCGCGGTGGCACGCGTCGCAATTCAGCGGCGCGCCCTTGAACTGCAGCGAGCGATGACATTCCTCGCAAGCCACGACCGCGTGGCGTCCGATCAGCGGAAATCGGCTGATGTCATGATCGAAGGATGTTGTTCGGCGCCAGTTGGCCTCTCCGTGACATTGCTCGCAACGATTTCCGAGCTTGCCTTTATGCTTGTCGTCCTTTTGGTGACACGACACGCAGGTCGTTTCCAGTTTGTCGCGATAGATATCCCCCGGATGGCAGAGATCGCACTTGACCTTCACATGCGCGGCTCTCAGTGGATATTTCGTCTTGTCATGGTCGAAGTGAATCGTCTTCCACTTCTTCTGATCGTGGCAGCTTTCACACTTGGCGCCGTAACGCCCGGTGTGAACGTCCTGGATTTGATGACAATCCATGCATTTGGTGCCGACGCCCTTGTAGCGCTCGCCACTATGGCACCCGGCGCAGGCGACGGTTGCGTGTGAACCCTGGAGCGGAAACTTGGTGGTGTTGTGGTCGAACGTCTTGACCTGGCGCCATTTGGCTTCGTCGTGGCAATCGTCGCATTTTTCGCCAAGGCGCCCCTTATGCGGATCTTTCGCCTTATGACAATCGAAGCAGCGTCCTGGCGCCTTGCGAAATTTCACCTTTGGCAGGTGGCATCCGGAGCACGGCACCGCCTTGTGCGCGTTGCGCAGCTCGAAATTCGTGAAGGCATGATTGAACGTCTCGCGGTCCAGCTGCACGATGTCGGCATCCCGTCCCTTGTGATCGGTATGGCAATGGTTGCATTCCTGCTTTGCCGTATCCGGTTGGCGCCCATGGAATCCCTTGCTCGTCGTACGATCCGCGGCAATTTCCTTGTGGCAGTCGAGGCAGAGCCGCGTTTGGGATTTTCGCGAAAATGGCTCGTGACATTTGCCGCACTCCTTCTCGAGCTTGGCATGTCCGTCGACAACCGGCCCAGGCATCACCAGTCGTTCGAACAGATTTTGCGACTGCGCGGCGGACGCGAGAGTGCTTGCAATAACCACCCCGATCACTCTTGCAATTATGAGGTGCCGGCTCATTACCGAGCCTCCCCTCAAAAGAAATGCGCCGCGTAGACGTGAATGATCGTCGCGACCACGAGAAGGTAGAACAATGGCAGATGGAAAAGGTGCCAAAGCCTGAAGAGGCGCTCATAGAATGCGAACGCAGCCGCCTTCTTTACGGCCGCGTTATGCAGCGTTATCAGCTCAGCGACGCCGGCAATCCGCCGCTGCCGAACCTTTCGCGACCACCCTAGCCGCTTGCCCTCGACCGTGATGACCTGCCGCACTTCGGCGATCAGCCGCATACGAACGATGCTTGCCCGGAGGCCAATCACCGGAAGCAACAGGAGGCCGATGAGAACACCCTTGGGGGAAACCGTGCCAAGTTGCGCAAACGCGCTCAGTCGCTCGACGACACGATCGGCGACGGGCAGATCGGCGCCGATTGCTCGCTTCAGCGCATCGGCATCAGCCAGGATTTCCCGCACCTCGGCTTTGCGTCCATACAGCCCAACGTGAATCTTGCCGTAGAGATACCGGCCGACGACGCCGCTGATTGCAACAACAAGCATCGCGACGAGTGCGACATTGCTGTTGACCGAGCCAAACTTGAAATTTGCGTGCAATATAATCAGCACAGGCCCGATTACGCCCAGGATCATGTGAGCCCGGAACCAGAAGCCAATCGTGCCGAGCGCCCGCAACCATTTCTTCACCCGTTTCCGCAACGGATACAACAGCAGGAGCAGCATGAGGCTGGCCCCGACAATTCCGAGCCAATAGCCAACACCGCTTTCGGGGGTCAGGCCATTGTCTTCGCGGTTGAGCCAGCTCCACCCACAGAACAACGACGACGGCGATGCTAAACATTAGCGGGGCGACCTTCTTCCAGGAAGGCACCCTATACTGCGAGAAGTCGATTTTCGTGCGCTTCGGCGTACCGGATGCTGCGACCGCCGCCTGGCGGTCCCCGGCTCCTTGCTGCCGCCGCGCGGCGACGCGCTCGACGGGAAATTCCGAAATCACTGCATCTGCCATTGCATCCCCAAATCCATGACCAAGCGTCCAGCCAGCAACTCTAAATCCCCAGACTGCTGCCCGGCCGTGAATAGAGTGATCCGACCCACCTAGGGGGGCGTTAGTTTGAATAAAGACGGGCCGTTTTGGGGCGAATTGCGGCTACGGCAGCCTCGGATTGCATTGGCCGATCGAATGCGGCAACGGTATCCTGCCGCAGACGCTATGCCATCGCCGCAGCCCACGAATTCAATCGCGCCGCACCGGAATCCAAAGGCAAACGCCGATCGCCGTCGCACCGCGGGTGGTCGCCAACGACGGCGGCACATTGGAGTTTGTTGCCGATCTGACCGGCCGGCGCGATTGCGGCGATCAGGCTAAGATTCTGCCGCAATCGAATGCGAGGAGAACCGGGCTGCGATATCGGCGACCGAACCGCTTCGTCGGGGTCATCCTGTGCGCGCGATATCACGCATGCTTGGCGTCTCATCATCGTCGGACTTCGAGGTCAATACGAAGCATGCCTTCGTCCATAGCGCGCTGGC
This sequence comes from uncultured Alphaproteobacteria bacterium, assembly GCA_963823115.1. Taxonomy (GTDB): domain Bacteria; phylum Pseudomonadota; class Alphaproteobacteria; order Rhizobiales; family Xanthobacteraceae; genus Bradyrhizobium. Next base: position 65,069 of record CAWGKJ010000042.1, on the reverse strand, counting down.
TACTGGTTGCCGCGATATCGTTGCCCGCAGTTGTTGCCGGCGGCGCGCCGTCTTTCGCGCAGGCAACGAGCGACGAAAGCGCCGCCGCGAGCCAGGTCGACGCTGCCATGGCCCGGTCGACCAGGCCGTTCGAACCGGGGATTTCGGCCGTGCGGCCACCCTGCTTCGAAAACTCGCAGAAACCGGCAATACCGAAGCACAATACAGGCTGGCGTCGCTGTACCGCACAGGACGCGGGGTGCCGCAGGATGATCCGCTTGCCTTCAAGTGGATGAAGGCCGCCGCCGAACGAAACCATGTGAGCGCGCAATTCAATCTCGCCCAAATGTATCTGGCGGGACGCGGAGTCGCACTGGATGTCGCCGCCGCGAAGATCTGGTTACAGAAGGCCGCGTCACGCGGAAACGACGACGCAAGAAAGCTTCTCGCGGAAATCCCGGCGCAGCGCCGGATCGAACCCGGTGCGCCGAATTCTCCCCAGGTCTCCCCACAGGGCGCATCGCGCGCGCCCGCAAAACCAGGAGCATCGTCGCAACCCGGCCTGGCGAACATTCCCCGAAACGAACGCGCGGAGATGTTGGAGGCCGCCGGGCGCGGTCAAACCGACGCTCTGAAGAAATTGATCGCGTCCGGAGCAAGCATCGCGGCCAAAGATGATGATGGCAATACCGCACTGGTGCTCGCGGCTTCCGCAGGCAAGATCGACGCGGTGAAAATGCTGCTCGCGGCACGGGCGGACGTCAACGCGGGAAATAAGCTGGACGAGCGGCCGCTGATGTTTGCCGCAGCCGGAGGCTATGCCGATATCGTCGAGAACTTGCTTGGACAGGGTGCAGACATAGCTGCCAGGAACCACGACGGCGACAACGCCTTGACACTCGCGACGCGCGGATGCCACGAGCAGGTCGTACGGGCTCTGATCGATCACGGGGCCGACATCCGGGTGGCTCTCGATCATGGCACGACACCGCTCATGCTCGCCGCCGCCGCTTGTCCCCTGAACCTGATGGAACTGCTGATCGCGAAGGGCGCACAAGTTGACGGCGTTCGACGACAAGGGCAGGACCGCATTATGGTTTGCGGCAGACTGCGGAAATGCCGGCGGGCTGCTGGCGCTGCTGAAACACAAGGCTGATCAACGCATCGCCGACACAGAGGGCCGAACCCCGCTGCTCGCAGCGCTCGAGAAGGGAAATGGTGACGCGGCCCAGATTCTTATAGGCAACCAGGCCGATCTTGAGGGCCACACCTTGGCGGGAAACACAGCGCTGATACTCGCGGCAAAATCCGGCATGAACGACATCGTCGGCCAGCTTCTGAAACAAGGCGCCAGGCCTGATCTGCGGAACACTTTTGGATATAGCGCGCTCATGATCGCTTCGCAGGAGGGGAAGCTGGAGGTTGTCAAAACGCTTCTGAGCGCCAAGGCCGATCGAACGCTCAGAAACAAGAAGCGCGAAACCGCCGCCGATGTCGCCGTAGCTTCGGGACACCCCGAAATTGCACAACTGCTGAAGTAACGTTGCTCGGGCGCAAATCGCGTTTTGCCGCAACGAGGCGCCAGAGCACGCCTGCAGTGCCCCGCTAGACGCTATAAGATCGTATTCGATCGCCCCATTTTCTGGCGAATGCGGCTATCAGTTCGGTCATCGCCGCGTCATGGTCTGCGATAATATAGAAGTGGGATGTAACAAGACGCAGGCGAACGATTTCGACGGGATCGCAGCCAAGCGATCGCATCTGGTCGGCCAGGAATTTGACTTCCGATCTGCGGCCAGACTGCTGATGGCCGATAATGAGCGCTCTGTCCGGCAACCTCAACGCCGCGATCTCGGCAAGCGCGACATGACTGGTAGTCAGCCGTTTGCCCTGTATACCGCTGTCCGGGTCAAGAAACACGAGGTTTGCATCACGCACCGAGTTCAACAAGTACATCGATCCATTGCCGGCGCAACGATGCTCGTCGGGGCACCTCCTGGCGGAGGAAGACCGCGTTTCCCAGGAGTTTACTCATGTGCAGTTCCGTCAGGGGATCAATGAGGGCACGGCTGCCTCCATCGAACTCCAAAAGGTGATCAAACACCTCCGGGGCGAAGTGTCGAAAATGTTCGGGACGTTTAAGATAGTCGAAATGTCTCTCGCGATCTTTCGCCCCATCGCTTTCGCCGGTCAGGTACCAGCAAACGGCAAGGCGGCGATCTTTCGTAAGATGCCGCAGCAGAGCGAACTTTCCGAAGTCGCCGATTCCTCCGATTTGCCGAACTTGCATTTCGCCTCCAACCATACAACGGGCGAGGTCAGGTCTTTCGGCTTGGTCGAACAGAAATTCGATTAACTGTCGCGGAAAGGTCACACGTCAAACCCGATTGCCGCCAGCAGCTGGCGGGCATTCGGAGGAGAAAGTCGTTGCGTTAGGTCATCGAACAATCCAGCTAGCGTTCAGATTCCTGTTGGATGACATCGCGGCCCAGCCACGAGAGAGGCCTCGCACAATTCTTTCGCAAACTCTTCTGCGTGACCTCTGCCCGACTATTCTTCAAGAACAGCGACCGCAGAACAGGCTATCCGGCAATTCACCTTCCATTCAGTTGAGTTGGGCGAGATGTTGGCAATTTCTGGGAGGATGACCCACCAAACTCTCTTCAAGCCACCTGAAGAATTAATTTCGGCGCGATCAGACACTTTGGCAAACGGTCGGTATGCCGTTCAATGCGCGCTGAAATTCCAACTCCCAATTGCTCGCTCATTGCAAAATCTGGAAAGGTTTTCGGCGTGTTCAAGCTTTTCCACGCGCTTCCAACTTTAGTCCTAAATTTGTCCCCAACTCGATCCACTCTGCCAGCGGGAAAGACGACTGGGGGCGCGTTCCTGAATTGGGGGATGAGCCATGCGAACTACATATACGCTGAACGACAAGCAATATGGTATCGATAAATCACCACTTGGCGGTGAGAGATATATGGACGATATTCTGCCGCTCATTGAAGAGGATGCCAGGGCTCGAGAGGATGAAACGGCATTTCGCGGCGACGAGCCCACTGACGACGTTCTATCGTTGCTTGAGGAAAATGCCCGGCTTCGAGGGCTGATTACCAAGCTGTCGAACCTCGTCCACAAAAACGTCAGTAGCCGAAGGTAACACCGCCCCCGAGAAAGGCATCGTTACGTTCTGGAGCGATATGCTCAGGTCTTCAATCCGACCTGACTGCCGTATCGTTCATAAAGGCGGAGGTGACGCGAATGCGTTCGAGCCGCCGCGCGGTCCGGCCAGCGTCACCCGGTTGCCGCTGGGCCCGACTTCGCAGACGTTCCGGACTGACAACGGCGTCGGAGCGGTCGCGTACAGGCTCAAGCAGCGATGACGCTGTTAGGTCTCTTCAGCGGCCGCTGGACCTGAACGCGCCTATTTTGACGCTCCTTGCGCGAGCTGCATTTGCACCAGCACTTCGGCGTTGGGGCAGTACTCCTGGAAATCGTTGATGCTGTCTCCACCCTCGAGATCGTGCAGACAGCGTTCCTGGCTTTCGCAGGTTACGCAGCGCCCTTGCATTTCGATCAGCAGTTTTGGATTGGCTGCCGCGATCTGTTCCATATCGAGGTCAAGTTCGCGCATGAGCCGGGAAAGCAGGTCTGCCTTCACCCATTCTCGCAGCCGGAAGCGTCGTACTTTGCCGGTGACTGTCCGAGGCAAAACGTCGACGAATACGACGTTGCGTGGACATTTGTACTTGGACAACGTGGCGATGAGTTTTTCCTGCACGCGTTGCTTGAGCGTCTCGCTCGGTCCGTCGGCGGCGACCAGGAACATCGCAAGACGGATCAAGCCGTCCCGATCCGGCACGCCAACGACCACCGCTTCGGCGACGCCAGGCACGGTTGCCGCGCACTCTTCGATCTCGGTCGGCGACACATATTGGCCGGACACCTTCAGGAGATCGTCGCCACGGCCCTGATGACGCCACCAGCCGTCCTGCCCGACGACGAACACGTCCCCGGTGCGGAACCATCCGTCCTGAAAGGCGGCGGCGGTAACATCGGGGCGGCGCCAATAGCCGCGACAAAGCGATTTCATTTTCACCCACAACACGCCCGGCCGGTCAGGTTCCGAGATGACGAGGCCGTCATCGACAAGTTTCGTCTCGGCAAAGGGCATCGGTTTTCCGGTCGCGCCCGGGTGGTGGCTTTCCGGAGTTCCCGAGATCATCATGAAGATCGTTTCGGTGGTGCCGATGCCTTCAATGATGGGGCGGCCGGTGGCTTCCAGCCAGCGAACGTAGAGGCTCTCCGGCAAGGCTTCGCCGGCCGAGATATAGTATCGGACGGCTTTGAAGCCTGGTCGCGCCGCGAGACCTTCGCGCAACAGATTGCGGAAAAATGCGGGAACGCTGAGCATGATGGTCGGACGGTAGCGCTCGACGATCGCCGCGATGGCATCGCCATCCGGCCAGCCGTCGTAAAGAACCAGGGTCGAGCCGGTGCGCAGTCCGCCGATCAGCACGCCACAGAGCGCGAACGTAAAGAACATCTTGGACGACGAGAAGACCCGCGTGCCGGGCCCGTATCCGAACGCCGCCATGAACTGGTCGCCCGCCGTGACGTCGCCATGGCAATGCATGGCTGCCTTCGGCTTGCCGGTGGTTCCCGAGGTATAGAGCCAAAACGCGACGTCATCTGCCGCGGTCGGCGCGGTTTCCAGTGCGGATGCCGCACCCGCCGTCAATTCATCGAATGTTGGGCCGGCTTTCTCGGCGTTCCCTCGCACGACGACCAACCCCGGGGAACGTCCGCCAAGCGCGATCGCCTCGCGATAGATTGAAAGAAATTCGCTGTCGACAAGAAGAACGTCGGCCTCGCTGTCTTCCATGACAAATGCGAGATCCTTTGCACTCGACCGGGTGTTCAACGGAACAGCGACGGCGCCGATACGTATGATGCCGAGAAACGCCGCAACAAAGTCGGGACTGTCTTTCAGCAACAGCAATGCGCGAGCGCTCGCCGCAAGATGCGGCTTCAAGGCGTTGCCGATCCGATTGACGTTTCCCGCCAGTTCGCCATAGGTCACAGCAATATCGCCGAAGAGGATCGCCGTGTCATTTGCCTGACCCCGCGCCAGGGCCGGCCCGAGGAGTTCATCCGTGGCGTTAAGCCGCGCTATGCTTGTTTCATTCATGCGTTCGCCTCGATGCTGCACTCACGCTCACGGAGTACTTGAATGGACGGAGACGGCTGAAGCGATCCTACCACGGCACGTTCAGGCACGAGCCCGCTCATGCTGAACACGCAATCCAGAACTTGCGTGGCCGCTTCACGACGCTGTTGTGTGTCAGCCTGGTTGACGAACAGGATCCTGCGCGCATGCTTGGGCGCGCCCTTACCAAGGCCTTCCGGATCAACGACCATCCTTGCCACGGATTCCGGCGTCACCGGCCGGGTGACTGGAAGCCCGGTTAATGCCGACCAAGCCTCGGCCCGGAACACGGTATCTTCGTCGAGAGGCATTCCGATGCCACTCGCGCCGACGACGATCACGACGGCCCCGGTCGCGCTGGGAAAGACAGGCTCGTTCGGTCCCGGCGCTTTGAGCGGATTATGCCTCGCGCCGTCCGCTTCAACGATGATCCGGTCGAATCGACCCGCTCGCGCAACCTCGTCGATTGTCTCCGGCGCAAGGCCAATGAGCTTGCCGCGCTCCAGATCAACCGCCCGATAGGCAAGGATGGCTCCGGAGCCGTCATCCGTACCGGCGAGCAGACGTTCCGGCCCGCGGATCTCGCGAGGCCGCCATGGCCCTTCGGCTTCGGCCACCGCCATCCTGGTTGTGGTCGTCGCCAACACGCGCTCGCCGCCTGCGCTCATCTCGCGCACCAGCGCCGCCATGAGACTCGTCTTTCCTCCGGCGCCGCAGATCGAAATGACGCGCGCGGTCTCCAATCCGAGCAGGTGCACCAGACTTTGAGGGTACCCGCGACCCGTGACGGCAAACGGCGTTTCGGCCTGCAGCGCCTCAAGCTCGTCGCGGTTGTCGACATCGCGGAACGGCGTTTCGTCCGCGAAGGCGAGCGCGGTGACCGCGCCGGCGTTCGCTTCGACGATCGAGCGACCGCCAGCATCCCCACGCAACTGGCGCAGCGCTGGATAATGGCGCGACGAAAAGATTGTCGGGCTACGGCGCTCGCCTGCGACCGTCGGGTAGCAGATGCCGCTTTCGCCGCCATGAAAGGCGGCGATGAGCTGGTTGATGACGCCGCCGTCGAGCCTCGGTTGATCGGCTGGAATGAACATCGCAGCCTCAACCATCGTCTCGATCGCCGAGAGGCCGGCGACAACCGAGCTGCTTTGACCCTGCTCGTAGCGATCGTTGTACACGAACGTCAACCGCGATCGCGGCTCCAGGTCTGCAAGAGCTGCCCGCACATTCTGGTGCTCGTGGCCAAGTACGACAACTACCGCAGTAAGCCGCGAACTCAGCGCAGCTTCGACGACCCAGCGGACGAGAGGTTTTCCCCAAAACGGCGTCAAAAGCTTGTTGCCGCCGAAGCGCCGGGACAAGCCGGCCGCCAGCACTACTCCTCCCACGCCCGACTGTCGTCGTTCGACCACATTAAGCTCCCCGCGGAACCCACAAGCTTCCGCAGTCATTGCCTGGCAATCCCCCGAGATTACGCCTTGCGGGCGGTCTTCTGGTTCTTGCCGCGTTTTTCGCGCTCCAGCTTGCGCATGCCGGCCAGTATCTTTTCCGGCGTGAAGGGAGTGGAAGTCAGGCGCACGCCTGTCGCGTCATAGATTGCATTGGCGATCGCAGCCAATATCCCCGAAACCAGACCTTCTCCGACTTCCTTGGTGCGGTATGCCTTTCCAACGACGTACTGTTCGGTGATCACATCCGCGTCTTCAGACGCGGCCATCTCATGGATCGTCGGCATCCGATAATCGAGCCAGGTCGGGTTCAGCGTGAACCCATCCTTGGTCATGATCTCCTCGAGAAACGCGTGGCCAAGCGCCATCGAAACCTGGCCGTCGACCTGGCCTTTTACCAGCGCCGGGTTGATCGGGAAGCCGCAATCGTGGACGGTCAACGCCTTCAGGAGCTTCGCTTCGCCGGTCTCGATGTCGACCTCGACTTCGGCCACCTGACAGCTGAAAGCGTAATTCTCGGTCCAGCGGCCTTTCGTGGTCGCAAGGCTCGGGTGCGTCGGTTCATCCCGCATCGTCCGCCAGAATCCCTCGCCCATGATCGTGTCGCCGCGATTGTTCGCGATGCTGTAGGCGATGATCTCGCGGTAGGTCATCCGCTGCAAGGGATCTGCGCGGTTGAAGATAACCTTATCCTGCACCGCAAGATAGTCGACGGGAACATTGAAGCGTTTGGAGACGATATCGAGCAGTTTCTGCCGGGCTTTCCCGGCGGCTTGTCGCGTCGCATTCCCGGTGACGTAGGTCATGCCGCTGATCCAGGCGCCGATGTCCTGCGGCGTCACGTCAGTGTCGGAGGACACGATTCTCACCTCGTCGAACTCGATACCCAGTTCTTCCGCGACAATCTGGCAGATGATCGTCTCCGAGCCCTGGCCGACGTCGATCCCGCCCGTCAAAACCGTCGCCGTGCCGTCGTCGTTCATCTTGACGATGACGCCCGAACCGTTGGGATAAATGAGCGAGCCGCCGAAATACCCGCTAACGCCCATGCCGATGCCGCGCCGAATATTCCCGGTCGCCTTTCGGCCCTTGCCGTAGTTTCCCAGAATGTTCGACTTTTCCGCCGCGACCTTGATGCAATCGATCAAACCGGCCTCGTGGACGTTATCGCCGTTCGGGAGCTCTTCGCCGGGCTCGCGGGCATTGCGCAGGCGGATCGTTACAGGATCGATTCCGAGGTGCTCGGCAATCGCGTCGAGCTGGGATTCGATGGCGAAGCGGATCTGGGGACAGCCGTGGCCGCGTTGTGGCGCCCGAACAGGATAGTTCGTGTAGACCGACAACCCCTCGTATTTCAGGTTCGGAATGCGGTAAGGGATCATCGTGAACCCCCACCCAAGGAAAATCACGACAACGCCGCTGCCGCGATAGGCGCCGGAATTGTTGATCACCCGAAGCTGCTGCGCGACGATCGTGCCGTCCTTCTTCACGCCAGTCTTGATCTGCATCGACAGAGGCTGACCGTGACGAAACGCGGAGAATATCTCCTCCCGGCTGACAACGATGCGAACCGGCCGCTGCGTGATCATCGATAACCGGGCGGCACAATACTCATGCGAGTAGAGATCGATCTTGCCACCGAACGTACCTCCGACGTAGGCCTTGTGCACGCGGACCGCGGAGTAAGGCAGATCGAGGGTTCGGGCGAGCTTGGCACGCTTGATGAACGTGCCCATCGAGGACGTCCAGACGTTGAGCCGGTCGTTCTCCCAATGAGCAACGGTCACATGCGGCTCGAGATAGCCGTGCGTGCGCAAATGGCTGTCGTAGCGATCCTCGCGCACGTAATCGGCTTGCGCGAACCCTTCGTCCACATCGCCCCACCCGGTGGTCGTGCGCCCGCCGACATTTGAATACGGTACTTCGGCCGCGACCTTGGGATTGGTGGGATGTATTTCCGGGGCGCCCGGCTTCATCGCCTCGAACGGGTCGAACACGGCCGGCAGCGGTTCGTATTCGATCTCGATCAGATCGAGCGCAGCTTGCGCGGTCACGTGATCGACGGCGGCCAGCGCCGCAATCTCCTCGCCGACATGCACCACACGCCCGCGCGCCAGGACCTCCTGGTCCGGCGGGTAGCGCGGCGTCTCCACGAAGCCGTGTTTGATGCCCTTGGTATCGTCGACGGTGATGACGGCCTTTACGCCAGGCAGAGCCATCGCCTTCGTCGTATCGATCCGCACGATTCGCGCATGCGGATGCGGGCTGCGCAAAACGCGGCCGACCAACATCCCCGGCAGCTTGACGTCTTCACTGTAAAGCGCGCGGCCGGTGACTTTGTCCGGCCCGTCCTTGCGGGGAAAACTCTTGCCAATATGGCTCAACTCGGTCACGGCATCCCCCGCTTATCCCGCTGGGGCTTGCGTCGCGGCCCGGCGGACTGGATTCAGCTCTTGCTTGGTCGCTATTTACCCACCCTCAGCATCACCGGCTCGACACCTTGATCGGAGGCCTGCTGAATGGCCGCAACAATCGCGTTGTAGCCGGTGCATCGACAGAGATTGCCCTCCAGCGCCTTCTTGATCTCGGCGACGGACGGTTTCGGGTTGTTCTCGAGCAGCGCGGTCGCAGACATCAGCGTGCCGGCGGTACAGTAACCGCACTGAACCGCCCCCTGATCCAGAAAAGCCTGCTGCAGAGTACTGAGGCGGTCGCCGCTACGACAATCCTTCCACGGTCCGCACGCTCTTGCCGTCGCACTCGACCGCCATGACCATGCAACTCAACACCGGCCGATCGTCGAGCAACACCGTGCAGGCGCCGCAGGCCCCCTGCTCGCACCCGTGCTTGGTGCCGGTGAGACCGATCTTTTCGCGCAACACCTCGACCAGCATATTGCGCGGCTTGACCGCCACTTCGTGCCGTTCACCGTTGACGGTGAGTTCGATGATCCGCGACCGGACGCCGGGCGCAGCCCGCACCTGTGCGGCTTGAGGTTCCGACATGCTCAGCCTTTCACGTCTCGAGAGGTCCCTCGCGCGCGTTCGATTGCCTGAAGGAGAACGCGGCGCAAATAGACCCGAATATCGTCAATCAGATAACTGCGACTAAAGCCGTGATGGGGAAGCGGATTGACCTCCTCGATCGCGGCGGCCACGACGCTCGCGATCAGCTTATCGTTGATGGGTTGGCCGACAAGCGCCTGTTCGGCCTTGCGAGCCTGCATCGGCCGCTCGCGGATGGCACCGATGACGATACGCGCCGCGGCGCAACTCTGCTCGTCGGCGTCGAGTGACAGGGCGACAGCTATCACGGACATGCCGAATTCAAACCCGCCGCGACGCGACGATTTGTGATAGCCCCAACCAAAGCCCGCCGGAGTCGGAGGGATCACGATGGCGCGGATAATTTCGCCCGCATCGAGGCCGATTGGATTCGCGCCATCACCGGTGAACAGATTTTCGACTGCAAACCGGCGCTCGCCTTCACCGCGCAAGGTCTCCAGCTCGGCGTTCAGCGAGATCAGCGCCGGCGCGACGTCCGACATGTACACCGACCAGCAGGTGCCCGGGCGGTTGCGCGGAAACGGATAGCAGCATTCGCCGCCACGTTTGAAACAAGGCGCCTTGAACTGAAAGTCGTGCTTCTGATTGAGCTGCAGACACCGCGAATCCTGGCATAAATTGCCTGCCAGAGTGCCCATCTCTCGCACCTGGTTGCTCCCGACCACTCGCGCGCTTTCCGCGACCATCGGCGCCATTGTCGAAATGAGCCCCGAGCGCGTGACTGCGGCGAGCGTCGTCAAGCCGTCGATGCGAAGGCCGCCTTCCGGCGTCATGCTAGGCTCCGCCGCCTCAATGCCGGTCAGACCGACGATCGCCGTCGGCCGGGCAATTTCGAGCCGCATGTTCGGTAGAAGATCGGTTCCGCCACCCATGAGGCGCGCACCGGGCCCAAGCCGCGCCAGCAATGCGGCGGCGTCTGAAACCGAACGCGCCCTCTCGTATTCGAACTCATAGAGGATCACGCAGATCCTCCTTCCCAGAGGCTATGAACGCTGCTGGCCGCATGGCACGCAGGTTGCGCCGATCGCCAAAGTCCGCCGACAGCGAACCTTTCCAGTGGTTTGTGACACAAACCATATTGACCAAATAAAGTCAAGGTGGCCGCGGGTCGCCTGGGGCGTCAGCGTTCGAGGGCGCGGCAAATTCGCTGCAACGCGTCGAGCATCAGATCGTGCTCGCCCGGTCGAAGAGCGGAGTTGATTGTCCGTTCCTGGGCTTCGACGCACTCGTGCACCTTCTCGAGCAATCGGGAGCCGGCCTTCGGCAGAAACAACCGATTGGCGCGCTCATCATCGAGGCTGCGGTCACGGCGTATCAAGCCGCGTTTGGCAAGGCGCGTTACGGCCAGCGACAGGGTCGACTTGTCGAGTTTGTGAGCGGCGGCAAGCTCGATCTGGGTAATGCCGGGATTTGCATCGATCATCGTGAGCAAGCCGTACTCGCCGGGCGTCACGTCGATGTCGGCGGTTGCCGCCGCAAGGTTGCGGAAAACAGCGGCTTGCGCCTGGCGAATCTGGTAGCCGAGATAACCGCGGAGCGGACCGAAATTCGGCTCGTCGTAGCCAATGACATTCTTGGACCGGCGCCTGCCGGGCTTTTCTTCACCGCTGTCGGCATCTTTGGCGGACGAAGGACGCTTGTTGGCGTTCGAAGCGACCATCGGTGCTGCTTCAGGCCGATTGTTTCTTTTCATTGGCCAAACAACCCCGAATACGAATGAGCTGAGCGATCATGCTCACTGCAATCTCGGCCGGCGTATTGTTGCCGATCTTCTCGCCAACCGGGCAGTGGATATGATCGATAAATTCGTCCGACAAACCTCGCTCCCGCAAGGCACCACGCATCGTCGCGGCTTTCGAATCACTGCCAACCACCCCGATGAAGGCCGTTTTTACCCGGCTTTGGCTCAGCGTTTCAAGCACCGGCAGGTCGGTGGAATGTCCCATGGTGAGCACAAAGACGAAGGCGCCGGGCGTCACCGCGTCTACGCCTTCGGAATACGCATCGACCAATCGGCATTCCAGCTTGTCGCTTCGCGGCAGGCGCTCAAGCCACTCGGACCGAGTATCGATGCAGACCACCCGGCAATCCAGTTCGATCAGGAACCGGCACAGTCGCTGCGAAATATGACCGGCGCCGAATACCACCACCCGCCAGACGGGATCCGGCCGAAACACCTCGTAGAGAAGCGTCATTTCGCCGGCGCACGTCATTCCCAGGTCTCTATTGAGATTGATCGTCTCCAGCTGCGCGAGGCTGTTGGCGCCCACCGCAAGAAGATCGCGCGCCTTTGCGAGGCAATGGGCTTCGACCCGGCCTCCCCCCACAGTCCCGCAGACCAGACCTTCGCGGCCCATGACGGCCTTGGCGCCGACCTCCTGGGGAATGCTGCCGCGCGCGCCGGCGACGGTGACGACGCAGAGCGGCGTGCCTTCGCCGAGGATGCGGGAAGCTTCATGCAAGAGATCGACGTTGTTCATCGACCGCCTCCTGGGATCGCGATCAGCCACAGTACCGGATACATAGGGGCTATTGCAATTATTTAGTTTTTAATACAAACTACTTATGCGTCTCGCGGCTGGCGCGGCTGGATCGTCTTGCGCAGCCGCATGATCGGCGCGAACGGGATTGCGATGAGCCCTGCTTCCGAGATGCGCGTACCGCCGCCTGCGCGCCAGAGTTCCGGGCCGATGCCGGGGGCGGATGATCGTTCGCCCGTCGTTCTGGTCCGGGGTGCGGGCGAAATGGCAAGCGCCGCGGCCTGGCGCCTCTACATGGCCAACATCAGGCGCATCTGCATGACGGAACTCGACGCCCCGCTCTGTGTGCGCCGGGCCGTTTCGTTTTCGACCGCGCTGGAATCCGGAAGCCATTCGGTCGAGGGGTTGATGGCCAGCGCCGCGCGAGATCGAGAAGAGATCGAGAGAGCCTGGGCGCAAGGACAAATCGCAATTGTTCGGCGTGCTCATTGGGACGCGCTGCAGAACTTGTCTCCGGCGGTCGTACTGGACGCAATCCTCGCGAAGCGAAACGTCGGGACCAAAATGTCAGATGCGCCCCTGGTTATCGCTCTCGGCCCGGGCTTCGTCGCCGGGCATGATTGCCACATCGTGATCGAGACCAATCGCGGGCACGATCTCGGTCGTATTCTGACAAGCGGCTCCGCGCAGCCGAACACCGGAGTGCCGGGAGACATTGCGGGTCACACCGCGGCGCGCGTGCTGCGCGCCGAAGCTGATGGCGTGTTTCTTTCGGAGCGCAAGATCGCAGACAGGGTCGAACTCGGCGAAACCGTCGGCGTTATCGATGGCACACCTGTCATTGCAGCGGTCGGAGGCATTCTGCGCGGGTTAATTCGTCCCGGCACCCACGTTTCCCGCGGCTTGAAGCTCGGCGATGTCGATCCAAGGGCAAAGCCCGAATATTGCAACACGATCTCGGACAAGGCCCGGGCCATCGCTGGCTCCGTGCTCGAGGCCGTCATGCGCTCCCATCGGATCTCCAGTAGCTGAGATGACAGCCATGAACAGCCAGCAAATCAAATTGACGAGTCTCGCGCATGGCGGCGGATGCGGGTGCAAGCTTGCTCCATCCGTTCTGCAGCAACTCCTCGCTGGCCAGAATGCGGTTGGTCCCTTCGCCCGGCTTCTCGTCGGAACCGAAACAGGCGACGATGCGGCGGTGTGGCAACTCGATGACGAGACCTGCATCATCGCGACCACGGACTTCTTCATGCCGATCGTCGACGACCCGCACGACTTTGGGCGAATCGCGGCGACCAACGCCATTTCCGACGTCTACGCCATGGGCGGCCAGCCGATCATGGCGCTCGCGATCCTCGGGGTTCCTCTCGACAAGGTGCCGCTCGAAACCGTGCGGCTGATCCTGGCTGGCGGCGCGGCGGCCTGTGCGGGCGCCGGAATACCTGTCGCCGGCGGGCATTCGATCGACACGCTCGAACCGATCTACGGCCTCGCGGTCGTCGGCACTTGCCCCCGACGAAACGTGCGCCGCAATACGGACGCCAAACCCGGCGACGCGCTGATCCTCACCAAGCCGCTCGGCGTCGGGGTCTACTCGGCGGCGCTGAAAAAGGGCAAGTTGTCGGACGAATGTTACGCCGAAATGTTGAGCTCGACGACGCTTCTCAATCGAATAGGGTCGACCCTCTCCGCAGACGATTCCGTCCATGCCATCACCGATGTGACCGGATTCGGTCTGCTCGGACACGCCCTGGAGATGGCGCGCGGTTCGGGTGTGACGATCGTGATCGGCGCCGGCGATCTGCCGTTGTTTAGGGAAGCAGTTCCGCTCATTCGCGATGGGTTCGTGACCGGCGCATCCGGGCGCAACTGGACGAGCTATGGCGATAGCGTCGAGTTGCCAGCCGATTTTCCAGATTGGCAGCGCAACCTGCTGACCGACCCGCAGACTTCGGGAGGTCTTCTGGTCTCCTGCGCCGCGGAGCGTTCTGAAGTAATCCTGCGATCGATCCAGGCGGCTGGATATCCAGCAACGCGCCGCATCGGGAGAGTCGAACGGGGCGCCCCGTCGGTTCGGGTCGAGCCATAAAGTGCAGAGATTGAGCGGGCGTCGACGCCGACAGACTACGCTTGCCTCCGTGCGACATTGAAGAGCAGGCGGCGCCTAGCAAGAAGCTGATCACGCTGCGCTATGCATCACCAGCTCAACAAGGCTTCCGGCTAGTGACCTTTCCGCGATGAAGTTCGCACCGGGAGGGGCCGAACTGGATCGTGCCTAACTGATGAGATCCATAGGCCGCTCCCGGAACGTCATCCGTATGTTAGCCGCTACGCTGGTGCCCGAACATTGCAGCAGCGGTCGTTGCGGCACACTTTGCAGGTGGAGTCATCTTATCTCCTCTGCTCGAGGGCCAACGCAAGTATTGGCCATACTGAAGCTGTGTCTTGCTACCTAATCTCACAAGTGTCCCAACGTTAATTGAATAGATTCAATTGGTTGTCAGCGTCTGGAAGAGATGTCTGCGCCGGGATGTCAGAAAAGAGGCGTAAAATATGGGTTTTCTCGAAAAGGGTGAGGCTCAAAATCTGTAACATTTCGTAGAGGCTCGCTTTGACGCCGAGGCGTTTTTTGACGATGGCGACCAGCACGTAGACGCACACGGCCGACCAGATTTGCGCCTTGACCGCGTTCTCGGAGGTGCCGAAAAACGCTTTGATCCGCAGATGCTGCTTGATCCATTTGAAGAACAATTCGACTTGCCAACGAAATTTATAGAGCTTTGCAATCGTCAAAGCTGGTAGGGCAAAATTGTTAGTGAGGAACACCAAGGATTTTCCCGTTTCGTGATCGTTGAATTTAATGCGGCGCAAGGGACGATCAAAACCTTGGCGGGTGTAAAAGCCGGTCAACACGATGGTTTGGTCGCAGATCAAACCGGTGGAACGGTCGACGGGACGAGAATAGCGGCGGCGGGCCTTCATATTCGACTTCGCGCGCGTAACGAAGAAACTTCCGGCATCATCGAGCCGCCCCAAGCGTTCGAAATCGACATAGCCTCGATCCATCACATAGAAAGCGCCCGGTTCGGGCACCAGATGATCGAGGATTCTTACGTCATGCATTTTGCCGTCGCTGATGAAGATAAACGACGGAATGTTGCCGCGCAGATCGAGTAGCGTGTGCAACTTGATGGCGGCTTTGGTTGAACGGAATGGCGCCCATGAAAAGACCGACAGACACAGATCGATCGTCGATGAGTCGAGAGCGTAGACCGTGTCCAATCCTTCAAGTCCCGGCAACGCTTCATCGATGTAGAGTTCTCGTGCGATGCCGATCAGGTGCTGCGCGAAGTCCGCGTAAATCCGCCAGTCGCGCACAGCATTCGCGTTGGCCATCGTGTTGCGGGCGATTCGCTGACTGCGAAAGCCCAGATGATAAAGTTTGGAGGATTGCGCGTTGAGACAGGCTTCGATGTCTCTCAAACTTTCACGCCATGTCAATTGTGCAAACGCAAAGCAGCGAAACTGGTCGAGACAGGAGAAGTGCTTGATCTTATGATCACCACCGTAGCGCGCAACACAACGCCGAAACGCACCCCACGGCAAATAATCCATGACTTGGGTGAAAACGTATTGGCCGGAGTACATCGGCGCCCCCGCGATCAAAACAAGCCGCAGAGGTCGGGAAACGCCCGAAAAAATTCAAGTCGATAACGAGAGAAAACGCCATTTTACTGAAAACTATCAACTGGTTATGCTATCTTCTCCCAACAACGTTGGGACACCAGTGACCTAATCTGTCAAGTATCGAATGCACCTGTGTGTACCGAAACCCTTGTCTGAATTGAAGATGCGATGAAATCGCCTAAGCTGACGAAATGATCGGACTTCTCTGTTTCGTCCTGCCCACCCTGGCCTCGCCATTCAAGTCGAAGAATTGGCACAGGGCGATCGACGTTGCCCCAGGTTTTATCCGGCGCTGAGTTCCCCGTGGTTCCGGCGTCTTGTCCAAAGAGGATGGGCGTATGTTCGTGGAAATCCCGTGTGTGTATGGTCGAAAGAATTTCGGAGTGTGGCGCGCTCGCCACCAACCATCGCCAGGACCTCCCCGCTTCAACAAAAAAGGTCCGGCAAAATGCCGGACCTTTATCGATTATCGCAATGACATTACGCGGCTGACTTTTTCGTAAAGACTTGCGGCCGCATGCTCGGATGGCAAGCCATCATCTTCGGAGCGAAGGGGATCGAGACCCCAAGTTCCTCGGCGGCGTGCCAGGACCACCGCGGATCATACATCACGCCTCGACCAAGGGCGACAAGGTCGGCTTGGCCCGTCGCGATGATGTCTTCGGCCTGTTTAGCCGAGGTAATCAACCCGACCGTCATGGTCTTGATGCCCGTCTTCTGGCGGACCGTTTCGCCGAATGGCACCTGGTAGCCGAGAGCAAGCGGGATCGCCTGGCGCATATCGAGTCCACCCGTCGAAACGTCGACATAGTCGCATCCCGCCGCCTTCAACTCGGCAGCGAGGCGAACCGTCTCCTCCAGAGTCCAGCCACCCTCGACCCAATCAGTCGCCGACAGGCGCATTCCCACCACCTTGTCCTGGTGGAAAACATCGCGGACTGCACGGAACACTTCGAGCGGGAAGCGGATGCGGTTTTCGAGGCTGCCGCCGTATTCATCCGTGCGCTGGTTGGCAAGCGGCGACATGAACTGATGCAGGAGATATCCATGCCCGCCGTGCAACTCGATCACGTCAAAACCAATCCGATCAATTCGCTTCGCCGAGGCCCGGAACTCTTCCAGGAGCCGTGCGAGGTCGTTCCTGGTCAACTCGCGAGGTTTGGGGCCCGACGAGTCAAAGCCAATCGGCGACGGCGCCTCGGCTTCCCACGCACCTTCCTCGGGGAGCAGCGGCTTTCCACCGGCTGCGGGCGGGTGCATGGAACCTTTGCGACCCGAATGCCCCAGCTGAACGCCCAGTTTGGCGGTGCCATAAGTGCGGCAGAAATCGTGAACCCTCTTCAGGGCCGCTTCCTGTGCGTCGGACCACATACCGGCGCACTTGGTGCTGATACGGCCGGCAGGGTTGACGTTGGTCATTTCAGTCAAGACAAGCGAGGCTGCACCGAGCGAGAGACTGCCCAGGTGCATCAAGTGCCAGTCAGTGGCGGCGCCGTCGACAGCTGCGTATTGGCACATTGGCGAAACCACGATCCGGTTCGACAACGTCACTCCGCGCATGGTTATCGGCGAGAACAGGGCACTACTCATAAATACGGTTCCTTTTTTTGGTTTAACACACGTTCAGGGCAACCATTTGCCTTGACCCGGATTTCATTCTGTACTGCAGCAAGGCATGTCGGCCGCGCTCGCACATTTCAGACGGCAGATTTTGCATGAACTGCAACCAACGCACAGCACACCGCCCAAAATACCGCGAATTCACAGCCGCCTATGTTCCACAACCACTTTTGCCCCGAAACACGGTAGATTGCTGCTGCCGCAACGAGAAGATGAAGGCAGCCTATCCACCCCGCAACAACTGTATAAACTCCGAAGATAAGTCCGACCGCGAGAATTATCTCGACTGCGGCGGCAACATACATCCATAGCCTGGCTGGATTGAACCTGGCAGCTTCGAAGAAGCCCAAAGCAGCAGGAACAAAGAATTTCGCGTAGATATGCGGGATGAAAAACAACCCGCAAATAATGCGAACGACGCTTAGTTCGTCATGAAAATTAAAGTAGTTGGCTAGCATTGGGCAAAGCCCTCCCGTCCCTCGCGACGTCACAGTCGGACGATTTGTCCGTCTTTCTCGGCGGAGGTTACAATCGCCTCGAATAGCCGAATGTTTTCGAGCAGTTGGTCGGCGGTGAAGCGATAGGTTGTTTCGCCAGCCAGCGCTGCGGCCCAAGCGTCGAAATTCAGCATCACCGTGTTGACAGGGTTGTAGATGATCTGCCTGCGTTCGCCCCCCGTCTGCGCGCAATGGGTCAGAATCGTGGGCTTGCCTTGATCGACATTGCCCTCGCTGACGATCTCGACCCAGCCTGCATCCCCGAAAACGGTGACCCGTCCATAGAACGGCGTCGACGACAGGCAAGTCAGGGTTGCCCTGACGCCCGACTTGAAGGTGATGCTGGCGCCGACGAAATCTTCGGCTGGAGGTGCGAAGACCAAACTCGCGGTTTGCGCCCGCACCTCGGCCACAGCACCGGCAAACGAAACGAATAAGTCCGTGATATGAATCCCGACCGCGGTCATCATAGCCGCGGGCGCGTTCGATTTGCTTAGTCGCCAGTTTGCGGCGTCGAGATTGCGAAACAGGTCGTGGCTCACATTTGCCTCGATGTGGAGAAGCCGTCCCAGCGTGCCACTGTCGATTAGCCGCCCGAGTTCCTCAAAGGCCGGCTCGTAACGACGTTCATGCCCAATGCCGAGAATTGCGCCGGCCTTGTTGCAGGCATCCAGGACCCGCGCGGCGCCGGCGCCGGTCAATGTCAGCGGCTTTTCGCAGAATACATTTTTTCCCGCAGCGACCACCGCAAGCGCCTGCCGCTCATGCAGTGCATGAGGGGTTGCCAGAATGACACCCTCCACGTCAGCGTCCTTCAGCACGCGCTCCAGATCGGATTCGAGAGCGAATTTGAACTCTTCGGCAAAGGCCTCGATGCCCGACGGGGGCATTGGATCGACACCATAGACAACCGTGAATCTCGCGCTGCGCGATATGCAGCGTATGATTTCCTTGCCCCACCATCCGAGCCCTACAACCGCGACTTTCATCAAAATTCTTCCTGTTGGGCGATCGTCGCCGCACCGAGAACCCAGCGGAAGGCCAGGACGGCACTTTCGGGATCCTCGTTCAAGACATCTGTGCCGCCCGGATCGCCATTTCCAAGATCAAGGCTTGAACCAGACGGGAACGCCCGTCTGGTTCTCGCTGACGTGTCAGAATCCGAGCTACTTGACGGCATCTTCCCACGCTGCGCACTTTCGCTGGTCCAGCGCAATGTCGTAGCCTTTGTAATTTTCCTTATTCACGACCGACGGATTCAACATGATTTCGGATTTGACGGGAAGCTTGCGAAGACTGCGGATTGCAATCATGACACCAAGACAGCCCTGCTGAAACGCGCTGTAATCGCCTGTTGCGAGCATTTTTCCCGACTTGATCGCGTCGATGGCCTCCTGGGTGCCGTTGATGCCGGTTACGAGCGCCTTGCGCGCAGCCCCGTCCAGCGCTTCGATCGCACCGGTTGCCATTGCATCGTTGCCCGCGAGCACGCCATCGATCGACGGATAGGATTGCAACAGGTTTTCCATGACCTGGAGCGCCTGCAATCGCTGATAGTTCCCAGGTTGTGACGCCAGCAGTTTTACCCCCGGCGCTTCGGAGATTGCTTCGTTGAAGCCGCGCACACGATCGATGCTGGTCAGCGAACCCTTGACGCCTTCCAATATGACCAGATTACCCTTACCGCCGAGCGTCTTGATCAGATACCGAGCAGTCTCCAGACCGAGACGGTGGTCGTCAGCCCCCACAAAGGCAACGAACTTCCCGCCCGCGCTGCGGTCCGTAATATTGACCACCGGAATGCCGGCCTGGTTGATTTTTTCGACGCTGGGCACCATCGCCTTGTAATCGACCGGAGTGAAGACGATCGCATCCGGCTTCTTGACGATGACGTCTTCGACCTGACTGAGTTGCTCGGGAATGCTGTCGGGCTTGGTTGGGATGTAATGGACTACCTTGGCATTGAGCTGCTTGGCTGCGACATCAGCGCCGACACGAACGGCCTGAAAGAAAGGATTGGTCTGATTTTTCGTGAATACGGCGATGGTTTCGCCATCCGCGAGTGCACTCCCCGCAAATGCCATCGACAGTCCGACTATCGTAAACCTGAGTCTATTCATCATGGTCTCCTCCGTGAAAAAATTGTCTTCTGTTGCCTGCTTATGAAACGTAGCCTGAACGGTAGCGCAGCTTCTTATCCACCCAGACGGCCAATATAACGATCAGCCCGGTCACAAGCGGCTGCCAGTTCGCATTGACTGCGAGCAAATTCATTCCGTTGAGCACCAGCGTGAGGATGAGCGCGCCGATCAAGGTGCCCGACATCGTTCCGACCCCACCGAACAGAGACGTTCCGCCGATCAGAACCGCGGCGATCGCCGGGAGGGTCAGTGAATCGCCGATGTCTCCTTCGGCCGAATTCAAACGCGCGAGGAAAACAAGAGAGGCCAATCCGGCCATTCCACCGCTGACGGCATAGACCAGCACGAGGCGGCGCATGGTCGGGATGCCTGACAACCGCGCTGAAACCGGGTTTGCGCCAATCGCGTAGATTTGCTGACCCCAGATCGTCCGCTGCGTGAAGAAGCCGCCGAGCCCGAGAAATATTATCATCAGAAACACCGGAATCGGGATGCCGATCAGATACCCACTGCCGATAGCCCTGAACCCTGGTGGGAATCCGTGAATGGCCTGCCCGGCCATGTAGTAATAAGTCGCGCCTTGTATGATCCACATCGTCCCGTAGGTAGCGATGAAGGACGGGATGCGTAGCCTCGTCACCAGGATACCGTTGATGAGGCCTATCAGAAAGCCGCATCCGAGGCCGGTAGCACCACCAAGCCAGGCCGAACCCGTGGCTTTGATGACGGTAGCCGCCAGGCACGCCGATAATGCAATGTTGGCGCCAATGGAAAGGTCCAAACCTCCGGTGAGGATCACCAGCGTAAGGCCCGCCGACATAAAGAAAAGCAGGCTCGCCTGACGCAACACATTGAAGATGTTGTTTGTCGTCAAGAATGCATCGCTGAGCAGAGCGAGCACAACGCAAATGATCGCTGCACCCAACAGACGAAAGACGATCTGCACCAGATCCTGTGAAATGCCGATGCGCACGGACGGAGGGACGTAGGCGGTGCTCATGACGGATTCCGAAGACTGTCGATGAATAAGGCGAGAATGACCAGCACGCCGATGCAGGCGACTTGCGCCGAAGACGGCACCGCCATCAAATTTAGGCCATTGCGCAAGATTCCGACCGCGAATACGCCGAGCAAAGTGCCGAATAACCATCCGTTGCCGCGCTCGAACGACGTGCCGCCGACCGCTACTGCCGCAATGGCATCGAATTCCATCCCCAGCGCGGCGGTCGGATGACCCGCATTCATTCGCGCCGTCAGCAGCATCGCGGCAACACCCGCCATGACGCCGCCAAGGCCATAGACCGCGATCAACATGGCGCGATCGGGCACGCCCGCAAGTTTCAGCGCTTCCCGATTACCGCCCAATGCTGGAACGTAAGTGCCAAAACGGGTGTGATAGAGCAATACGTGAAAAAACAGATAGGCCGCACCACCGAGAACAATCGGCATCGGCACACCTGCAACCGTACCGGAATAGATGAACTTTATGCTCGGCGGAACGCCGACGACGCTTTGCCCGTCGCTGACGATCAGGGCCAGCCCCTGAGCGGCACCGAGCGTTCCGAGCGTGGCGACAAACGGCGGGATCGCCATCCATGCCACAAGGACACCATTTAGAACGCCAAATGACAAACCTACAGCGAGAGCCGCAGCCAGGCTCAGAATGAATGATCCGGTCGCCACTACCGTCAGGGCAAGCACGACCGAAGCAAGCGTCAGAACTGCTCCAACCGAAAGATCCAGCCCTTCCGTCATGATGATCAATGTCATCGGCAAAGCGATCAACAGCAAAATGGTCGACTGCATGAGAATATTGGACAGGTTCGCGGAGGAAAGAAATCCAGGCGCGACCATCGCAAAAAGTGCCGAAAGCAGAATGAGGACAACGGCAGCACCCGGGATAGTTGCGATGGCTGATTTCGTCGTGAAGGCGGCATCCAGATCAGACATGGTGCATCCCCAGTCTCAGGATATTTTCCTCCGTCAATTCTTCCCGCGCGAGTTCGCCGACGACGCGCCCCTCCCGCATGACGTAGGCGCGATCGCAGACACGAACGATCTCGGACTGCTCCGAGCTGATCATCAGAACAGCCGCCCCCTCCTTCACGAGACCGTCGATCAGGGCGAATATTTCGGCCTTTGCGCCGACATCTATGCCGCGCGTGGGCTCGTCGATGATGAAGAGGCGTGCGCCGATTGTCAGCCATTTGCCGATAACGACCTTTTGCTGGTTGCCACCGGACAGGAAACTCACGATTTGACGTGTCGATGGAGTTGCAATCCGTAATCGCCGCACCGTCTCGTCAGCAGTCCGGCGCGCTGCGGTCTTCCGGAAAACTCCGTCGGGAAACAGCTTGTGCAGTCCGGCAACAAGCAAATTGTCGCCGACGGAGCGCAACAACGCCAATCCCTGGGTTTTCCGGCTTTCCGGGACTAAAGCAAGGCCCTGCCGCACAGCCACGTCCGGTGCGCCCTTGCGCAATTCCCCGAAAACACGGATTTGGCCCGACGCGATCCGATCCGCGCCGAAGATTGCCCGCGCAACCTCGGTACGGCCCGAGCCAATCAGCCCGCAAAGCCCGACAATTTCGCCAGAGCGAACGGTCAAACTGACATCCGAAATGCCATTAGCCGCCGTGACGTTCTGTACATCGAGAACAATTTCGCCCGGCTTTTCGCAGAAATGACGTCCGTAGCTGGTATCGACTGAGCGGCCAACCATGAGTTTTACAAGTTCGTCAGGCGTCGTCTCCGATGGCAGTACGCTTCCAACCTTGCGGCCATCACGCAAGACGGTAATGCGATCGCCGATCTCGAAAACTTCAGACATGCGATGGGAGATATAGATGATGGCCACGCCGTCGGCCTGGAGCTTTCTCACCATGACGAAAAGACGTTCGGTTTCGCGATCCGAAAGTGCGGCGGTAGGTTCGTCCATCACCAGGATGCGGGCATTTTGTGAAAGCGCCTTGGCGATCTCGACCATCTGTTGCTGAGCAATGCCGAGCTTGTGGACGGGCGTGCGGGGATCGATGTCGAATCCGATCTGATCGAGCACCCGTCTGGCCTCGTCGCGGATCCGTTGCCGGTCGATGGTCCCGGGCAGCACGCCCGGAAACTCGCGGCCGAGAAAGATATTTTGCGCGATATCGAGATAGGGAACCAGCGAAAATTCCTGGAAGATGACGGCGATGCCAAGTTTTCGGGCGTCGGCGGGACCGGGAATCTCCACCCGTTCGCCCTTGAAGTAGAACTCACCGCCATTGGCGGTATAGGCGCCGCATAACACCTTCATCAACGAGGATTTGCCGGCACCGTTCTCGCCGAGCAGCATGTGCACTTCGCCCGGCCAAACGGCAAAGGAAACATCGTCCAGCGCTTGCACGCCGGGAAACGACTTGCTGATAGAGCGCAGCTCAAGCAGCGGAACAGCGCTTCCCGTATCGGGCTTCAAGCTGGCACCCGCGCCAGACATGAACTCGTGGGCCAGACTCATACGGCCATACCCTTACGGTACAGCAGCTCGAAGCACCCAACGCCTGCGTCCCGATGGAGAAGGCCCAATGTCTCGAGTTCGACAGTATTCATCGTTGCTCCCCCCAATTTACATCGACCCTTTTCGGGTTCTTGCGGCAGATTTCCCGCCGGTTCGAATGGCACTTGAGCGCCGCT
Source organism: uncultured Alphaproteobacteria bacterium (assembly GCA_963823115.1). Taxonomy (GTDB): domain Bacteria; phylum Pseudomonadota; class Alphaproteobacteria; order Rhizobiales; family Xanthobacteraceae; genus Bradyrhizobium. The sequence goes on along the minus strand of CAWGKJ010000042.1, from coordinate 41,268 downwards.
TTTGAGGCAATCCGGGACGTCAACCCGCTTCCGGATGCCCGTGGTCTCTTTCGGCTCAAGACCGAAATCGAGGAAATCCCGCTGCGGGCGAACCAGCCCAATGCCGATTTGCAAAACACTCGGATTTTCGTTCGCCGAGCGTATGCAAACGATTGCAGGCTAGACTGTGGAAAATCGCCGGTCAATCTGTGTTTCAAAGCTGACAGAAGATCCACGCAGCCAAGCGTTCTTTAAGGGGAAAAGAGAGCCCAAGCGAGTCCGCGATTTACCGATGGCAGCCCTAATGGGAGTGTCACATCGTTCGAGGCGAGGCCGGAACTTGCGTCGCCGAGCATGTTTGCGGCGCAGTCATCAATTGCGCATGCCGCGAGCGCATCGCCTGCAGGCTGAGACCGCCTCCGCTTCGATTCGCCAGTCAAAGATCGGTCAGCGTGCCAAGCGCGCGTTCGGCGGCGAAGGCGGTCGTCTCGGACAGCGTCGGATGGGCATGGATGCTCAGCGCGACATCCTGCAGGGTTGCCCCCATCTCGATGGCCAGCACCATCTCGGCGAGCAGTTCGCCCGCGCCGGAGCCAATGATTGTGGCACCCAGAATACGTTGGTCGTCTGGGCAATAGACCAGCTTGGTCATCCCTTCCGACCTGCCCGAGGCAAGATTGCGCCCGCTCGCCGCCCAGGGAAAGCTGGTGGTCTTGTACGCGGAGCCGCTTTCCTTGGCCTGCGCGGCAGTGATTCCGACCCAGGCGAGTTCGGGACTGGTATAGGCGACCGAGGGGATCAACGTCGTTTCCATCGCGGTAGCATGACCGCTGGCCACTTCGGCCGCCACCTTGCCCTGATGGGTCGCGCGGTGTGCGAGCATGGGTGCGCCGGTTACGTCGCCAATGGCGAAGATATGGGGTTGCGCGGTGCGGCATCTTGTATCAACCGGGATCTCTCCGCGCGTGTTCACATCGATCCCGGCCTTGTCCGCGTTTAACTGCGCGCCATTCGCGCGGCGCCCGACCGACTGGATGATGGCGTCGACCTCGATCTCCGCTGTGGCATCGCCGCTGCAGCGGAGCATCAGCGCGGCGCTTGTCGCTTTCACGCCGTCCACGCGGGTGCCGGTGCGGATTACGACGCCCTGCCGTTCGAGCACGGCGTGCAGGACGCCCACGGCTTCGGCATCCGCTCCCGGTGCGATCTGAGCTGCCAATTCGATGATCGTGACCTTTGCGCCCAATGCGGAATAGATCGTGGCCATTTCCAGGCCGATAACGCCGCCGCCGACAATCGCCAGCCGCCCGGGAATTTGGCGCAGCTCCAGGGCGGCGGCACTGTCCCAGATGCGGTCGTCCTCGGGCCAGCCCGTCAGGCGAATGGGACTGGAGCCCACCGCGATGACGGCCTGGTCAAAGGTCCAGTCCCGCCCGTCGATATTCAGCCCGTTCGCTGCCGTAAAGCGCGCGGTGCCCTGCACGATTTGCACCTTTCGCTTCCTGGCCAACTGTCGCAGTCCGCCGGTCAGTTGCCCGACGATGCCGTTCTTCTTCGCGCGCAACGCGTCGAGGTCGATCTTCGGTTCGCCGAACGCGATACCCCAATCCGCGATCTCGCGGGCGTCGCGGATCAGGCTTGCCGCGTGCAACAAGGCTTTGGAAGGGATGCAGCCCTCGTTCAGGCAAACCCCGCCCAAGCTGGCGCGCGGATCGACCAGCACAACCTTGCGGCCCAGATCGGCGGCGCGGAAAGCGGCGGCATAGCCGCCAGGCCCCGCGCCCAGCACGATAAAATCGGCATGATTGTCGGTCACATGCGCCTCTCAGACCAGCATGCGGCGCGGATCTGACAAAAGCGCCGCATAGCGAGCAAGGAACCGCGCCGCCTCCGCGCCATTGATGACGCGGTGATCGTAGGACAGATCCAGCGGGACCATCGGAACGGGCAACCATTCGTCCTCCGCCCAGACGGGGACGATCTCGGTTCGGGAGAGCCCCAGAATGGCGACCTCCGGAGGGTTCACGATGGGGGTGAATGCGCTTCCACCGATGCCGCCGAGATTGGAAATCGACATCGAAGCTCCTCCCATCTCTTCGCCACGGATCTTGCGTGACTGCGCGCGCGAGGACAGGTCGGCTATTTGCGCCGCGATCCGCCAAAGGCCCGAACGGTCGGCATCGCGGATCACTGGCACCATCAGCACGTGCGGCGTGTCGACGGCAATGCCGACATTCACATAATGTTTGATGATCAGCGTCTCGCCATCGACCGACAGCGAGCTGTTGAAGCGCGGGAATTCCACGAGGCAGCGCGCCAGCGCCTTGACGTGAAAAGCCAGCGCGGTCAGTTTTACGCCGCGCGCCGCGGCTTCGTCCGCGAGCGATTTGCGGAAGGCCTCGATCGCGCGCATGTCAGCCCGATCATGATGGGTGACCTGCGGGATTTGCGCATTCGCGGCCGACAGGTTCGCGGCTGCGATCCGCGACACGCGCGGCACGGGCTCCCGCGTGACCGGACCGAACTGGCCGTGATCGATGTCCCAATATCGCCCGTGGTTCGATCCGGCGATAGCGGCCAGGCCGTCGCCTGACAGGTACCGGTCCACATCTTCTCGCGACAGCGTCGTCCGACCCGAGGCGGTGGCAACCGCGCACAGATCGACGCCCTTCTCGGTTGCATAGGCTCGCACGGCCGGGCTCGCGACAAAGTTCACTGTGCCCTCCTCACCAATTGGCCGAGATGTACTGGGTTTCCATGAATTCGAGCATGCCGTCGTGCGCGCCCTCGCGGCCGAGGCCCGATTGCTTTGTGCCCCCGAAGGGCGCGGCGGGATCCGACACAAGGCCCCGGTTCAGCCCAACCATGCCGTAATCGAGTCGTTCGCAGACCTGCAGACCGCGCTTCAGATCGCGAGTGAAGACGTAGGCCACCAGGCCGTATTCGGTGTCGTTCGCGCGGGCGATGACCTCTTCCTGATCCGTGAAGGTCTGGATCGCGGCAACGGGGCCGAAGATTTCGTCATCGATGCACGCCGCCGTCTTCGGCACCTTGGCAAGGACGGTGGGCGGGTAGAAGAATCCGCGACCGTTAGGAATGGTTCCGCCGAGGCGCAACTCGGCCCCCTTGGCGATGGCGTCCTCGACGAAAGCCGCGACCTTTTCGCGGGACTTTGCGTTGACGAGAGGTCCGACATCGATGCCGTCTTCCAGACCGTTGCCCATTTTCAGCGCGGCCATCTTCGCGGTGAAGCGGCGGGTGAAGTCCTCGGCGACGGTCTCATGCACATAGAACCGGTTGGCGGCCGTGCAGGCTTCGCCGAGATTGCGCATCTTGGCCAGCATCGCGCCTTCGACCGAAACGTCGAGATCGGCATCCTCGAAGACGATCAGGGGCGCGTTGCCGCCCAATTCCATCGCCGGTTTCAGAACCCGATCGGCTGCGGCGTGCAGCAGCTTGCGGCCGACTTCGGTTGAGCCGGTGAAGCTGACGACCCGGACGCGGGGATCGTGCAGAAGATGGTCAACCAGCGCGCCGGACTTTTTTGAGGGCAGAACGTTGACCACCCCCTTCGGCACCCCCGCCTCTTCCAGCAAAGGCATCAACGCAAGCATGGTCAGCGGCGTTTCCGACGCCGGCTTGATGATGACGGGGCAGCCTGCGGCCAATGCGGGCGCGATCTTGCGAGTGCCCATCGCCGCCGGGTAGTTCCACGGCGTAACCAGCACCGCTATGCCCGCGGGCTTGTGATGCACCATGATCCGCGCGCCTGACGAAGGCGCGGTCGACATCCAGCCCTCGTTGCGCACGGCCTCTTCCGCGAACCAGCGGAAGAATTCGGCCGCGTAAGTAGCCTCGCCCATGGCGTCGGCGCGGGCCTTGCCGTTCTCCAGCGTGATCAGACGCGCGAATTCACCAAGGCGGGCCGTGAACAGTTCGAACGCCTTTCGCAGCACTTCCGAGCGCTGGCGCGGCGTACGGCCCGCCCAATCCGCAAACGCAGCTTCGGCGGCATCGAGGGCGGCGTCCGCATCGGCGATCTCGGCCGAGGCGACGGAGGCCAGCACCTCTTCGGTGGCGGGATTGATCACGTCGAAACGCTCACCTGCGGCGCCTTCGCGCCACACGCCGCCAATATAAAGGTTGGTCAGGTCCATCGTGCTCTCCAACTTCAGAGGAGATGACGGAGCGGCTCGGAAAGCTGCCCGGCAAATCCGGAAATCAACTCGAGCGCGGCCTCCGGCGTCAGTTGGCCGCGCGCGCATTCAAGAGTGATCAGCATATCGGGGCCGTCGCGCGTGACGCTGAGCACCGGCGCGGCTTCTCCTCCCATCCTGATCGCGGTGACCGCGGTCGCGCGCAGGTCGCGCAGGATCAGCGTGGCGGTCTCCCCAGTCTCGGCGCTTTTCGCGCGCCCCAAGCCGGGCCGGTCGGGATCGACGTAAAGGCGCTTTGCGCCAAATGCCTCGGCCGCGACAATCACTGGCATATCCAGCGCACCTTGCCGCATCGCCGCGGCGGCCATGCCCGCCATCACCGATGCCTGATCAGGGGATGCTCCGGTTTCAATACCCATCCACTCGCAGAATCCAACGAAACCGTCGCCGCGCACGCGCGCCGTCAGCTGGCGCGAAGCATGCGGAGGCTCTGGCGCCGACGCGGCAAGGGGGGCGGGCAGCGCGCGCAGCGTTTCGAGGTCGCTCGCGTGATAGGGCTGCGGGATACCGGCCGCGACCAGCCGCGACAGGTCCAGCCCCTGCTCCGCCGCCAGACGTCGCGCCTTGGGCGATGCCAAGATCCGCCCGCCTGTGGCTTTCGGTTCAGCCGCGGCGAAAGCGTTCGGCGCGCGCGCTGCCGCCGGGTTCGGATTCGATTTCGGCTCTGCTCGCGCGGATGGGAGAGGCGCGCTTTCAACGCGCGCTGCGGGAGCCGTGCGCAGGCCCGCGGAAGTTTCCGAAATCAGTGCGACGACGTCGCCGACGGGCACCGTGTCCCCCGCCGAAGCCCGAACGTCGGTCAGAAAACCATCCGCCTGGGCCTCGACTTCCATGACGGCCTTGTCCGTCTCCACTTCCATCAGCGCGTCGCCGACCCTCACCTTTTCGCCGGGCTGCTTGAGCCATGCGACGATCAAGCCGGTGCTCTGCGCCATGCCGAGGGCGGGCATGATCACTTCACGCGGCATCGAACAGCTCTCCCTTTACCGAGCGGCGCGCGCGCTCGGCCACGATCTGCGGCGTCGGCACCGTCAAATCCTCGAGCACCGGTGAAAAGGGCACGGGAACGTCCATCGCCCCGATGCGCTGCACGGGCGCGTCGAGATAATAGAACGCTTTTTCGTTGATCCGGCTGGCGATCTCGGCGGTGATGCCGAAGCTCTGATGGCCTTCGTCGATGACGATCGCGCGACCGGTCTTCCGCACCGAGTTGAGGATGGTTTCTTCGTCCAGCGGCACGATCGTGCGGGGGTCGATGACCTCGGCGCTGATTCCGTTCTCGGCGGCCAGCATCTCTGCCGCCTTCTGGGCCACCTGCACCATCGACGAGGTGGCAATGAGGGTGATGTCGCTGCCCTTGCGAAGGATGTTGGCCACGCCGAAGGGGATCAGGTATTCTTCTTCCGGCACCGGCGCCTTGTCATTGTACATCAGCTTGTCTTCGAAGATCACAACCGGATTGTCGTCACGGATCGCGGTCTTCATCAGGCCCTTGGCCTCGTAGGCCGAGGATGGCAAGGCAACCTTGAGCCCCGGAATATGCGCCACCAGCGCGTGCAGCGACTGCGAATGCTGGGCCGCCGACCGCCGCGTGGCGCCGAGATTGGTACGCAGTACCAAAGGCACCTTCAGCTTGCCGCCCGACATGTAATGGGTCTTGGCGGCCTGATTGCAGAGCTGGTCCATCACCAGGAAAATGAAGTCGCCGAACATGAGGTCCACGATCGGGCGTGATCCGGTCATCGCCGCGCCGACGGCGATCCCCATGAAGCCGGGTTCGGAAATCGGCGTGTCGATGATGCGCTCGCGCCCGAACTCCTCGACGAGGCCCGACAGAACCTTGAAAGGCGATCCGGCCTCGGCCACGTCCTCTCCCATCAGGAAGATGGTCGGGTCGCGCCGCATTTCCTCGGCGATGGCCTCGTTGACGGCCTTGGACAGCGTGATCTCTCGCATCATCAGCTCCTCAGGCCGCATTTTCCGCATAGACATGCATGCGAACCTCGGCTGCGTCCGGGTAAGGGGCAGCGAGCGCGTATTCGACCGCGGCTTCCGCTTCGGCACGCACGGACTTTTCGATGGCTTTCAGTTCATCCCCGCTAGCGATCTTCTCGACCGCCAGCCACTTGCCGAAATTGGTGATCGGGTCGCGCTCGGTCTTCCAGAGCGTCTCTTCCGCCTTCGACCGGTAGTATTCGCGGTTGATGTCGCCCACGTGGTGGCCATGGAAGCGGTAGGTATTAAGCTGTACGAAGAACGGCCCTTCGCCCCTGCGCACGCGCGCGACCAGTTCTCGCGCCAACTGGTTGACGGCGAGCACGTCCTGCCCGTCCACGACATGCGTTTCGATTCCGAATGCCGCAGCTCGGGCGGTCAGCGCACCCGCAGCCATCTCCTCGACCTTGGTGTATTCGCCGTAGAGGTTGTTCTCGCAGGCGTAGATCACCGGCAGCTTCCAGAGCGCGGCCATGTTCATGGCCTCATACAGCAGTCCCTGACCGAGCGCCCCGTCGCCGAAAAAGCAGACAGCCACGTCCTTGGTCCCGAGGCGCTTGGCCGACAGCGCCGCGCCCGTGGCGATACCGGCCGAACCGCCAACGATCGCATTTGCGCCGAGGTTGCCATGAGCCTGATCGGCGATGTGCATCGAGCCGCCCTTGCCCCGGCAGTAGCCCCCGACTTTGCCAAGAAGCTCGCAGAACATTTCCTTGAACTCGGCACCCTTGGCCACGCAGTGCCCGTGGCCGCGATGGGTCGAGGTAATCTTGTCGCTGTCTTCCAGCGCCTCGCAGATGCCGACCGCCACGGCTTCCTCGCCGGAATACATGTGCGTCAGGCCAGGCATTTTCGCGGACAGGTAAAGCTGGTTGGCATTGTCCTCGAACACGCGGATGCGGAGCATTTGGCGATACATCCGCAAGTAGTCTTCAGAATTCAACTTGTGCGGGGAACTCATTTTGCATCCTCAAGCCCGGTCGGCATCGGCACGTTCTCGGGGCTGAGCGTGATGCCGGCGGCAAGGGCCACGGTTTCCAGCAGCGCGGCAAAATCCTTTTCCAGATGAGCCGCCGGGTCCGGCTTCAACGTCGCCGCGCCGAAATGGCTCTGCAGCGCCTCGCGCGTCGCCGCCGTCACCGGCATGGCGACGTCGAGATCGCGTGCGGCCTTCAGGCCGAGATCGAGATCCTTGCGCAGCAGCGCGGGCGTGAAAGTCGTGGTCCAGTCGAGATTGACCAGCGCATTGCTCTTGTACTTCGTAAACGTCGAGCCGAGCACGCTGGCGTTCATGAAATTGAGGAAGGCGTGGCGCGGCACGCCGGCCTTTTGCGCCAGAATGGTGATCTCGGCGAGATTCTGGATGACGACACCGAGAAAGACGTTATGGGCGATCTTGCAGATGCGCGCGAGTTCGCCATCGCCAACATACGAAACGCCAGCAGCCGCGATGGTCGCCAGATACGGCTGCACCTGCTCGAATGCCGCCTTCGGGCCCGAGGCGACCGAGGAGAGCTTGCCGGCCTTGACGCATTTGCCGTTGCCGCTGACGGGAGCGCTGACGAATTCGCAGCCCAATTGCTTCAGTCGCGCGCGGATGGTCTCCGACTGCTCGATCCCGATCGAGGAGCAGTCGACCAGAATTTTCGGCCGCGGACCGGAGGCGCCGGCGACGAGACCGTTGGCGCCGAAACAGACCTGCTCGAGATCCTTGCCGGTCGACACCATCGTGAACACGATGTCCGCGCCGGCAAGTTCACTCGGATGATCAACGATACGACCGCCCTTCCCGGCCAACGGTTCGGCCTTGGCGCGCGTCCTGTTCCAGATCGCAACCGAATGCCCGGCCTTCAGCAAACGCTCGGCCATCGGATAGCCCATCCGTCCCATGCCGATCCAGCCGAGTGAATGCTTCGCCATTTGTTTCTCCCTGTCGATTTTCTGTCATTCCGAGGAGCGAAGCGACGAAGCAATCCGGAGTCGCCGATCCACGCAATGGAGTTTTGTGGAGCCTGTCATAGGGCGCCGCTTCGCGCCGACCCGCTGGCTCGCAGCGACGGTCTCAATAGCGATTGGCAATCGGCAGTTCTTCCCCCGGGAACAACGTGATGACCTTACAACCCTTGTCCGTAACGACAACTTCTTCCTCGATTCGTGCCGCTGAGAAGCCGTCACTCGCCGGGCAATAGGTCTCCAGCGCGAATACCATGCCGGTCTTGATCTCCATCGGGTTTTCCAGCGACACCAGCCGCGAGATGATCGGGCGCTCGTGCAGCGCCAGCCCAAGGCCATGGCCGAACTGCAGGCCGAACGCCGCCATTTCGCTCGGGAAGCCGAAATCCTCGGCCTTCGGCCAAACGCTCGCGACCGTGTCGGTCGAGACGCCCGGCTTGATCAGCGCGATCGCATTGTCGAGCCATTCGCGGCACTGCTTGTAGGCATCGTGCTGCACCGGCGTGGCGCGCCCGACGTTGAAGGTGCGGTAATAGCAGGTGCGATAGCCCTGATAGGATTGCAGGATGTCGAAGAAGGCCTGGTCGCCTGGCCGCAGGATGCGGTCGGTGAAGTTGTGCGGGTGCGGATTGCAGCGCTCGCCGGAGACCGCATTGATCGCCTCGACGTCGTCGGAGCCCATCTCGTAGAGCATCTTGTTGGCGAGCGCGACAATGTCGTTCTCGCGTACGCCGGGCTTCAGCGCCTCGTAGATCGAGTGGTAGACGCCGTCGACCATGGCGGCGGCCTGATTGAGCAGCATGATCTCATCGATGTTCTTGATCTCGCGCGCATCCAGCATGACCTGCTGGCCGTCGACGACCTTCATGCCGGCCTTCTGCAGCTCGAAGAACATCGCGGTCTCCGCAATATCGACGCCGACCGGCATGTCGGCGACACCGGCCGCGCGCAACAGGCTCATGACTTCTTCGGCGTGCGCCTTCATCAGGCCGACCGCCGGCGGCACCGTGCCGCGCATGCCGAGCATGCCGGCACGGCAGTTATCCGGCACCAGCCAGTCGCAGTTGATGCGGTGATGCACCGCAGCCGAGCCGAAATCCCACACGATCGGCTCGCCGTCGCCGGCCAGCAGCGCAAAACGGCAGAGCTTGTCGCGCTCCCACTCGCCGATCTTGGTGGCGGAGACGTAGCGGATGTTGTTGACGTCGAACAACAACAGCGCGCCGCATGGCGATGCCTTCAGCGCCGCGCGGGCGCGGGCCAGCCGGTAATGGCGCAGGCGATCGAAATCGATCCTGCGTTCGAAATCGACCGACATATGGCCGGGCGAGGGTATCGCGCGATCCCAGCGCCAATGCGGATCGAGATGCTCGGGGCGGATCAGATGCGGCTTAAGCGCGTTCGAAACATTCATGGGGGATGGCCAGCTGGAGTGGGTTGCAATCGATTGCATAAGGGGTATCAAGGGAGCCTGTCAAGGCCGATGCGGGCCTGCTATGGCGGCTACCGCGCTTCGGCGCGATGACGGAACCCGAGAATGGTGCAGAACAGCAAAACCGGAGCCAGACGCACCGCGAAACAAGGGCCGCCGTCTCGCCCAACAATCAAGGATGTGGCGTCGAGATGCGGCGTGCATCCCTCGACCGTATCGCGCGCGCTCAGCCCGGCGATGAGCCATCTCGTCGCACCCGATGTGGCGAAGCGAATCCGCGCGGCGGTGGCGGCGCTCGGCTATCAACCGAACGTGACCGCTGCCGGCCTGCGTACCGGACGCTCGGGCCTGATCGGCGTGCTCGCCCCTGATATCGCCGACCCCGGATTCCCGCCGGTCCTGAGCGGAATCACGGAAGCGCTCGGCGCGGAGGGCTATGCGACGATCGTCATCGACGTCGGCCCTGACCGTTCCCGGCAGCAGGAACTGGTCGACAAACTGATCGCCCGCGGCGTCGACGGCCTGGTGCTCGCTACCGTCGCCCTCAACGATCCCGTCGTCGGGCACTGCCTCGCCGCTTCGATCCCGGTGGTTCTGGTCAACCGCATCGACGCCGGACGACGGCTGCCGGCGGTGGTCACCGACGACGAAGCAGGCATGAGGATTGCCGTGGAGCATCTCGTCGGGCTCGGCCATGTCCGTATCGGCCATATTGCGGGACCCCAGGACGTTTCGACCGGAGCGCTACGGCGCGCGGGATTCAAGGCCGCCGCCGCGCATGCAGGCCTGCCGACGCGGGATATCATGATCGAGACCGCGCAAGCCTATACGCGCGAGGCCGGGCAGTTGGCCGCGCTACGACTGCTCGATCGCCAGACCACACCGACCGCGATCGTCGCCGCCAATGACCTAATCGCGCTCGGCATCTACGATGCGCTCCGCGAGCGCGATTTACACTGCCCGTCCGACGTGTCGGTGATCGGCCACAATGACATGCCCTATGTCGACATGCTGTCGCCGCCCCTCACTACCGTGCGCATCGCGCAGCGCAGCATGGGCAACCAGGCGGCGCGTCTGCTGCTCGATCAGATAACCGCCCCCACCACGCGCAGGGAGCGCGTGGTGCTGGAGCCAAGCCTGATCGTGCGGGCTTCAACAGCTCCGCCGAAGCGTTGATCCGGTAAATCAAGTAAGCCCGATCGCTGCGCGGGCTGGTACACACAAGTAAGCTCCACATTCGTCACTGACGGCTCGCCATGCGGTGCTTCAGCATCGGTTGATTGTCTTGAGGTGTAGGCTGCGTGGCCGCGTACGGCTCACAAACAATGATCGCGGGCTCTTTATCCAGCCATGCGGACTTCACCACCGCTACGCCCGAACTTGAGTTTACAAGCTCGCCCCCAAAAGAGCCTGGAACGGCGCCGAGAGTTTGTTTCAGCATGGAATTGGACGCCGATCAGGAGTCAGTCCAGGAAGCCAATGGAAGCGCCCTCGCCCGCTGCAACCTCACGATCTTCTTCGTTGATGACGGTGACGAAACGGATGACGGCGCCCGCGGGAATGCCAGCCGCGATCAAATCAGTTGTCGTGTCCTGATAAACCCAACCGACAAATTCCAAATTACCGGCACAGCGAGCAGGATCGCCAGCCCTGCCGCCCCTCCCCAAAGGGGAGTTATCAGGGTCATCAGGAAGAGGCCGATGCCGACCCCGAACAAGCCCCACAGGCCATCTGCGATCACCGCCGCGCTTGCACGACCGCCGACGCGCGCATGAAGCAGAAGCATGGTCGACGTCGTTGATATCGGGTACACGGCGATCATACCTGCAGCGCCCGCGCCGCCGAACTGACTGAGCACAAGCACCGTGCCCATCAGCGCGCAAACGAGCGCCGTTCGCAACGGCAATTCATACCATTTCCGCGCGACGCTCTGGACCCTGACGTTGCGGAAACGCAGGCTCAACGCGATGCATAACGGGTATACGGCAAGGTTGAGCAAGCCCGCACCGAGCAGCGTCCAGTCGTACGAACGCACCAGCAAAGCCAGGGCAATCCAGCTGGCGACGGCCAGGATCAGACTCAAAATCAGCCCGCGCTGTTGCGCCAATATCAGGTAGAGCAGCATAAAGGGGCCGCTTGCGGCGCTGACTGCAAGACCGGCCTGCCCGCTGGCCGCCAGATAGCTGGCATCGTGGTCGACGAAGAGAAAAAAGTAAGCCGGCCACATCGTCACCGGCAACGTTACCACCAGCGCACCGATCACGGGCCCCGCTCGCTCCACGACGACCGAAGCGGTAACGACGATGAAAGCGGTCGAAACCAGCTTCAACACCGGCGGAAGCCAGAACATCATGGTCAACGAGATCGAGTGCATGCTCTATCGTTTGTACAAAGGGCTGCCGTATAGGCCAGTGGGTCTGATGAGCAGCACCAGCAGCATCATGACAAACGGAGCCATTTGCGCCATGGGCGCGTAGATGATCGAGCCCAGCGAGACCACTTGCCCAACAATGAGCGCTGAGATCAGTGTGCCCTTGATGCTTCCGAGACCACCGATGATGACGATCATAAAGACGAACGCCAGCGTCTCGAGCCCCATCATCGGGTCCACCATGATCAGCGGCGCATGCAAGCCTCCCGCCAACCCTGACAACGCACCCGCGATGACAAATGTGATGGTGAACAGGCGCGACACATTGATACCCAGCCCTTCCACATGCTCCACATCTTCGATGGCGGCCCGGATCGCCTTGCCGACGATCGTTCGGTGCAAGAACAACCAGATGCCGGCGTAAACGACGACTGCAACGCCGATAACGATCAGACGGTAGACCGGAACCGCCGTTCCGAAAACGCTGACCTGGATCAAGGTGGGAACTTCAACCGGACGTGGCACCACACCCCAGAAGAGCTTGATGATCCCTATCCCGCCGATCAACATTCCGAACGACGTGATCATGCTGAACGTCGGATCGCGCGCATAGATCCGCAAAAAAATAAGCCGTTCGACAATGAAGCTGATCAGTCCCGCAACGACCGTCCCTGCCACTACACCGAACCAAAAACTGCCTGTGGCGAGGCCCACAGTATAGGCTATATAGGCCCCGAACGAGTAATAGAGCAGCTGATCCAGACTAATGATCCGCATGAGGCCGAAGCACAGCGAAAGCCCGATGGCCAGCAAGAAGTAGATGCTGCCCAGACTTAGGCCGAATATGACTCCGGAGATCAACAGCTGAGCGTCAATCATCACTTCCCATCATCTCTCATTTATCCGGATTGCGGCTTCCTGGAAAAACGATTCTCGTCAGGATCGGCTCCAACGTGCCCCAAATTCCCTTGTCGGCGACCAGCATGATGAATACCAGCAAGAAGCCGATGAACAATTCCCAGTTGCCGATCAACTTGCTGATTACGTCTTTCATGCCGGTGTAGACGATGGCGCCGACAACCGGTCCAAAGAGCGTCCCTACCCCGCCGAGAAGCGTGACGATGATGGGATCGGCGGCCCGCGAGGGGCTGCTCATTTCCGGACTCTACGAAGCCGAGGTAGACCGCATACATCGCTCCCGCCAAAGCGGCCGTAGTGTTTGCGATGACAAATCCAAGAAAACGAATTCTGAAATTGCTGTAGCCGATAAATTGCAGCTTATCTTCGTTCAGCTTGGTCGCCAGGCAACAGGAGCCATAAATCGTGCCGTCAAGATATTTGTAAAAAGCGAAAACAAAAAATGTCACGATTATCCCAAATGCCAGAAACTGGCTCGGAATGGTCAGATCGAGTAATGGCGTGGAGCTCATCTGCGTCATAAACCACAGGCCGTTATCGCCCTGCGTGACGGAGACCAGAACTTTCTCGGTCAGATAGAACACAACCACGGCAAGCGCGAGATTGACCATGGCGAAATAGTCACTGCGCAGGCGGACGAAGAACGGACCGATGAGAAGTGACCCGACAAGCCCGCCAAGGACGCCGACCAAAATGCCGACAAGCGGATTGGAGCCGAAATAGAAGAGATAGAACGCCGTGGAATACGCCCCGATCGCCAGATAGGCCGGCTGGCCAAATGAAATGTAGCCGAGGCGACCGATCATAAAATTGCAGCCGGTCACGTAGATCGTGAAAATCACCACTTCGTTCATAAAGGGAAGCGGCAATACGAACGACAGCACGCACAACAGCGCGATCATCAGCGCTATTCCTCGCCACCACGCGAGCGTGTCTAACATGCGAATACGTTCCCCATCTGGTTATGCGGCGCTCACAGGTATCGCTCACACGCATCAAAGGTTATTGAGTCCTTGTCGGAAAATTCGGCGACCACGCGCCCATCCTTGATCGCATAGACCCTATCGGCGATAGCGCAGACCAAGGGCAGGTTCTGCTCAACAATCAACAGAGCCGTCTTCCTTGCGAGTTCCTTGAAGACGTTCCGCAGGTGGGTCACGATACCCGGTGCGAGCCCCTCGGTCGGCTCGTCGAGCAGCAGAACCTTGGGGCTGCCCAACGTCGCGCGGCCGATCATGAGCATCTGACGTTCGCCACCGCTCATGAAGCCGGCCTTGCGATCCATATGCTGTTTGAGTTTCGGGAAATACTCGAGCACCGGATCCCAATTGTGATCATTCGTGGCGTAGCTTGCCAATTCGAGATTTTCCCGAACGGTCAGATCGTGGAAAACTTTCTTGTCCTGGGGAACGTATTTGACGCCAAATTTGGCGATGTCATACGGTTTCATGCCAACCAGATTCTTGTTATTTGCAAAGACCGAGCCGGCGGTTGGATTCAGAAAGCCGGAGATGCTTCGCAGAAGAGACGTTTTCCCGGCGCCATTGCGACCAACACAGGCAACGATTTCCCCGGGCTTGACGCTTACCTCTATATCGAACAGCACCTTGGCTTCGCCATACGACGCGCTCAAGCCGGTGACCTTCAATATCTCCTGACTGTTGGTCGTTATGCCGACGTCAGTGGCCATGGAGGATATCCTGGTCGTCATCTTCCTCTGGCGTATCGATTTGCCAGTAGCTTTTGCGCACTTCCGGATGCCGCAGACACTCCTCGTAACCACCTTCGGCAATGATCCTGCCCTCGTGCATCACGATCAGCCGCTCCAAGAAATCCTTTACATGCGAGATCTTGTGCTCGACGATCACGATCGTCTGTTTGCCGACCTGCTTGCGCAGGACATCCAGAACCCCCTTAATTTCGGACTCTGCGAGGCCTGCCAGGGGTTCGTCGAGCAGCAAAATCTCGGACTCGGCAAGAACGGCCATAGCGATTTCCAGTCGCCGCTTTTCACCAAGGCTGAGATGCGTGACCAACCTGTCCGATACTGCCTGGAGATCGAACTGATCCAAAGCGACGTGAATATTTTCGTGGTCGCGATATTTCTTGCGCGTGCTGAAGAAGAGATTCAGCAGCGACGCATTTCGATACGCTCTGAAGAACGACAGTACCAGGTTGTCCGTGACGCTGAGATTGTCGAACGTCGAGGTCAGCTGGAAGGTGCGCATCATTCCCAATGACACCCGCTGTTGCGGTGTCAAATTGGTGATGTCCTGCCCTTTGTAGAAAATCTTTCCCTCGGTCGGAGGGTAATAGCCCGTCAGGAGATTGAAGAAGCTCGTTTTACCCGCGCCGTTCGATCCGAGAATTCCTGCGACCTCGTGTTGGTGAAGCTGATAATCGACCCGGTCGACAGCGACGACCGGTCCAAAGCGTTTGGTTAGCCCCTCGGCTCGCAGAATGACGGGACGCGGATCTGAACTCACAGTCGGGTGGCCCTGTCTCATGGCGCGTCCCGATGAAGCGATGCGATCTTCATCGGAACGTCTCGAGTTCCTCGGAACGTAGCGGGGTTCAGTAGCCGAGCGATTTTAGCGAGGGCAGAACCGATTTGCCGTTTTGCGCGCCAAGGGAGCCCAGGACGGTGAACAGATCCCATTCGTCTTTTCGCTCGGAAGGCGATTTTCCCTTCACCAGGAAAGCCGCGTACTTGTATTCGGCGACGTGATCTTCGCGCCATCTGGACGGCCCCTTGACCGTGCTGAATTCGCCGTTGTTGGCCATCAGCGCCGACGTTACTTTTGCAGGGTCGAAGGACTTTGCCGCCTCGAAGCCGCGGAACATTTCCATGTAGGCGGTATAGGCGATCACCGCATATGAATCCGGCGGCACGTGGTATTTCGCGCGATAGAGATCGGTGAATTCCTTGGCGCTCTTCACCACGTCCTGGTCGGCAAAGCCGGTCAGGTCATAGTAGAAGTAGTGCATGGCATAAACGCCATCGAGTGCTTCCGGGGAAACGCCTTTAGCAACCACGTTGGTCATGAAGGCGCTGAAAATAGTCATTTCCTTGTTGAGCCCCATTTGCTGAACCTGCTTCAGCAGGGCTACGGCGTCGCCGCCGAACTGGGAGCCAATGAAGACATCCGGTTTGGCCGCGCGGACTTTCTGCAAGGTGGTCGTGTATTCGCTCGTTCCGAGCGAAACCTCGTCATAACCGACGATCTCGGCGCCGAGTTCCTTGGCTGCGGCGGTGACGCCGTCCCTCATGTCCCAGCCCCAGCTATCGGTGCGGGCCAGAAAGAAGATGCGCTTCTTGCCAAGGTCCTTGATGGCAGCCTTGCCGGCCATGTATCCGACCGACCAGGGGCTGTACGCGGTCGAGAATGTCGACCCCGCGAGCTTGCCCTTCATGTAAGCTTCTTTCGACATGACGCATGTCGGGAAATACGGCATCGGCTCTTTGGCAACCACGGAGTTGATGGCATATGCCAGCGGCGCCCAGGTTTGCCCGCCAACACCTTTGACGCCTTCGGACGCCAGGTACCGGTAGCGTCGAACGCCGACGTCCAATTTGGTTTCGTCGTCCTCGACGACGCCTTCGACCTGAACCTTGCCCCAGGGCATGCTGAGGCCGCCCTGCTTGTTGATGGTCTCAACCGCCAGCAGCGCGCCGTCTCTCTGCGTTTCGGCAACCGCGGCAAACGTTCCGGTCAGCGGCAGCAGAATTCCCACCTTGATTTTGGTGGGCTCGTCCGCGCGAACGGCGGACTGACCCAGGACGCCAAGAACTGCGAGCGCCGCAGCCAAAGCGGATAGCTTCTTCATTGTCTCCTCCATTTCATCTTCCTTCCACCTCGTTGAGCCGGGTGATTCATTTTTGGAATGAGGCGCACAACTTCTCATCGAGCGTCCCGCGGATCCGAATGGTGGACAGCGTGATGCTTTTATTGAGCATTTGACCACTATCGGAATCCAGGCATTAATGCAAGCGGCAATTCAGTAAGGGATCGACACTCGATAGATACCAGCACCGCGATGCTTCGACCGAAGTTACGCGGTCTCCTGCCATCCAGCGGCTGGAAATTTATCGCGCGGCTTGATATAGGTCCGCTATCTCAACACGAGGAAACAGGAAATTGCGCTTGGGGACTTCGCATCATACCGCGACCAGGAAAAAAAAGGCCGCCCCCAGGGTCCGCGCGCCGCGAATGGATTCGGCCGAGCGCAAGAGAATGATCGTCGAAAAAGCGATCGAGTATTTTGCCAGGAACGGATTCGAGGGCAGTACGCGTGATCTGGCTCGTGAGATCGGCGTAGTGCAATCGCTCGTTTACCGTTACTTTCCCAGTAAGGAGTTACTGCTCGATCAGGTCTATGAGGAAGTCTATCTCGCGCGATGGAACCCTCTTTGGGAATCCGATTTGCGCAATAGAGACGTGCCATTCGAGGCTCGCCTGAAGAAATACTACCTGGATTATGCGCAGAACGTGCTCAGGAACGACTGGGTGCGCATCCTCATTTTCGCCGGGCTGAAGCAGGAAGGGATAAACGACCGCTTATTCAAACTGCTGCACGACAGCATCTTTACAACCGTCTTAACAGAATTCCATCACGCCTTTCCGAGCCCGACGCCAATCGATCGGGATAAGCGAGAACTTGAACTGGAGCTGGTCTGGTCGCTGCATGCCGCGATTTTTTATATCAGCATGCGCAAATGGGTCTACAAGACAAGAATTCCCAACAAGATCAACTCGGTGATCGAAGTCCTCGTCGAAGGCTTTATTCAGAGCTTGAAACACTTGAACCGCAGTGGCGACGCGCTCGATCTCGTGGCTAAGGGCCAGGCCGATCGCCTCGAAGGGAATGGCCTCAAGTTAGCCAAACTGGGGGACGCAGCCCCCGTTACTTGTAAAACTCGTCGAGGTCGAGCGGCAACTTGATCTCGGTGCCGCGCTTGGCGGACAGGTCCATCGCCAGGGTCAGGAGCAAGTTGCGATGCCCCTCGGCGGCCGACGCGTGCGGCGTCTTCAGGCCGGAGTGGATGCGCCCGAACCAGGAATTGGTCTCTTCTCGCATCGGCCCCCACAGCTGGCCGTCGTTCATGTCTCCCGGCGGATAGCTGGTAAGGAAATCGACGTGGCGCTCGAACTCGGGCTTGTAGTTGCGCGAGGTATAGCCGGCACCGATCGGCTTTTCAGTCGCCATCACCAGATCGCGATGGGTATCCTCGATGTCGATGACGCCTTCGGTCCCGACGATGCCGACCTGCAGGCCGTACACTGCTCCCGGCCAAACATGCGGGAGAGCCCAGCTGATGTTCATGCTCCACAACGTGCCGTCGTGCATCGTGAAGATGCCGAAGGTCGAGTCCTTGGTGCCCCACATGGCGAGCGCCTTGTCGATCGAGCGGGCATAGACGGACACTGGCGTCTTGCCTTCCATCAGATACATCGACATGTCGAGCGCGTGCGTGCCCGACACCACCATCGGGGTCAGGTTCTGGCGCTGATTGGTCTTGCGGATCGTGGCGATCGGCACCATGCGGTTCATGAATGCGCGCGTGACTACCGAGGTCACATCGCCGATTTCGCCGCGGGAGATTTTGCCCTTCACCGCCTGAAAGCGCCGCCGGAACCGGTTGGTGTAGCCCATCACGGCGTCGATGCCTGCTTCCTCGATCGCCTTGAGCACCCTCGCCGAGTCCCTGGCGTCAGTCGCCAGGGGCTTTTCGATGAACAGGTCGAGCCTGCGCTCGCATGCGGCCATGACCGGGCCGACATGGGCGTTCTCGTCGGTCGCAATGATCGCCGCCGTGACCTCCGGGCGCTTCAGCAGTTCGTTGTAGTCGGTGGTGAAGAAATCGGCCTTTGCGTCCTCGACCAGTTTCTGGCCGACCTCCGCATTGGAGTCGCACAGGCCGAGCCAGCCGATGCCGGGATAGTCCCGTGCGAGCTCGGCCCGGATGCGGCCAATCGTGCCGCAGCCGACGATGGCTAGCCCGACCTGCTTTCGTTGTGGCTTCATGTATTCGACCTTTACGTAGCGGGGTGCTTCAATCCGTTTGAACGGACCTGCGATGAGCCGACGCCGCGACTGGCTAGACCGGTGTGCGGAACTTCTTGTAAAGCTCCTGGACCGCCGAGAGCGCCTGGTTGTTGAGCGGAAGGTTGACGGGCTCCCCGGATTCTGCCGAGAGATCAGCGGCGAGATAGGTCTCCATCACGCGGCGCGCGCCTTCCGGCGACACCATCGGCGGCTGGTCCCGCAACACGCACTCGAGGAAGTGCATCGTCTCGGGTCCCATCTGCCCGGCGTAGACGTGATCGACCCACTCGCCCGGCATGGTCGACAGCGCATATTGCGTCCCGTCCTTGACCGTATTGAGCCAATTGGAACGCTGCGTATCGTCGAGGAACAGGGAGCCTTCCGTTCCGGTGATCTCGATGGTCGTGGCGCAGTAGTTCGGATAGCTCGGCGGCAGGTTCCAGCCGCCGCCGATCGAAACGAGCACGCCATTGTCCATGGTCACGGTGCTCCACATGATGTCATAGGAGCCGTTGACCGCCTGCATGTAGCCGTAGGCGCCCTGCGAATAGACGCGGAGGGGCTTGGCCGGTTCCAGCAGCCAGAACACGAAATCGAGGTCGTGGGTCGACTCCATCGTCGCCGGCGACAGCCGGCCGCGGCTTGCGATCTTCTTGCCGAGTCCGCGCGAGAGATGCCGGCTCACCATCACCGACACCGGCTTGCCCAGCGTGCCGTCGGCGATCTTCTTCTTGGCGTAGGCGAACCGGGTGTTGAAGCGCTGCGAGTAGCCGATGGTGAACTTGAGATTATTGCGCCTCGCGATCTCGATCAGTTCGTCGGCCTCGAACAGTTCGAGCGCGATCGGCTTTTCCAGCAGCACGTGCTTGCCGGCCTTGAGGCAATCGCGCGCGATCGGATAATGGTTGGATTCCGGCGTGGTCGAGATGTAGACCACCTTGATCCGGTCGTTCTTGAGGATGTCGCGATAGTCGAGCGTCGCGGTTGCCGCGTTGGTCAGCTTCTTGACCTCGGCCAAGCGGTCGGGCCTGATTTCGCAGATGTGAAGCTTGTCGACGATCGAGGAGCGCGACAGCGTTTCCGCCCGTATGCCCCCGCACCAGCCAGTTCCGATCACCGCGACTTCGACCTGTTGCACGCTCGTGCCTCCTGTTTCCCTATATCGAATACCGGCGAATAAGCCTTCGGCGATGCTCAGTGCTCTCTGAAGGACCATTCCGTACGCGCTGCGTCAACCGGACACGCGCGCGGCCGCCGGCCGGCGCCGCTCCTTCGCACCGCAGCGGCTCAATCCGCGCGCACGCCACTCCCTTCGATCACCTTGGTCCACTTGGCGGTTTCGGCGTCGATATACCTCTTGAAGTCCTCTGGCGACTTGCTGCCGACGGCGATCGCGCCACCCTTGCGCATCCGCGCCTGAATCTCTGGATCCGCGAGCACCTTGACGATCGCGGCGTGCAGTTTGTCGACGATCGGTCGCGGCGTACCAGTGGGCACCAGCACGCCTTGCCATGACGACGTCACGAGATTCTTCCATCCAAGCTCGTACATGGTCGGTATATCCGGCAGATCGGATATTCGCTCCCTGGTGGTAACCGCAAGCGCCTTGACCTTGTTCTCCTTCACGAATCCGATCGCCGACGAGAGGGTGGTGAACATGAGGTCCACGTGTCCACCGAGAACATCCGTCACCGCCGGGCCGGCGCCGCCCTTGTAGGGCACATGCACCATGTCGAGCCCGGCGTCCTTCTTGAAAACTTCCATTTCCAGCCGATTGAGCGTGCTGCTGCCGGGCGAGGCAAAGGCGACCTTGCCCTGGTTCGCCTTCACATAGGCGACCAGCTCGCTGACGGTGTTGGCCGGGAAGTCCAGCCGGGCGATCAGGATGCTCGGTGTGTCGGCGCATATCGTAACCGGGGCCAGATCCTTGTCCGGCTTGATGCGCATGTTGGAAGAGTAGACGCCGGGGTTAATCGAGAGGGTGCCGATATTGCCGAGAAAGGTCGTGTAGCCGTCTGGAGCCGCCCGGGCCGCGCTCTCCGTGCCGATCATGCCCGCCGCGCCCGGCCGATTGTCGACCACGATCTGCTGGCCGAGGATATCGCTGACGCCATGTTGGATGATGCGGGCGACGAAGTCGGAAGCGCCGCCGGGCGCGAACGGCACGATCATCATGACGGGTCTGGTGGGATAGTTGCCAGCGTCCTGGGCGGAGGTTACCGCGCCGAGCAGAAGGAACAGCGCGCCGCCGAGCGCCACCGTTGTTCCGGTACCAATTCGCCGCCGTGATACCATGGCTCGTCCTTTCGCTGATCTCGATCGTCGTCTCCGGGGATTCCAGGACTAGAGCGGTTGCGGGACACGCGTTGGATCGACTGCTTGGCTGTCGTGTCGGGCAGTGCCTCTAGGCCGTCGCGTAGATTTCCGTATTCCAGCAATTGGGCGGACGCTGGTCCTTCAGAATCGCCATGATGTTGTCCACCACGACATGCGCCATCGATTCCCGAAGCGAGGCGACGGCACTGCCGAGGTGGGGTGTCAGAACGGTGTTGGGCATTTTCAGCAATACTGGCGTGACGTGCGGTTCGTTCTCGAACACGTCGAGCCCCGCGCCGGCGAGGCGTTGCTCGACGAGCGCTTCAACGAGCGCGGCCTCGTCCACGATCCCGCCCCTTGAGGTGTTGATGAGGAACGCCGTCGGCTTCATCAGGCCCAATTCCCGGGCGCCGATCTGGTGGACGGTTTCCGGCCGAAGCGGGGAATGCAAGGAGACGAAATCGGCCTCGGCGAGAAGTTCATCGAGATTCACATAGGTAAGACCGGATTCCTGCTCGTCGGCTTCGGGAAGTCGGCGCGGCCCCCAGTAGAGAACTCGCATTCCGAATCCGCGGGCGCGCCGCGCGACCGCCCGGCCGATGCGTCCGCCGCCGCCCACGAGACCAATAGTTTTTCCATACACCATCGCGGCTTCGAGATACGACGACTGCGCGCCCGGAAAGATTCCCTCACGCACCAGACGATCGCCTTCAACGACGCGACGGGCGACGGCCAGCAGAAGCGCCCAGCTGATGTCGGCGGTCGCTTCGGTCACCATGGCGGGGATGACGGTAACCGGGATACGCCGCGCGGTTGCTGCGCTCGACGTCGATGTCGGAAGGCGTGATCTTCATCGATGCAATGGCGCGAAGACCAGGATTGGCCGCGATCACCCTGCGATTGACCTTGTCATGGAGAAGACAGAACAGAATGTCGTTGTTCGCGGCCGCCGCACAAAGCGCATCTTCGTCCATGATGCGCAAGGGATCCGGGTTCAGGTTGACTTCGGCGACGTCGGCCAAACGTTTCATCGCGGTGCGGGAAACGGGTTGGGTGATGAAAATGCGCGGACGCATCAGTTCATCCACCGCACAATGCCGGCGACGCCATCGACGGCGGTATGCTTGCCATCCGGTATGCGCTGGGTAGCATTGTGCACGCCGAGCACCATCGGGATGCCGCGCTCGCGCGCGAGGGAGGCCAGATGAGACGTGCTGCCGCCGAGTTCGGCGACAACTCCGGCGACACGGGGAAGAATGCGGCTCAGGGCCGGTCCCGCGACCTTGGTCACGAGAATGTCGCCCGGACCGACGCGCGACAATTCGCATTCGCAACTGACGACACAAGCTCGGCCTGTGCCCCAACCGACTCCGGCTGGCTGACCATTGAGTTTCGGGTGACGCAGCCAGATCTCGTCAGGTACGTGAGCAGGCCCGGTGTGGAGGGGGCGGGACTGAAGAAGCTTAATTCCTGTATCGCCGAGCGCCCACTCGATTTCGACGGGCGCCCCCATGAGTTCCTCGGCCTTGCGCAGATATCCACCCAGTTCGACTGCCTGCGCGTCCGTCAGGCACTTCTCCCAGACGGCGTCGCCCCGCAGCGTCCTCGTTTCCACGGACCGGTAGCGAAGCCGGTGATGCTGGCAGGCGACGGTGTGATTCTTTCTTCCGGCTTCGCTGCTCGACATCTGTCCGCCGGCAGTCAGCACGTAGCGATCGGGCACAACCTCGCCTTGAGCGATGGCCGTACCAAGCCCCCATGTCGCGTTTATCAGCATATCGCCGTCGCCAGTCCGGCTCAAACCGCCGCCAGAAGCGCGCGCCGCAACGAGAGGCTGGACAAGGACGCCCATCGCGGTGTCCGCCGGGCTTGCCCCTTGATTTTGCATGTAACGCAGCACGCGGGGCGACCAGAGCGCCGCCCAGCAGGCTCGCACGGCGGTCAGAAAATCCTCTTCGTTGTCCAGACCGAGGTAACTCTCGAACTGGCCAGCAAAACTCGATCCGAACCTGTCTTCGACGAGCGAGGAGGAGCGAACGGCCAAAGGCGCTGCGTCCGACCGCTCGATGAGCGCCTGCCGCGCGGCCATCAGCGGCTCGAAAATCTCGGGAATGATCGGCCGCGACAGAAGGGCCAGTCTCGTTTCGATGGCGTGCCGGCGCGCCGCCATGATTTCTTCATCGGAGTGGCCGCCACGCGGCGCCGCTTCCAATCCGAAGGATGCCAGTTGGCGACGGTAAGCACCCGAGTCGATGCAAAATCCGTCGGGAATGGGCAAACCGGCGCGACCGAGCGCTGCCAGGTTGCCGGCCTTCGGCCCGACCCGATCGACGTCCAGTGCGGCCAAATCAGTCGTCGGAAAAATAAACTGTTCCATGACATCTTTCACACTTCTGTCCGCTCCGCCAAAGACGACTGGCAGCGAACGAAGGTATACCGCTCCCGGCCCACCGTCCCGGATCGCATGCGTGGCGACCCGGGACGCTGGCTATTGGTGACGTTGCTATTTCAGAAACCTGGAGTAGCCCGGCACCGGGTCGACGACGGTAATTTGTTCGACCGGGAAACCAGAAATGAGTTCGATCCGATCCTCGTGGACGATCAGCATTTCCTCGATCCGCACACCCCACTCGAATTTCTTGCCGTGCTGTGTTTCGAGCGCGAACACCATCCCGGGCCGGATCTCGACCGGGAAATCAAGTGACCAGATGCGCGAAATGACCGGCGTGTCGTACTGCGCGAGACCGAGGCCGTGACCCCACAAATTCGCGGCGGCCTGATCTTCGTCCTCGTAGCCCCATGTCTCCATGGCGGACGGCCATTTGGAGGCGATGTCGCGTGTGGTAACGCCCACCTTCACCGTCTCGATGGCGTCGTACAGCCACTTGAGGGCCGTCGCATATATGTCCTTCTGCTCCTGGGTCGGCTCCCGGCCGACGCAATAGGTGCGGTAGTAACAGGATTTGTAACCGTTCCAGGTCAGCGCGGCCAAATCGATGAAGACGATATCGCCGGGCTTGATGATGCGATCGGAGAAATTACGCCAGTTCGGCCAGGTATTGGGGCCAGACGAGACGATAACGTCTTCGACGTCCTCCATACCTGGAATGTTGTAGAGAAATTCCATGATATGCGCGGTGACCTGATTCTCGGTCAGTCCGGGCCGGAGAAATTTCATGCATTCCCAATGCGCCGCGTCGCCGATAGCGCCGACGATGCGCATGCATTCCTGCTCATCGACGTTCTTGATCGCGCGCGCTTCCATCATCGGGGTCATTCCGTCGACCCAATCGATGCCTTCGTCCTTGAAGACCTGAACCATGTTGATGTCGACGAAATCAACGCCGAGTTTCATCCCGGAAACGTTGCTCTTCTTCATCTGCTCCTTGATGCCCTTGGTGAACTTGGTCACCTGCATGATGGAGGCGGGGCCGGCAGCGCCCTTGATCCAGGGGAACGCATGCTTGACGTTTTCTTTCGGAATCCAGGGGCTGTGACGTTCGAGCTGGAAGCCGACGTCGCCCTGCTCGAACATCACCGGCGCATCGTCGCCGCACAACAGAGCATAGCGCAGGCCGGGCTTGAGTTTGCACCAGCCGGGCGTGAGGGTCGCGGTGACGTAACGAATGTTTTCGTCATACATCAGCAGCATGGCTCCGAGGCCATGCGCTTTCATCCGTTCGCGGGCCCGCTCCAGCCGGTACGTGCGCATCCTGTCCCAGTTGATGCGCTGTTGCCAATCCATTCCAACCGTACCGAAGTTTGCCATTAGTCGACCCTCTCATAAAGACCAGTTCTACCCGGCGTTGCTTCTACCCGGTACCCGGCGCTGCGTTCCTCCACCCACGATAATGATCAATCGACCATTTTGTCAATAGAGCCACGGCACCCGAGCCGTCTCCTGTATTCAGTTTCAAGTCATCACGCGCCACTCGCCAGCAGCGGGCTCGGCGCCTTCTTCAAGCGAATGGACGACCCGCCGGCGTCCGTGGCATTGACGCTCGAGCCCGCGCTCGCCTTTCGTTCCTGCGGCTATTTTGCGGCGCGGTTTCGCCGCGCAACGCCGCTCGCCAAGCGCTGGTGTTTCCAGCGACGCGAACCGGCCGACGGCGCGTGCACGCAGCTCAATTGCCGGGGCTGGCCAGACCCAGTCATAATATCCGGATATCCGGGCAGCGCGCGCGTAGCTCAAGCCGAGGCCCTCGTTGAGGTGACCTCCCTCGCCGGTCTTTGACGCGAATTTCTCGCGACGGCAAAGTTCACGTTTGTTTATCGAACGATTATTTCGGGACGTATGACTTTTGGACTTGTCAGAATATCGCGGACGACGCACGGTCAGCCCACGTGGTACCGCGGAATAAGCCGCCGCCAAACAGCAGAGGAAAATTGCTCGCCGTGGCACTCACCGATCGTATTCCCTATCAAGCCCAGGTCGACCGGCCGAAACTCGAATTGCCTGATGGCAAGAAGCTCGCGGTATGGGTCATCCTCAACGTCGAGGAGTGGCGGATCGAGAACGCGATGCCGCGGACCGTGCTGAGCCCGCCGATGGGGCAGCCATTGTTGCCGGACGTACCCAACTGGTCCTGGCACGAATACGGAATGCGCGCAGGCTTCTGGCGCCAGTTCAAGGCGCTGACCGATCGCAACATTCCGGTGACCCTGGCGCTGAACGGCAACGTCTGCAGTTCCTACCCTCGCGTCGCCTCAGCCGCACTCGAAGCCGGCTTCGAGTTCATGGGCCACGGCTTTCTGCAAGGCCCGATGCACAAGCTCGACAATCAGGCCGATGCGATCAAGCGGGCCGTCGACACGATCGCGAAATTCAGCGGCAAGGCGCCGCGGTCGTGGGAAAGTCCGGGCCTGACAGAAACCAATGAAACCCTCGATCTTCTGCGCCTCAACGGCATCGAATACGTAGCCGACTGGGTGATCGACGATCTTCCGCAGGATATCGCCACGCCTCACGGCACCATCACCAGCATTCCGTATTCGGTGGAGACCAACGACATCGTCATCCACGCGCTACAGCATCTTTCTTCCGAGCAGTTCCTGAAGCGCTGCACCGATCAGTTCGACCGCTTGTACCTCGAGGGCGCAACCAACGCGCGGATCATGGCGATCTCAATTCACCCTTACATTACCGGCGTCCCGCATCGCATCAAATATCTGGAAGCGCTGCTCGACTATGTCATCGGCCACGACGGCGTCGCCCTGATGACCGCGAGCGAGATTGGCGACTGGTACCGAACCGAAATGTCGAAAGCCTGATCCGGACCGAAAACTGTGCATGATCAAGGCGGCGACCGATCGAAATGCGGAATGCTGCGCCCCTTTTCATTTGCCGCAACGCGACGAAAGCCGCTTGACCGGTCGAAGTTACTCGATGATTGTTTATCGCCTGATCACTAATTGAGGCGCGGCCGGCATCGCCGCATCAGCCGAATTCGACAGGCGGGGAAGAACGCTCATGGACAAGACCGTTGGAATGATCGGCCTTGGCATCATGGGAGGCGCGATTGCCCGCAATCTCGTCGAGCGCGGATGGCGCGTGATCGGCTTCGACATCGACGCGGCGCGACGGGCCGAGCTTGCGCTCGCCAACGTCACAATCGCCAGCGATGTCGGTCAGGTGGCGCGCGACGCATCCATCATCATGACCAGCCTTCCTAGCCCTGCGGCCGCCGGGCACGTTGCACGGTCCATCGCCGGTTCCGTTCAATCTCCGAGAATTGTGGTCGAACTCTCTACGCTCGCCATCGCCGACAAGCTTCGCTTCGAAGCCATTCTGAACAAAGCCGGCCACATCGTGCTGGATTGTCCGCTGAGCGGAACCGGCGCGCAGGCACGGAATCGCGATTTAGTGGTCTATGCCAGCGGCGACAGCGACGCCATCGCCCGGTGTGCCGGGCTTTTCTCCGACTTCGCCAAACAAAGCGCCGATCTCGGAAAATACGGCAATGGCAGCCGGATGAAATTCATCGCCAACCATCTGGTGGCCATTCACAACGTCGCTACCGCAGAGGCGATGATTTTGGCGGAGCGTGCCGGGCTTGATCCGAAAATGGTGGTCGAGATGGTCGGCCCCGGCGCCGGCGGCTCGCGAATGTTTCAGATGCGAGCGCCAATGATGGTCGATGGCATTTATGAGCCTGCGACCATGAAGGTCTCGACTTGGCAAAAGGACATGGCGATTATCGCCGAATTTGCCGACGATGTGGGTTGCGCGATCCCTTTGTTTACGCTGACACAGCCCGTTTACGCGGAAGCGATGGCAATGGGACTGGGCGACCAGGATACGGCGGCGGTGTTCGAAGTGTTGAAGAAGACCGTCACTACGGCGTCAAAATCGACCGCGCGCGATCGCAAGTAGTCGCCCGCGATACTGCACTGCATCAAAGAGCCTTCGCGGAGATCGGGCCACCCCGGTCCCCACTCCAGCAAAAATATCGAACAGGCCAAGGCGATGACGTAGTTATCACTTGATCATTTACGCCTTCCGTCGGATAAATCGCTCAATCAATAAGAATAGAACAGCTGATATTCGCTTGTAGCGTTCCCGGGAGGATCCAATGACGATATCGCGACGACAATTTGTTTCAAGCGTTGCCGGCGCCGGTATTGCCAGCATGGCAGCCCCCAATCTCGGCTTTGCCCAGAATAGCGGACCGATCCGTGTCGGTTTGTTGGCGGCCAAGACCGGACCGCTGGCCTCCGGCGGCATCGACATGGATCTGGCCCTGACGATGTTCCTCAAGGAGCGCGACAACACGCTCGCGGGCCGCAAGGTCGAGCTGATCGTCGCAGACACCGCCGGCGTTCCCGCAACCGCGCGCACCAAGGCTCAGGAGCTGATCGAAAAGAACAATATCCATTGCATCGTTGGCCCGCTCGCCGCCTTCGAGGCACTTGCGATCGCTGACTACCTCACCGAAAAGGAAATCCCGACGCTTGGCGTGGCGGCGGCGGAAGACATGACGCAGCGGCACCCGAGCCCGTGGTTTGTCCGCCTGACCTCAACATCGGCGCAATGCGCCTATCCGCTCGCCGACTATTCCGCCAAAGAATTGAAATACAAGAAGATCGTCACCATCGCCGACGATTTCGCCTACGGACATGAAATGTGCGCCGGCTTCCAGCGCGCGTTCGAGGACAATGGCGGCAAGATCATCCAGAAGATCTTCACGCCGCTGGCAACGCCGGACTACGGCAGCTATGTCGCTCAGGTAAAAAGTGCGGATGCGATCTTCCTGGGCACCGCCGGCTCGAACGGCTTCCGATTCCTGCGTCAATTCATTGAATACGGCCTGAAAGACAAGATGGCCGTGATCGGCGGCATGACGGCGCTCGATGAATCCGTGCTTCGCAACATGGGCGACGAGGCGCTCGGGATTCTGACCACCAGCTGGTATTCCGCGGAACTCGACAACCCGCTCAACAAGGTGTTCGCGCCGGCATTCCGCAAGCAGTTCAAATACGATCCGGGCTATTACGCTGGCGGCACCTACGTAGCAGGCGAAGTTCTGGAAGCTGCGCTGAAAACCACCAAAGGAAACGTGGAGGACAAGAAAGCACTGATGGCTGCGATTCGCGGCAGCAACGCACAGACGGTGCGGGGTCTCGTCAAATTCGACGAATTGGGCAATGTGATCGGCAATGTCTACATCCGCAAAGTGACAAAAAGCGACGGACGGCTGGTCAATTCGGTCATCAAGACCTACCCGGACGTCACCCAGTTCTGGACCTACGACAAGACCGCATTCCTGAAGGACCCGGTCTATTCGCGCGACTATCCGCCGGCAAAGAACCTGGAGCTATAAATCTGCTTCCGCTGCGGAGAACCGAAGCGCGCAACTTTTCGGACAAGATCGGCAGACGATGCAGTTTTGGATCATCCAGGGTCTCAACAGCCTGTCGCTTGGTGGTCTGTTGTTCCTGCTCTCGTCGGGCTTCTCGCTGATCTTCGGCCTGATGAGACTAGCCAACCTGACGCACGGCGCCTTCTTCATGCTCGGCACCTATTTCGGAGCGACGGCGCTGCGCTCCTTCACTGGCCTGAATATCTGGGTGACAGCGATCGGCGCCGGAGTTGCGGTCGCGGCGATCGGCGGTCTTTTCGAACGGCTGGTGCTGACCCGATTGAAGAGCAACCCACTCGGACAAGTGCTGGTCACGCTCGGCATGTCCTTCATCATTTCCGATGCCTGCCTGTTGCTGTGGGGCGGAGATTCCATTCCGGTGCCGACGCCGCAAAACCTGCAATCGCCGACGCGGATCCTCGGCTTTGTTTTTCCAACCTATCGGCTGGTGCTGGTCGGATGCGCGGTTGCCGTAGCGATCGCGCTGTATTTCCTGCTGGAGCGGACGCGGCTGGGGGCGATGATCCGCGCCGGTGTCGACGACCGGCAGATGGCGCGCGCGGTCGGAATTCCCGTCTCCAATCTGTTTACGATCGTGTTTTGCCTGGGGGCGGGAATTGCCGGTGCGGGCGGTGTGCTTGGCGGGCCGATTCTATCCGCCTACCCCGGACTGGATGCCGACATGCTGCCTCTGGCGCTGATCGTTGTCATCCTGGGAGGCATCGGAAGCCTGCTGGGCGCATTCGTCGGCAGCTTCATCATCGGATTCACTTATACATTCGGCACCGCGCTGTTTCCGGAGCTAGCCTACATCATCCTGTTCCTGCCGATGATCTTCGTCATCGCGTTCCGGCCACAGGGCTTGTTCGGGCGCGTCGGCGCATGAAATGGATTGCCGCCGCCCCGCTTGTTGTCCTGCTGCTTGCGCTGCCGTTCTTCGCGGGCGATTTCTATATCAATCTCGCAAGTCAAATTCTGATTGCCGCGATCTTCGCGCTCAGCCTCAATCTCCTGGTAGGTTATGGCGGCATGACGTCGCTCGGACACGCCTCCTATCTCGGCGTCGCCGCCTATTTTTCCGCGCTGCTGACAAGCCGATATGGATTCGGACATGGGCCCGCCGCGCTCATCTCGATGGCAGGCACGACCGCGATGGCGGCCTTCTTCGGCGTCATCGCGCTCCGTGCCACGGGCCTCGGCTTTCTCATGATCACACTGGCTTTGTCGCAGGTGCTGTGGGGGCTGGCCTACCGCATGTCTGGTGTGACCAACGGCGACAATGGCGTCGCCGGCCTGACCCGGCCGATGCCGTTCGGCATTTCACTCGAAAGCCCGGCGTCATTCTACTGGTTCGCACTGATCGTAACATCGGCCGCCTTCATGATGATGATGATCTTCGTGTCGTCGTCGTTCGGGTCGTCACTGAGAGGCGTACGCGATCAGCCACGCCGGATGGCGGCGCTGGGCTTCAATCCCTGGATGATCCGCTGGATCACCTTCATCTATGCCGGCTTCTGGGGGGGAGTGTCCGGATTGCTTTACGTCTATTACAATAAATACATCCACCCCACCTCGCTCTCCATCACGAGCTCGGCCGAGGCCCTGCTCGGCGTCATCGCCGGCGGCTCGGGAACGCTCGGCGGCCCCGCCGTCGGCGCCGCGCTGGTGCTGCTGTTGAAAAATTACGCCTCCGCCTACATCGAACGCTGGAACATGCTGCTGGGCCTGGTGTTCCTGTTTATCGTGCTGGTGATGCCGACCGGAATCGTCCCTGGCTTGAGCAGGCTCGCGACAGTGCTACGCAGGAGATCGCGATGACGCTGTCAAACCATGCACTTGAAGTCGTCAACCTGCAGAAGTCCTTCAGCGGCCTTACCGTCACCCACAACGTATCTCTCGCGATCAGGCCGGGCGAACGCCGCCTCATCATCGGCCCGAATGGCGCCGGCAAGACCACGCTGTTCAACCAGATCAGCGGTGACCTGCGGCCGAGTTCGGGTGCGATCAGGCTGTTCGGAGCGGACATCACGCATCTTGCGCCCTACAAGCGCGCCCATTCCGGACTGTCGCGAACCTATCAGATCATTACGCTGTTCACTGCCGATACGCTCGAACATAACGTCACGCTTGGCCTGCTCGGGCTGCTACCCTCGCGCTGGCAGATGTGGCGGCCTTTGTCGTTTTACGGCGATCTCGCGACCGAAGCCCGCCGGACCCTCGATTCCGTCGGACTTCTGCATCTGGCAGATCATCCGGTGTCCGACATTGCCTATGGCGAAAAACGCCGGGTTGAGCTGGCGATGGCGCTTGCACAAAAGCCGCGCGTTCTGCTGCTGGACGAGCCGCTGGCCGGTCTTTCCAACACCGAGCGCTCCCAGGTGAAATCGCTTATCGCCGCGATCCCGCAGGCGACGACGGTGATCATGATCGAGCACGACATGGATACCGCCCTTGACCTTGCCGAGACCGTAACGCTCTTGAATTACGGCCGCGTGATCGTCGATGGCGACCGCGACACAGTGATCGCAGACGAGCGAACGCGTGAGGTGTATCTTGGCGCCTGACGCACTCAGTCTGACGAATGTGCATGCGTATTATGGCGACAGCCATGTCCTGCACGGCGTCAGCTTTTCCTTGCGGCCGGGCGGCGTGTTGGCGCTGCTCGGACGCAACGGCGCGGGAAAGACGACCTGCATCTCGACGATCATCGGTTTCCTAAGGCCTCAGGAGGGGGATATCAGGCTGTTCGGAGAATCGATCGAAGGGCTCAACCCCGAACGCATCTCGCGGCTCGGCATCGGCCTCGTACCGCAAGGACGCCGAATTTTTCCGTCTCTCACGGTTCGGGAGAACCTTGTGGTGGCGCAGCAGCGCGAACGCACGGCCGAAAAGCCGTGGAACGTCGATCGGATTTACGACATGTTTCCGCGGCTGCGCGAGCGCCACGCGCAACTTGCCGGCACGCTGTCCGGCGGCGAACAGCAGATGCTGGCAATCGGTCGCGCACTGATGGGTAACCCCAGGGTCCTTCTGCTCGACGAACCGTCGGAAGGCCTCGCGCCACTGATCGTCGCGGAGGTCGGCCGCACCATCAGGCGCCTGAAGGAGGAAGGACAATCGATCGTCCTGGTCGAACAAAATCGCAAGTTGGCGCTCGACGTTGCGGATCAGGCTGTCATCCTCAACACCGGGCGCTGTGTCTTCGCCGGCTCCGCCGATGAGGTCTTGAACAACGAAGAGCTGATCGCGCAAAATCTCGGCGTCTATCGTGCGCACTAGCCCAACAATCTATAGTCACGATGAGGTTAAGCTATGAAAGTCGGCATATGCGGAACTGGACGTATGGGATCTCCGATCGCGCAGCGATTGATGTCTGTCGGGCACGAGGTCGGGGTCTGGAATCGAAATCCAGCGAAGACAAGACCGCTGACCGATGCCGGCGCCAAGCTGTTCGCCTCTCCCGCCGAGCTCGTCGAAGGTTGCGATGTCACCATCGTGATGCTGCTGAATGATGCCGCAACCGAGGACGTTTACCGCGCGCCGAACGGCATCCTGAAAGCGAGGCTCGCCGGCAAGCTCGTGATCGACATGAGCACCGTGAGCCCCGACACGATGAAATCCAGCGGTTCTTCGGTGTTGCAGCAAGGGGCTGGATTCGTCGAATGTCCGGTTGGCGGCAGCACCGGCCCGGCGAAGGAGGGCAAGCTGCTAGGTCTTGTCGGAGGCTCGAAGGCCGATGTCGCTCGCGCGATGCCGATCATGGAACAATTATGCCGTCGCGTCGAACATGTCGGCGAACTCGGTGCGGGCTCGATGATGAAGCTAGCGGTCAACCTGCCGTTGCTGGTCTACTGGCAGGCGCTTGGCGAAGCCCTGGCGATCTGCAAGCCGCTCAACCTTCCAGCCGACCGGCTGATCGACATCTTGTCAGACACGTCGGGCACGCCGACCGCCATGAAAGGGCGCGGACCTGTTATCGCCAAGGTGTTGGGCGGAGCGCCGCTCGGTGAAGCCGCGTTCGGCCTCAACGCGGCGAAGAAGGATCTGGCCTGCGCGGTTCAATTCGGCGCATCGATTCATGCCGCGCTTCCTGTCACGGCGAGCGCGCTCGCCTGCTATGAGGAAGCTGAAGCTGCGGGCCTTGGCGATGCCGATGCAACCGCGGTTTCGACCCGCTGGACCCAGCGCAAGGGCAAGTCGTAGTCACTTCGGCAGTCACGCCCGCACGAGCCATTCAACAGCAGAAAGCACTCAAATGATCGATCGCAAGAACCGCTATGGCCGCACCGCCGCACGTATCCACGACGCTGACGGCCTCGCCCGACGACCATCATCCGTCACGATCGATATTCACGCCCACATCGTGGTTCCCCAGGCCGCCAAGCTGGCCCAGCCGCATGTCGACATCAGCCGGGTCCCGCTGGCCTATTTTGCCGACGCCGCAACCAAGGAAATCAATGCGCAGCAGGAAAAGGACATCGGCGAGGTCATGACGACGATCGACCGCCGCCTGTTCGATCTCGACAAAATGGGCATCGATATTCAGGTCGTGGCGCCGCCGCCAAACCAGTGCTATTATTCGATCAATCCGGAAATCGCGCAGTCCGCACACCGCCTCGCCAACGACGGCGTCGCGGAATATTGCGCACTCAAGCCCGACCGTTTTGTCGGGCTCGGCGTCGTCACCCTGCAGGAGCCGGAGATCGCGGTCCGCGAACTCGACTACATCATGACTGCGCTGAAACTGAAGGGCGTCGAAATCCTGACCAATGTCGATGGCCAGGAACTGTCCGACCCGAAATTCCGCCCGTTCTTTGCCAGGGCCGAGCAACTCGGGGCGTTCATCATGATGCACCCGAACGGATTTACCCATGGCGAACGCCTGACCCATTTCTATTTCAACAACGTGATCGGCAATCCCCTCGATACGACGCTTGCGCTTCACAATCTTATTTTTTCGGGGACGCTGGCGCGCTTTCCCGATCTGAAGCTGATGGCGGTGCATGGTGGCGGCTATCTTCCCGGCTACTCGGGGCGGATCGATCACGCCTGGGGCGCGCGGAAAAACTCCCATGGCGACTTGCCGCTGCCGCCGACGACCTATCTGCGGCAGGTCTATCTCGACACCGTGGTATTCTCATATCATCAGCTGGCCTATCTGATCGACGTCTTCGGCCCCGACCGGATCGTGATGGGGACCGACTATCCCTTCGACATGGCTGAATACAATCCAATCGGACATATCGCGGGCGTGCACGGGATGGACGAGACGACGCTAGCCCAGATCGCCGGTGGCAACGCCGCCAGGCTGCTTGGGCTCGAAATCTAGAGCAGGATGAATTTAGTATGAATTCGAGGGTGGATTCCAAAATCAGGGCGGTTCTGATTCAACATGCTGGCTGGGAGGCGGCCAGCATCGGGGAGTTTGGCTTCGGGCGATCGCATCCAACAGCGGGGGGGCTCCGTTGTGGGAGCGACGTCTTGAGCGTTTCGACGGATCAGAATGCCCCCGCTAATAGCGCGGCGCCGTTCTTCACGTTTTGGAGACCTACCCGCGAGGCAAACCGGTTGCAACATTCACGCTATAGGTTTTTCCTTTGTCGGAATGAGACCGGTGTGCATGGTCGGCGCGGTCACGACTTTCGTGATCAATCCGCGAACTGGCTCCGTTTTTGCCATTGGCTCATCAATTCCGGCCCCCCGCCAATCCGCGCGCGATCACTTGTGCCTGGATCTCGGCTGCGCCTTCGAAGATATTGAGAATGCGCGCATCGCAAAGAACGCGGCTGATCTCATATTCGAGCGCATAACCATTGCCGCCGTGAATTTGCAGGCTGGCGTCGGCATTTGACCAGGCCGCGCGGGCGCCAAGCAGCTTCGCCATGCCCGCTTCAATGTCGCAACGCTTGCCCGAATCCTTGGCGCGCGCGGCCGCATAGCTCAATTCGCGCGCGGTGACGAAGTCGACCAGGCTCGCCGCCAGCTTGTCGGACACGCGGGGGAAGTGGATGATGGACTTGCCGAACTGCTTGCGGTTGACCGCGTAGTCAAGCCCCAGTTCGAGCGCGCGGCGCGCCACCCCTACGGCGCGTGCGGCGGTCTGGATGCGCGCGCCTTCGAACGTTCGCATCAGTTGCTTGAAACCCTGGCCTTGCTCGCCACCGAGCAGCGCCTCGGCGCGCGCGCGCATACCGTCGAACTGCAGCGCGTATTCGCGCATGCCGCGATAGCCAAGCACCTGGATCTCGCTGCCGCTCATGCCTTTGGCGGGGAATGGATCGACCTCCGTGCCGCGCGGCTTGGGAACGAGCAGCATGGAAAGACCCGCATATCCCTTTGCATCGGGCAAGGTACGTGCGAGCAGCGTCATCAGGTCGGAACGGCTCGCGTGGGTGATCCAGGTCTTGGCGCCGTCAATGACCCATTCGCCGTTGGTGTCTTGCCGAGCGCGCGTTTGAAGCGAACCCAGGTCGGAGCCGGTGTCGGGCTCCGTGAACACGGCGGTGGGCAGCACCTCGCCGCTGGCGATCCTGGGCAACCAGTGAGCCTTCTGCTCGTCCGTACCGCCATGCACGATCAGTTCGCCGGCGATTTCCGAGCGCGTGCCCAGCGAACCGGCACCGATCCATCCCCGCGACAGCTCCTCAGTGACCAGGCACATGACCAACTTGTTGAGGCCGAGTCCGCCAAATTCTTCGGGGATGCAGACACCGAATGTTCCGAGGTTGGCCATCGCCTTGACGGTCTCATCGGGAATGAGGTCGTTTGCCAGGTGCCATTTGTGCGCGTTGGGGATGATCTCGGAGTCAGTGAAGCGGCGATACTGGTCGCGAATGGAGTCGAGGTCCGCGTCGTAAAGCGTCTCGCTGGGCCAACGGCCCCGCGCCAGCGCGGCGACGAGTTCCCTGCGCGTCCCGGAGAGGTCTTCGTCGAGGAGCGCGGAGCAAGCGTCGGCAAAGGCACGCCCGGCGGCGCCAATCCCGAGATCGCTGGGGCGCATCAGCTCGTTCTGCCCCATCGGCAACCCGCCGGCGAGCTGGCCTATCGTTTCGGAAAAGGCCAGCCGCGCGACCATCGCGTCGAGCGGATTGGCCTCTTTGCCGGCCTTCGCCCATTCAAGCACCGCCTCGAGTGCGGCAACGCTCGTCGCGATCCAGGCAAAGCCATGCGCGGCGCGCTGTTCGGCGTCGATATGCTTCGTCGCGAGGCGCTTTGCGAGCGCTGCCTGCGCCGCGCTCCGGTACGAGCGCGCGGCCTCCAGCGCCTGCTTCAGATCCATCACGATCAGGCTGCCCTTTCGAAGATCGCGGCGATACCCTGGCCACCGCCGATGCACATCGTTTCGAGCCCATAGCGTCCCTTGCGACGCACCAGCTCGCGCGTCAGGTTGGCCAGAATGCGCCCGCCGGTCGCGCCGATCGGGTGGCCGAGCGAGATGCCTGAGCCGTTGACGTTGAGGACGTCGTTGCGGCTGTCGTTCTCGCTCCAGCCCCAACCCTTGAGGCATGCAAGCACCTGCGGCGCGAAGGCCTCGTTGAGCTCGACCAGATCGATGTCCTTCCAGGAAAGGCCCGTGCGCGCAAACAGGCGCTGCACGGCGGGGACCGGGCCGAAGCCCATGCGGCTCGGATCGCAACCAGCGGCAGCCCAGCCGTGGA
This sequence comes from uncultured Alphaproteobacteria bacterium, assembly GCA_963823115.1. Classification (GTDB taxonomy): domain Bacteria; phylum Pseudomonadota; class Alphaproteobacteria; order Rhizobiales; family Xanthobacteraceae; genus Bradyrhizobium. The sequence continues at coordinate 4,522 of CAWGKJ010000042.1, read as the reverse complement.
ACCAGGCGATGGGAGTGAGGTTGAGCTCCGCCAGCTTATCCTCCGCGACGACCAGACAGGCCGACGCCGCGTCATTCTGCTGGCTGGCATTGCCCGCCGTGACCACCGCGCCCGGAATGGTCTTTGCCTCGATCGGCTTCAACGCACCGAGCGTTTCCATGCTGGCGTCGGTGCGATAGCCCTCGTCATGGGCGAACATCACGGGATCGCCCTTGCGCTGCGGAATGGGCACCTGGACCAGCTCATCGTCGAACAATCCGTTCTTCCACGCGGCCGCCGCGCGCTGGTGCGAACGCACGGCGTAGGCGTCACAGGCTTCGCGGCTGATCTTGTGGTCCTTGGCGAGGTTCTCGGCAGTTTCGATCATGCCGCTGATCACGCCGAAGCGTTCGATCGGCTGCGACATGAGGCGGCCACGGGTCAGGCGGTCATGCAGCATCAGGCCGCCGGCGCGCGTGCCGCGGCGCCCCTCGATGGTGTAATATTCGACGTTGGACATCGATTCCGCGCCGCCGGCGACGACCACATCCGACATGCCGGTCTGCACCATCATCGCTGCGTTGACCACCGCCTGCAGGCCCGATCCGCAGCGGCGATCGAGCATGATAGCCGGGCACCTCGAGCGGAAGGCCGGCCGCGAGCCACGACCAATGCCCGATGGCCGGCGCCTCGGCGTTGCCGTAGCCCTGCGCAAAAACCACGTCATCAACACGCGCGGGATCGATCTTGGTGCGCTCCATCAGCGCCTTGAGAATGATGGCGCCGAGTTCACCGGCATTGAGCGAGGCGAGACTGCCGGCAAATTTGCCGACCGCCGTTCGGATCGGGGCGACGATGGCAGCGCGACGTAAACTCATGGGTGTCCTCCGGTTATGCGACGCCGACGATGCCGGCATCTATCAGGCGGGCGATCTCGCCCGAAGAAAGAGAAAGGTGTTCGGCGAGAATCTGCTCGGAATGCTGACCGTTGCGGGGCGCCGCGCGCGGTGCATGCCGTTCGAGCTGGGGCACCGTGGCAAACGCGCCCGCCGCCGGATAGGCGAAGCCGCTGGGGTTCTCCACTGCGCCGAAAATCGGGTTGTTCGCGACCAGCGCGGGGTCCTTCGCTGCGTCGAGCATGGTGCGATAGGCCGAATGGACGACGCCGCCTTCGTCGAGAGCCTTGGCGAGTTCGCCATGGGAGTGCGCGCCGATCGCCCGATCGAACAGCGGGAACAGGACATCGCGATGCGTGAAGCGCAGGCCATCGTCCCTGGCGAAGGACACGCCACGCTCGGCCTCGATTGCCGCGATCGCCTGCTGGAGGCCTAGCGCGGCCACGAGCTGCGACCATTGCCGCGGAGTGACGACCACGATCATCGTGCGCACGCCGTCGGCCGTCACGAAATCTCGGCCGAACAGACCATAGACGGCGTTGCCGAGCCGGGGGCGGTTGGCGCCTTCGTAAAGGACTTCGGCGATACCGCCCAGGTTGGCCGCGGTGCCGATCGCCACGTCGGAAAGAGGGATGCGCACCTCGCAGCCTGCGCCCGTTTCCGACCGGCGCCGCAGCGCGGCCAGCAGCGCGAAAGCGGCGTAAGCGCCCGAGAGCAGGTCCCATGCCGGCAATACGTGGTTGACCGGCTCCGGTCCCGCGCCGGTCATCATGGGATAGCCGACCGCGTTGTTGACCGTATAGTCGAGCGCGGGCGAGCCGTCCGCCCATCCCATGACTCGCACGGTGATCAGATCCGCGCGGCCATCGGCCAGCACATCATGCGCCATGAAGCCCTTGGCGGGGAAATTGGTGATGACTTGGCCCGTCGCGCGGACAAGCGCTTGCAGAAGCTCGCGCCCTTCAGGCCGGCCGAGATCGAGGGCGAGCGACTTCTTTGCCCGGTTGAGATTTTCCCAGTAGAGCGAGTTGTTGCTGCTCGTCACCGGCCAGCGGCGGTAGTCCGGGCCACCCCCGGCCTGGTCGACGCGGATCACTTCCGCCCCGAATTGCGCGCAATACAGCCCCGCGCTGGGTGAGGCGACGAAGGAAGACGCCTCGATGACCGAAAGCTTGGAGAGCAGGTCGTACATTCGACCTCAGTGCAACGTGTCTGTGTCGAACTCATTCAGCATCTGCAGAAAACCACCTCAAATTGACATGCCGGTTTCATTGCGCTCAAAACTCAAATGCCTCGGCGTCCACCGGTCTGAAAGGCACGGTGTTTGTCTTGCCACAACGGCTTCGGCTTTAACATAGGCTCTGCCGTGAGAGCAATTCCTGCGCCGCAGGGCAGGCTTCCGAATTGTTCCTGTCGCGGTCACAGGCAGTGCATCCACAGGCTCGGGACGCTCCGACGTCAAGGCGGTGACGATGGCGACCTTCGCAACGAATGCTTGATGCAAGTCATCCGCACTGGCTTTCCAAAACGAGTGAAAGGATTTCTTCTCTTTATCAGAACTTGGAATGAAAGGTCTCGCCCGTGGCCAGACGTGAACGAATGGATTCCGTGACCCCAGCCTGACCTGACTTCTCAATGCGCAAGACACCTCAACGAGACTTACCCGTAAATGCTTGCAATACGAGGGCTATTTGGTGGGCGCACCAGGTCTCGAACCTGGGACCCGCTGATTAGGAGGCGTGTGATTTGAGCGGGAATTCTTATGCTCATTCCGACAAATATGTCGTTCAACCTGCATTGAAGCCGCAATAGGATTTCCCTTTGTCGGAATGGCGGTTGTCCGTAGCAGATTGCGCCCACGCGGTCACCGTGCGTGGTTGACAGTCACTGTTCAGCGCCCCTTGACCAATGGGCAGTCGCTTTCAGACAGGGGCCGAAAGGCGTCCTCGCCGGGGATCGTCGCAACAACTTTCATAAGATCCCATTCCCCTTTTGATTCTTCCTTGGTCTTGGTGCCAAGAAGGTACATGTCGCGGATAACTCGTCCGTCGTCGCGTATTTTTCCATTCTTCGTCATGAAGTCATTGATGGGCATTTCCTTCATTTTCGCCACGATGGACTTTGTGTCCTTGGTGCCGACAGCTTGAACGGCCTTCAGGTAATGCATTGCGGCGCTGTACGTACCGGCCTGGACTTGTGTCGGCGGCTGGCCGTACTCCTGCCAGAACCGCTTCGAGAACGCCCTCGTCTCATCGGTCTGATCCCAGTAGAACGCCTCGACAAACTGAAGCCCTCGGGTCGCATCCAACCCAAGGGTATGAATCTCTGGTCACCTGCATGAGCAGACCAACCATCTTTTGTCCGCCCTGCGTAATACCGAATTCCGCGCCTTGCTTGAGCGCTGCAATTGTATCAGCGCCCGCATTCGCGACGCCGATCACTTCCGCCTTGGAGTTTTGTGCCTGCAAGAGGAAGGAGCTGAAATCTGACGATCCGGTTGGATGTCTGACGGCACCCAAAACTGTCCCTCCGAGTGATTTGACGAAATAGGCGGCGTTAGCCTCGAGCGCGTGTCCGAAGGCATAGTCGGCGGTGATGAAGTACCAACTCCGGCCGCCTTGCCTGACCACCGCTGTTGCCGCTCCTTTTGCAAGCGAATAGGTGTCGTAGACCCAGTGCACTGAGTTCGGCGAGCACGCTTTTCCTGTCAACTCCGCCGTCGCCGGAGTGGTCGCCAGGGTGATCTTGTTCTTCTCGAGCGCCAGCCTTTGAACCGCCAGCGCGACGCCCGAACTTCCCATTCCGAGAATGGCGTCGACATGGTCGATATCGAACCATTTCCGTGCAATCGCTAAACCGACATCGGTCTTGTTTTGAAGATCGCCGGAGACCAGTTCGATAGGCTTGCCAAACATGGCTCCGCCAAAATCTGCGATCGCCATTCTGGCCGCGAGCACGTTGCCCTGGCCGGAATTTTCCGCGTAGGGTCCACTCATATCGTCGAGTACCGCAAGCTTGAGCGGCTCATCCGGGACCTGAGCGATCGCGGCTCCCAGGAAAAGAGAAGCATATACGGCGAACGCCTGAGCGGCGGTTGCAGCCGATTTTCTAAACATGGTTTTCCCTCCCCTGTCGTTTGGCCTTTTGCAGCCATTATTACGCGCTGTTCGAGCAGCGCGTCCATTGTTTCCTGGTCAATCCCGGCTTCTCTCAGCACTTCCAAAGTGTGCTCGCCCAGTCGTGGCGCATGGCGCGTGGATACAGGTTGAGAGGCTGACCATTCGGTTGGAATGGCAGTTTCCCTGATTGTCCCTTCCGAGGGATGATGGGCCGTTTTGAAATAGCCGATGGCATTGAGGTGCTCATCACCGAGAATGTCGTCCAGCGAATGCATCATCGCGGCCGGAATGTCGGCCTTTGTGAATGCTGCCATCCATTCGGCGGTGGTCCTTGTGGCAAGCACGCCCGCGAGGTAGCCATAGACTTCGTCTATGTGTTTGAGCCGCTCGTTCTGCGAGGAGAACCTGACGTCGGCTTCAAACGTCTGCAGTTGGCCGATCACCTCGAAGAAGCTGCGCCAGTGCTTGTCGGTATAGACGAGCGTGCAAATGTAGCCGTCCAGTGTCCGGTGCGGACGGCGGTTGTGT
>CAWGKJ010000041.1:0-24049 GCA_963823115.1 uncultured Alphaproteobacteria bacterium | reverse complement strand
AGTGCAAAAGATCGAATGTAATGGTTTAGATTTGGGCGCAAAGGATGAAGATGTAGATTTAAAATATCGAAGCGCCGTCATTAAAACCAGTTTGATTGGGGAATTGATAGTCATTGTTTCCGGAGACGAAAACAAAAACAAACTTGAGAGCAATCTGAGGCCAAATCAAATTAAGAAAATAAAACATTTGTCGTGGATTTAGGTCTTGGCCCCGAACTAGCGCATCCGCGCCGAGCGGGTCGCCGGATAGCGCACCTGCGTGCCAAGTCCGGAAGTTTGGCACATTTGAGACCTGCCGACTGCATCGAGTGACGTCGGCTTTTAGGGGTAACTCGGAAGACATTTGTCAGTCCGAGCTTTTCCGGGTTTGCCCGCCATTAAAGGACGTTGAAGGAAATTAGCGCCTGTGCATCGTCCACGAGCCGCCGCCCCGGTTCCCGACCACCGTCCGGCCGCGGCTTCCATGATCGATCCCCTATAGGTCTGCCTGGTTTCGCCGGGATAGCCCTGGCCGGTACAATCGCGGATGAAACTGATCTTGCCGTTCTGAACGACCATGGATCGGTCGATCGCGGCCCGGGACAGACGTCCATTTCGAGGAGCCGAAAATCGCGCGCGGATAGCGGTTGAGGGTGGCGGTCGACGACGCCGTTGAATCGACGTATATTTCCCGCTGACAAAGCGCGCTCTCGCCCCGCAAGATCTCTCGGCTGGCGGCGGCGGGCTGGCTTTTCGTCAATTTCATCCAGCCGCGCCGGCCATGCTACCGTAAACCGTGCCCCGATCTGACGAATGAACTCCTCGATCACGGCGACGCTGGTGGTGTTTTGCGTGACCGACCAGGCGCGCGCGGCTTCGTCCGTGGCGCGCGAAACGCGGCCGGCGGCGGCGCGACAGCCGGCGGCGCGGCCGCCTCGGCGCCTGCCGCTCGGCCTGCGAAATAGAAATTGCCGGCGATCGGCGACGACGACACCCAGGGCTGCTGCGATCCGGCGGTCGCCTGTTTCACCGCGAGTCCGACCGCGTTGAAGGTCTGGAAGTTATCCTGGCCGGGTTTGCGGATCGCCTCCGCCAGCGCCGCGGTGAACGGGCTGTTGCCGGCGGCGCCGTCGCGCGCCACGTTGCCCGGCTGGGTCGCATAGGAGATCAGCGTGCCCTCGGGGGCGCGCATCTGCGCCAGCCCGCCTTCGGCCGCGCGCAGCCCGCGGCCGCCGAACGGATTGTTGCGGCAGGCGTCGAGGATGACGATGTTGAGCTTGGTGCCGGCGCCTTCCATCTGGCGCAGCACCAACGCGGTATCGACCATTTGAAAGTCGACATCGGATTCGCGCGTCGGATTGGCGCTGACCGGCACCAGATAGTTCGCGCCGCGAACCTGGACGCCGTGCCCGGCATAATCGAACAGCCCGACATCGGCGCCCTGGATCTCGTCGCTGAAGTTTTGGATCGCATGATCGAACTGCGTCTTGTCTAGATCGATCTGGGCGCCGCCGCCGACCACTGCAAAACCGAGCGCGCGCAAGGTATCGGCCATCAGCCGGGCGTCGTTCTTTGGATTGTCGAGCGGCGTGGGACGCTCTTGTAAGAGCCGAATTTCCGACCACCAGCGCAACGCGACTTGTCGGCGAGCGCCGCCGCACTCGTCATGCCGAGAACGATCATGCCGAGCAACACTGAGCGAGTTCTGCGCAAAATTAGCCCTTTGATGGACAAAATGGCGATATCCGAAACGAGGTTACCCGACCCGCTTCGGTTCGCAAGGCCAAACCTAGAAGCCAGCAAGTTGATGGGACGTTTAGGGAGGCCGCCGCAGGGATTCGGTCATGTCGGCGATTGGCACTTAGCGTCAGTTACTGCGGCGCAGCGGTATGTCCGTTGTTCGGGTGTACATCGGAAGGGGCTGGCAGAGGGTCAAACCGTCGCGATTGACCCAAAGGAGCACTCGGCCTTCGATCGTCATTCAGTCGATGACTAACGCGCTGCCCGAGACCGTGCGGGCGGCGATTGACGCGAATTGCAGGTTAGCCAGCCTTAATATTTCGCGACCACCGGGGCGCCGAACGTGTAGTTCACCCGGACCGTGCCCATGTCGACGTCCTGCGTGATGGAGCGGGAAAAGATAAATCCGCCACCCGTCACAGGGGTGCCAACGAAGTCGCGGTTGCCGTTGCCCATAAAGAGATGGTCGTACTCGACTGCAACCGACCAGCCCGGAGCAAAGCCGAATTCGATGCCGGTCCCGACAACTCCCCCCCAACGGGTTTCGCTGGCCTGCGCCATCAGCGTGCCCGCTGGTACGTTGCCAATGATGAAGTTTGAGACCGCTCCATATTTGTCGTGTGTAAATGCCGCGCCACCCTTCAGGTACAAGAGCACGTTGTTCCAGGCATACCCGGCCTGGCCAGTGAACATGCCGATGGCATCGATGCTGGTCTGGTTCGAGAACGGCAGACCGCCGAAGGTCCCGAACGTGCTGGTGCCGGATCCTTTCAGGTTCGCCCAGTCACCCTGGGCCTCGACCCCGAACACCCAGTTCGTCGCCTGCCAGCGATAGCCGATCTGACCACCGGCGAGACCGCCCGTCGCATCGTGACAACCGGTAGGCACGGTTAGCTATCGAAATCCTAGTCCAGCAATTATGGCTGAACCCGCCACCACCATTGAGGCCGATATGAAAGCCACTCCAATTGTAGATCGGCGCAACCGCCGGAGGCGCCTTGGTATAGACCTTCGCGGGGAGATCGGCTGCGGATGCCCCGCTTGCCAAGGCGACCACCGAAGCAAGCCCAACTCCAATTATTGCAAGTCGACGCATTCCAATTGCCCGGCGTAAACAGACGCAGAAACCCGTTCTGGCATAGGACCCATTCATTGCGCCAGAGTGACGCCCCCTTCCAGTTGTAACTTTGTGTGATGTGTTGCAAAAATGCCCCGTGGCGACGAGCCGATTTGCCACGCAACAAACAGGTCCGCTTCTGCGACCGCAGCGGCGACGGCGATGGTTGGGCCAGTCGCGTCGCGTGCGCAACAGGCCCGCCCAATACGCAAGATCGGCGTTCTGCTGAATTATCTCTCGGGAGACCTCGAAGGTCAGGCGAGGATGAGAGCATTTGCGACAGCGGAATGGAGAATCTCGGTTGGATCGAGGGAGAAAAGTCCGAGAACCGAAATTCACTTCGCAGGCAATGAAGTCGATCTCTATCGCGGGTAAAGTTGCGCGCTGCCGTTTGGACTGGCTACGCTTCGTGACGCAAAACCCAACAGCGACAGGGTGGCCTCGAAAGAGCACGAAATTTCCGCCCGCCCATGGCAGAGAAAATCGGATTGCTGTTCGACATTCGGGGAGAGGTAGTTGGACGTTACGGCATGCTTTCTCGCGAATTCGCAGAATGCGCCAACACCTTCAAACACGACGGCTAGGCGCCACCCTGACCGCCGAATGCTCTAGTAGCCTAGCGCCAGTCCGGTGCCGCCGACGCGGATCATTCGCTCCATAGAACCTGTTACGGCCGACCGCCTTTCCTTCAAGGCTGGGCGCACCGACCATGATCGCGGCTACGTGGTTGGCGGGCAGCGAATTATCGAACCGGTACCCCATTCTTTCCAGCACTTTGCGGGTATCCGGCGAAAGCCCGAACCGCTCGACATTCGTCACATCCGGCAGCCACTGATGATGGATGCGCGGCGCATCGACGGCTTCCTGAATGTTCATCTGGAAATCGACGACTTCAGGATCGTTTGCAGGACCGTCGTGATGATCCGGCTTGCCGCCGGGCGTGCCGAGAATCAGGACCGGCTTGCCGTCCCGCGTCACGATCGTGGGGTCATCGAACTCAGCGGTGTCTTGCCCGGCGCGATCGCATTCGCGTCTCCCTGGACAACCCCGTAGCGTTGGCGACGCCCGGATTCGCCGTGAAATCGTCCATTTCGTCGTTCATCAACACGCCTGTGCCGGTGGCAACGACGCGCGCGCCGAACCAGTCATTGAGCGTATAGGTCAACGAAACCGCGTTGCCGGCATGTCGATGATCGAGAAGTGCGTCGTGTTGCTGCCTTCGTGAGGCGCAACACCTTGCCCGACTCGCTGGAGATCCCGGCCTTGTCCGGCTTTATCGAATCCCGGATTTTTGCAGCATAGCTCTTGTCGATCAACTCCCGGACCGGATTGCTGACAAAGTCCGGATCGCCAAGAAGACTGTTTCGATCGGCAAAGGCGTGACGCATCGCCTCGATTTCGTAATGCAGCGCCTGCGCCGATCCCCAGCCCAGCTCCCGGAGCGGATACCCTTCCAGAATGTTCAGCATCTCGCAGATCGCAACGCCGCCTGAACTCGGCGGCGGCGCCGAGATCACGTGATAGCCTCGATAATCGCACTCGATCGGCGGGAGTTCTCGGGTCTTGTAGCGATCGAGATCTTCCTGATCGATGATTCCTCCGCCCGCCCTGCTCGCCCTGACGATGGCCGCCCCCGTCTTGCCGCCATAGAAGCCGTCAACGCCCTGCTTTCTGATCGAACGCAGCGTATCTGCAAGGTCGCGCTGCACCAGCCTTTGGCCGGCGACAAACGGCATTCCCTTGTTGAGAAAAATTTCGGCGGTAGCCGGAATTCTCCTGAAGTCCTCGGTCGCCGAGGCGAGCATGTCGACGTCGCCTTGCTCCAGGACGAATCCATCCTCGGCCAGTTCGATCGCCGGCTCGATCAAGGCGGCCCGCGTCATGGTGCCGTATTTTTTCCGCGCATATTCCAGACCCGACACGGTGCCGGGGACGCCGACCGCCAGCCAGCCGAGCGTCGTCAGGCCTTTGACAACGTTTCCGTCCTTGTCGAGGTACATGTCCCGGCTCGCCGCACGCGGAGCCTTCTCACGAAAATCGAGGAAGGTCTTTCGTCCATCGGCAAAGCGGATCGTCATGAAGCCGCCGCCGCCCAAATTGCCGGCGGCCGGATAGACCACGGCCAGGGCATATCCTACCGCGACGGCAGCGTCGATCGCGCTGCCGCCGCGCTTGAGAATGTCAACCCCGACCTGGGTCGCACGGTGCTGTGCCGTGACCACCATGCCCTTTTCAGCGGCCACCGGCCTCGCCGAGGCGGCGTTGGCGGCCGGGCTCACAAGCGGTAACCACACCAGGGCAACCAGTGCGCAGGCGCCGATCAGCCTTCCAAAGACGATGTCGAACCGGCCCGACCGGATTTTCAGTTCATCGCTCGAAACCGGCAAGGACATGAAAATCCTCTCTCCTTTTCAGTGTCGCATGGCGGCCGCGTAACCGTGCTGAAGTCTTATACGACTGTCGAAGCTGGCTTTGGAACCGAGGCGGGCTTCGGCCACAAACCTTATCTGCCATCGGCAGGCTATTCTATTGGGAACAGGAACCGTCAATGCCCAATGGCGGGTCGCAAGACCGGATTCAATACCGCTGACTTGTCCCTTCTAATTCGGTATCCTGCAATCGGGGCCGCCGATAGGGGTCGAATGCAGGTTCCGGGTAGCCTTGGCAGGGTGGGTACAAATGCTTCTTGCGCGCCGTTTTGCTGCCGCTGCGATGGCATTCTTGCCGGTCGCAGGCGGTTTCTTCGTCCTGCTTTTTTCAACGGTCGAATCCCCGGCCGCGGCGGCCTCCGACGGCTGCGCGAACCCGGCCGAGGTCACGGTTTTGCCGTCGCCGCAGGCGCCCTGGACCGGCGCGCCGCTGCGCGTCATGGTCGTCACCGAGAAGCCGGTTGAGGGCGTGCTGTCGCTGATCGCGCCCGATGGAAGGGTCGCGGTCAAATCGTCCGACCGGCACGAAGGGCCACCTTATTCCTGGTTCGCCGAGGTCGCAGCGCCCGCGGCCGGCACCTGGCACGCGACGCTGGAGCGCGATCATGCGTCGGCGGATTGCAGCCCGATCACCCACGACATCCCCGTCAGCGCCCGCAAGCCGGAGCCCGTTGCGCACGCCGCCGGGAAGCATCTGGCAGGTGCGAAACAGCTGGAATAGCACGAACGAGGCCCTGTTCTCGGCATGGATCGAGAAGCTATTCGACGCGCCGCCCGACCAGGATCTGTACTGGAAGGTCTGGTACGAAGTGCTGCGCGACCAATCGCGCAATTTCCTGTTCAACTATCTCGGACGCAACGAAGACAAGACGCAAACCAGCCACCGCCCCGACTGCGCCGACTTCGTCTACTTCCTGCGCGCCTATTTTGCGTACAAGATGGGGCTGCCGTTCGGCTATTCGAATTGCTCGCGCGGTTTCGCCGGCAAGCCGCCGAAGTGCTATCAGTGGTTCGACGTCGAGCATCCCGAGGTCACGCGGCCGCCGCCGCCGCCCGAACAGGACGTCGCGCCGGCCGACACCGCCGCTGCCCCTTCGCCGGCGCCGACTCCGGGCCTGTTCGGCTTGTTCGCGCCGTCGCAGCCGCCGGTCGAGCCGTCCGCAACGCCGCCTGCGAATCCGCCTCCGCCGAAGCCGAAGCGCCCGACGAATTTCAGCGAATATCTGCGCGACGTCGGCGATGTCGTCCATACCGGAGCCGTGCGCGCGGGCGACGACAACGCCGATTTCTACACGGTGGCGCTGACACCAGCAGGCGCTGCGCCCGGGGACGGTGTACGCCGACCCCTACGGCCACGTGCTGATGCTGGTGCGTCGGGTGACGGAAGTGAACGGCACGCCGGGCGTCTTCCTGGCCGTCGACGCCGAGCCCGACGGATCGATCACGCGAAAGCGTTTCTGGCGCGGAAATTTCCTGTTCGTGCACGAACCCTCGCTCGGCAGCCCTGGCTTCAAGCATTTCCGCCCGATCATGCGCGAAAAGAACGGCCCGTTGCGACGGCTGAGCAACGCCGAAATCGCCAAAAATCCGCAATACGGCGATTTTTCGCCCGAGCAGTCGCAAATGACCGCCGAGGATTTCTACGATCGCATGGATGACGTCATGTCGCCCGAGCCGCTCGATCCGCTGCGCGCGATGACAGACGCCATCACGAGCCTCAGCGAGCAGATCAAGACGCGCGTCACTTCGGTGGAAAACGGACGAAAATATCAGGCCAAGCAACCCGGCGACACCTCGATGCCGGACGGCGCTGCGATCTTCGAGACCACCGGCGCCTGGGAGGATTACTCGACGCCGGCGCGCGATTTTCGCCTGTTGATCGCGATCGACGTGGTGCGGGGATTTCCCGAGCGCTTCGCGCGCCGGTCGGATCGCTACGCGATACCGGCCGGCAAGAGCGTGGCCGACATGAAGAACGAGTTGCAGGGCGTGCTGGCTTCGGAACTTGCCTCGCGCAAGATATCCTATACCCGCAGCGACGGCTCGCAGTGGACGCTGTCGGTCAAGGATGTGGTCGATCGGGCAGTGGATTTCGAGATGGCCTACAACCCCAACGACTGCGTGGAACTTCGGTGGGGCGCGCCTGAGAACAGCGAAGAGGCCTCGACATGCAAGCGTCATGCGCCGCAGGCGCAGCGCGCGAAGATGTCGGACTACCGCGCCTGGTTCCGCGAGCGGCACTGGCCGACGCACAGCTGACGGTCCGAGCTTGCTGATAGACAACATCTTGTCGTGCTGAGCTTCGAAGTCGCAGTTTGGCAGCACAAACCGGACCAACCGGGCCGGTCTATAAGAGCGTTACACTATTCCGCTGATGATATATTTCCCCCATGGGGGCGTCGGCAAGACGCACAAGCATGTCAGCTGGAATTCTGGCGATAATTGCTAGCGTTTTAATTTTAGTTGGAAGGGGACCGCAATGCGCTGGTACCATTATTTGGCGTACTTCTTCGGGGGCGCATTCCTGGCGAACGCCTTGCCCCATCTTGGCAATGGGATTTCGGGACACGCCTTCCAGAGCCCCTTCGCATCACCACCGGGAATCGGCTTGTCCTCCTCATTGGTCAATGTCCTGTGGGGCCTCTTCAATCTTGTCGTGGCCTACCTGCTCGTCTGTCGAGTCGGCAGCTTCAATCTGCGCAAGACCCAACATGTGCTTGTCCTCGGGGCGGGCATCCTGATCATGTCGTTAATGCTCGCCCACGCTTTTGGGCCGCTCCATGGGGGACAGTGAAGGCTCTTGTTGACCCATGGCACTTTTCTGACCTCGCGAGCGGTCGCTCGAATGTCCGATGTTGTTGAGAGAAGCGGACGAGGGCCGGGCGCGCCGTTTGACTTGGGGTGATCGGGGTTGACCGGAAATGGGAGGACCAGGGTCAAACGGCACGTTTGACCCGGAACGGTTTGCTTGCCGGTGGTTGGGGTCCCGGCGTTCGCCGGGACGACGGCGGTGAGTTTTGCAGTTGTCGGCGCCCTAGTAAAACCGGTGGAAATGATGGATCGGTCCATGGCCGTGGCCGATTCCGAGGCGGTCGGCCGCCGCGATCGCCGCGCTGACCCAGGCTTTGGCGCTGCGAACCGCGGTCTCCATGTCCTCGCCTTTGGCAAGGCCGGCCGCGATGGCCGACGACAACGAGCACCCGGTGCCGTGGGTGTTTTTGGTTGCGATGCGCGGCGCGGCCAGCGCAATGGTGCCCTCGCCGCGGACGAGATAGTCGATACTCTCGGCGCCCTGCCCGTGCCCGCCCTTGATCAGGACCGCGGAACAGCCCATCGCCAACAGCCGCCTGCCCTGGTTCTCGATCGCGGCCTCGTTCACCGCGACCGGCTCTTCCAGCAAGGCGGCGGCCTCTGGGAGGTTCGGCGTGATCAGCGATGCGCGCGGGATGAGCCTTGTCCGCAGTGCCTCAACCGCGTCCGCCGCCAGCAGCCGATCCCCTGAGGTCGCCACCATCACGGGATCGAGCACGACATGTCCTGGCGACCAGCGCGCGAGCCCGGCGACGATGGCATCGATGGTCGCAAGCTGTGCCACCATGCCGATCTTGACCGCCTGCACCTTGAGATCGGTGAAAACCGCGTCGATTTGCGCGGTCACGAAATCGGCGGGCACCTGATGAACGCCGGCTAACGCCGGTTGTGTTCTGCGCGGTAAGGGCCGTGATGACGGAAGCGCCGTAGACGCCCAAGCGCCGCAAAGGTCTTCAGGTCCGCCTGAATGCCGGCGCCGCCCGAGGAATCCGAGCCGGCGATCGTGAGTGCGACGGGCATCGTCATCGCCTGGCTCGCATCGATCTGGACTGTCGCGTCAGGGACATGTCCTGTCCTAGCGCGGCGTGTTATTGCCAGCAAGTTCTTGAACGGTATATTGAACCCAACAAGCGGCCTTCCGGAGACGACAGCGATGGTTCCCTTCTTCGTCCAGTTCAAATGCAAGCTCGGCCAGTCCTACGCCGTCGCCAACGCGATTGCGGAAGCCGAAATCGCCTCCGAGATCTATTCCACCGCGGGCGACTATGATCTGCTGGTCAAGTTCTACGTCGACAACGACACTGATATCGGCCATTTCGTCAACGAGAAGGTGCAGGTCATTCCCGGCATCCAGGACACCCACACCATCATCACCTTCAAGGCGTTCGGCCCCGGCTAACACCTGCCATTCGAACAGCGCTAGGCGGCATCCCGCTGTGAACGATAAAGTTGCGGCTGACCGCCGAGTTCGCCGATCGGCGCCGGGCGACCCAACAGGTAGCCCTGAGCGAAGTTCACCCCGAGTTCCCTGAGACGCTCGAATTGCTCGCCCGTCTCTACGCCTTCGGCGGTGACCGACATGTCCAGACCGCGGGCGAGCGTCACGACCGACGATATGATCGCCGAGCTCCCGCGGCGCTTCGTCAAATTGCTGACGAACGATTTGTCGATCTTGATCTTGTCGAACGGGAACGCCGTCAGGCAGCTCAGGGATGAATATCCGGTGCCGAAGTCATCAAGCGCCAGCGAAATCCCGATACCCTTGAGTTTCTCCATGAAGGCGTGATTTTCCGCCGCCCTTTCCAGCAGGACGGATTCGGTGATCTCGATTTCCAGCCGCTCCGGCGGCAATCCGGAATTCCGCAACGCGGACTGGATGACATCGAACAAATCATCCTGCTTGAACTGGACCGGCGACAAATTCACGGCGACCTTGACGTCGGCCGGCCACGATGTCGCATCGTCGCAAGCTTGCCTCACCACCCATTCGCCAAGCGCGACGATAAGTCCGGACTCCTCGGCCAGCGGGATGAACAGGTCGGGCGGTATCAACCCTCTCACCGGATGACGCCAGCGCACAAGGGCTTCCAGGCCCGTGCCGGCGGCCAGTCTTGATGTCGTAGAACGGTTGATAGTGCACTTCGAGCTGGCAGCGCGCGATGGCGTCGCGCAAATCGCCTTCAAGGGTGTTTCGCGCTTCAAGTTCCGCCGACATCGCTTCGTCGTAGACCGTGTAACAGTTTCGGCCCGCCGATTTCGAACGATACAGCGCAAGGTCGGCTTTTTTCAGCAGTTGCTCCTGGTCGCTGCCGTGTTCCGGCGCCAGCGCAATGCCGATGCTGGTACCGATTTCCACCTGGTGGCCCGGCAGCAGGAACGGCTCGGCGATCAGTTTCGAAAGACGGGTCGCCAGATCGATCGAACCGGCCCGCTGATCGTCGCCCTCAGCCTGGATGACCGCGAATTCGTCGCCGCCGATCCGGGCAAGCAGATCGGTGCCGCGGATCTCCGATTTCAATCGAAGCGCCACCTGCCGCAGTAACGCGTCGCCGGCGGCGTGGCCCAGCGAGTCGTTGACGTTCTTGAAGCGATCGAGATCGAGCATGAGGATCGAATACGCCCCCCAGCGCCGGCGCTCGCCGGAGTTGATCTCCTGCAGTCGTTCCAGAAAATGCGCACGGTTCGGCAACCCGGTCAGAATGTCGGTCTGCGCGAGCTCCAGGACTCGCCGGTTCGCCAGCGAGAGCTGCAGCGAGTTGCGGCTGGCGAGACCGAGATAAACCGCCAGGAATATCGTGATCACGATTCCGCCCGCGAGCACGATCAGGGCTCGATCATGATGGGGGATCAGCGCGCCGCCGGCGGCGGGAGCGGCCTGCACCTGCCAGCTGGTGTCGCCGATCTTCAGAATGCCTGACCAGTGCGGTCCTTTCGCGAATGCCTCCATCGACTCCGGCGTCTGCCGTTCCGACGAAAAATCGGGCACGGATTTTCCGTCCGGATCAGCACCGGCATCGGACGGGTAGACTTTGATGCTGACGGCGGAAGTTGCCGCCGCGATCGTGCGGATCGACTGCAGCAATAGCGGCAGGTCGATTATCCCGACAACGTAGCCAGCCAGGTTGCGCCGCCGGTCGGCGAACGTGGTGCGCGAAGTTCCCTTGGCATAGACCGGCACGCAGACCACCGCGGCCAGCGGCCGGATCGCACCCTTCGGTTCGTAAAGCCTGCCGCGCAATACGGCGACCTCATCGTTGTCGCGGGCGCGTTCCAGCGTGGCCCGCCGGTCGGGGGCGCTCGCATAGTCCATCCCGTAAACGGGAGAGGTTTTCGGTTGAGTGGAATAGAAGACAGGAAAGTATTCGTCGCTCTGCGGAGCCGCCGCAATGCTGCCGTCCGCTCCGAGCGATTTGATCTGATAGCCGGAAACTCCATCGGCGATCGCGGCAGCTTCGTATTCCGCGCGCTCCTTCCGATTGACCCTCGGGAGCCAGGCAACACGAAGGATGCCAGGGTGCCGCTCGAACAGGTGGCCGGCTGAACGTCTCGAACTCGCTGCGGGTGATTTCCTCGTTGGCGGATTCGAACAAGGTGCGGAGCGCGGCCAGCCGGCTGATATACTCGTTAATGCCGTTCTGCATGACGATCGCCTGGGTCTCGGCGACGCCCTCAAACTCGACCTTCGTAACCCGCTCTTCCCACTGACCGACGGCATAGGCCCCGACCAACGACAAGAGAAGGCCGATGCCCGAGGCTATCAGCGCAGGACGGTATAGCCCTGACCGCGATGCAGAGCTTCGCCGCCGCTCGATCAGGTTACCCTGGCGAGTATCGCCCGGATCTGTATCGTTGATCCCCGTCATTCATCCGACTCGCACGGCGGCCACTGGAAAGCTGTCCCACCGTCAACAAATCATCGGACATGGACTTGGGTTAAGGACTGGCGAATAGGGCGGCTAATCGCATGTGGTTTAGCGGGCTTAGTTAACAATTCAGGCGATTGCCAAAATGCAACCCGACTGCGGTTCCAGGCGGCAGACAAGCGCCGGGAAACTACCGGGCCGGTTCATAACCGGCCTTTCATAAACTTGGATATATCCTCTTCGGCTGGAGAATGACCTCTCCATCCCACAGAGATGTTCGCCATGCGGCAACCACAACTGACGATCCTCGCCGGCCTTTCAATCCTGTTCGCCACGGCCAATCCATTTCATGCCAGGGCCGACGAGGTTGGCGTGAGCTCCGATACCATTCTGTTCGGTCAAGCGGCCGTACTCGAAGGTCCTTCATCGGCGCTCGGGCAAGGCATGCGGCAAGGCATCCTCGCCGCCTTCGCGGAAATCAATGCCAGGGGCGGCGTGCACGGCCGCAAGCTCAGGCTGGTCAGCCGCGACGACGGCTACGATCCCGACCGTTCGGTCGCCCAGACCCTCAAGCTGATCGATGAGGACAAGGTCTTCGCGCTGATCGGCGCCGTCGGCACGCCGACCGCGGTTGCGACGGTTACGATCGCGAGAGCCAGGAATGTGCCGTTCATCGGCCCGTTTACCGGAGCCGAATTCCTCCGCGCTCCGGATTTGCACAACGTCGTCAATATTCGCGCCAGTTACAGCGCCGAGGCCGAGGCCTGGATCAAGCACCTGACCGAAGATCTTGGTTTCAGGAATATCGCAATCTTCTATCAGGACGATGCCTTTGGCCGCGACGGCCTGGCCGGCGTCAAGCGTGCGCTGGAAAGGCGCGGCCTGGAACTGAGCGCTGAAGGCACATTCGAGCGCAACACCAAGGCCGTCGGCGCCGCCCTGCGGACGCTCAAGCGCGCGGAGCCGGAAGCGATCGTCATGGTCGGAACCTATGGGCCTTGCGCCGAGTTCATCAAGCTCGCGCACAAGAGCGGCTTCCATCCGACCTTCGTCAATATTTCCTTCGTCGGCGCCAACGCGCTGGCGAAAGAGCTCGGCGCGGACGGCAACGGAGTTATCGTCTCTCAGGTCGTGCCTTTTCCATGGGATACGTCGCTGCAGGTCGTTGCCGATTATCAGGCCGCCGGAAAGGCCTTCGATCCAGCTATGACGCCGGATTTTGTTTCGCTCGAAGGATATCTTGCCGGCCGCCTCACGGCCGCGGCGCTCGAAATTAGCGGGCTAAACCCTACGCGTGCAGACATGTTGCGGGTTATCGAGAAAGTCGGCAGGTTCGACATCAGCGGGGACATCATGACCTTCGGGCGGACGGCGCAAGACGCGCCGGCCAAGGTTTTCCTGACCGTCATTCAGCCAGACGGCACTTTCAAGACCGTCGAGAAGCTATAAAAGCCATAAAGAGAAGTGAGGTGCCCCCCGCGCCAGCGCGAAGCGGTGCTCACCTCTCTGAAACTGGAGTGCGAATCCTGCAGCCTGATTTGACCGTCACACTTGGCCGGCTGAAAGCGTTCATTCATGAAGCGCTGACGAAGCTGGGCTTGCCGGATAAAGACGCCATGACTGTCGCCACGCTGATGGCGGAAGCGGACCTGCAAGGATCGGACGGACACGGCGTGAGCCGGCTGCCGCAATATGCCCGCCGCATCAGGGCCGGCGGCTTCAACGTTCGGCCGAACATCCAGGTGGTGCGCGAGCAAGCCGCTACGGCGTTGCTGAACGGCGATAATGGCATGGGTCATCTCGTCATGAAACGCGCCGCCGAAATCGCCATCGAAAAAGCGCGCTCCACTGGCATCGCATGGGTCAACTCGCAGTTCAGCAACCATGCCGGCCCAGCGTCGCTTTACGCGACCATGCCGCTCGCTCACGACATGATCGGACTCTATTTCGCGGTCGGCAACGCCAACCACCTTCCGCCCTGGGGCGGCCTCGACATGCTGCTGTCGACCAATCCGATCGCGGCGGCGATACCGGCCGGAGGCGAAAAGCCTATCGTCCTCGATATGGCCACCACCGTCGCCGCCTATGGGAAAGTGAAGACCAAGGCGCTGCGCGGCGAGACCATGCCGGTGGGCTGGATGATCGATCGCGCGGGCAAGCCATTGACCGATCCGAAACGCGCCGACGAAGGGATGCTGCTGCCGCTTGGCGGCATGGAGGCCGGCTACAAGGGCTATGGCCTTGCCATGATTATCGGCCTGCTCGCCGGCACGCTCGGCGGCGCGGCGATGGGCCGGGAGGTGGTCGACTTCAACCATGATGACGGCAGCGTCACCAACACCGGGCAGGCGATTGCAGCCATCAACATTGCCGCCTTCGGCGATATCGCCGCGTTCAAGGCGAGCGTCGATGCGCTGGTGCGCGATTTTCGCAACAGCCGCCGGATGCCCGGAGTTGATCGCATCCTTGTGCCCGGCGAACGCAGCCACGCAACGCGGGCGGCCCGGACGCGCGACGGGATTCCGATCGCGCCGGCCCTGATGCGCGGCCTGGACCAGGTTGCCGACGAACTCGGAATTGCGAAGCTCGTCTAAGTCGAAGGCCCACCCGGTTTGATTTGCGGTAAGCAGGCCCAATCGGAAGAAAAACAACGCTCAGGCTGCGTGACGACGCGGCGCCACTTGCTTCTTTCCCAGAGGCGCGCGAGCTAACCCTTATTGGCCTTTTGTTTGGTGAGCGAAGCCAGCACTTCCTTCATCTCGCTCTGCTTTGCGGAAAATAAAATCGCCGTATCCGACAACCGGCGCCACGCGTCAGCAGCCCCTAAATGTTTTTCGCGGTTGGACGGATCGATATCGGCTTGCTTCCGATATCGCGCTTCCATGTCGCTGTAATACTGCAACTTACCCACCGCGCAGCCCCACTCATTTGGCTTCATTGCTTGCGTCGCCATCGCATTGGCCACTGACCAATCTGAGGCCTTCTCAAGCGAACTCAACTCATAATATTATTTTCACAAAACCACACGGCGCAATTGATCTACCGCAAGTGAGGGCGCGCCAGCGTCATGTCCCAAGAGTTGGGAAGCCGACTCCGGCGGTTCCGATGCCGCTTCGTGGAGTTGAACTCGTATCGTGGGATCAACGGATTTTTTGATTCGATCGAGCTGTTGCCTGCCGCGCCTGTCCCGGGCCTTTTGATTTTCTACTTGTCATGCCCGAGTTTAGATTGTGAAATTCACCGGAGTTGCGGTTCGGCAACCGGGGTGGGGAACATGAACGGAAATCGTTATTACGGGGTTCGAGTTGAGGGCGCGAAATACGGCGTGGGCTTCGGTTCCGCCCTTGCTATTGCGATATCCTACACCGCCAACCATTCGATCCTTTGGGCAATCATCCACGGCATTTTGGGCTGGTTGTACGTGGTTTACTACGCACTGTTTCGGTCATAGCCAGCGCCGCAACCCCGATGCAATGCGAAGCGCCTGTGGCTGACCGAATCAGGCCGCACGCTCCGCCGCCAGCGTGCCGGCAAATTGCGGATAGGTCTCCGCGAGTTCCGTGGTGACGCGTCCGCGCAACAGCGCAAGCGTTTCGGCGTCGGGCTCAACGGTGGTCGGGACATCAGCCGGTTCGTCGTAATCGAATCCGGTATTCGCCTTCACATCCGCGCTGGACACGCCGCGATGCACGCTCCTCAGCCGGAAGCGTTTGCGCGCCTTGTCGAAATCAAACAGCGCCAATCCGGTCAGCAGCGCATAAGGCCCGCCGTTGCGCACGACGCCTTCGCTCACCCCCGGCGCGCTGACGAAATCGACCTTCTCGACAAACACGCGCGGCGAATGTTCCTCGCGAAACAGGATCACGCGCGGCACGACGTAATAGAGGAACGCCGAACCGAACGATCCCGGCCAGCGAACGTCGCTGTTCGGATACTCACCTGTCCCCACCAGATTGATATTGGCCTGACCGTCGATCTGGCCGCCGCCCAGAAAAAACGCGTCGACGCGGCCCTGGGCGGCACAATCAAACAGTTCGACGGCACCGTTGGTGAAGAAATTGTGCGCGCGCGATCCGAGCACGATGATGCGCACCCGCTCCAGCCCGCGCGCCTCGTTGCGCGCCCGCAGCAGCATAGCGCCGGCCGCGGGTATCGGCGACGAGGCGCCAACCGCCACCAGGCGCACGCCGGCGAGCAGATCCGCAATCGTCGCGATCAGGATTTCGCGCGGCGTCGCAGCCCCCGCGCTCACGCTACCGCCTCAGGCCGGCGCGCGAAGCCATCCATATAGGCGGCAAAACCTTCGACCGATCTTGCCAGGCGCGCGTAGCGTGCGACCTCCGCGCCGTCAGCCGGATATTCGCCCCACAGCCCGAGCGGCCACGCGCCGTGGCGAACTTGCGCGATCGCCGTCACATAGAGCGCCGGCAGAACGCCGGCGGCGGAATTCTCGTCCGCCAGCAGGGAGGTCTCGCTGATGCGCTCGACCGTGACCAGGGTGGTTTTCGCGGCATAGGCCATGATGGCGAGTTCAGCCTGCCGCCCGATCCGGACGTTGCCAAAACGGTCTGCCTCAGGCGCATGGAACAGCGCGACATCGGGGCGTATCGCGGGGACGACGACGATCGGGTCATCCGCGGCGAAGGGATTATCGATGATTTTCCAGTCCGGCCGCGCCTTCATCAGGTCGCTGCCGATGATGCCGCGGATCGGTTGAAACGGAACGCCCTTCTGGCCCGCGACGAGGCCAGCCAACAAGGCCGGGCAGGTGGCGTCCATCAGCCGGAATGCGCCGCGACGCACGCCGTCGGAAAAGCGTGGCGCTCCACCCGCTTCCCCCAAAGTCACGGCGCTGGTTTCGATCGATCCGATCAGGCCTTCGCCGATCAGCATATCGGCCTGGATGCCGCTGATGGGTACGCAGACGAGGTGGAATTCTTTGGGCGCCTGGCGATGATGGCGGCCGTTGCCGCCATGGCGACGCCGGCATGATCGGTCGGGACGGCGAGCGACATCCCGTCGCGTACGCCTGCGACCAACGTTTCAAGAGAAACGATCTCTCCCATGGCTTCCTCCTGCAAGTACTCCCGGGGCTTTCCAGCCTGTTATTCGATTAGTTGGTGGGAGACGCGTTGGCAGACTACCCCTAACCTGCCACGACATCCACCTGAGGAAATCGCAGGGTTGCCATCCGCGATGGACGATCACACCCCTGCTCAGGGCTTGTGGTCGTGCTCGGCCGCCTTCTTCGGCCGCGGCGGTCCGTCGACCGGCGGCAGCGTCTTGAGATATTCCGCGATGCCCGCGCGATCCTCGGGGCTCAGTTGCGAGACATTCCTGATCACGCGCACCATCGAGCCGCCGGCGCTGTCGCCATCGGGCATCTCGCCGGTCTCGAGGAAATAGGCGATGTCCTTCTCGCTCCAGTCGCCAAGTCCCTTTTGGGTGATGTTCGGCACCCAGCCCTCGCCTTCCGGATTGGGCCCCCCGGCGAAGCGCTGCGCGGCGACGATGCCGCCGAGGAAATTCCGGGGACTGTGACATTCCGCGCAATGGCCGAGGCTGTTGACGAGATAGGCGCCGCAATTCCAGCCCGCCGAGCGCGCCGCGTCCGGCACGAACGACTTGCCGTCCATGAACAGCAATTTCCAGATCCCGATATTGCGCCTGATGTTGAACGGAAAAAACAGGTCGTGACCGCGCACCTTGCCGGGCACGGGGGCAAGCGTCTTCAGGTAGGCAAAGAGGTCGCGGATGTCCTCCACTTTCGCGTGCTGGTAGGACGCATAGGGAAAAGCCGGGAAGTAATGAAATCCGGCCGGCGAAATCCCCTGGGTCACCGCGGCAACGAATTGGGCCTCGGTCCATCGCCCGATACCGTCGGCCGGATCGGGCGAGATGTTCGGCGCGTAGAACGTCCCGAATGGCGACGGGATCGCGAGACCGCCGCCGAGTCTCAGGCGATCGGGTTGGCCCGGCACGGCATGACAGGAGGAACATCCCCCAGCGTTGAATGTTGTCAGTCCGTTGGCGAGGTCCGGCGCACGGGTCGACGCGGAGACCGCTGACGCGAACGGGGCAGCCGTCAGCCACCAGAATAGCCCGAGCGCGGCAGCGCCAACGAACAAAGTGCCAAGGAGAATTCGTCGCGTCATTCAGCGATCCGTCACCATCCGCCTCAATCTAGTGGCCAGTATGGCTCCTGATCCAGTCGTACGCCGCTTGAAAATTTAAGGTGTTTAAGCCGGTTTCGGGAATAAGGCCGCAATCCCGTTGTTTTGAGACTGCCACTTTCACTTGACGCCAACAGGGAGAGAACCATGTCGAATACCAGGACCATGCTTGCCATGCTCGCATTGGGAGCGACCGTTGCGTTCGCTGCACCCGCCTGCGCCGAGAAGATGAAGGCAATGCTGGACGGTAAATCCGAAGTACCCACGAACGCCAGCGCCGGCACGGGCACCGCCGACATCGACTACGATGCCGCCACCAAGAAGCTGAGCTGGAAGCTGACCTATTCCGGGCTCTCCGGCCCGGCGACCGCGGCGCACTTCCACGGACCGGCCGAATTAGGAAAGAACGCCGCCGTCGCGGTGGCGATCCCGAATGCCGGCAAAAGCCCGGTGGAAGGCAGCGCCACGCTAACGGACGTCCAGGCCGCCGACCTGACGGCGGGCAAGTTCTACATCAACATCCACACCGCAGCCAATCCGGGCGGCGAAATCCGCGGTCAGGTGACGAAGTAACTGCCGCGCGAAGTACAGAATTCAAAAGGCATAAAATGAAAAGGGGCGGACGCATCAGCCGCCCGCCCCTTTTCTTTGTTCAACGTGGATCTAGCCGTTCTTGACACGATAGGTTTCGTGGCAATCCTTGCATTCCTTGCCAATGACGGTGAACGTCGCCTTCAGCGTGTCGAGGTCCTTGATCTTGGGTTTGGCTTCCGTCACGACCTTGCTGAAGCTCGCGATGCGCGCGTCGAAGCCAGCCTTGTCTTCCCAGATCTTTGACGAGGAGCTGTAATCGCCGTCGGCCTTCAGACCCTTGATGCTGTCCGGAAACAGCGTCGGAAGCTTGTTGGCGGTTTCCTCGAATTGGGCCAGCGCGGCATCGACCGTGGCCTGGTCGTAGGGCTTCTCCCCCTTGACCATCGCTCCCAGGGCCCCCGCGTTCTTTCCGTTACCCTTCATGAAGGTCTGGGCGTGTTTGACCAGATCCTGCTGCGCCGCCACAGCGCCGACACCAAGCAACAACGTTCCCACAACCACGACAGTTCGCATCATCAGTCTGTTCCCCTGGATTTTTCAAGTCGCACGATCGACCGCAGCTTGCGAGCTGCGGCCGTCGGCGTTCAAACACCGCCAATGAAACTTCATTCCCGCGCGTGCGGCAAATATCAAAGACTGTGCCGGCGCTGGTGCTCGCGGATGGCGATCCAGACCCGTTCCGGCGTCGCAGGCATATCGATATGATCGATTTTGTATTCGCGCCATAGCCCCTCGATGATCGCATTGACGATCGCCGGACAGGAACCGATCGCGCCGGCCTCGCCCGCGCCCTTGACGCCCAGCGGATTGGTCTTGCAGGGGACGTTATGGGTCTCGAACACGAATGACGGACCATCGGCCGCGCGCGGCATCGCATAATCCATGAACGTGCCGGTGACGAGCTGGCCGTCCTTCGGGTTGTAGACCGCCTGCTCCATCAAAGCCTGCCCGATCCCCTGCATCGCACCGCCGTGAACCTGGCCGGCCAGCAGCAACGGATTCAGCGTCATCCCGAAATCATCGACGATGACGTAATTGACGATCTTGATGATGCCGGTGGCGGGATCGATTTCGACCTCGGCAAGGTGGGTGCCGTTCGGATAGGTGCCGTCGGCGGCGGCGAACTTTGCGCTTGCGTTCAGCTTCGAGGGATCGACGCCCGGCCGCTTGGCGAGATCGGCGAAGCGTGACGGAGCGATCGGTGCCGGCGACCCGCACGGTGCCGTCGCTGATTTCCAGATCGCCGGGACCTGCCTCCAGCGCTTCGGCCGCGATCTCGCGCAAATTCTTGCCGAGTTCGCGGGTCGCACGCTCGACACTGACGCCGCCGGTTGGAATTGAAGCCGAGCCGCCGGTGCCGAGGCCGGTTGCGATCTGGTCAGTGTCGCCCTGGAGGATGTGGACGCGCTCGGGCGCAAGCCCGAACTGCTCGGCGACCAGTTGCGCATAGGCGGTCTGGTGGCCCTGCCCGCTCGACTGCGTGCCAATCAGGATGGTGACGTCGCCATTGGGATCGAGCCGCACATTGGCGGTTTCCTCGCCCATGGTGCCGCAGACTTCCACGTAGGTCGCAAGCCCGATGCCGCGCACCAGACCTTGCTTCTTCGCCGCCTTGGCGCGCCTGGGAAATTCCTTCCAGTTGCCGATTTCCATGGCCCGCTTCATATGCGCGGTGAAGTCGCCGGAATCGTAGACCTTCCCTGTCGCCGTCTTGTACGGCATGGCACGCGGCGAAATGAAATTCTTGCGCCGGATCGCATCCGGCGTCATCCCGAGCTTGCGCGCCGAGGCATCGACCAGCCGCTCGACCACGTAAGCCGCCTCCGGGCGCCCGGCGCCGCGATAGGCATCGACCGGTACGGTATTGGTGAACACCGTGCGGACGCGGCAATGGAAGGCCTGGATGTCGTAGAGACCCGGCAACATCCCGGCGCCGCCGTGGGGAATATAGGGTGCGAAAGTCGAGAGATAGGCGCCCATGTCGCCCATCAGATCGACGTCCATGCCCGAGGAACTTGCCGTCTTCGGCGAGCGCCATCCGCGCCGTGGTGACGTTGTCGCGCCCCTGCGCGTCGCCCACGAAGTGATCGGCGCGGTCGGCGGTCCATTTGATCGTCTTGCGCAGCTTGCGCGCGGCAACCGCAATCAGCGCATATTCGCGATAGGGAAACAGCTTGGTGCCGAACCCGCCGCCGACATCCGGGCAGATCACCCGCATCTTTTCCTGCGGGATCTTCAGCACCATCCCGCACAGGATTTCGCGCAAGCGGTGGCTGCCTTGGCTGCCAACCGTCAGCGTCAGATGGTCGTGCCTGGCGTCGTATTCGCAGACCGCCGCGCGCGTTTCCATGAAATTGGTGATGACGCGCGGATTGACGATGGAAATTTCCGCCACCGCATGCGCCTTGGTGAACGCGGCCTCGGTGGCCTTCTTGTCGCCGACCGGCACGTCGAACAGCACGTTGCCGGCATGGTCGGGCCAGACCTGCGGCGCGCCCTTCTTGACGGCATTGACGACGCCGGCCACCGCCGGCAGCGGCGTCCAGTTGACCTCGATCGCCTCCATCGCATCGCGGGCGTGGTCGACCGTGTCGGCGACGACGAAGGCAACGGCATCGCCGACATGGCGCACCTCGCCATGGGCGAGGATCGGATAGGGCGGCGCCGGTGAAGGGATTCGACTTCCAGATTGAACAGGCACGGAAGACAGCCGAGATCCCTGACGTCCTCGCTGGTCAGGATCAGGCTGACCCCCGGCAGACCGCGGGCGCGGGTGGCGTTGATGGTGAATTTCGCATGCGCGTGCGGCGAGCGCAGCACCAGCGCGTGCAACGCGGGCTGGGGCGCGTGATCATCGGTGTAGCGGCCCTTGCCGCGAATGAGCGCATCGTCTTCCTTGCGAAGGACGCTTTGACCGACGCCGAATTTGATAGGAGCAGCCATCGTATCTCCGTTTACCTGTAGTTATTTTTGGCCATATTGCAGCGGATCGCGAGGCAGCGCAAAGGATTTAGCTCCGCACCAGCGACATCAGCCAGCCCCGGCCAAACAGCAGCAGAACCGACCCGGCATAGACGATCGTGCCGACAAGGATCAGCACCAGGAGCGCGGCCTCGTCGCGCAACGCGGTCAGCTGGGCCAGATGCGATGCAGCCAGCCTTGCGGCCAGCCATAGCGCCGCCCCGAGCACGGCGCCGGAGACCACAAACTTCGTCAGCGATCGTGCCAGCGCGCGATCGAGGTCGAGATAGCCTGCCCGCACCGCGAACCCGATCACCAGCAGAAGATTGATCCAGGCGCCGACCGCGGTCGCGAGCGCGAGACCGACCTGCGCCAGTGATCCCATCAGCACGACTTTCAGCGCGACATTGACGGCGACCCCGATCAATGCCGCCTTCACCGGCGTGGCAGTATCCTTGCGGGCGTAAAACGTCGCGACCGCGCTGCGGATCAGTACAAACGGGATCAACCCAATCGCGTAGGCCGCAAGCGTGGCGCCGGCGGCCACGGCGTCGGCCCTGGAGAACGCGCCACGGGCGAACATCGCCCGCGTGATGATGTCAGGGACCACCAGGAACGCCGCCACGAACGGCACCGAAAACAACAGCGTAAAATCGAAGGCCCGTCGCTGCGACGCTTTCGCGCCGTCGTGATCTTCCGCTGTCAGCCGCCGCGACATCTCCGGCAGCAACACGGTACCGATCGCGATGCCGA
This sequence comes from uncultured Alphaproteobacteria bacterium, assembly GCA_963823115.1. Taxonomy (GTDB): domain Bacteria; phylum Pseudomonadota; class Alphaproteobacteria; order Rhizobiales; family Xanthobacteraceae; genus Bradyrhizobium. Next base: position 1,629 of record CAWGKJ010000041.1, on the reverse strand, counting down.
TGACGCCGATCGGCAGCTGATTGAGCCGGTCGGCATAATAGAGCGCCGACAGCGCGCCCGCCGGAAGGAAGGTCGCGATGATGGTGTCGGCAAACAGCGCGACCTGCGTTCCCATCGAACCCACCGTCGCAGGCCCGAGCGCGCGAAAGAACGCGCGGACATCCTCATCGAGCCTAGGCAGGGCGAACCGCGGCAGGCCGCCGTGGCGCGCGAGATCGCCCGCAAGCAGGAAATATTGCAGGAAGCCGGAAATCAAGACGCCCCAGGCGGCGGCGTGGCCGGCGCTCGGGAAGAATGCCACCAGCGCCAGCGTCATCATCATCGCAGATTTCAGGAAAATCGACGCCGCCGCGGCGCTGGCGAACCGCTGCATGACGTTGAGCATGCCGCCATAGAGCGTCACCAGCGTGATCAGCAGGAGATAGGGAAAGGTGATCCGCGTCAGCTCGATCGCCAGGCGCCGCTGCTCGACGTCATCGGTAAAGCCGGGCGCCAGCAGGCTCATCGCCTGCGGCATGAACAGCCAGGCAATGACCAGCAGAACAACCTGCGACAGGAACAGCAGGGTGAAGATGCGATCGGCGAATAACGCGGCCGGCCCTCGCCGCGTTCGCCGTGGACGTGGGCGTAGGCCGGCACGAACGCCGCATTGAAGGCGCCTTCGGCGAAAATCGCCCGGAAGTGATTGGGCAGCCGAAACGCCACGAAAAACGCGTCCGCCACCGGACCTGCGCCAAGGATCGCCGCAAGCATGATGTCGCGCGCGAATCCGGTCAACCGCGAAAGGAGCGTGTAGCCGCCGACGGTGAAAATACGACCGAGCATGCGCCGCTTCTAGCAGCATGCGGCGGCGCTTCAAAACCGAGCGAAATCAGGTTTCCGCGATTTTTTCGCAACCGACTGCCACGCTCGAACAGTCTGATGCGTGCCCTGTGGGAATCATCGAGCGCGTCGCGCACAGCCTTGATGATCCGCTCCAGCGTCGGCTCGTCGAGATAGGCATGCATCGGCAGGCTGATGACGTCGCCGGAGAGCTTTTCGCATGACCGGCAAGCCGCCGTCGGCGACCGGGAAATCCCGGTAGGCGGTCTGCTGGTGCATCGATTTCGGATAATAGATCGCGGTCGGAATGCCCTGCGCCTTCAGCGCGGCGGCGAAGTTGTCGCGATCGCAGCCCTCAGGCAGCCGGATGGTGTATTGCGCCCAGATCGAGATGCCGCCGCTGGCGACGCGGGGAATGGTCACGACATTGCCGAGCCCTTGCGCATAGCGCTCCGCAACCCTGTTGCGCGCGGCGATTTCGTCTTCGAAGATTTTCAGCTTCTCGATCAGGATCGCCGCCTGCATGGTGTCGAGCCGCGCGGTGAGCCCGATACGAACGTTGTCGTATTTGTCCGAACCCTGACCGTGAACCCGGACGCTGCGCAGCGTGGCCGCGAGTTCGGCGTCGTCGGTGAAAATCGCTCCGCCGTCACCGTAGCAGCCGAGCGGCTTGGCCGGGAAAAAGCTGGTCGCGGTGGCGAGGCCGAAGGTGCCGAGCGGCGTCCCTTGTAGCTTGCGCCAAAGGCTTGCGCGGCGTCATCGAGAACGAACAGGCCCTCGCTGCCGCGATCGCGCCGATGGCGTCGT
>CAWGKJ010000040.1:0-333720 GCA_963823115.1 uncultured Alphaproteobacteria bacterium | reverse complement strand
GGCAACCTCTACGTCGCCGATAGCGGCAACAACCGGGTGCTCGAGTACAACACGCCGCTCACCAGCGGTACGACTGCCAACCTGTCCTTTGGCCAGGGGCTCGGCGCCGCATGTCTCACCGGCGGCACCCTGACCGCCTCCGCCCTATGCGCTCCGCAGGGCGTCGCCGTCGACGAGGCCGGCGACCTCTTCGTCGGGGACACCAACGACAACCGGGTGGTGAAATTCGACACGCCGCTTTCGACTGACACGGTTGGCGATTCGGTGCTGGGGCAGGGGGACTTTGCCCACAACGCGGCGAATTCGGTGGACGCTGACGGAATTTGGAACCCGACTCAGGTGGCGGTCGATCTCAAGTCAACTCCCAACCGTTTGTACCTGGCCGACACGAACAACAGCCGGGTGCTGGGATGGCGCAACGCGGCGTGTTCAGCCAACGGCGCTCCGGCCGACCTGGTGATAGGGCAGGCCGATTTCCTTTCAGCTGGCATCAATCGCACCGGCGCATCTTCTCCAACGGCAAGCACGCTGTGGCTGCCCGACGGGGTCGCGGTCGATGCCGCCGGCAATCTCTACGTCGCCGACTACCTCAACAATCGCGTTTTGGAATTCAGCGCGCCATTCACGGCCTGTAGCGGGGTCTTCCCCTGCATCGGGGGCGCCGCCAACAAAGTATTCGGGCAGGCGAGCTTCACCACCGGAACCTGCAACAACGGCGGCGCCTCCCCGACCAACGCCACGCTGTGCAATCCGCAACAGGTCTGGCGGTCGACAGCATTTCGGCAATCTCTACGTCGCCGACTTCGGCAACAACCGGGTGCTCGAATACAACACGCCGCTACTCGCGACAGCGTGGCCGGTAGCGGCGACACCACCGCCGACCTGGTGTTCGGACAGGGGCTGACCGGCGCGGAACCGAGTTCACCACCGCGACTGCAATCACCCCTCGAGCACGGCGAGCGCGAACAGCCTTTGCGGGCCGTTCGGAGTCGCGGTCGACGCGAGTAACAATCTCTACGTCAGCGACACCCTTAACAGCCGGGTGCTGGAATACAACGAGGCCGCCAATCCACCGGTCAGCGTCACCGCCAACACGGTTTTTGGCCAAAGTGGTGTTCTGACGACGAAGGCCTGCAACAGCCCCGTCAGCGCCGATACCCTGTGTTCTCCACAACAGGTCGTGCTCGACAGCGCGAACAACCTCTACGTGGCCGACACCGGCAATACGCGGGTGCTGGAATTCAACACGCCGCTCACCACCGATACCATCGCCGATCGGGTCTTCGGCCAGGCCGACAACATGGCGGCGACCTCGTGCAACTTCGGCAACACCTTCGCGCCTGCTGCCGCCACGCTATGCGATCGAACAGGCGTCGCCGTCGACAGTGCCGGCGATTTGCTGGTCGGGGATAATGGCAACAACCGCGTGCTGCGGTACGACCAGCCGCTGGCGGCCACGCCGACTCCAAGTCCGACTCCGACGCCGACGCCCGCTCCATCGCCGACGCCGACTCCGTTACCGACACCGGCGCCGGGCGGCACGCTTTCGGTCGCTACGCCCTTGCTGTTCGGTAAGGTGGGAATCGGCGTCGCGCCCAAGACCGAGTTCCTGAATATCCACAATCTCGACAAGCACAAGACGATGGTTATTTCGCTGGGCGCGGAGTTCCCGCCTTTCTCCGTGCTCTCGGGATTCGGACCGTTCGTGATTCCGCCTTTGCACAAGACCACGGTGACGATCCAGTTCGCGCCCACCGTGATTGGCAAGGCGACCGGCACCCTGGATATCGCCAGCACCGATCCGCACCTGCCCAACCACACCTTCAAGGTCACGCTCATCGGACACGGAGCAGGCGGGCATCTGATCGTCAATCTGCCGGCGCCGATACCGCCCGCGACGATGCCGACGCTCGGCTTCGGCGCGGTCCCGAAAAACACCATGCATACCAAGACCTTCACCGTCACCAACTCGGGGCGCGGCGTGCTGAACGGCAGTGTCGGAGCGTTCGCGATCGGCAGCCCGTTTCTCGTGACCCAGAACCCCGGACCGTTTACGCTCCAGCCGGGCAAGATCTTAAGATCGGCGTGCAGTTCGCGCCGACTACGAAGGGCAGGGCGAGCGCCACGCTGGTGATCACGAACACCGCGCCCGGCACTCCGGTCACGGTCAAGGTGGTGCTAGCTGGGCGCGGAAGCTGATTCTTTTGCGTCGCGCGAAAGCGACGTGGTCCCGCTACGCCTTGGCGACGCCGAGAAAGCCGGTAATCGCCTCGAGCGCTTCCGGTTCGACCAGCGAGGGCGCGTGGGCGACTCCGGGAACTTCGACCAGGCGCACGCCGCGCTGCACCTTGACCATCCGCGCCGCCGTGTCGCGCGACAGGATATCGGTCTCCGCGCCGCGCACGATCAGGATCGGCGCCATCACGCGATTGTAATGCAGCCAAAGATCGATCGGCCGCGCCGCCGAACCGCCGCGTGGCGGACGGCGAACCGCCGGGTCCATCTTCCACGTAAGCCCGCCGTCCTCGGTCGGCTTGACCGACCATCGCACCCACTCGCTAAGCGCCGCGTCGGACAGCTTGGCCGCGGGCGGATAGGTTTCGCGATAGTAGGCCCCGACCTCGGCCAGGTCCTTGAAGCGATCGGGCGCCTGGGCGACGTAGGCGATGATTCGCATCAGGCCGGCCGGATCGATCTCGGGTCCGATGTCGTTCAGCACCAGGTGCTCGACAACTTCCGGATATCCTCCGGCGAACATCATCGAGATCACCCCGCCCATCGAGGTTCCCACCAGGCTCACGCGTTTGATCCCCAGTGTGTCGAGGAATTCCTTGAGGTCGCTGACGTAAACCTGCGGATTGTAATCCAGCGGCGGACCCCACGCGCTTTCGCCGCGGCCGCGGACGTCGAGGGCGAGCACGCGGTAGCGCGGCGTCAGATGCGGCACCAGCGCGTCGAAATTGTGCGCGTTGCCGGTCAGGCCGTGGATGCAGACCAGCGCCGGCTTTCCCCTCGCCGCCGAAGTCAAGGTAGTGCAACTTTACTCCGCCGGCGGTCTGAAACTTATCTTCGGGCATCTCGCCAAAGCTCCCTCGCGGCGCCGCCGCATTACGGGCTTGCAATTCGTATTCAGAATTTAGATTTTGCGCCAAAACGAAAATGAGATTCGCATGAAGGTAAGACTCTTCAGCAATCGCGCGGCGATTTCAAGCTGCTCTTAAGGATGCGAACGTTTACATCTTCACGGATTCTGACGAAGAATTCACGGCGAGTGCCGCTCGGTGCTCCTGACCGTGGCCGCGATGGCGACGCGCACCCGCAAGATCAAGATCGGCACCGCGATGCTCGGACGACGCGCGAAATGGTCCAGCCTGGGAAGAGGAGTAACTGCCCAGGCACGATCGCCGTTGCGTGTGTCCTAAAGTAAGCGAGCCCGGCATAATAAGCATTTCGGAAATCCGAAGGCCGTGTAGGTTAAACGGTTATGTCGTTTCGCAAAGCGTTCCTGCTCGCGATCGCGCTTTTGCTGTTAGCCGCCTCGGCGCGCCGCGCTCATGCGATCGACTTCTACGAGATCCAGATTTATCCGACCGAAACCGATCAGCTGGGGCATCTGCAACTGGAACTTCATTCGAACAGCGTGACCACGGCCACCGGAAGCGAGGCCCATGAACAGATCGACCCGTACCAGATTCACGAGACGGTAGAGGCTACGTACGGAGTGCTGTCATGGGCGGAGATCGGCCAGTATTTCGCTACGGCGCGGCTCGACAATGGAAACTACGAATATGCTGGGTCGCGGAGCAAGTTCCATTTCGGAGTGCCCCAGACGGCGGACTGGCCGGTCTCGCTGGGCGGCAACCTCGAGTTGGATTACATGCGGCGCGCTGCGGAAGAGAATCCGATGACGCTCGAAATGCGCCCGATCGCCGAAGCGCACCTCGGCAGGTTCGCCCTGATCGGAAACTTCGCGTTCGAAAAGCCGTTCAGCGGGCCGGGAACGCATAAGGGCGTGACCTTCGCGCCCTCGGGCGAGGTCGAATATGCGAAACTGCTTTGGTGGCTATCGCCGGCGGTCGAATACTACGGCGACATGGGCGCCATCAGCGACCTACCCGGCGTCCAGCATCAGCAGCACTTCATCGTGCCGACGCTCAACTTCGACTTCCTCGACCAGATGGAGCTGAATCTCGGCGTCGGATTCGGGCTTACGCAGGCGAGCAACGGGACTTTCGTAAAGACGATCGTCGGCTGGACTTTCTAGACGCTCGATCCTATCGCGCGATCGCGAGCAGCGTGACGGCAGGCCTGCGCGCTGCACGCTCGGCGAGCCTGGCGCCGCGACGTTCGAGGTTTCTATCCTAAGCCCGATGGCGTGCCGCACTTCGGCTCGCGCTCGCCGGAGATCCGCCAGGAAGCGGGATTCGTGCAGCAAAACATTGGCGATCACAGAGGCGGAAATACGACCAGCCTCCGAATCGGTCGGGTAATGGACGCCGCCGATCACCCGGTTGTTCGCAAAGCGCGCGGCGCGACTGAAAATCGCGTCGGCCTTCTCCGGCACCATATATGACAGCACAATGGCGTCGAGATATGCGAAAGTCGCATGCCCGCCGGGATAGGATGGACCTGACGGTTCCTCGACGGCCGGCTTCACGTCGCGATCCACGACAAATGGCCGGGGCCGGTTGAAATGAGCCTTTGCTACCGCGACAGCCTCCTCAGCGTCCGAAGATAGCTGCCGAAAGAACGTTCTGGCGAAGGGCAGGCTTTTGGAATCGAACCCGGGCCCCATCACATCCGCGAAACGGAAGACCGACTTGTTTGTGTCAGCGAGTACGCCACTCACCTGGCCTTTGGTTCGAGCGTGCTGTGCTGCCAGAACCGCTTGCAGGTCGGCTTTGCCCTCGACGGATCCGGGAGAAGGTGGGGGCGCCAGGATGTGTACGAGATCCACTTGGGATGGATCGATGTAGTAACCCTGGCGAGCCCACGCCGCGAAGTTTGCAAGGGCCAGCACGGCGAATAAGAGCGGTAGAAGCAACAAACCCGATCTTTTCGCCATCGTGAACATCGCGCCATGCTTAACCAATCAAAAAGTAAGATCGGGTAGCAAGTACGCACAGCAAGTACGCACGACCGCAGCCGATTGGTTGAAAACTCCCTCGGTCATTTGTACCGTTGGCGCGAGGCGGGTTTGGAAAACTTACTTTCAGTTTTCGAGGCGGCTATCCAGAACCCGGGATAGCGGCTCGGCTCTTGAATGAATCAGTCCCGTATTTGGTTAGCAACTGTAGCGATATCGCGACGAGAGTCACCCCGCAGCGTGGTACGCTCCTTGCTCCGTCAAAGGCGACTCGACAGATCGCGATGGTGTTTCGAAGACCCAGGAGCTCGTCGGACTTGAGTTCGCGAAACGGACTACATCCACTTGAATCCATCTCACCAGACGTTCCGCGGCGCCGATTGCGGTTTCCAGCGCGGGTCGTTGCTGGCGAAGGTTGCCTTGTTCTGCGGGTTGGCCATTCTCGCGACGAGCACGGGCGGATGCTTTATGGCCGCGATGGCGGTGGCGCCGATGGCGATACAGCTGGTGCGAGCGGCTGGCTCGGGCGTCGCATCCAGTGCGAAATCCGCGCGGACAACTGACGATACCGATGACACTGAAATTTGCGACATGGACGGTCGCCAGCTTCCGCCATTGATCAAGCTCAAAACCGACAAACTGGGGACCACTCTGTATCGGCCGGTTACACCGAGCAGCCTGCGGTCCGACCCGCGGTTGACCGCTATTATGAATCAGTCGGGGAATGGTGGATGGAGGCTGGCGGGCAATTTCACCACGATGAACTTCAAGCCGCCGCTTCAAAACGTACTGGTCCCGAGGTCAATCACCTACCTTGCCTATGCGCCGGCCGAGGTCCGCAATCCGGCGGAGCATGCGGAGGTCGACGCCCTCAACCAGAACTTCGGACCGAACACTGGAACCTTCGATTGGAACGGCCGCGCCTACCGGTATGCGGCCGTCCATCAACTGCCGTGCGCCCCGCCTTCTGCTCATTAGTTGTCCAACCGCCTGCTCGAGCATCAAAGCAAATTTCCTGCAAGGCGACACGACCCGCAACTTACGTTGTGGTAGCTTCTACGCGCCGGGGTCGTCCGACGTAACCTCTTAAGGGGTTATAACGGCGTGTCGCGTGAACAGACTTCCGTCGGAAAAAAAACGGGACCCCAAGGATTGCCAATTGCCTTATAGAGCATTTAAACGGAATCTCGCCGTTAGCTATTTGGCCCCATTCATCATCACGCTGACCGTGCTGGCGGGCGTTATGCTCTGGCGCTTCCAGAACCAGGCTTCGATTACGGGCCGGGTGGAACATAGCGATCAGGTAATTCTGCGCGTCAAGGACGTCGAACTCGAATTACGCGAAATGCAGTTGGGCCTTAGTGGATATCTGTTGACCTCCGACAAGCGATACTTGACCGAGCTTGGCGATGCTCGCGACGCACTTGGGAAAAACCTCGCTATAATTTCAGCTTTAGTCGCTGATAACCCAAACCAGGAACAGCGCGTGCTTCAAATCAGCGACTTGAAAGGAACATGGTATGAAGCGATCGAATCCCTGATCAGTCAAAGAGCCGGCGGCCAGTTCAGTAAAGACGCCCTTGCCGAGGCCCAAACACGAGCCCAGGCAGTCTTCAACTCGCTCGAAAATTTGATCGCCGCTGAGCATCAGCTTCGTGTCCACAGAGCCGCGCGCCAAATGACCGAGTACTACGTGGTTTTTGTGCTGGTCCCCGTTTTGACTGCCGTCGTGATGGTCTTCCTGAGCTACTGGGGATGGCGTCAGATTCAACTGGCGACCGTACAGTTTCATGAGGCATTGGATACCGCGGAGCGAGCGAGAGACGCGGCAGAAAAGGCGAGCGCCACGGCAGAGAAGGCGAATCGAGCCAAAGACAATTTCATCGGGACGGTATCCCACGAACTGAGGACGCCGCTAAATTCGATAATGCTCTGGTCCGCTGCGCTACTTCGTAACCCGGCACTTGGCGAAAATGCGCGCCGCGGAATGACAGCTATCGAACGGGCGGTCAGAGCCCAAGCGCAGTTGATCGAAGACTTGCTCGACATCTCCCGGATAGAAAGCGGACGGATGCGTCTCGATGTTCAGGCGGTCGATCTTGCCGAGGTGGTCAGGGCGGGAGTCGAAAGCATGCGGGTCGCGGCTGAGGTCAAATCCATCACGCTGCAGGAGATCATCGATCCTCGCGTCGACTCCGTCGCCGGCGATCCGGGGCGGCTTCAACAGGTGGTCTGGAACCTGGTCTCGAATGCCGTCAAGTTCACTCCCAACGGCGGCAAAATTCAGGTCCGCGTGGAGCGGATAAATTCGCACGTCGAAGTCATCGTGGCCGATACGGGACAGGGCATCGAACCCGCCGCCCTGGGGTCCGTATTCGATCGCTTTTGGCAGGCGGATGGCACTGCTCAAAGCAAGCATGGAGTCGGTCTTGGCTTGTCGATTGTCAAGGAGATCGTGAGCCTTCACGGCGGCACGGTTGTGGCGCATAGCGAGGGGGCCGGCAAAGGGAGCACATTCACGGTAAGGCTTCCGCTACCCATCAGCACGATCCCTTCGCTGGAGCCCCGTCGCCATCCGACCGTGACTCAGATAGCGAACGCGGCCAGCGCGCCGCGACTTGATGGCCTCACTATTCTCGTTGTCGATGACGAGCCTGACGCCAGCGACGCATTGAAAAATCTCCTCGGCTCACTGGGAGCAAGCGTGGCCGCGGCGACTTCGGCCCAGGAGGCGCTGGCGACGCTGGGGACGCGACATTTCGACGCCGTCATCTCAGACATAGGAATGCCGGCACAGGATGGCTACTTTCTGGCTCGGGAACTACGCCAATGGGAGCAGCATACGGGCAGGGATGGCCGCATGCCGTTGGTCGCGCTGACCGCTTATGGGCGTGTTGAGGACAAGGTTCAAATCCTGACGGCCGGTTTTGACAGCCACGCGATCAAGCCGGTGGATCCGGTGGAGCTTTCCACAATTTTGGAAACTCTTATCACCTCTCGCAGAAACACGGGCGGCGCTTAATCGCCCAACTCGCGCACCGATGAAACCGCGGTGCCTGGAGTATGGAGTATTGCCGGCAAATCACAGCAGCGGTTCGATCATTCGCGCGGCGGTTTCATCGAGGCGCTCGCACAGTCCTCGACGTTGCCATTGATCTAGATCGATTTGCCGGGAGTTCTCCATATCACTTCTGAACATCCGGTTCATTTCGTCGCCGAATGAATGGCTAAGGATGATCGCGTTGACCTCGTTATTGCGCGCGATACTCCACCAATCGAGATTCGATGTGCCGACTGTCGACCACACGCCATCTATTGTCGCGGTCTTCGCATGTAACATCTCTCCTTGCCATTCGTAGATCCTAATGCCGGCCTTGAGCAATGCCCGATAGTGTGAACGCTCCGCCGACACGATCATTGGAGCGTCGCTCTGGCTCGGGAGCAGCAGCCGCACGTCAACGCCCCGTCGAGCGGCGTTCTCGAGCGCGTGCAGCATTTGACGATCCGGTGCGAAGTAGGCATCAGTGATATATACGTTCGTTTCAGAATTAACTATCGCTGAGATCAAATTCACATAAATCAGGCTGAATCGTTCCGGCACACTGGCGATCACCCGCACAATCTGGTTCCCCTGCGCTTCCAACCTGGGAAAGTAGTTGCGTGGGCTGAGCGGAGAACCTTTTTGGTAGTGCCATTCGCCGATGAATAGCCGCTGGATTTCCGCCACAACCGGACCCTCAAGCTCGACATCGGTGTCGCGCCAATATTCCAGGGGTGTACCTCCGTCACGGCTTCCCGCCCGGCTGCCCAGCCCGCTGGCGTACACCTCGGAGATGTTGATGCCACCGGTGAAGGCTATGCGCCCGTCAACGATGAGCATCTTGCGATGGTTCCGATGGCTGAGCGTCCAATGAAGTTTCGCCTCAAATGGATTTACCGGACGATACTGCAGCACCGCAATTCCGTTCTGGCGCAGGCGGTCGAAATAGGTGGCCGGCGTTAAGAGCGAGCCGAGACTGTCGTACATGAGGTTCACCTGAACCCCATGGCGCTGCCGCTCGATTAGCGCGTCGGCGAACATCTGCCCGACGGGGCCGTCGGAAAATGTGTACATGTCGATATTAATGCTGTCACGAGCATGGCGAATTGCTGCCATCATCGCGCGATATGTCGTGGCGCTGTTTTCCAACAGGGTCACTTTGTTGCCAGTTACGAGCGGAACGTCGCTGAGCGCCTGCTCGAAGGCGAGATGCCGCTGCAAAATATCGCTCCGCGTCTTCTGATGTTTCTCCAGACGCGCAATGATCCGTTGTCCTTGTTCCTTGGTCAGCGGCCCGCGGGGCCCCACAAAGTCGGAATTCTCCAGATAGGGAACCTTCGCAAGAAGCAGCGCGTGCGCGTCCGGGATCGTGCCGCAGCCACTGAAAGGCGCTGCCAGGGCCGATCAGCATTAATGCGCATGTCTCTTTTAGGACGCACGTCATATACGTGCGCGCGGCGGGATCTGGGCGGCGGGGACGCAAATTCCGGTCCGGGTGGATCTGGCGCCAGTTCTTCCGCATACTGCGCCGCGCTGATGGTTTATGCAGCGCGGTTGTTACCTCCTCAGTCCGCTTTCCTTTGATCGATCGCTGTTCATTTTCATCCCCGCTTAATGTAATTTTTGCGCCACCCGTGAAGCCAAAAATGATTGTGCAGCAATAGCGAGGCCATCAGGATCGCCTCGATCTTCGCGGAGCTTCGCTCGTTTGTCGCGTGGCGAATTCTTTATATTTCCAGGGGCCGTGAACAACGTGAGAATGTTTTGACCACTAAATCCGAGCGGCCGAGAAAGGCCGGCTAGTATAAAATAAATGGGGTGTCGCCCGGTGCGACTCATGGCCGCGAGATGTCACTGATCAATACGATTCTTGGACGTCCGCTCGCCTCCAAGGAGGCGGGCGAGCAACGCATCGGCACAGCCAGCGGCGTGCCAACTTTCGGACTCGATGCGCTCAGTTCCGCGGCATACGGCCCCGAAGCGGCACTGACCGTACTGCTTCCGTTCGGCGCGGCGGGACTGACGTTCATCTTTCCGATCACTGCGGCGATCGTCGTTCTGCTCGGCATCGTCTATATCAGTTACCGGCAGACCATCGCGGCGTATCCGAATGGCGGCGGCTCCTATACGGTCGCGCACGAAAACCTCGGCGCGAACGCCGGTTTGCTGGCCGCCGCCGCTCTGATGACGGACTATGTGCTGAATGTCGCGGTCGGAATCTCGGCCGGCGTCGGCGCTTTGATCTCGGCCGTACCGAACCTTCAGCCTTACACGCTAACGCTATGCCTCGTCATTCTGGTTCTGTTGACCCTGGTGAATTTGCGCGGCATCGGCGAGGCGGGCACGTTGTTCATGCTGCCGACCTGCATCTTCATAGTGAGCCTGTGCGCGATTGTGGCTTGGGGTGTGCTCGCGACGATTTCCGCGGGCGGGCATCCGCAGCCCGTGATTCCTCCGCCGCATCTCGCCAAGGCTACCGAAGCCGTGAGCGCGTGGATTCTGTTGCGCGCGTTCGCGAGCGGTTGCACCGCGATGACCGGCGTCGAGGCGGTCAGCAACGGCGTTCAGGCGTTTCGCGAGCCGGTGGTACCGGCCGCACGCCGCACTCTCACAATAATCATTGTCATCCTGATGGTGCTGCTGCTGGGCATCGCATACCTCGCGCGCGCCTACCACATCGGAGCGACCGAGCCCGGGACGTCGCAATACCAGAGCGTCCTGTCTCAATTGATCGGTGCGGTCGCCGGCCGGGGAATCTTTTACTGGGTAAGCATCGTCTCGATTCTGCTGGTGCTGTGCCTGTCGGCGAATACTTCGTTTGCCGACTTCCCCAGACTCTGCCGCGCGGTAGCTGAGGACGGCTATCTCCCTTACTCGTTCACCAACCGTGGCCGGCGGCTGGTCTATTCAGAGGGTATTTGGCTGCTCGCCATCCTTTCCGGAATCCTGCTGCTGGTGTTCGACGGCGTCACCGACCGGCTGATTCCGCTCTTCGCAGTTGGAGCATTTCTGGCCTTCACCTTATCGCAGAGCGGGATGGTCGCGCATTGGGCGAAGAGCCATGAACGCGGCGCGCTCGGCAGCATGGCAGTGAACGCGCTGGGTGCGACCGCGACCGCCGTCACGGTAGTGGTGGTGGCCGTCGTCAAGTTCATGGCCGGCGCCTGGATCGTGGTGCTGCTCGTGCCGTCGCTGGTCGCCCTGATGCTCGCGGTCCGGCGCCACTATCGAAGAATCGAACGAGAAATTGCGCCCGGCGATCTGAAGCTCAAGGATTTGCAGGAACCGCTCGTGATAGTGCCGATTCTCCAGTGGAATTTAATCGCAGAGAACGCGCTGCGGTTCGCGGTCACGCTGTCGTGCGAGATCGAGGTGCTACATATCGAAAGCGAAGACAGCGCTAACTCGCTCAAACAGATTTGGCCATCGTGCGTGGAACAGCCGGCGCGTGAGGCAAAGCAGGCGATCCCGCGGCTTACGGTGCTCAAGTCACCGTTTCGATTCGTGGTGCAGCCGATCCTCGATCACGTCCTGGAGATCGAGCGCAAAAACCCGGATCGCACCATCGCGGTGCTGCTGCCGGAGCTCGTCGAGAGGCAATGGTACCAATATTTTCTTCACAACCAGCGCGCTCGAATACTCGCGGCTCGTCTGCTGCTGCAGGGCGCGCACCGCATCGTGATCGTCAATGTGCCCTGGTATCTGCGCAAACGGCGGTAAAGGCCCCGGGATTCCTCTGACGAGCGCCGGCGGAACTCAGCGCGCGAGAGCAATGGGTCTTTCCGAGGAGTCTTCCTTTGAAATAGTTTCTACAACGATTCGAGAAATTACCGCTCTACTTTCTAGAAACATATCGCACACAGATTGTAAAAGTGCAGCCAGCCGCTCCAGAAATGTCGCCGAGTAGGGCTGAAAATTACTTGACTAGACGCAAATGTCGGTGGGAGCCGGTTTCAGGTATGCCAATTGCTCGCTAGGCTCATATGTGGTTTCGGTTGGGCCTGGCATCTATTGCGTTTCAGTTGTTTCTTTGTCCGAGCAATGCTTTGACACAACAAACAGGAATCACATTTTCCGATACGAGCGCGAGTCCCATAGCACAGCCGGTCGAAGCTTCGCGCGACCGAACCAGCAGCGCTGCGCCGGAACCTGTGATCGCGTCGCCGATTCAAGGCGTCGAAACCTATCAGCTACATGACAGCTTCGATAAAATACACCACGGTCACCGTCACGAGGCAATCGACATCGCCGAACCCGAGGGCACGCCGGTACGAGCAGTCGTCGACGGTACGATTCAGAAGCTGTTCTTTAGCAAAGCGGGCGGCATCACCATCTATGAGTTCGACGGAGAGAACGTGTACTGTTACTACTACGCCCACCTGGAACGCTATGCCGATGGGCTTGGGGAGGGGATGCGCGTTTCCCGAGGGGAGGTGATTGGATACGTCGGGTCGACCGGCGACGCTTCTCCCAATGCTCCTCACCTGCACTTCGCGATCTATCTGCTCGGACCCCAGAGGCGCTGGTGGAAGGGGGCCGCGATAGACCCCTATCCCGTTCTCGAACGCTCACTAACAGTAGCGCCGCGATCCTCTTCCAAACGCGTTTACATGATTCTGGAGATGCTGCACGCTGCGGGCTAAACGGGTTGGCGCGAGAAAAGGTCCGCCGCGGCTTGATGCGTGAAGATCATTTCTTGACCTCGACAGTAACGGAGCCGCTCCTTTCCACAACCTCGGTCATGGCCGCGCCGTCGGCTGTGCGCCTCAGGATCAAGGAAATGGAGCCGTCTCCCACCTTCAGGCTGTCGATCCGCAGCCATTCGAGCCAGGGAGGAATCGTGGGCGAGTCGATCAAGACTCGCCGCTCGAAACCCATCACCTCGAGGCCCAGTACCGCTTGCAGGATCATGAACACGCTCGCGGCCGACCACGCCTGCGGATAACAGGCAACAGGATAGGGCACCGGGCCGAGCCGTGGCTCGCGCGGGAAGCCGCAGAAAAGCTCGGGGAGGCTTGCGGTCTCCAGGTGCACAGCCGCATCGAACAGGCCTTCGAGGATCCGAAGCGCGCCGGCGCGGTTCCCATACTGCGCGAGGCCCATCGCCGCGATCGCGTTGTCGTGCGGCCATACGGACCCGTTGTGATAGCTCATCGGGTTATAGCGTCGCTCGTTGGCACCGAGCGTTCGCACACCCCAACCCGAAAACATATCGTCCCCAAGCAGGCGCTGTGACAGCGCGGCAGCCTGATCCGCATCCAGCAAACCGGCCGCGAGACAATGCGCAGCGTTCGAAGCCATCACCCGGCATGGTCGTTTTTCGCCATCCAGGGCGAGCGCGACGGTCCGCTCCGGTTCCAACCAGAAGTCGCGCGAAAATGCCTTTCTTAGCGATGCCGCCCGCTCGGCAAGGCGGGACGCAACGCCGCTGCGTCCAAGCCGCGCCGCCACGTCCGCGATGCTGACGTAGGCGGCGTAGACGTAGCCCTGCACTTCGGCAAGCGCGATCGGTGCACTGGCCAATTCACCGTTCGCGTGCGAGATCGCGTCGAAGGAATCTTTCCATCCCTGGTTCGCGAGCCCGCGCGGCGTCTTGCGTATGTATTCGACGTATCCGTCGCCATCGCGATCGCCCCATCGTTCGATCCATTCGAGCGCGCGCTCGGCATTGGGCCAGAGTTCTTCGGCGAGCGCGAGATTTCCGGTAGTCGCGACGCAGCGGCCCAATAGCCAGAGAAACAGCGGCGTCGAGTCGATGCTGCCGTAGTAGCGGCCGAAGGGAACTTCGCCGGTCGCCGCCATCTCGCCGGCACGAATCTCGTGCACGATCTTGCCCGGCTGCTCCTCGCGCGTCTCGTCGATCCGCGATCCCTGCATTCTCGCCAGCGCTCGGAGCGTGTGCGCGGCGACATCCGGATTGAAGGGCAGCACCGCCAGCGTGGTGATGATGCTGTCGCGGCCGAACAGCGTCGCGAACCACGGGTATGCCGGCCATTATGAAGGTGCCGTCAGCAGTGTGCGAAATGAGCGAGGTCAGGTCCGCCTGCGAGCGAGTCAGCAGCGAATCGAAGAGTTCGTTGCTGGCCGAAAGCCTGGCCCACGCGGTCTGAGATTCCTCAATCTCCGATCGTCTCGCAGCTAGCGCGTTGTCGAAACCGGCCGAAGGCGTGGAGCGACCGTGCGAGGCCTCGCGTTCACTGCCGCCCGTGATGCGCATCTCAAGGTCTGGCGGTTTCGTCCCGAGCGACGTTCACCAGGAAAGCGGCCCGGTCTCCGCTCAGCGCATGCGGCATCGTGTCGAACGCGACCTCGGTGAAGCGCCGCACGCCATCGAGCCCCTCGTAGGAGAATCTGACCGGTGCCCCTTCCCAGCTCAGGCGGGCAAAGTTCTACCGTGATGCTTGCGTTCGACGCCGCGCACTTCGAAGATGTCGGCGAAATCCGCGCCGAGAAAAAACTCGAGCGGAATCTGCAGCGGCGATCCCGGCATAGTTGCGGACCCTCAGACGATGGACCAGGGTCGCGTCGGCCAGAACCCAACTTCGCTCCATTTGGATCAAATCGCGCGGCAACTTGATCGCGCCGGCCGTCCGCGTTCAGATCCGGATTGGTCAGGTTGACCCGCAGTTGTGCCTTGTCATCGCTCAAGTAGGAATTCAGGAAGTACGGCGTGCTCCCATGGATCCTGAGCTCGAAGCGGCTCAGGTAACGCGTATCGCGATGAAAAAAACCCAGCGCTTCGAGTGGGTAGTCGAGAATATCGCCGCCTACGTCGAAGACGGCAAAGCTATGTCCGTTGGCCAACACGCGTGAGCCGCGGCGTGACGCGAGCGCGGAGGCGAGAACGTAAAAGTCGGAACCGACTTTGAGTACGTTGCGCGCCCCGCGCTCGCTCTCCGCGAGAGGGTCCTGCCCATTCGGGGCGGCGGGTTTGACGCTTCGGCGTTTCACAAGCCGGATTCAGAAGCCTTACCGATCGACTCGGCTACTCCGGCCTGATGGTAAGTCTCCTTCGGCTTTCCAAAAACCCTACGTTGACCCCCTTCGACTAGCTGGCGATAAACCTGCTCGTAATGATCAACCATGATTTCCGCGGTGAACCGGTTCTCGAATTCCCTGCGGCATTCCTCGCGCGAGAGTTTCCCGATTCTGCCGCACCGCCGCGACCATCTCGTCAACGCTCTTCACGATGAAGCCGGTGACTCCGTTCCGGATGACCTCGGGGATGGAGCCGCAGGGCCGCGCGATCACCGGCGTTCCGCATGCCAGAGCCTCGATCATCGCGAGCCCGAACGGCTCGGGCCAATCGATGGTAAACATGAATGCGAGTGCATTGCCCAGAAATTCGCTCTTTTCCGACTTCGCCGATTTCGCCGATGTATTCGACGTCGGGCGGTGACAAAAGCGGCTTGATCACGGTCTCGAAATACTCGCGATCGACGACGTCGACCTTGGCGGCAATCTTGAAAGGAATACCCACCCGGCGGGCGACCTCGATTGCAAGGTCGGGGCGTTTCTCGGGCGAGATTCTACCCAGGAACGCCAGGTACTTCCCGGGGCCGGGGCTGAAACGGAGCAGGTCGCGCGGGAGGCCGTGGTAAATGGTCTCGACCCAGTTCATGAGCGGCAGCGGCGCCCGTTGCGCATCGCTGATCGAGACCAGAGGCATGCCGCGATATCGCGCGTAGACCGGATGCAACTCCTCCACGTCCAGCCGCCCGTGCATCGTCGCGACGGTCGGGACGTTGGTCAGCCGGGCGAAAGGAAAGCTCCAGTAGTCGATATGGGAATGAATCACGTCGAACCGGGTGGCGGCCCCCTCGTACACATCACTGAGCATCGGAAGCTGAAGGAAAGCTCCGAGCTCGGGCTTGCCCGCCAATCTCAGCGATTGGGGGCACCCGGGCGAGAGGCGCGCGCCAGTCTCAGAGTCGCCCGAGGCAAAGAGCGTGACCTGATGTCCGCGACGCACCAGTTCCTCGGTGATGTAGGAGACCACCCGTTCCGTGCCGCCGTAAAGCTTCGGCGGAATCCGTTCGTACAGGGGCGCTATCTGCGCGATTCGCAGGCGAGAACCGGAGAGTGCCCGCCGCGTGCGTTGACGGCCTGCTCGGCCAGAAGAATACCCAAGCGCTCCGGCTGACCGATGCCGGCGCCCGGTCCGGTCAGCGAAAGAACGGCACCGATCTTGATCGGCTCTCCCGCCGTCTGCGCGCTGACGATTGCGGCCTGAGCAACAAGCGCTAACGCAGCGCAGCACAATACTCTGCTGATATACCGGACCATCCATTCCTCCCTTGTTTAGTCTCTTCGGAAAACCAGACCCTTAATCGTCGTTGAATAATGGTTCAATATTCGGTTGCATAGCAAGCGGAACCTGGGGTTAAACTCAGCGGCTCCGCCTTAGTGATTGTGTTGCACCGCAATGAACACATCGAAAACTGATGCTCTCCTTCCGGACCCCTGCGGCTGGCAAACTCGGCTGACAGCCTCGATGATCGCTCAGTATAGAGCCTCGGGAAGTTAGTGCGACAAGACAATCGCCGACCGGCTCGATGTACTTTGCAAGGCACGGGCTGAACGAAAGCTCGTAATCGAGTCAGGTGGATTTCACACCGCGCGCGAGGTAAAGCGCGACGCTCTCAAACTCGCCGGAGTGCTTACGGCTCAAGGCTTTAGACCAGGCGATGTCGTGAGTTTCCAGCTCCCGAACTGGTACGAAGCGGTTCTCGTCGATCTTGCCTGCGCCTATGCCGGGTTTGTTTGCAATCCGATTGTGCCCATTTATCGCGGCGCAGAGGTCGATTTTATAGTGAGGGACTCAGGCGGCCGTATCCTGTTCATTGCAGAACGGTTTAGGAATTTCGACTACAAGGCAATCGCGGACGAACTACGCCGCGATCGATTCAGCTTACCGATGTCATCGTGGCCCGGGCGTCATCTCCTTCCGCCTCGTCGTTTGAAAGTTTGATGGCGGAAGAGCCGGCGGAACCTGGCGGGCATCCGCCCGAAATCACGTCAAGCTGATCATGTACACGTCGGGCACAACAAGTCGGGCCAAGGGTGTCCTTCACACCCACGATACAATCGCTACCGAGATTAACAATTTAATTGACTGGCTGAAGCTTGACAAGGACGACGTCATTCTGATGCCATCGCCTCTGACGCATATCACGGGCTATCTCTACGGCGTCCAGCTTCCGATAGCCTTGGGATGTCCCGTCGTTCTTATGGAAAAGTGGGAGCTTGTAAAGTCCGCCGACATCATTGAGACTAATCAGATTACATTTACGATTGGCGCCACTCCGTTCCTGCAAGAACTTTCAAATCTTTTCAAGGATCCAAAGAAAGCTTCCTAGCCTCAGATCATTTTCCGTCAGGAGGGCTCCTGTGCCGCCCGAGATTGTACTCTCTGCCGATTCTGCTTTTGAGCGGTGCGTTACATTTCGTGTCTACGGGAGCGCTGAGCGCCCGCCGTGACGCTCGGCGTTCCTGATCGTGCCGAGCAAGAATTGCGGCCGAACCGATGGCTATATCGTCGGCCACGAGGTTCGCTTGGTTGACGAGAACAGCGTCGAGGTAAAACGCGGGCAGAAGGCGAGTTTACGACGCGCGGGCCGGAACTTACGTTCGCTATATGCTCAACGGACAAAATAGCGAAGCCTTCGATCAGGACCGCTTTTTTCCAAACAGGGATTTGGCTGTTCGAAACCCGGAAGGTTGTTTGACCATAACCGGCAGAAAAAAAGATATCGTTGTTCGTAGCAGCGAACTTGATTCAAAGAGATTGAGGAATTCTCTATACGCATCCAGCGATCCGGGAGGTAGCCGTTGTGGCCACCGTCATACCGGTTGGGCGAAACTTGCTGTGCATTTGTTACGCTCAAGACCGGGACTCCTTTCAATGCTGAAGCGATGCAAAATATTGTGAAATCCAGCGGCCTGGCCAAGCAAAATTTGCCGGACGCCTTTAGATTTTGACGACCTGCCCTACACGGCGGCAGGAAAGAAGATCAATTTATTTTCGAGTCAAATTTACGAAATAATTCGGCAAGAAATAAGCAGCATAAAAGCACGGACGAGTAAACGCGCGCGTCATCAGCAAACTCGCGCGACCCGCGAAGCGTTGATCAAAGGGGCTTTGCGTGTCGTCTCGCAGCATGGCTACGCGAAAGCTTCCGTTTCCAGAATTAGGAGGCGGCCGGCGTAGCGCTGGGCGCGTTCTCTTCGTATTTTGATACCCATCAGCGATTGTTCGAAAAATTACTGCCGTCTGAAGGCGTACAGCTGCTGAATACGCTTCGCCCGGACGCACACGGTTGTTGGGCGACTACTTCGAGCACGAGAAGCGTGCGTTCTTGTCGTTTTTCAAGTATTTGCGACACAATCCTTATTTTTTAAGTGCCCTGACCGAGACCGAATTGCAGCTCGGCGAGCCACGCACGACACATGAGCAACGTCCAGGAGCGATATTTCGGCGCACTTCGGCGCGCCCAGGAACATGGACAGATACGTCCTCGATTAGACAGATCCTTTCGCGTGATTGCCAAAGTTCTTGCCGGTTCGCGCGGCCACATCGCGACCAGATTGGACCAGCGGTCCCGCAACACTGGGTCCAAGTTTGCTCCGGAATGGGCCGCCGAGACGTACGTGAAATTTCTTCGAATCGGTCTTGGCGAGAGACCCAGAACAAAGTTCAAGCCACCCGCCAAGTTGCAGCAGAAATAGAAAGCTCCTGGACCCCCGGCCTACTGATACCCGGACCCTTCTTCTTCGCGCTGCGGCGAAGCTTGTTCACGAGAAAGGATCGAAGCGACCACGATTGCCGACATTACTGAAGCCGCGAACGTAGCAGTTGGCACATTCTATGGGCACTTTCCGTCGCAACAGGGATTGCTCGATGAGATTCTCTTACATACCCGCACGGAAATGCTTGATCACGTGCGCGAGGAAGTTCGCGGCAGGACGTCATTTTCTGAGATCGAAGAACGCGGTTTCATCGGATCTTTTGATTATATCGCTAGAGTCCTTGGTACATCCGGATCGAAACTGAAGCTGCGGTATCGGCGACAGAAAGTTATGCGCAACATTTCAACGATCTTACCGAGCGCTATGTCGCGGCCATGCGGCGCAGCAAGGCGGTCAGTCAGCTAAGCGCCTGTGAGGATCACGAATTGCCGATCCTCGCGTTTATCTTCATGGCGGCCCGTCACTATCTTTCAACACGATATGTGCTGTCGAGCACTGGATCGCGCCAACTTCCTGCATTGGTAAAGCAGACTTATCTCGATCTTGTCCGCCACGGGCTGCAGCGCGGATGAATATCCGCTAAGTCCTCATTTCTCGCCGCGTCAGCCGGAACTCTCTTTGGTAGAATATTGTTCACTATTCTATTGACCTCGGTTTCTGGACGGCCCATTCTGGCGCCAGAAAAAACTAGTCGGGAGGACTGCGATGACGGAGATCATGAAATTCGATGGTTGCGGCGAAACTTGTGTTCGCGTGTTGACGAGGCCAAAGAACGCCAAGGGCGATGTCCCGCTGGTGATCATGGCGGGCGGGTAGTGTTACGCGAAAGAAGTCGTGATGCCGCACTACGCCGAACCGTTTCATGATCTTGGCTGCGCGACATTGCGCTTTGACTATCGCAGTTTGGTGAAAGCTCAGTGAGCGACGGAGCGCGTCGATCCATGGAATCAGATCGAAGACTACCGCAATGCGCTCACCTACGCAGAATCGCTGCCCGGGATCAATAAAAAGAAGACTCGTATTTGGGGGATTTCCTATAGCGGCGGCCATGTCCTTGTCGCTACGGCGATAAATACCCGCCCCGCATTCCCATCTCCACAATTCCGTTGTCGACGGATTTCACACGATGCGCCGCTGCCATGGCGAGGTCCGCTTTGCCCTGTTGAACAAGCTTCTTATGGAAGATCGCCGGAAGCGGCAAAAAGCAGAGGCTCGCGGCTTTTGCCATGTCGTCGCTCAAGCCGTTCGAGGAATTGAGCACAGGCCGTTTTCCCATGTCTATACAGGATTTGAAGCCATCAAGAAAACCGAGGCCCCGCGGCACGAGCATCGCAACACCATCAATCCGTCGAGCTATTGATGAACTACAAAGTTAACGAGTTCTGTCGACGAATTGTCGAAACTCCGATCATGATGACTCTTGCTGCGGGCGACAATATAACTTCTGCCGATCTTGAAGCTGAGGCATTCAACGCAATTACGAATCCCAACAAGACCTTCGTGTCGGTGAAGGGCGTCGATCATATGAGCCTATACACCGACCGTTCGCATCTCGCCAAAGTCGGAGCCGCGCAGCAGGCTTGGCTAAAGCCACAACTTGATGCGCTCGCGAAGAACTGACTGTATGCGCTCCGCGCCTCAAATGAGGTGTGGAGCGTTATACTTGTGGCGGGAGGCCCGATGACTCCGATCAATCTGCCTGCTCCCCTCCAATTGGCCCTCTACCAGCGCATGCTTCTCGTCCGAAAGGCAGAGGAGCAGTTAGCAGCAGATTTCAAGGCTGGGCGGCTGCCTGGTCCAGTTCATCTATATATCGGACAAGAAGCGGTTGCCGTCGGGGTCTGTGCCCACCTCCGCGATGCTGACCGCTTGACCAGCACTCATCGCGGTCACGGCCACTTTCTAGCCAAAGGCGGCGAATTGGGTGCCATGTTTGCGGAGGTCTATGGCCGCGTAACCGGAATCTGCGGTGGCATGGGCGGTTCCATGCACGTTGCCGACTTCGACCCGGGAATACTTGTGCAAACGGCATCGTTGGCGGAGGGATCGCACTGGCAGCGGGTGCAGCGCTTGCAGCCCAGCTCCGGGGGCAGGAAGAGGTAGCAGTTGCCTTCTTCGGCGATGGCGCGTCAGCGCAAGGGGTCCTCTCCGAGACACTCAACATCGCTGCACTCTGGCAACTACCTCTCATTCTTTGCTGCGAAAACAACGGTTATTCGGAGTTCTCGCCGTATTCCACGGTCAACGCGGGAGAAATTGCAGACCGGGCAGCCCCTTTTGGGGTTCCTTCTTCGGTCGTCGATGGAAGCGATCTGTTCGAGGTCTGGCAGGCAGCGGAAGCCGCAATTTCGCAGGCCCGCTCTGGCGGAGGGCCAACCCTGATCGAGGCCAAAACCTATCGGTTCCACGGTCACGTCGAAGGTGAGAAGACGTTTCTTAAGGAGCAATACCGTCCAGACGATGAGGTGACGGAACGGCGCCTCGCAGATCCGGTGCCGCTGTTTCGCACGCGCTTGTTGCATACAGGGGTGAGCAGTGAGACGGAGCTTATGCTTATCGAGCAAGCCGTGGACGAACAAGTGACAAAGGCGGCTTCAGATGCCTTCGAGGAACCCTGGCCGACGCCGGATTTGTTGAGCCGATTCATTTTGAGGGCAACCGATGCCGAGTAAGCGTACCATTCACGCGATCAATGATGCAATTGTCGAGGAAATGGAACGCGACGAACGCGTAATCCTGATCGGCGAAGACGTCAACCTCAGCGTTTTTGGCGATACGCGTGGCCTCCAGAAGCGTTTCGGCAGCAAGCGTGTGCGCAACACGCCGATTTCGGAGGCAGCCATCAGCGGCATCGCCGTCGGCGCCGCTGCGTCCGGGTATCGAGTGATCTGCCACATGATGTACGCGAATTTTCTGTACACGGGGTTCGATGCCATCGCGAATCAGGCAGCGAAGCTGACAGTCATGACCGGAGGAAAAATCAGACTCCCGATCGTTTACATCGCATTCTGTGGCGGTGGCCATTCCTCCGCGGCACAACATTCAGATAGCCCTCACCCGGCGCTCATGAATCTTGGCGGCCTATATGTCGTATCGCCGTCATCGCCGGCAAGTGCGAAAGGTCTCTTGAAGTCTGCCATTCGTTGCGATGATCCGGTCGTATTCCTGCAACCTGCAAGCCGTGGGGGCGAACAGGAAGATGTGCCGGATGGGGAATTTCTGGTGCCTCTCGGTAAGGCGAAAACCCTCAAGGAGGGAACGGATATCACGCTTGTCGCGATTGGGGCCATGGTCCGGCCTGCGCTGAGAGCAGCAGAAGCGTTATTGCAGGAGGGCATTCGGGCCAATGTCATCGATCCCCAAACCCTTTTCCCTCTGGACAAAGGCGCAATACTGGGATCGCTTGCACGGACCGGACGTATTATGATCGTCGACGAAGCTCGAGACACATGCAGTGCTGCAAGTCACATCGCGGCTATCGCCGCCGATGAGGGATTTTCTTATCTTCGTGCACCGGTTCGACGTGTTACTGTCCTAGATATGCCGATCGCCTATTCACCTCCACTCGAAAAGGCCCAGATCCCCGATGCGGCTCGGATCGCAGCGGTTGGGCGCGATCTCATGGCCTTCCAGCAGACCCGCTCGCGATGAAAGCAATTCTCAAACTCCCGCGCCTCAGCACGAACATGCAGGAGGCTACAATCGTTGAATGGTATAGGCAACCGGGCGAGAACTTTGTCGCGGGTGAGCCCATCTATGCGGTCGAAACTGAGAAAGTTACGGCCGACGTTGAAGCACCTTGCGACGGCGTCCTCTTGGAAATTCTGTTGCCGAAGGGCCGGAATGTTGAGGTTGGCGAATCTGTCTGCCGCATCGAAAACTCGAAGTGAACGGCTGCACGGCCCGATCGAACTTGATGGCGCGGTTTCTGCACCTTATCAAAATTGCCCTCCGGCTGAAGTTGAAATATCCCATTTCAGGCCGCGTCGGGAGACCGGGTTCGATCTACACTGCGTGGCCACATGCTGTTGTCTGTGAACTTACGAATATTTGGTGCCGCGCGATTTACTGCGACGGCATCGCACATCGGTCGGCTAGCGAGCGGATCGAGGCCGAGCCGTCTTCTAAGCCCAGCCAACCCGATCTGCCGCAATTGCTTGCATCGGAGCCTCCTTGTCCGCCGCACAATGAAGGGCTGCTTCGCGCCAACAGCGGCCATTCAACAACTGATAAGCCTTCTGGATCAGTCGATAACTGACTCCATCTTGTGCCTTTGTTATTCACGACAGCCTGACCTGAGCCCCATCTTTCATCCAGTGATAGGTAGGGTCTCGGGTTGGATTTGAAGCGCTCCCCAAAACTAGGCCAGCCTGTGCTGGAATTTTGCGGGGCCGATGCGCTCACGGATAACATTTGCGAATTCTCCCCGTGTGGGCGTCCCGAAGGATAGCTCAAACCAGAAATCACGCACCCCGATCGTTTAATGACCCCAGCGCAGCGCGATCGGTTCCACCATTCGCGCAAGCTCGATCAGGCCAGCGCGCGTACGCGGGTCGATCTGGTCGAGCGGATGACGCACGACATCCGACTTGATCACGCGTCCTTCCGCCATCACGCTCTTGGCGGCGCGCAAGCCGCACTGGCGGTTCTCGAAATTTATCAGCGGCAGCACGCGCGCGTAGGCGGCGGCAGCTTCCGCGCGACGGCCCGTCGCGTAATTGTCTATTACCGGCCGCAGCAGATCGGGCAACAAGGCGCTGGGCATGGTGCCGGTGGCGCCGGCGTCAAGATCGGCCATCATGGTAACGGCTTCTTCTCCGTCGAACGGCCCAACGATGGCTTCGCCACCGGCCTCGATGAGAGACCGCAGCTTCGCAGCTGCGAACGGTACCTCTATCTTGAAATAGCTCAGCAACGGCACCTCGTGCGCGAGACGGACGAGAAACGGCACCGACAGCGTCACGCCGCTGAGCGGAGCGTCCTGCACCATGATCGGGATACGCCCGGCTTCCGCGACACGGCTGAAGTACTCGAGCATCGCGCCCTCGCCGGCCTTCAGACCAGCACCGTGATAGGGCGGCATCAGCATCAGGAGACTGGCTCCGCGCTCTGCCGCCCGCTTGGCGCGCTCTGCCGCAATACGCGTGCTGAAATGGCTGCAGGTGACCATGACCGGCACGCGCCCGGCGACATGCGACAGACAGAGGTCGACGAGCGTATTCCGCTCGTCGTCGGACAGCAGAAACTGTTCCGAATAATTGGCGAGGATGCAGATTCCGTCGACCCTCTGATCGATCATGCAGTCGAGCACGCGCCGCTGCCCTTCAAGGTCCAGATCCCCGTAGTTGGTGAACGGGGTGGGCGCCACAGGAAACAGACCACGATAGACCGCGCCAGCTGACTGCATCATGCAAGATCTCCCGGATCGATACTTTGACAACGTTGTGCATGCATGCACAACCCCTGTAGACGCTAATAGGCATCCGGTTTAAACGGTGTGTCACATTGAAAGATCAATCTGACGACCAGATGGTGCGCTGTCACGTACGCATCACCGATTCATATCTCCGCCGATCGGCAGGTTTTGGAAGCCCCGAGGGCCCGCTTCGCGCCAAAGGAGGTCATTTGAGAACTGCCAAGCCCTTTGCAAAGCCTCGACAGTTAATTAGCTGACCAGACGCGCAAGCGGGCACAACTTCTCTACCGCAGGCCTTCTAGCCACCGGTCGACCTCTTGGACCTCATCTGGCAACCCGCCGCTGTGGGGTCCGTTGATGCGAATTCCTCCAATCTTCATTTCATTGTTTGACCTTGCTCGCGTCCATCTTGATCGAAGTATCTAGCAGCTTGATGTTAAACGCGCTTTCCACCGCAAACGGCTTTTCCATCCCGAGATAGGTCTGCACCAGTTCATAATCCTTGTGCATCCGGCCGGCGTCAATCCAGCCCAACGCCTTGGTTGTGGTGAATTCGTCAGTCATCAGAAATTTGATACGTTCCCACTGGCGCTGCTGATTTTCCTTGTCGAGACCGGACACCTGATCGAGCAGCGCCATCAGGCACGGGGTGACGTCGGCAACGCAGGCGGCAAACGCCTTCTGGCTGATCCGCACGAAGTCTTCGGCAAGCTTCGGATTCTTCTCCAGGAATGCGCCGTTGACGATCAACGAGTTGCCGTACGGATTGAGCCCGATGTCCTTCCAGTTCACGTAGCCAAGGTCCCCGCCGAACTCGATGACCTTCAAATCGTGTTCGTTGTAGAAATCGCTGATGATATCGACGGTGTGGCTTTTCAGCGCCGCGATCTTGGCGGTCGGCCCAACATTCACAAAGCTCACTGAATCAGGTGCAATTCCCGCTGCCTTGGCGAACGCCGGCCACATCACGCGCGAGGCATCGCCCGGAGGGTTTCCGATCTTATGGCTGGGAAAGTCCTTGGCGCCGTTCACGCCATAGCTCTTCAGCCAGTAGAAGGTCTGTCCGGTGTTGGCATAGATGCTCATCAGCGCCACAACATCGGCGCCCTTGCTGCGCGCCACCAACATGGTCGCGAGATCAGCGATACCGAACGGGGAGCCGCCGGAGCCAACCTTGAGCGAGGAAACGCCGGACCCCTTGCCAACCTCGATGTTCAGATCGATGCCGGCCTTTTCGTACCAGCCTTGCGCCTTGGCGTAATAAAACGGTGAATGGTCCGCAGTCGGCGTCCAGTTCAGAATGAGGTTGACGGATTTGCCTGCGCCGCAGGGAACAGACGGCGCGACAAGTGCCAGCGCCAATCCTGCAATTCTCAGACTATTCATGGCAACTCTCCTCGCTTGCGGCTGGTCGTTTACGGCTGGCCCGGCCGGCCTGAAGGGGTTGTCGTTGCACCCCGTTGCGTCTACCAATGCAACAAGGCACGGACCGAATTGTCAACTGCCCGGTTGGAAATGCCAAAGCGACGAACGATTGGCGCAAAGCCGCAGCGGCGCGACCCCGTCGCCACCCGCAAGAAGCTACTGACAGCGGCGCGGCGCGAATTTGCCAAAAGCGGCCTCGCCGGCGCTCGGGTCGATGAAATCGCTGCCCGCGCCGGCGTCAACAAACAGCTCGTCTATCACTATTACGGCGACAAGGACGCGCTCTACCTTGCAGTACTAGAATGGGTATACGACGAAATCCGCACCCAGGAGCGCAAGCTCAACCTAGCGGGGCTTTCTCCGGAACGGGCCATCAAGAAGCTGATCGAGAGTTCCTTCGACCACCTCGCATTGCATCCCGATTTCATCGTTTTGCTCAATGATGAGAACCGCAATGGTGCCAGACACGTACGCGCCTCGACCAGAATCGGGGACATGCATTCGCCTCTGGTCAGCATGGTCTCGAAGATACTTGCCGAGGGCGTTCGGGCCGGCACCTTTCGAAGGGGCGTAAACCCGGTGCATCTCTATATTTCAATCGCAGGCCTCAGCTATTTCTTCTTTTCGAACACGCCGACCCTGTCGGCAATCTTCGGCAAGGACCTCTCGAGTCCGGCCGTCAGGCGCGCCCGCCGCAAACACGTGGTCGATCTGGTGATGCAGGCGCTGCGCCCTTGACTAATTAATCAACCAGATGGTTGAACGACCTGGGGGCATCGCGATAGGTTCGAGGACTTCATCTGCTCCGGCTAATCAGCCGGAGCGCAACTGGGAGATTGCAGTGTTCAGCGACGGAATGCGCTCAGCCCGGTCCCTGGCGATCATCCTGATCGTACATCTGGCCGTGATTGTGCTCTGGCAGGTTCTGGTCGACGCTTTTCACGTGCCAAAATTCGTTTTGCCATCGCCGCTTGCCACGCTGTCAACGCTGACCTCTGCGAAATATGCGTGGGCGTCCAACCTCGCCGTGACAGCAGTTGAAATCCTTGGCGGGTTCTGGCTTGGCGCCTTTGTCGGTGTGACGCTGGCGGTCCTGTTCTGCTGGTCGCCGCTGGTAAGCCTTCTGCTGCTGCCGCTATTCGTCACGCTGAACATGATCCCGAAAGTGGCACTCGGCCCATTGTTAATCGTCTGGTTCAGCTACGGCATCTTTCCCAATATTCTAATCGCATTCAGCATCTGCTTCTTTCCGATCCTGCTGACGACGGCGCGCGGACTGAGCGAAGTCGAACCGGATCTGCTGGACCTCGTGAAATCGCTACGCGGCTCGCGCTGGATTTTATTCCGCAAAATCCAACTACCGGGTGCGCTGCCTTATGTGTTTTCGGGCATGAAGGTCGGCGCCATACTGGCGGTCGCCGGCGCGATCGTCGGGGAGTTCATCGCATCCGAACGTGGGCTCGGTTATCTCATGATTCAGGTGCAGTCCTCGCTCGACACACCGGCCATGGTAATGGCGGTGGTGCTGCTGACGTTGCTCGGGGTCGCACTTTACGGTCTGGTGCTTGGTCTCGAACGACTGTTCGTGGTCAGGGATGTGCGGCTGCAATAAAATCAAACAGGGAAGAAACATGCTGCTTACGCGCGACGGTCTGCCGGACACGATTACCGATATCGCGGCGCTTGACGATCTCTTGTGCCGGCCCAGCCAGACGCTGATCGACGATCTCCATAAGCTCGACGGTGACATCATGATCCTCGGCGTCGCCGGCAAGATGGGGCCGACACTTGCGGGACTTGCGAAGGCAGCCCTGCCCGATCGCCGCGTGATTGGCGTTGCCCGCTTCAGCGATGCCAGCGCAAGAGCGTGGCTCGAGGCCCGCGGCATTGAGACGATAGTTTGCGACCTGCTCGATGAAACTGCCATTGAAGCGTTGCCAAAAGTACAAAACGTCGTTTTCCTGGCCGGGCGCAAGTTCGGCGCCCAAGGCGATCTGTCGTTGACCTGGGCGATGAACACGCACGTCCCTGCCTTGGTCGCGCAGGCGTTCCGGGAATTGCGGATCGTGGCGTTTTCGACCGGCTGTGTCTATCCGTTCGTGCCGATCGGCGGAAAGGGCGCCGATGAGAGTGTTCCGCCCAATCCCCCCGGCGAATACGCCCAATCCTGTGTCGGCCGCGAGCGCATGTTCGAATATTTCTCGCGCAAATTTGCGACGCCCGGCCGGTTGTTCCGGCTGAACTACGCGATCGACATGCGCTACGGCGTGCTGCACGACATCGCAACCAAGATCCTCGGCGGCAAGCCGATCGACGTCAGCCTCGGCCACGTCAACTTCATCTGGCAGGGCGACGCCTCGGCACAGGCGCTGCGCTGCCTGGCGCATTGCGACACGCCGACCTCGCCCATCAATGTCAGCGGCCAAGAAATTCTTGCCGTGCGCGACCTAGCGGCAAAACTCGGCGCGCGGCTCGGCCGCGAGCCGATCCTTGTCGGCACCGAAGAGCCGACGGCGTGGCTCACCGACACCTCGCAATCCGTAAAACTGTTTGGCCCGCCTGTTGTCGATACTAAACAACTGGTCGCCTGGACCGCGGACTGGGTTGCGCGCTCGATGCCCAGCCTCGGCAAGCCCACCAAATACGAGGTGCGCGATGGCCGATACTGAGCAGATCGCTATCGTCCAGCTTTCTCTGGAGGACGCGCTCGCCGGGCTTGCGCTATCAACGGAAGCACACTGGAATCAGAACGAGGCCGACTGGCGCTTTTTCCTGACCAGGGGAAATGTATTTGGCGTTCGCGACAAAAACGGCCATCTGATCGCGAGCGCCGCGCTATTGCCCCACTCGTCCGTCAACGCCTGGATCAGCATGGTGCTGGTGACCGCGAACTGGCGCCGCCGCGGCCTCGCCACCAAACTGGTTGACGCCTGCCTGTCCGCCGCGGCTAAGCAAAGGCTTACGACGTGGCTCGATGCGACGCCGGCGGGCGCCACGGTTTATGGCCCGCTGGGCTTTAAGCCGACGTTGCAGCTGCGGCGGTTGCGGCTTGAGAAAGCGACGTCAAGGAAAACGAAAGCACCCTCGTCGTTATCGCCTTGCAGTATCGAGAAATTCACCGAACAGGACCGCCTCACCATGGGCTTCGATCGCACCACCCTACTGAGGGAGATCAGCGGACGCTCAGGCGCCCGGCTGTTGTCAAACGGCGATGCTGTTGCCCTCGTCCGCGACGGCCGCAAGGCGCGGCATATCGGCCCCTTGTTTGCCGATAGCCCGGAGCATGCGCACGCCATGGTCAGCGAGATCGTTTGGTCCGAAGCCGGGCCTCTGCTGATCGACGCCGTCTACGAGCAATCGGAATTCCTGAAAGGGCTGACCGGCTCCGGCTGGACCATCGAGCGACCGTTTCAGCGCATGCGCTTCGGCCGCACGGCCCCAGCCGCCGAACTGCCATTCGCGGTTGCCGGCCCGGAATATGGATAAGGAGGACAGCCATGCATCATAGCGAGATCACATCCGAGGTCCGGCGCTTGATCGCCGATGGTACGGTGATCCCTGCGCACCCGCTGGCGCTCAACTCCGATCGCGCCCTCGATACCGTCCATCAGCGCGCGCTGACGCGCTATTACATCGACGCCGGCGCCGGCGGCCTTGCGGTCGGCGTCCACACCACGCAATTCGCGATCCGCGATGTCGGTCTGTACAGGCCGGTGCTGGAACTGGCCGCGGAGACCGCGGCGGCCTGGACCAAACGCCCGCTGGCCATGGTGGCAGGTCTCTCCGGCCCGACGAAACAGGCTGTCGCAGAGGCGCAGACCGCACTCGGCATCGGCTATCATGCGGGGCTGCTCAGTCTCGCCGCGATGAAATCCGCTTCCGAGAATGAAATTATCGCCCATTGCGAGGCGGTGGCGCGCGAAATTCCGCTGGTCGGGTTTTATCTGCAGCTGGCGGTCGGCGGCGTCGTCCTCAGCGCGGAATTCTGGCGGCGTTTTGCCTTGATCGACAACGTCATCGCCATCAAGATCGCGCCGTTCAATCGCTACCGCACGCTCGACGTCCTGCGCGGCGTAGCCGCCGCGGGCGCGCTCGATCGCATTGCGCTCTATACCGGCAACGACGACCACATCCTGCTCGACCTCACGCTGCCGTTCGATCTGCGCGATCGCGGCGTCACCACAAGGGCGTATTTTCGCGGCGGCCTGCTCGGCCACTGGTCGGTGTGGACCGCGAGCGCCATCAAGCAATTCGAGATGTGCCGCGCCGCGCGGCATAAAGTAGCGGTGCCGGCCGACCTGCTGGCACTCGACGCCCGCGTCACCGATTGCAACAGCGCGTTCTTTGACGCCGCCAACAATTTCCACGGCTGCATCGCCGGCTGTCACGAGATCCTGCGGCGGCAGGGATTGCTTGAGGGAATCTGGTGCCTCGATCCCGCCGAGGGCCTCGGCCCCGGCCAGATCCAAGAGATCGATCGCGTCTGCAACGAACACACCGATCTCAGCGACGACGATTTTGTCGCCGCGAATCTTGAAAAATGGCTGGCATGAGCAAGGCGCCCGAGCCCTTCATCCGCCTACGCAACGTCCGCAAGGTCTATCGTTCACGCGATCAGGAGTTTCTTGCGGTTTCCGACGTCACTATGGACGTGCAGGAAGGCGAGCTGATCTCGCTAGTCGGCCCCTCAGGCTGCGGCAAGACCACGGTCTTGAAAATTCTTGCTGGGCTTCACGACGCCGACGGCGGCAGCATCCAGATCGGCAATGCGCGCACCCCGTTCGACCCAGCGCGCGACATCGGCATGGTTTTCCAGCAAGCACTGCTGCTGAAATGGCGCACCATCCTCGACAACGTTCTGCTGCCGGCGGAAATCGTCGGCCTGCCGATGAAGGCAGCGCGGGCGCGGGCGCGCGACTTGCTCAACCTCGTCGGGCTTGCTGGCCATGAGGACAAATATCCACAGCAGTTGTCCGGCGGCATGCAACAGCGCACCGCGATTGCGCGGGCTTTCATTCACGATCCCAAGCTGATCTTGATGGACGAGCCATTCGGCGCGCTGGACGCACTGACACGGGAGCAGATGAACCTGGAAATGCTCAGGATTTGGCGTGAGAGCGGCAAGACGATCCTCTTCGTCACCCACAGCATCCAGGAAGCGGTGTTCCTCGCCTCGCATTGCGCAGTACTTACCGCGGGTCCGGCGCGGATGGCAGAGTACTTCCCGATCGCCCTTCCGTTTCCACGTACTCTGCCGATCAAGACCACCGATGAATTCGGAGCTTACGCACGACGCATTTATGCAAGTCTAGGTCTCGGTTCGAGCGATTAACAGGCAGGTCGCCGGAACCACGTAATAACTCCTCCGCGGGCGAATACCGCGAACTGCCGTGACGGCTAAGCGCCCTCCCCGAGCCTGATTCCGAGCTGACAAGCTCTCTACTCATACCTCATCAGCCACAAGATGCCGGTTGCCATGAACGGCCGCTTCGCGCCAGAACCGGGCCTTCCTCAAATGTCGCTTTTGATCGGGCGAGCTGCGACTTGTCCTGGGTCGACCGTCAGAACGAAGATCTGGTGCTCTCGTATAAGAACCATACCCTTCGCTCTGCCCTAGTCGATCCAGTTCTCGAGAAGGCTCGCTGTCGCCACGTCGTTGTGTTCGTCACGGGCAGCGTGAGTGGCGCGCAGGTAACCAACGAGATGCTTGTCGTCACCTGCGAGTTCCGCGAGCATGTCGCTCGGCGTCATTACTGAACGGAGCGTGTTGCCACGCTATCTCAACCTCGTCGCCCAGCCTGCCGAGCGCCACCGGTCCTGGTGGGGGCGCGCGTAATCTTCTACGCTGCCGATGTTGACATACTATACGATCGTGCGCTCGCGGCAGGATACCAGCCAACGACAGAACCGCGTGATGCCGAATGGGGTGAACGCTTCTTTCATCTAATTGACCCCGATGGCCACGAACTCATTTTCGCCCTACCTTTGCTCCCGGTTTCCGTCAAATAGCGGCTCGAAGCGGCCTGCCATTCCAAGAGGCGCTGGAAGAGCGTATGGTGCTCGGATTATCCGCTTAACCTGGGAGGCAATTATGCAGTTCAGGACAACCGGACTATTGTTGCTCTGCGCGATGGCGCTTCCCGCCTCCGGGACCGCACAAACCACCCCCACTCCAACAACAATTACGCGAACAGTGGTCGCCGCAACCAAACTGCCGACCGTCACTGACGTGCCGCTCCATTTCAAAGCGGTGAGCGTAACTCTTCAGCCGAACGAGGAGAGCGAAGTCTCGGTGGCCAACGGCATCCTCTACCAGATGTCAGGATCGACCGAGGTCTCGCTCGGTGGCGAGGCCAAAATACTCAACGCTGGAGAGGGGCTGTTCATCGCCGGCGGAAAGACCGTGGCGCTAAAGGCGGGCAGCGGAGGGCCATCTACCCTTCTCCACTTCTTCCTTGTTCCCGCCGCGGATCTGGGTCGGCCTGTCGAAAAGGCGCCTGCCGTCGTGAGAGAATTATATCGCACAGCAAATCCGATCCCCGACCTGCAACCAGGCGGTTATGATCTTAATCTCACCCGAGTGACATTTCCGGCGCAGATGCCTTCCAACCAACTACACCACCGATCAGGAGCGGCTCTGTATTATGTTATTTCTGGGACCGGAGCGAACACAATCGAGGGTAAGACAGAAGCAAGGGGACCAGGCTCCCTGATCTATGAACCGTACGCTCTCATGCACCAATGGGGAAACCCAGGTAACGAACCGTTGATATTCCTGGCCTTCAATATCAATCCGGAAGGCGTGGCAGCCGTGCTTCCGGGCTCGACAGCGAAGTATCAATAGCTAACAGCGGAGGCGGGGCTGGCAGGGCCCCCCAAGTTGGTTTGCAATTTCCATTCTTGACGTTCGGGTTTGGCCGACCTCCGCTGTGCGCCAGAGGCGGTCATTCCGAAAATCCCTTTTTGATCACCCAATCGTCATTCCAGCACGGAAACGTCGAACGTGTTGAGCTTCACCAAAAGAAGCCAATATAAGCCGATCGGATAAGAAGGCCCGGCTGCACCGTTCACACCAAATTGCGCGACGGCCGCACGATGTTGCGGCTCGAGTAGCACGCCGCCATTGTCGAGTGCCACCCAAACTCAAAGGCAAACACCTGCGACCGCGTGGGGTTAATCGGCCTTTGTGAGAGGGTTCGAATATTCCCGATCGCCCTGTGTTCGTGGGAGCGTCTTAGAACTTAGGAATATTGTTCTGGTACCCAAGTTGGTTGCGAACGCTGCTTCAAGTAAGATCATTCAAAGCTAAAATGCTGCGTCGCACCGTCGGATATCTGGCGCTAACTAGAACGCTCGTTGCAATTGTAATATGATCTCGACGCAGATGAGCGCACCGGCAAATTCATTGAATAAGCGAGTGCGCGGAATCTGCAAAGGATGTATACGGGAAACAATAAGCGAACGGACGGCCACTGTACCGCGATCGCACAAGGGGAACCATATGAAAAATGATCGTAAGATTTCGGTTGCAAACACGTCTGCTGTAAGCCCGGCGTCAACAAAGCGCCAAGGCCGCCGCGAATTTCTCGTTAAGGCGAGCGGTTTACTCGCCGCCGGTGCATTTGGCGCAGTGCCGCTGCGCGGCTGGGCCGCCGATCCGGTCAATATCGGCGCGCTTTACCCGACCACCGGAAGCATGGCGCAGATCGGCGTGGGCTGCGTCGCCGCCGCCAAGCTCGCGGCCGAGATGATCAACGACGCAGGCGGCATCAAGTCGCTCGGCGGCGCCAAGCTCAATCTGATCATCTCCGACGTGCAGAGCGACACCACGGTGACGCGCACGGAAACCGACCGACTCATCACCGGCAACAAGCTGTCGGCGATCCACGGATGTTACGCCAGCGCCCTCACCCTGATCGCAAGCGAAGTCGCGGAACGCGCCAAGGTGCCGCTGATCACCGGCTCGAGCACCGATCAGCTCAACAAGGGTCGAACCTACACCTTTACGCCGTTTGCGCGCGCCTCGCAGTTCGCGCGGGCCCAGTTGCAAATGGCGAAGCTTGTCAGCGATCAGCCAAAGGTTGCCGTCATCTTCGAGAATACCGCATTCGGCACCTCGACCTCGAACGGGCTGAAGGAACTGGCGCCCGCCGAGGGCGTCGAGATCGTGATGTTCGAGCCCTATTCGGCCGGGTTCACCGACGCGAGCCCGCTGATCAACAAGGTCAAATCGTCCGGCGCCAACGCGCTGTTCTCGGTCTCCTACCTCAATGACCTGATCCTGATCGTGCGGACCATCAAGCAATTCGGCCTCAATATCGCGATCAACGGCGGTTCCGGCGGCTTCGTCATTCCCGACTTCTACAAGAATGTCGGCAAGTTGGCGGAAGGGCTGCAAGGCGTGGCGCACTGGAACCACGACATGGACGCCAACTGCGAGAAGGTGAATGCCGAATACAAGAAGCGCACCGGCGAGTTCTTGTTCGAATATGCCGGCGGCCTGGTCGCACAGACCTTCATGCTGGCTGACGCGATCGAACGCGCAGGCTCCGCGGATCCGCAAAAGGTTCGCCTAGCATTGTCCACGCTCGACGTCTCCTCGGGCTTTGCTGCCATGGCACCCGGCGGAAAGGTGAAGTTCGGGCCCGACGGCAAGAACATTTACGGCCACCCCGTCGGCGTGCAGTGGCAGAACGGCGATCTTGTCAGCGTCTTCCCGAAGGAAGACGCCCGCAAACCGCTGATGAAGACCTGAAAGCCGGTCAAAACTGATGTGGGAGACAGTGGCCCAGGCCGTCATCAACGGCTTGCTTATCGGCGGCATCTACGCGCTGGTCAGCATCGGCGTCACGCTGATCTTCGGCGTGGTCAAGATCGTCAACTTCGCCCAGGGCGAATTCGTGATGATCGGGATGTACATCAGCTTTTTTCTCGCCAATCAGTTCGGCATCGATCCGCTGCTGTCGCTTTTCGTGTCGATGCCGTTGCTGTTCGTGGCCGGTGTCCTGATCCAGCATTTCCTGATCCGCAGGGTTCTCGGACCCAACGACATGCCTCAGATCTTTCTGACCTTTGCGCTGTCGCTGCTGTTGTTGAACCTCGCGCTGATGTTGTTCACGGCGAATTATCGCACGGTCCATACCTGCTATTCCGATGAGGCCCTTCATATTGGCGGGCTCTATATCCCGGTGGCGAAACTCATCGCCTTTGTCGTCGCGATGGCGCTGAGCGGCGCGCTCTGGGTATTCCTGCACACTACCGACCTCGGCA
Source organism: uncultured Alphaproteobacteria bacterium (assembly GCA_963823115.1). GTDB lineage: Bacteria > Pseudomonadota > Alphaproteobacteria > Rhizobiales > Xanthobacteraceae > Bradyrhizobium. The sequence goes on along the minus strand of CAWGKJ010000040.1, from coordinate 298,734 downwards.
AGGCCATGCGCGCCGCAGCGCAGAACCGAGACGTCGCGATGCTGATGGGCATCAACCCCAACCGCGTCTTTTGCGTTGCGCTTGGCATCGCGCTGGCGCTGGCCGGCGCCGCCGGCTCGCTGTTGATGCCGTTCTATTCGGCCTACCCGTTTGTCGGCCAAGTTTTCGTGCTGATGGCCTTCGTCGCCGTGGTCATGGGCACGCTCGGCAATGTGATCGGCGCGCTCATCGCCAGCCTGTTGATGGGGGTCGCCGAATCCCTCGGCATTCAATATGTCGGCGCGGACTCCGGATTGATCGTGGTGTTCGCCATGCTGCTTCTGACGCTCGCCTTCAAACCGACGGGGCTCGGCGGAGGGAAAGCGCGATGATCACGCTAGGCCTGCGCGCACGCAGCCTGCTATGGCTTGCGATCGGAATCGCGGTTTTCGATCGCATTGCCGCTGGTGGTAAAGAGCTCGTTTGCGATCGACATCTTCATCCGGATTTTGCTGTTCTCCTTCATCGGCACCGCCTGGAACCTGATGGGCGGTTACGCCAAGCAGCTTTCGCTGGGGCATGCCGCCTATTTTGGATTGGGAGCCTACACCTCGACGATCTTGCAGATCGATTTCGGCATTTCGCCGTGGATCGGGATGATCGCCGGCGGCGTGGTCGCGATGCTGGCGAGCCTGCCGATCGGCTGGCTGTGCTTCCGCCTTCGCGGGCCCTATTTCACTATCGCCACCATCGCGACCGCTCAGGCCCTGATGCTGATCTTTCTCAAGTTTCGCGATCTCGCCTGGGGCGCCGAGGGCACAACCATTCCCAACCTCGGCAACGCGCCGCTGATGATGCAATTCGAGACCAAGGCGGCGTATTACTATGTCGTGCTCGGCCTGCTCGCGCTCGGGCTTACCATCACCTGGCTGATCGAGCGCTCCTGGATGGGCTATTACCTCGTCGCCATCGGCGAGAATGAAGACGCGGCCGAAGCGATCGGCGTCAACGCGCCGCGGATGAAACGCGACATCTATATGATCAGCTCGTTTCTCACCGCGCTGGCCGGCACGTTCTACACCCAATACATCTACTTCATCGATCCCGCGACGGCGTTCAGCTTCAACATCTCGATCGAGGCGGCGCTGGTATCAATCGTCGGCGGCATCGGGACCCTGTGGGGCCCGGTGATCGGGACCGTGTTATTGGAAACGACCTCGACCTTGCTGCAGAGCTGGCTCGGCAGTTCGATCGGCGGTGTGCAGTTGACCGTTTACAGCCTGATCCTGATGGCCGTGATCCTTTGGCGGCCGACTGGGCTGATGGGCATGATCAGCGAAGCCTGGCAACGGTATGCCGACCGCAAGCCGGCGCGAGCGTAAGGGCACTCCATGGCAGATGCGCTCGTCATTCGCGGCCTCAGCAAGCGGTTCGGTGGGCTGCGCGCCGTGCAGGACGTCAGCTTTACCGTGAAGGAAAACGAAACCGTCGCCCTGATTGGGCCGAACGGCGCCGGCAAGACAACAAGCTTCAACCTTATCACCGGGTTTCACCGGCCGGACCAGGGTTCGGTTTCGGCCTACGGACGCGAGGTCGTAGGCCTGAAGCCTCACGACATCTGCGCCCATGGCCTCGCGCGCACTTTCCAGGTCGCAAAGCCGTTTGGTGCGATGACCGTGCTGGAAAACGTTACGGCCGGCGCGTTCCTGCGCGACAAGAATACGGCGGTGGCGCGCGACAAGGCCCGCGAAGTGATCGAGTTCGTCGGCCTTGCGGCAAAGGAGAAAACCGCGGCGAAGGATCTAACCACCATCGATCAGCGCCGGTTAGAGATGGCACGCGCGCTGGCCACGCAGCCACGGCTTCTATTGCTCGATGAAGTCATGGCCGGGCTGAACCCGGCCGAAATCGATCAGGCGGTGGCGCTCGTCGGCAAGCTGTCCGCGCGCGGGCTGACTATCGTCATCGTTGAACACGTGATGCGAGCCATCATGGCGGTCGCCCGCCACATCGTGGTGCTCGATCACGGGCAGAAGATCGCCGAGGGCAGTCCTACGGAGATCGTGGAAAACCCCGAAGTCATCCGCGCCTATCTAGGCTCATACGTGCACCCACCGACGCCGGGAGAGGCCTAGTGCTCAAGTTGGAAGAAGTGAGCGCCAGTTACGGCTCAGTGCCTGCCATCAACAATGTCTCGATCGAGATTGGTGAAGGCGAAGCCGTCGGACTGCTGGGCGCCAACGGTGCCGGCAAGAGTACCACCCTGCGCGTTATCTCGGGCCTGGTCAAACTCTCCTCCGGCACCATCACCTTCGGCGGCGTCGACCTAGCATCGTGTCCGCCGCACCGGATTCCGGAACTGGGCATCGCCCATGTGCCGGAGGGACGCCAAGTATTCCCCGAAATGACCGTACACGAAAATCTCGAGATCGGCGCTTACGTGCCGAAGGCGAAGGCGGATCGCAGCCGCACCCTCGATCTCGTCTACAGCATCTTCCCTAGGCTGGCCGAACGCCGCAAGCAGTTCGCCGGCACCATGAGCGGCGGCGAGCAGCAGATGCTGGCGGTGGGCCGCGGGTTGATGCTGAAGCCGCGCCTCTTGATGCTCGATGAACCCTCGCTGGGGTTGGCGCCGGTCATGACCGACGTGACGTTCGAGAAGATCGGCGAGATCCACAAGATGGGCACCGCGATTCTACTGGTCGAACAGAACGTCGGCCGCGCGCTATCGCTGGTGCAGCGGGCCTATGTGTTGGAAAGCGGCAATGTAATCATGCACGGCACCAGCGCGGAACTAGCGAACAACAAGCAGGTGCAGGCGGCTTATCTCGGGATTTAGAGTCCCCGATAGGGGATCAGGAAATCCCACGCCTTTAGGCGGCTTGAGATCGCGGCCTATCTGAGTATAGATTGTTGATATGGAAACGTACAAGGGCGCTCCGAGGTAGGCGACGCCCTCAAAAACTAAGCTGATATGCCTTTACTGTAAGAGCTCAGCGTCCGCTTCGCAAAAGCGGCCGCTCGCCCAAGAATATGCGCATCTCCCGATGAGGATCGTCATCGAAGGTAAGGCCATGGTCTGCGGACGAGACGACCGCCCGGCATGTGGAATCTTTCGCGCCCGAATATTTCGAGCAGGCTTTTTCCATCAGAGGAACGGGCGTCGAATCGCTCATGGCAGATTTTCCCGCTCAGAACATTCCGTTGGCGTTGCGCGCGGAATATTCGGCGCGATCAACGGTGCCGAGTTTTTCGGGTCACCAACGACCTGCAAGGTGTCCCAATGTTCGATGGCCTTGCCGTCGGCGTCCATCTTGTAGATGTCGACGCCGACGATTCCCGTATCTTCCGGGTCGTCATTGAAGAGATTCAGAAAGTTCACGTGCGCCCATACATAGTCGCCGACGGCGATGATACGGTGGACGACGACGCGGGCCCGGGCGCGTTCCCGTGTGATCTGGACGAAAAACTTCCCCAGCGCGACCGAACCGTCGGCGATCAGCGGGTTGTGCTGAATGTAGGCGGGGCTCACGAATTTGGCCGTGCCCTCTTCTGATTTCTTCGTGTTGATCATCAGATCGTAGAGGGCAAGAACATTGTTCTTGTTGCGAACCGCGCGGCTATCGTTGGTGTCGATGATTTCAATCATGGCTGGCTCCTTTTGCAAGATGGGTGATTGTCAGGTGGACTTAACTCAGGCCGACGAGCTGGAGGCGCAATGCATCCTGTTCAGCGTCCGATTTCTCTCGAACCGCCCGGAGCATTTCTCCGGCGTCCGCTCCTACCGGCGCCCGGCTCGGCGCCGGCACTTGTTCGGCGAGCTCGATCACTCGCCGCGCCGCGGCGGTCGAATCCAGTCCGCTGTTCTGCATGCCGTTGAGCGCGGCAGCGAAGGTTCCGAAGGTTTGTCCGTAGAGCTCGCGTTGCGATTCCGATACCGCTGCGGATGCACAGGCGCATGCCAACGTCGATCAGGACACTCGTAGGGGTTCGTGGCTGGTGGCTAGGATTTGCACGCCCTCCGCCGACACTCTACCATGTCGCAAAGCCTCGCCCTTCGCGCCCGATACTTGTCGTTGAAGACATATCCGATCGCGTCGAATTTGTATTGCATCGCAATAGATTCGTTCTCCCAAATGCTGACCGGCCAAGGTCACCTTCAATTCACTTGCCATCGCCGTACCATGAACCAATTATCCTCCAAATGTGTGATATTGGCCGCCGTATCCTTAGAGGTGGAGTAGAGCTGATGGCGATTGCAGCATTGTCCGGCTGGACCACCGAACAGAAACACGTCGTCGCGGCAAGCTTTCTCGGATGGTCACTGGACGCGTTCGATTTTTTCCTGCTGGTGTTCGTGCTGAAAGATATTGCTGCGGAATTTCAGACCGATATTTCAAACGTGACGATTGCGATCCTCTTGACGTTGGCCATGCGTCCGATAGGAGCCTTCATTTTCGGCCGCGCTGCGGACCGGTGGGGCCGCCGGCCAACCCTGATGGTCGACATCCTCCTGTATTCGATTCTCGAATTCGCATCGGGCTTTGCGCCAAGCCTGACCGTACTCATCATTTTGCGCGCCCTCTACGGCGTCGCGATGGGCGGCGAATGGGGTGTCGGGGCATCGCTAACGATGGAAACCATCCCGCCTCACGCCCGTGGATTTGTCTCAGGCCTGCTGCAATCGGGTTACCCAACCGGCTACTTCTTGGCGTCGATCGTCTACGGCGCCCTCTTCCCGTACATTGGATGGCGCGGCATGTTCATGGTCGGCGTGATCCCTGCCTTGCTCGTACTTTACATTCGCCGCAACGTGCCGGAATCGCCAAGCTGGAGTAAAGAAGCGGCCGCCGAACGCGGTAGCACATTGACGATCTTGAAATCGCACTGGCGCCTCGGCATCTACGCGGTCGTTCTCATGACGGCATTCAATTTCTTTAGCCATGGTACGCAGGATCTCTACCCGACGTTTTTGCAGGTAGAACACAAGATGTCTCCGCACCTCGTCGGTACAATCGCGGTGATCTATAACATTGGCGCCATCTGCGGCGGCATCCTCTTCGGCACGTTGTCAGAGCGTTTCGGCAGGCGGCGCTGCATCATCATTGCCGCTCTTCTCTCCTTGCCGGTAATCCCGCTTTGGGCATTCTCGGACAGCCCTGCGCTGCTCGCAATCGGTGCGTTCCTGATGCAATTTACCGTACAGGGTGCGTGGGGCGTCGTGCCCGTGCATCTAAACGAGTTGTCGCCGGACACCGCGCGAGGGACGTTTCCCGGATTCGTTTATCAACTCGGTAACCTGCTGGCGTCCGTGAACGCGACACTTCAGGCCGGCATCGCTTCACATTTCGGCGGAAACTATGGCCTCGCGCTCGCGGTGGTGGCGGGGTCGGTCGCGATCATTATAGCCGTTCTGACGGCTGTCGGTACCGAAGCCAAAGGGATCGCGTTCGCGAACGCGAAAGGAGTCGTATCGTAAGCCAATCCATGCTCCCATCGGGTGTTTTGGAATGTCGTAAAACCTGGAGCGTTTCCTATGGCGTTTCTTGTTGGGTGGCGTCTGTCTCGCATGGGCACCCCGAGGCCCGCATCACCATGAACTATCCGGTGATCGATAGCAGCTGGCGTGCCGCGTTTCTGGTGACGGGTCGGGAGAAGGCTGCCATCTTGCGGGCCATCCGCGCCGAGGGCAGCGAGACTCCTGCGTCCCGGGTACGGCCGGTCGGCGAACTCATCTTGTTCGTAGACCAAGCTGCGGCCAGCAAAGAACGAATGCACAATCGGGCGCGGGATGATAGATCAGGAAATTCCGCTTGCTGCGCTGTAAGCGCCTCCTCTCGGCATGCGGCGGGTATTGGCGTTTCGGCGAAGGTCGGCTTCGCGCCACGAGCGGCCGTCGAAGACAGGGACAAGCCCTAATGAAATCTCATCTACATTAACGTCGATCCGAGTTCTCCTCGGCGGTTTATTTAGAATGACGTGGTTTCGCCTACTCGCTCAACAAGATGCGCACGCGAGGGTGCAGGGTCAAACCGATCGGCGAAATATTGCGTTTCGTTGGCCACCAGTCCTTCACGGAATTCCATGATGCTCACCGCGTAAGATGGTATGCCGTCATAGGTAAGTACGAATTCAGTGACCCAGAGATTGCCGCTGCCGACAATTCGCCGGACCGCAAAACGCTTCTTGTTTGGCTGGACGAATTCGGCTCTCTTGAATGTGGTGCCGACCGCGGATCTGCTCGCCCGATTGCGGATAATCAAGCACAGCATCCTCGCGGTAGATTTCATGTTCGACCTTAAAATCGCTCGCGTCCGAAGCATCCCAATGGCGCTCCAGCGCCACCCGCACGGTTTGATCATCCATCTCAATCTCCCACCCTAGCTACCGGCTACCATTTCAGAACCGCTGAATTCATTGTGCGTACGCAATTCTAAGACGTCGGGCGCTATTGCCCATGTGTCGCCTCACGATGCGGGCGATTTCGGTTTGATCTAAGGATACGTCTGTGGGGAGCCCGCTACAATGTTCGGATTTCGTCGGCCAGCGGCGCGAACGACTTCTCACCTCGATTTGGACAAGTGGCCTAAGCCATGGATGATACTTATTCGGAATATCGCGTTGAAGCCTGAAGCATCCACGACGCGCAAATCTCGGATCATCGCGTGAATTTTCGGTGGCGTAGTCCGCCTAGCGCTCAAACGGCCGGCTCCGGCCGGAGATCGCCCAACACCGTCGGAATCAATTCCGACACCGTCGGATGAATTGGTACGGCCCAGCGCAGCTGATCGTAGCGAAGATCGCATCGAGAATGCCGTGGATCGCCTCGTCGCCGCCGGTGCCCAAGATCGACGCGCCGAGAATCTGCCTGGTCGAGGGATCCGCCAGTATCTTCATGAATCCGTAGGTCTCATCTTTCTCGACCGCACGGCCGACCCGCGACATCGGACGAGTGGCGCGAAGATATGGCTGGCCGCGGGCGCGAACCTGTTCCTCGGTCATGCCGACGCGACCGAGCGGAGGATCGACGAACAAGGCATAGGCCGGCACGCGATCGCTGACGCACCGATTGTCGCCATCGAGCAGGTTCGCGGAAACGATCTCGAAATCATTGTAGGAAGTATGCGTGAACGCCCCGCGTCCGTTGCAGTCGCCGAGCGCCCAAATACCCCTGACATTGGTCTCGAGGCCTTCGTCGACCATGATGTGCCCGCGTGAATCGACCGCAACACCAGCGCGGTCGAGCCCGAGGTCGTCGGTGTTGGGGCGACGGCCCACAGCCAGCAGCACATCCGAGCCGATGATTTCTGGATCACCGCGTACGCAATCGACCCCAACGCGCACGCCCGGATCGCCCTTGGCGAATGTGATACATTCCGCCGACGTGCGGATTTGACTCCTTCCTTCTCCAGGAAGTCCTGCACCGCCTCCGAGACATCGGCGTCCTCACGCGCAATCAGCCGTGGCGCCTTCTCTACCACCGTCACCTCGGCGCCGAAGCGGCAATACATCTGCGCGAATTCGAGCCCGATATAGCTGCCGCCGATCACGACCAGATGCTCCGGCACGCGTTCGAGCTCGATGATCGAACTGTTAGTCAGATACGAAATCTCCCTCACGCGGGGTATATCGGGCACGACGGCACGACCACCCACATTGATGAAGATTCGCGGCGCAGAGAGCAGCTCCGTGCCAACGCGCACCTCTCTCGGACCCTCAAAACGCGCGGCGCCCTGAAACACCGTGCAACCGCTCATGTTGTGCAGCCAGCTTTCGACCCCGTGGCTCGCATTGGCGGAGATCGTGGCGGCCCTGCGCCTGACGCGATGCATGTCGATGCGGACGGGGCCATCGAGCAGCACGCCGTAGTCGCCGCCGCGACGCGCCAGATGCGCGGCGTAGGCACTTGCGACCAGTGTCTTTGTAGGCATACATCCGGTATTGACGCACGTTCCGCCAAATTTGCCTCGCTCGATCATGGCGACTGTCAGTCCGCTCGCCGTGAGCCGGCCCGTTAGGGGCGGCCCCGCCTGCCCGGCACCAATGACGATCGCATCAAAATTCTGAGCCATCTTTCTGACTATCCACGATCAAACAATGAAAACGCCTCACCTCAAATGACACACTTCGAAAAAGTCTCCGATCGTGAAGAACGTTCTCCCGCTGAAAATGCTGCTAGATCCTCAATAAGCAACCACCAGGCGAAGTTCTAGAAGCCGTCCGCGGTGTGGTCTCACGTTAGATCTGAATGACCGCTTTTCCACAACCGGCCATTCCCACCCGAAGCAGGCGTCGAATTTTGTGTGCCCGCTCTGCTAGGCTGCCTTCAGCGGATCCGCCGCCCGCGTCGGAATTTGTGACGAACTTCCGCGCCTTGTCAGGCGGCGGTCGGCCTCCAGAACCAGGCCAGTCAAAGTGTCCTCTCACATATGCGTTACTTTTCACTATATGTCCCTGCCAATTCCAAATACCGGAGAATGGAAAGATGATGAAACCCTTGATCTCCGCGACGATAAGCGGAGATCGGCCCGCACGTAGCGCAGCGTTGCGTTCTTTAATGCCGGCTGCCGGCCAGGCGGCGGCTATAGCACGCAGTAGTCACGGAACTCGATCGGTGCCACCAACACGTCCGGCGTGTTCCAGGTAGGGGCCTGCGACCTATCGTACGTACATGTGGGCATCGGCGGGAACTACACTATGGTTTCTTGATCGGCTCCAGTGCCGCTGCCCTCTCCCTCCTTGGTCATAGACCTCATCGCTACCCTGACAATCGGACGCGAGCGTAAGCTCTCAGCCACTTAACAATGGCGTCGGCCACCGTTTGAAAGCCGGCGAGAAGGACGCACGAGAGGCGTTGATTTTATGGCACCATGCACAACATTAACGTTGTCGATTCCGGATGACTCAGACCAACAATGCGCCGGTCAGAGAGCGAGTGATGCGAAAAATCAGAAGAATTTCGGTTGCGGTACCGCTCCTTGCGTCGATCATCATTGGACCCGGAATTGGCCACGCCGGACCGAGTTCAGACATCGAAGCAAGCGATGCCGAGATCCGAGTTGGAAACATCATGCCCTATACTGGCCTGCTGGCCGCTTTCGGAACGATCGGAAAGGCCGAAGCTGCCTATTTCGACATGGTCAACGACCACGGCGGCATCAATGGCCGCAAGGTCCGGTTCATCTCGTATGACGACAGCTCCAAACCGGCAACAGCGGTCGAACAAACGCGCAGACTGGTCGAAACCGATAAGATTCTTCTCATGTTCGGAGCGTTTGGCACCCCGAGTAATCTTGCGACAAGGTCGTATTTGAATGACAGGAAGATTCCTCAGCTCTTCGTTGCTTCCGGCGACGAAGAATTCGCAAATCCCAAGGGATTTCCCTGGACGATGGGTTGGCAGCCTCTTTTCCGGTCCGAGGGACGCATCTATGCGAATTACATTCAGGCCAACTATCCCGAACGCAAAATCGCGATTTTTTGGCAGGATGATCAATTCGGGAGGGATCTGTTCAAAGGGTTGCAGGAGGGACTTGGAGATTGGGCGCGTATGATCGTCGCGGACACCACGTTCGATATCTCAGATCCCTCTTCGCTTGACGCGCAAATAGAAGTTCTGAAGGGTTCGGGTGCCGATATCCTCTTGCTCGATATCGCTCCGACCTTCGTCGGCCGGGCGATACGCAGGATAACCGAGCTTGATTGGCACCCAGTTATCCTCCTCGACAATGCCTCCGCGTCGATCGCAAACGCGTTGAGACCGGCAGGCCTTCAAAATTCGTCGGGCGTGATCTCCACCTCCTTCCTGAAAGACGCCTCTGATCCAGAGTGGAAGGACGATCCAGCCATGAAGGCTTTCTTGTCGTTTATGGACAAATACTACCCGGACGGGGACAAGGCTGACAGCAATGCCGTTTTCGGATATGCTGCGGCGGAGACTTTATTGCACGTGTTGATCCAGTGCGGTGACGACCTTTCCCGTGAGAACGTCATGCGACGGTCGCTATCTTTGAATGGCTATGAAAGCCAGATTGTCCAACCGGGGATAGCCTTCACCACAGGACCAACCGACTTTCACCCAATCAAGCAGATGCGCCTCGTACAGTTCGACGGGATCTCGTGGCAGCCGATCGGAGACGTGATCGAGAACGCATTTACCGACCAGAAAAGCCCCTAAGCGCCCGGGCGCTTCGTCGATTACCAAGGATCTGTCTTGACGGATGTCAGCTTCGCGCCATGAGCTGCCGCTGACCAATGTCGCCTTTTTGGCCCGCATGCGAAGAAGGGCGCCGTTTGAAGGGGTCTGCATGGGGTAACCCGGAAGCGGCAAGTTGCACGATCAACCGGTGCCTTTGACGCCTCGACGAATTCTTACCTGCTCCGCCAAAATTAACTCAACGGATTGTCTGAAGGACCTTGCGAAACCAGGTGTCGCGAAGGATGCTTACAAGTACCGTTCATCAAAGGGACAAGTCATGTCTGTCGACGCTCAAGCCGCCACCGACCGCCTCATGCGCTTCCTCGCTGTCGAGGGCGTGACTGGAAAGGAGGCAGCGATAGGGCGCGAGCTTGCCGCGGTGCTGCAAGAAAGCGGAGTGCCGGCGGACGCGATCCGCCTCGACGACGCCAATACACGCATTCCCGTGCCGACGGAGACCGGCAACCTCATTGTCGACCTGGCCGGCCGCGGCGCGATGCACAACCAGCCGCGGATCATGTTCATGACCCACATGGACACCGTGCCGCTGTGCGCCGGAGCGAAGCCAAAGCTCGCCGGCCGCAAGATCGCCAACGTGGCGAAGACCGCGCTCGGCGGCGACAACCGCTGCGGCTGTGGCGTTCTCGTTACACTGGCGGCCGAGCTGGCGAAGCAGAAGCTTGACCATCCGCCGATAACGCTCCTGTTCTCCGTGCGGGAGGAGAGCGGGCTATGGGGTGCGCGCCACGTCAAGACCCAAGACCTCGGCTCGCCGGTCATGGCCTTCAACTACGACGGCGGCTCTGCCTCCAATGTCACCATCGGCGCCGTCGGCGCGGATCGCTGGCAGGTCGAGATTTTCGGCCGTGCCTCGCATGCCGGCGTCGCGCCGGAGCGCGGGATCAGTTCGACCATGATCCTGGCGCTTGCGCTCGCCGACGTGAAGGCCGGCGGCTGGTTTGGCAAGGTGGTGAAGGGCAAGCGGCAGGGCACGAGCAATGTCGGTCCCGTCACCGGCGGCGACGGCCGGCCGGCTGGAGACGCTACCAATGTCGTCACCGACTATGTGCATGTGCGCGGAGAGAGCCGCAGCCACGATGCGAAGTTTTTCAAGGAGATCACCAAAGCCTACAAGACGGCGTTTGAGAAGGCGGCGAAACGAGTCAAGAACAGCGATGGCAAGTCGGGCCGTGTTAAGTTCAAAGCCGAGACCGACTATTATCCGTTCCGCATGAAGGAAAGCCTGCCGGTCGTCAAACGCGCGGTCGCGGCCGTGTCCGCCACCGGCGGAACGCCGGCCATCCGCGCCGCGAATGGCGGCCTCGACGCGAACTGGATGGTTCGCCACGGTGTTTCGACCGTGACCTTCGGCGCGGGGCAGAACGAGCCGCACACGATCGACGAATGGATCAATCTCGACGAGTACGACCGGGCGTGTGTGCTCGCAGTACAGCTTGCGACGATGCGGTGAGCTGCTTGCGTTGATATTTCAAGAATCTTTTCCCAACGGAGCCAAAATCCAGTTATCAGAGATCAACATCTGGCGAGGACAAATCCAACTATAGATTGGCGTCACGGTTGACGGAGCGGCGTATCGGACGACACCGGTGTCAATCGGCGCGGGGGCCCGAGTAGCGGTGTGAATAAAATCAAATAGCTAAGCCGGTCACGTCGAATCCGACGAGTCATTTATCGATCAGTATTCACATCCATGGAATTTGTCGCGGAGACACCATGAGCGATCAGGTCCTCGGCGTTGCGCCTCGCTCAGCCTCGCCGGTCCGCCGCTGGTATGTCGTAGCTGCGGTGCTCGCTCTGGCACTGATGGTTCTTGCGATCCAATACGGCAGCGACTGGCTGTTGAATTTCCTCCACGTGATGACCGGCGCGCTGTGGACCGGCATCGACCTGTTCATGGGCTTTGTGGTCGGTCCGGTGCTCAAGCGGCTACCACTCGACGCCCGCCGCGCCGTGATCTCGGGGCTGGTCCCGCGAACATTGTTCCTGATGCCGACGGTCAGCATCATCACCTCGACAACCGGTTGGTTTCTCGCCAAACGAATGGGTTTTCTCGATGTGGGCTACCCGAAGTTCCATTGGGTCATCGCAGCCCTCGTCATCGTGACGATCCTGACTATCCAGGGCACGGGGATCCTGTTGCCGACGAATTTGCGGCTCTACTTCGAGCTGCAGAAGCCGAACCCGGACAGCGCCAAGATTGGGCGCTGGATGCGCTGGTTCGTGGGCGTGGTGGCGATCCAGGGCACGATGCAAGTCGCTATATTCGTTGTCATGGCAAAGTTCGCGACCGGGCTGTAGCGCCCTACCCACCTCGACGGGACTTTCTGGAAGATTATCCCAAAAACTGCGGATGCTGACAGCGCGTCGCGGATGCTTCGCAGAGGGTGCAAAGGTAGGCGATATCCCCGCGCTGGCATCCCGATCCTTTCACATGCCGTCAGACAAGGTTAGCCTCTTCATGACCGATCTTTCGATAGGCGAAGGTGTACGTCCAGGCGCATACTGTGGAGTATGACCGCCCTCATCTATTTTGGCGAAATGCTAGTAGCGTCCTTACTCGCAATCGCCCTGCTGGCAATTTCTCCGTTCGGAATGAGTTACGATGCCGCGCTCTTAGTCGCCGGCGTTGTTACGTGGACACTTGCCGAATATGTTGTTCATCGCTTTGTGCTGCATGGTCTCGTAACAACCCAACATGGGCTTCATCATGCCAACCCGGACGCGGCAGTGCTCAATATTTTTTGGCAGATATGGGCCTGTTTCGCACTGATCTATTTGATAGCCGGCGGCCCCTTCCTTGCGGGCGGCTTAATTGCCTATTCATGGTACCTATTCGTGCATCACTGCGCACATCACGGTCCAGATAGGTTGCCGTTGCTACTGCTTAAGCACCACCGAAATCATCATCAATTCGCGACGCGAAACTACGGCGTCAGCACAACGCTGTGGGATCACGTATTCGGGACGATGTTTCGCCAATGACCCGCGAAAGAGGTAGACGATCTCCTCGCGAGGAACTTGGATTTGCAGCACTTGGTTCGCGTCTGCGCTAGGTCCGTTCATCCCCTCGACAACGGAAGTCAGCGCATTTTATTCGATCACATATGAAGCCCCGCTCCAGTGACAATCTCCTCGGCTCACCTTGTCTTCGCGCAGAAGCGGGTTTAAATCGACATCCTACGCTACCCTCGCGATGTCAGCCGCATGTCGTATAGCGAAAACCGCATCGCCGAACTGCTGACGCAAATCCGCGAATGCGTCGACCGCTACCGGCTGCAGCTAGTCCTGGCCCTCCGGGCCACGGTCGCCGCGCTGTTGGCGTTAGCACTGGCGCTGGCCTTGCACCTGCATCTTCCGCTCTGGGCGGTTCTGACGTCGCTGATCGTGACCCAGATGAGCTTGGGCCGCTCGCTGAAAGTTGCGAGCGATTATCTGATCGGCACCTTCGGAGGAGTCGCCTATGACGGTGCGCTTGCGATCCTGATCCCGCACGACAGCGAATGGGCCTTGCTCGCCGTTCTCGCGCTCGCGGTAGCGCCGCTTGCCTTCATCGCCTCGTTCCGCGCGAATGCGGGCGCTGGCGGTGTTGTTTGCGTGGACGCGCATCACTCACCGACTTGATCCGGTGCCGCGCGCTGAAAACGGCGTTCGGCGCAATGGCTGAATGTTCTCGATTATTCTCAGTTGAAGGCCATACCGCCACTCATCGCGATGGTCTGGCCGGTCATATAGGCATTGTCCACGAGCATCAGAACGGCTTTTGCGACTTCGTCTGCTTTACCGAAGCGGCCTAACGGTATCCGACTGACAAGTTTCTCCTGGCTCTTCATCATGTCTGTTTCGATCAGCGAAGGCGCGACCGCGTTGACCGTTATCCCTTCCTTGACCAGCCGGGCCGCGTACCCCCGTGTCAATCCCTCGACGCCTGCTTTTGATGCATTGTAGTGGGGTCCGATCGCGCCGGCCCCACGTGCAGCTCCCGAGGAGATATTGACGATCCGTCCCCATTTATTAGCTCGCATCATCGGTAAAACCGCCTTCGTGCACAGAAACACGGATTTCAGATTGGTGGTAATCGTTTTGTCAAAATCGGCTTCAGAAAGATCGTCGATGCCGCGCGTGATTGCGATGCCGGCGTTATTGATTAAAATGTCGATTGTCCCTAGCTCGGATTTCACGGCCTCGACCATTTTAGCAACCGCATCGGCCTGCGAGACGTCAGCCTGGACAGTGATGGCATGTATACCCGTCTTGCGCAGGTCCTCGGCCAACTTCTTTGCCCCGTCGGCTCGCTCGCGATAATTGACAGCGACGGCCGCCCCTGCCTCAGCCAATGCTCTCGATATTGCTGCGCCAATGCCGCGAGAGCCCCCGGTCACCAGTGCGGCCCGTCCACGCAATCCATCTGCCGTCATTGAAGTCTCCGATGCACGATGAGAGCTTTAGTCTAGTCCGTCGAGTTGATTTTTCCGGGGTTGTAGAGTTTCACCTTCTCGCAGGCCTTTTTGGGCACCTTCCCTCATGTCGCGGTTTTGGTAGTGGCCTTCGATTTCGGGGGCGATCCGGCAGCGGACTTTGTGCGAATGCGCATGGAGCCTCCCTTTGGATGATCGATGTCGAACGAGTTTGTCCTTCGCACCAGATCGCTTAGCTTGCGAAAGCCAAAGGTTCTGGGATCGAAGTCCGAAGCGAGGTTGGCAAGCTGTTTTCCCACTTCCCCCAGAGGTACCCACCCGTCTTCGCTTTCCATCTGTGTGATGACCTTCTTAATGATGGGCGTGGCTTCGCCGAGAGGCTGAAGAGGCTTTGAAGTTGAGGTGGCATCTTGACTGTTCGCAGCACCGGTAAGTAGGTTCTCCGTGTACACGAACCTTCGACAGGCTTGCCGGAAGCTCTCCGGAGTTTTCTGCTCACCGAACCCAAAAACATCGACGCCTTGCTCACGGATGCGGGCGGCAAGGCGGGTAAAATCACTGTCCGAGGAAACCAGACAAAATCCATCGAACCTACCACTGTGAAGCAGGTCCATTGCATCGATGACCAGCGTGATGTCGGATGCATTCTTCCCGGTGGTGTAGGCAAACTGCTGTTGAGGTATGATTGCGTGTTTCGATAGCGTATCGGCCCAGCCCTTAGAGCGAGGATTGGAGAAGTCGCCGTAGATACGGCGAACGCTTGCCTCCCCGATCTTCGCAATCTCCTCGAACAGTCCATCCACTATCTTCGCGGAAGCATTGTCCGCATCAATTAGAACAGCGAGGCGAGGCGAGCGGGGTTCAGAAGCCATGACATGTCCCCAAGTCAGACGGGTGATGTAAGCAGATATTCCGGGAGACGGCGACCCCCCTATGCCTGTACGTCCTATCGACCGAGGCCAACAACCTCTCGAGCCGAAGCACGTCTAGTCCATTCGAGTTCGCCTGGAAATCGCGCGATCGTGGCGCGGCCTTGCCATCTTCAATCTGGCCATCGACAGCAAGCTTCGCGCCTGCGACTTCGCCAGACTTCGATGCAAGGGCGGCTCTTCGGACTGGTCGACTTTTTCGGCGCTTGAGAAGTCACAGCGGAACGAGCATCGGCCGGGGTGAAAGGGCCGGGGCCGCTGCGCGCCTTGAGGAACGGCGTCCGGTTGCCGTCGACGATAAAGACCGGTCGCGCAAATCAGCCCGCAGCCCTTTGCTCCCCCTGAAAGAATTGATCCACGTCGGCAGGCTTCTTGTAAATCGGCGACAGCGCTTCGGGCGCGAAGTCGTCGACTTCGATCACTTTGGCAACCGCCTGATGCGCCGCCGCAAGCCTGTCGGCTTCGGCTTGGGTGATGACGCCCTTCTTCACGGCGTCCGGGCTGTCATGCAGATGGGCGGCGCGTATCTTCATGGCGATCTCTTCGGCGCCGGTGACCAGCAAGAACGCCTTTTCCAGCCGCGCCACGCCGCCATCGTCATCGACATGGGACAGATCGGGCGTCAGCCGATCGCGCGCCGCCGACGGCTCCAGCACGAGTTGCGCGCATTCATGGGTGACGCGATCGGACGGGCCGAGCACGCGGGCGCCGAACGGTTGCACCACCAATTTCAGAACGACCGCGGCAAAGCGGCTGGGCAGGTTGGCCAGGATTTCCGCGAGCCGGTTTTCGATGGTGCGGAAACCGGACGCCATGCACCATTCGAGCGCGACGAAATCGGCCGGCTGGCGGCCCTCGTCCTGCCAGCGTTTCAGGGCGGCGGAGAGCAGATATAGCTCCGACAGAATATCGCCGAACCGCGCCGACAGCATTTCCTTGCGCTTCAGCGCGCCGCCCAGCGTCAGGAGCGCCATGTCGGCGCACAGCGCGAAGGCCGACGAGTAGCGAGAGAGCTGGCGGTAGAAGCTGGTGGCGTCGCCGGCGTCGGGCGCCGGCGCGAACATCCCGCCGGTCCAGCTGCGGCCCCAGGCCCGGAACAGCGTCGCGACGCTGTGGCCGATATGCTTCCAGAACGTCTGGTCGAAGGCATTCAACCCTCTGGCGCGGTCGGCGTCGCCGAGCGCGCTCATCTCCTGCAAGAGATAAGGGTGGGCGCGGATCGCGCCCTGGCCGAACACGATCAGATTGCGGGTCAGGATATTGGCGCCCTCGACCGTGATGCCGACCGGCACCGAGCGGTAAAGGCTGCCCATGTAGTTCTGCGGGCCGTCGATGACAGCCTTGCCGCCGTGGATGTCCATGGCGTCGTCGACCGCGATCCGCATCCGCTCGGTCGCCTGCAGCTTCATGATGCCGGAAATCACCGCGGGATGATGACCCTGGTTGAGCGCGGCGCAGGTCAGCCGCCTGGCGGCGTCGAGCAGGTAGGCCGTGCCGGCGATGCGCGCCAGCGGCTCCTCGATGCCCTCGAATTTGCCAATGGGAACGTTGAACTGCTCGCGTATCCGGGCATAGGCGCCGGTAGTTCGCGCGGCAAAGGCAGCACCCGCGGCCGAAAGCGAAGGCAGCGAGATGCCCCGCCCGGCGGCGAGCGCCGTCATCAGCATTTTCCAGCCCTGGCCGACCCGCTCCTGGCCGCCGATGATGTAGTCCATCGGAATGAAGACATCACGACCCCAGTTCGGGCCGTTCTGGAACACCTGCATCGACGGCAGATGGCGGCGGCCGATCTCGACGCCGGGCAGATGGGTCGGGATCAGCGCCACGCTAATGCCGAGTTCGTCCTGTGATCCGACGAGATGGTCGGGATCGTAGGCCTTGAAGGCAAGGCCGAGCAGCGTCGCGACCGGGCCGAGCGTGATGTAGCGCTTGTGCCAGTTGAGTCTTCAGGCCCAGCACTTCGCGCCCTTCGAAATTGCCTTTGCAGATGACGCCGCTGTCGATCATCGAGGCGGCGTCGGACCCGGCTTCCGGGCTGGTCAGGCCGAAGCAGGGAATGTCACGGCCGTCGGCCAGCCGCGGCAGCCATTGCGCCTGCTGATCTTTAGTGCCGAAGCGCATCAGGAGTTCGCCCGGCCCCAGCGAGTTCGGCACCATCACGGTGACGGCGGCGGCCACAGAGCGCGACGAGATCTTGCGCACCACTTCAGAATGCGCATACGGCGAGAAGCCGAGCCCGCCAAACTGCTTCGGAATGATCATGCCGAAGAATTTTTCGCGCTTGATGAAGTCCCAAGCCTCGGCCGGCAGGTCGCGCCATTCCCAATTGATCTTCCAGTCGTCGAGCATAGCGCAGAGCTGGTCGACCGGGCCGCTGAGAAACGCCTGTTCTTCGGAGTTCAGGGTCGCGGGCCGGGTTGCGAGCAGCTTCGACCAGTCGGGATTACCGGAAAAAAGGTCGGAGTCCCACCAGACGTCGCCCGCTTCCAGCGCCTCACGCTCGGTATTCGACATCGCCGGCAGCACGCCGCGGGCCCAGGAGAAGATCGGCTTGGTGATGAAATCGCGGCGAAAGGAATGGGTCCTAGCGAATTGCGCATTCATAGCGATGTCCTCACGGGACAGCGGCGCGGCCGGCGGCCGGCATTCGCTGGAAGTTCGGCTAATTTAGCAGGACAGCGCGGGAATCACGTGCTGCTCCGCGCGGAGGGTAAAGCGAAATTGATCCGGAGCGATAACGGCGGGCAACCCAAAACAGTTCCGGACATACGTCAGCCGATACCGGCCGGTCGCCCGCACGAAGCCAACGGATCGGCGCAAAAACGCCGCCCGATGACAGGCTCCGCCCAATCCGGCACTCTATCCTGCGGCTGCGCTGGTCGGATTGCACTTCGCTGCATCCGGCTACGGTTCAGCGGATGCTCAATCCGGCCGGCCCATCTCGAACATGGCCACGGGCTTGATCTCGAAATAATCGCCCCTGCGGCCGGCGCCCACGCCAAGTAGCGCCATTTAAAGAAGGACAAGCCGATTCTGGTGACGGGACTCAGCCCATGGCGAGGATATTGCTCGCCTCGGCATGACAGTGGCGCCCGCAAGTTCGGCGACAAGCGCATTCGCTTTATCGATGATAGACCCTGCACAGGTAGTTATTGCTCAAGCGCCCCATTTGCTCATCCGTACCATTCAACTTCGGACGAGATGCTGAGCGAATTTCTCCGAGCTATTCTCCGTTCCAGACGAGCATCGATAATAATAAGGCGGGTATTTTTCGTATGACCGGCCGCTTCGCGCCAGAAGTGGTCGGTCGCGAGTACGTTCTTGGGAGTGCCAGACTGCTTAGTCCGTATAAATCATACGCTCGCGCCGGAGCGACGCGGAGGGCGGCGTGGCGGAGGCCCGCCTATGCCTGTACGTCCTTTCGACAGAGGCCAACGACCTTGGAACAAGGGATTGCTCATCGGCCAGAAGAAACCTCTCGAGCCGAAGCACGTTTGGTCCATTCGCGTTCGCCTAGAAATCGCAAAATCGTGGCGCGACCTTGTCATCTTTAACCTGGCAATCGACAGCAAGCTTCGCGCCTGCGACTTGGTCAAACTTCGATTAGACGACATTTGCTCAGGAGCAAAAGTGCGGCATCGAGCAACGATCGTCCAAAAGAAGACTGGTCGACCAGTCCAGTTCGAGATCACGGAGCAGTCGAGGACCTCCGTGGAAGCCTGGCTACCAATGCTCCGAAGCACTGGCTCCCGATATCTCTTTCCAAGTCGACTTCATGCAAGTCCTCACATATCAATCCGCCAATATGCCCGGTTGGTGCATCGCTGGGTTGAAAGCATCGGCTTGGAGGCGGCCTCTTATGGCACGCACTCGATGCGGCGCAGGCGGCTGCAGCTTCCACCTCTAACCGGTGCAGTTTTTGCGCCCGCGAAACAGCCAGCTCTAGCGATATAGCAGGGGTCATCGTAGCGCTGTCGCAGGTCGAGAGCAGCGGTGCTCGGCGGGTGCCGCGTCCCGACGTTGGTGGTAGGATGCCCCGGAAGCGCGACCTCCCGCGGACGCAATGGATGAACAAAACCTATTTGGCGATAGAACAGATCGCGAGTCCCATTCGGCGGCACCACCGGCAGCGTGAAACGCTGATCGGACTCGGCCTTAACCGCATCGGCCGGGTCGTCGAGCGCTCCGACACGCCCGAGATCCGCGGGATGATCGCGAAGGTCAGGCATCTCGTCCGCGTCGTCCGTCTCGCCACCGAATTGGACAGGCTGGCCGACGCCGTCCGCGCGCTTTACCGGCAGCCGATAACAGCAGGCATCGTGCGGGGCGACGCACTCTGGGCTCAATTCGAAGAGGCAGTGGCGGCGTGCCGCGCGGATCCCAAAGGCGACGACCGCGCCATCTCACCGAACTCGCGGTCGCCAAGCTGCTGCTCGACGACCCCCACGTCACTGGTCCGATCACGTACGAACCCGCGCTTCCCGACGGTCGCAGGATCGACTTCGTCGTCGACCGCGGCGCCGACAATCTCTACATTGAGGTGAAGACGGCGCGCCCGCGCACCGCGGACACGGACGACGCCTGGCAGAAGTTCCTCGAACGAAGCCGACACCATCCTGAGAACGTGAACTTCATCGTCGAAAAGGATTGGATGAGCGGAGCGATCTACGGGAACGTGTTGGCGTCCCGCGCCCACTTCCTCGACTACGCGCTCGAGTTCGAGAGCCGCCTCGCAACCGCGAAGGCGGAGAAGAACGGTCCCGGGTGCCTGATCTTCTGCGGGACCGGTTTCGCCTGGCATCTGTCCAATCTGGAGGACTTCGCCGACTTCTATCACCAGGGAAGGCATCGGGGCGACGATCCGTTCGGGCCAATGGAAGCGCACAGCATCGAAAAGAAGGGCATCAAGCTCTCGCGGAACATCGATCACTTCGCGTTCCTTCGGCGTCACGTCGAGATCCCGGCGATGGAGGAGTTTCACTATCCCGTCCGAGGCCCCCGCTTCTTTCTGCCTCTTGCCGGCGCTCCCGAGCCAACCGCGGTCTAGGCCGCAGTGAGGCGCACAAACTCTACGTTGTCGACGACGTAGATGTTATTGAAGGCGCAATTGGGCGCGCGTCCGGGCGGCTCTGCTCTACCAAGCTAAACCAGCGCCGGGGACACGACCCCTGCCGGTATCTGGATCTACAGCCGCACGCACGAAAACTGGCGTTCTTCGGCACAAGCGTTGTACGGTCGTTGTACGGACCGCTAAGTTACAGCAAAAAAACTGACCTTCAAACACCCTGGAAGCCTTTAATTAGCAGGCCCAAATTGAATTGGAGCGGGCGAAGGGAATCGAACCCTCGTATGCAGCTTGGGAAGCTGCCGTTCTACCATTGAACTACGCCCGCCTAGTTATCCTTTTAAATCAGGCACTTCTTGCACATTTTAGCTCGGTTTTTCGTTTGGTGCGTGTTGCACCGTTCCGAACCCCCGGGCCGCCTTTTATAGACTGCTCCGGCGTTACGCGGCAATACCAGGGTCATAGCGTTCGACGCTGTTTCGACGAAAACGAGTTAGGCCCCGCTCGGGCAACACACCGCTGCAAACAACGAACGCCCGGCCTTCGCGCCGGGCTTTTTCGTATCACGGATGATCGCTGGAAGAAGAAGTCTCGACGGCCGAGCGTACGCTGTCATCTCGGAGGTTCATTGCTTCGACAGGAGGCAGATTGCCTTGAAATCGCTTCACCCGTACGCCGCTTGTCAGCTGCCCGGTGCAGCCGAAGTATCCGCGTCCCGAGTGAGTTGGGGTTGCCGTGAAAGCATAGCGGCTTGTCTTCGGCTAGAACCACTCCTGCACGCTCCTCGTCCGTCACGTGAGCGCCGGCTCAAGCGGTTGCCCCGCTGGCTGCCTTTGAGCTCGCGATCAGGCGCTCCGACTGTTGCTGCGCGAGCGAATACTCGTGCTGCAGGTCGTTGATCAACGCCTCCACCGGCCGAACCGATTTGACGCCGGATACGGTGTGACCGGCGCTCCAGAGGTCCAACCATCGCTTGGGACCCCGGGTCTCGCCTGCGTATGAGCTGAACATTTCACGGGCACGCTCCGGGCTCACAGGAGCGGCAAGCTCGACCGGATCCAACCCGCAGGCCACAATCGAAGGACGGAGGAAATTGGCATCGATGCCGCTGATGCCGCGCGTAAGTGCAATGTCGTCCAGGCGGCTATCGACTAGCATCGACTTGTATCCTTCGACTGCCTCACATTCCGCAGTCGCGATAAAGCGCGTGCCCATCAAACCGAGATCGCAACCGAGCACTCTGGCCGCCCACAAGGCATACCCGTCCGAAATTCCTCCGGCGAGGATGACCGGACCGTCATAAAACGATCTTACCGCGCGCACGAAAGCCAGCCCGTTCGCCCAACCCGTCTGACCTCCAGCGCCGGCGCTCAGAAGCGCCAAGCCGTCCGCGCCCTGCTCGATCGCCTTTTCTGCGTGCCGGATCGAGGCGACGTCCGCGATCACCAGGCAACCGGCGTCGTGCATGGGACCAATGACCTTTCCGGGCGCCCCGGTGCTGGCGAGAACCATTTCGACCCTATGCTTCGCCAATATTTTGAGATCCGCATTCAGCATCTCCTCGTTCGACCTGACGAGGATATTCGCGCAGAAGGGCGCCGAAGGCCGCTCGCTTCTCCGGATCAACTCCTTGATCTGGATTATCCAGGCCTCCAATCCTTCCGGAGTGCGAGCGTTCACCGTGGGGAACGAACCGATCGCCCCGTTGATGCAGCATGCGGAAACCAGCTCCGGTCCCGAGATACGCAACATCGGAGCTACCATCAGCGGAAGCTTCAGCCGCCGTGACAATTCGTCGAACTTCTTCTTCATCGACAACTCAGCCCTCGTTCTGCTTCGAGAAGGTCACGCGCTCGGCCACGCATCGCCTCGCCGCGAACCTATAGCATCCGAGAATGCGGGGCTCAAAGCGTTTGCAGCCTGACGGGGTTGCGGCTGAGAATATCTGCTTACCCGGGGAGGACTGGAGGTAGTCTGTGGAGGGGCAAACGACGCGATTGATCCGTTTCCCGGAAATTCCTCTAATACTGCTCTATAATCCGGGTGACGATGTCGAGGTCGTGCACTTTCCCTGCGGTCCGCGCCTTGCCGTCTACTCGTCTCCAACGAAGATGGCCGCGACGTCGAAACCATTTTTGTTGAAGGCCGCTTGGGCCAAGTTCGCGATATTAGCGTAGGCTGAGCTTTTTGCCCTTCTAAGCCCGCGTGGAAATCAGGACGGCGACGCGCGACACGGATGATCCATTAGCGCCGGCGAACTAAGCAGCCATAGGTACAGTTATTTTCCTGTGCGTTCTGTTTGTGATACATCCTATGGATGGGCGCAGCGGCTGTTCCAAATTTCGAGTGGTACGCGACCAAGAGTCATAAGCTTGGCGGACCGCCTCGTTGCCCGTACGCTTCCGCAAGCCGTTGCCCGCGCTATCTTGCGAGTCTTTCGTTGATGGGTTTGGCAGGCGCTACCAAGATGGATCAGGCAGAGGAAGAGAAACTCGTTACGCGCTGGAAACGATCGGGAATTTGGCCGCATACAGCGGAGCAAGACACCAGCATTTCCAAAACTAAATCAAACGACGTTACCAAAACAAGCAAATACGCAAATTTTTGTCCTGAGGTGATCTTTGATCGTTTAGGGT
Organism: uncultured Alphaproteobacteria bacterium; assembly: GCA_963823115.1. Taxonomy (GTDB): domain Bacteria; phylum Pseudomonadota; class Alphaproteobacteria; order Rhizobiales; family Xanthobacteraceae; genus Bradyrhizobium. The sequence goes on along the minus strand of CAWGKJ010000040.1, from coordinate 275,491 downwards.
ATTTCGCATCCCACGTTGGCGACTACGCTGATGAAATGGACCGGGACAGCGCTCATCGAAGCCTGCAGCAGGAGGGCGCACCTAGAGACGATTGGCGCTGGCGCTGGTCAGTCGTCCATTCGAACTCACTATTCAGAATGCCCGCTCTATTCTCCGCTCGCGTCTCGAACTGAATCGGAAAACTCAATGGACGACTCGATACGAGAATATTTGGAGCGCCGCTTAGCGAACATGGCAGAAGGCGTCGTTGAGGATTCGATGCGAGCCGTTACAATCGTGATGAGTGAAGCTGCCGGGCGAAACGCGCTCGGAAATAGCCGCGTGTGGCTTCAGTATAATGAGGCAGTCGCCCAAACGATAAAGGCCGCGTTGCCGCAAATGATCCACTTTGCTTTCGAGGCTTCGGACGGACGCACGGAAGAGGCCGCGCCGATTCTGAGCGGCGCAATCGTGAAGCTCAGAGAGGATGCCAAAGCGGCGCGGGTCAAGCAAACGAGTCTATCTGCTCAGGCCTAATCGTGTGCGGCTTCGCAGATTTAGTCAACGCGGAGCTTGAGAAGCCGAAGCCAGACGCGAGCAAGGTCAAATCGTGGACTGACAAGATACAGCTGGCATTGGCGGCTGCGAACCTCGCAACGGAGGCCGGAACAATCGGAATGGCACTCGCGGCCTTTTTGGGTAGCTGATCCCGGCACGCCGAGACCGGGCGCTCCGCTAGGCGCCCCTGTCGGTTTCTCCCCCTCCCCGGCCCCCTTAACCAGACCTGAATTTTCCAGGTGCAGCGATTTATGACGGTGTTATGATGCCCCGGGGTGAGTGGCGTGATGGCGGGGCGTGGGTACACCATATTCGATACGGGGATAGGCCGATGCGGCATCGCATGGGGCTATGCCGGTATTGTCGGGGTGCAACTCCCCGAAGCGCGCGAGATCGAAACCCGCAAGCGCCTGTTTCACCTTTATCCCGACGCCCGCGAAATGCGCCCGCCACCGGAGGTCGAGAGTGCGATCGAGGGTATCGTCGCGTTGCTGCGCGGTGAGCCTGCCGACCTCTCCGATGTCACGCTCGACATGAGCGGCATCCTCGCCTTCAACCAGCGCGTTTACGCCTTCACCCGCGCCATTCCGCGCGGCGAAACCCTCACCTACGGCGAAGTCGCCGCCAAGCTGAAGCTTTCGGGCGCGGTGCATTCCGTCGCCCAGGCGCTCGCCCGTAATCCCTTTGTGCTCGTCGTACCCTGCCATCGCGTGCTGGAAGCCGGCGGCTATGCCGACAGGATCTCCCCGAACGGCGGGGCGATTTCCAAGCGCCGGCTGCTTTCGATGGAAGGCACGGGGAGCCTGGGCAGCAAGACCCTGTTCGACGTGCTGCTTCCCGTTGATCCACTACGCCCGCAAGGCTAAAATTGCGGCATGACCGCAACTACACTCTTGCAGCGTGATTCCATCTCCGTTTCCGACTTCCGCTGCGGCGCCGGGCCCGGCGACAAGCCGTTCGTGGAACAGTATCGCTGCCACTCGGTCTCCTATGTACGCAAGGGCAGCTTCGGTTGCCGTTGCCGTGGCCGCTTCTTTGAGCTGGTGGCGGGATCGATCCTGGTCGGCCATCCCGGCGACGAATATGTCTGCACCCACGATCATGTCTGCGGCGACGAGTGCCTTTCGTTCTTTTTGAGCCCGGAACTCGTTGACGCCATTGGCAACCGAGCGGCGGTCTGGCGGGTCGGCGCCGCGCCGCCGCTGCCTGAATTGATGGTGCTCGGCGAACTGGCGCAGGCCGCCGCCGAGGGCCGCAGCGATGTCGGCCTCGACGAGGTCGGAACGCTGCTCGCCAGCCGTTTTGTCGATCTGGTTTCGGGGCGGTCACGCCAGCCCACGCCGCTCAAGGTCAGGGATCGACGCCGCGCGGTCGAAACCGCACTCTGGATCGACGCGCATTCGCACCTTGGGATCGATCTCGATCAAGCCGCCGCGCAGGCCGATGTCAGCCCGTTTCATTTCCTGCGGCTGTTCGCGAGCGTGCTCGGCGTTACCCCGCACCAGTATCTGGTGCGCTCGCGTCTGCGCCACGCGGCGCGGCTGCTGGCCGATGATGAGAGGCCGGTTACCGATGTCGCCTACGACGTCGGCTTCGGCGACCTCTCCAACTTCGTGCGCACGTTCCATCGCGCCGCAGGCGTCTCGCCGCGGCGGTTCCGCGAGGCCTCGCGCGGGATGCGCAAGATTTTCCAAGAACGCCTGCCCTTGCACTGACTAGGGTCGTCTCCAGGCCGCGTTTTTCGAACGCGCCATTCACTGGAGATCATCATGTACGACCACATCGGACTGAAAGTCGGAAATCTCGACGCCAGCGTGCGCTTCTATACGGCCGCGCTGGCGCCGCTCGGATATGTCTTGTGCTCGCGCGACGAGAGCGGCGCCGGTTTCGGTCCCAAGGGCGAGGCGGCGTTGTGGCTTTATCTGCACAAAGGGGCAGCCGGTGCAGGCGCCCATATCGCGTTCCGCGCGCCCGATCACGCCGCGATCAAGAAATTCCACGCCGAAGGCGCGAAGGCCGGCGGACGCGACAACGGCGCAGCCGGCCCCCGCGCCGACTACAGCGCGACCTATTTCGCCGCGTTCCTGATCGATCCCGATGGCAACAATGTCGAGGCGGTTTGCACCTGACCTTTTTATCCCTCCCCCTTGCGGGGAGGGTCGGTCGGCGCAAGGCGCCGACCGGGGTGGGGGTAGCGCACGGAGTGCGCGAGAGATCTGTTTTGCGGAGGCGCCCCCACCCGACCGGCCTTCGGCCGGCCACCCTAAGAGCGAGCTTCGCTCGTCTCGACCCCACGAGGGGGAGGGATACGACAGGCTGACATTCAGTTCCAATCAGAGAGACAACCATGGCTTCCATCCACAAGGACATTCCGATCGATGCCGACCCAGACGACGTCTGGGCCGCGGTGCGCGATTTTGGCAACCTACACAAACGGCTGGTGCCCGGATTCGTGCGCGACGCGCGTCTCGACGGCGACGCGCGCATCGTCACCTTCGCCAACGGTACGGTGGCGCGCGAACTGCTGGTCGATTGCGACGATTCAAGGCGGCGGCTGGTCTATGCCGTGATCAGCGAGCGGGTAAAACAACACAGCGCGTCGGTGCAGGTTCTGGCCGACGGCGATACGCGCAGCCGGCTGGTCTGGATCGTCGACGTTTTGCCGCACGAAATCGCGCCCTACATCGACGCGCAAATGGATCAGGCGGCGCTGGCCATGCAGAAGGGCTTAGCGCGATCAGCAAAAGTGGAATCCGGTTTTGCGTCCGACCGCGCGCCAAAATAGTTGAGGCACGCAACGCCGCGAAACCGGCTTCGAATGTGACCTTTCTCACAGATGACGCGGCCGGCGGTCGTTAGCGTGGCCGGGTGCGTCCAACTTGCGCCGCTTCCGCGGAGCTACGCACGCGAGGAGCAGACCCATGACCGGAGCTGACAAGGTGGTGTGCCAGGCAGCCGCGCTGCTTTTGCTGTTTACCCTCACAACGGTGCCGGCCAAGGCCCAGTTCGCGGGCCTCGGCGGCGGGAGCGGCGGCGGCGACATGATGACCCAGATGGCGCCGATGCTGGAAATGATGAAGGCCAAGATGGGCAAACGCCGCTTCGCCATGCTGATGCAGACCATGGGGCCGATGATGAGCCAGATGATGGAAGGCGGCGGCGGGGGCGGCTTTGGCGGAATGCTGGGCGGCGGCGGCATCCCCGGCGGCTCGGCGGCCTCGGCGGCGGCGCGGCCTTTGCTCCCGAAGGTTACGGGATGGCCATGGGCGGCGGCGACTTCATGGGCATGCTCGGCGGCGGCGGCGGCGGCGGCATGATGAGCATGATTCCGCAGCTGATGCAGATGGCCAATTTCGGCGGCGGGCATGGTCGCCGGCACCACCGGCGGCGTTGATCTCCGACCCCGGACAGGATGGGGCGAGCTTGCGCGACCACGCCGCGCTTCGGTTGCCATCGCGTCAAGACAACGCTCGCGGCAGACAGCACGCCGAGCACTACCATCGACGCCGCGGCCAGCGCAAAAAAATTCGCTGGCGTGGCATGGTGCGCCGACAGCCACCCGCCGCCGGCGGCCACGAACACTAGCCGCGCTGTTTGCGCGAGCACGGGTCCCAGAACCTTGGCCGCACCCTGCGAGGAAAAATACATCGAGATCGACAGGCCGATGAAGGCGTACATGGGCGCCGCGATCGCCAGATATTGCCGGCTGGCGGCGCGCACGCTCGCGTCGCCGGTGAAGATGTCGACCCAAAGATCGGGGAAAATCGAAATCACGGTGGCGACCAGACCGACCGACACGAAAGAGACACAGCCTGCGATCCATGCAATCCGTCGCGCGCGCGCGACGCGATCTGCGCCGATCGCCATCCCGACCATCGGCACCGACGCAATCCCGATCGCGAAAGCGATCGAGGTCAGCATGAATTCGAGCCGGGCGCCGATACCGTAGCCGGCCAGAACCTCGGTTCCGAACCGCGCCAGCATATGAGTGAAGATGCTAATGGTCAGCACCGACTGCAGCGGCGAGAAACAGGCGACGGCGCCGACCTTCAGGATGTCGACAAACATCGCCCGCTGAATTCGAAGTCCCCTGACCTTCGGAATGACACGCGCCCGGCCGGAAAACAGGTACCACGCCATCACCGACGCGCTGATCGAGTAGGCGATCAGGGAGCCTGCGGCGACGCCACGCATGCCGAATTGCGGGATCGGACCGAGGCCGAGGCCGAGCGATGCCGCCGAGAACGATCTGGCAGACGGCGGAACTAAAGATCATCAACGATGGTAGCTTCATGTTGCCGGTACCGCGCAGAATTCCCGCCATAGAATTCATCAGCCAAGGCAGCACCGCGCCGCCGAAAAAAATCTGCGACGTAGCCGACGGCGTTGGCCAGCACGTTGCCGCGGCCGCCGAGCAATTCCATTAGCGCGGGGCCGAAGATCAGCATTCCCAGCATGAACGTCAGCCCGAAGCAGATGCCGATCAGCAATGCATGCGCCGCAAGCGTCGAGGCGCGATCGATGTCTCCGGCGCCGAGCGCACGAGCCACCGCCGACGCCACGCCGCCGCCCATCGCGCCGCCCGACATGGTCATGGTCAGGATCACGAATGGAAACACCAGCGCCATCGCCGCCAGCGATTCCACGCCGAGCCGGCCGATATAGGAGGTCTCGGCAATGACCACGCAGGTGCCCGCGCTGAGCGCAACGACGTTCGGCCATGCCAGCCACAGCAGCGTGCGCAGGATAGGTCCGTCGACCAGCGCATTTCTCGCAGGCGCTACGATCGGCGGGAGTGGCTGCTCGTCGTCATCTACGGGGATTTCGGCAACGCCGATATCGGACAATTTGGCCTCCCTGGGCCCGATCTATTGCCGCCCCGAACCGCTTCCTAGCACCGATCCAAAGGGATTCCATGTGCGTCAGGCGCATGGGCCGCCTGCGCAATTCAATCGCCATCGGCGCGGCGCGCAGCTGGCAAATCCGGTCAGCCGACCGACCAGACGAACGGCAGACCACCGCCGGCCGCCGGTCTCATGGTGACGGGGATGTGGCGTCCGCAGCCGGCGGCGAGGCCTTCGAACATTCCTTCCAGGACCCTGGCACAGGCCGGATGATAATCGGCGACATCGGCCATCAACTTCCAGGTCTGCTGCCTGATTTCGAAAGTGCCGCCGGACTCGTCGATGCCGACACCATCGTCCTGCGCTTCAAACAGCGCGCACAGAAAGGCCGCGAACTCCTTTGCAGCTCCGCGGCTCGCCGAGAAGCTGCGCGCGATCTCGTCGAAATACTGCATGCCGATCAGTTTGCCGGTCAGGTGCAGGAGATAGCCGGCATCTTCAGGGCCGAACAATTGCACCATCACCGGCGCCGCGGTCCGCACATATTCCATCGCGTAATTGCGATAGGCCTTTTCCAGCCGCGGCTTCGGCCAGTTCTCGACCGGCAATGCCGGCGCGGTTGCCGCGTCGAACAAGGGAGCCTCGAGATGGCGCGCGAACTTAGGCGCTCATCGAGCCTCGAGCGCATGGTCGTATTCGCAATAATAGCCTTCAAGTCCGTCCTGGCCGTCGACGCTCTGCTTGGTGCAGACGAAGCCGAGGTTGGGATTGCCGAGCGACACGCCATTGTTGGCATGCCAGCCCCGCAGCATCGCGCGCGACACTTCGCCGGGCACGCCGCAGATCGCCGTGCCGCGCCAGATCCAGCGCGGCGGCGGATAACGGATCCAGGCCTTGCGATCGGACTCGTACATGTACTCGACCGAGACGCCGCCGATCCAGTTCGAGAGATAATGATATTGCGCGGCAGCGACCGCCGGCGGCAGGTGGCTGAGGCCGAGCTTTTCCAGGCCGGGCAGAAATCGCTCCTGCTGCTGGCGGCGAAACACCCGGAACACGAATTCGGCGGCGTCGCCGTCCCGCGCCGCGTCACTACCGAGAGGATGAGGCCGGTGAAATAGGCATGATAGAGATCGGCGACGCTTCGCCATCGCAACCATTGCGCTTCGTCCGCGCCGTTTTGCGCTGTGCTCATGTTTCTCCACTCCCCGCGTTTGTTTGGCGCGTGGCGCCGTCGGCACGACGCCGCGATAACTCGATCCTCATGGTGAGTAGCGCGTCTTGCGCGCGTCTCGAACCATGAGGCCGCAATGTGTGCCCGTGGCCATCCTTCGAGACGCGGCCAGAGGCCGCTCCCTCAGGATGAGGGCATAGTGTGGCACCGCGGCGGAAAAGCTAAACCCGGAAATGCTTGCTCAGCTTCAGGCCTTGCGCCTGATAGTTGGAGCCGATGCGCTGGCCATACATGGCGTCGGGCCGCGCCAGCATCTTTTCGTAGACCAGCCGGCCGACGATCTGGCCGTGTTCGAGGATGAACGGCACCTCGCGCGAGCGCACTTCCAGCACCGCGCGCGAGCCCTGGCCGCCGGCGCCGGCATAGCCGAAGCCGGGATCGAAAAATCCGGCATAGTGCACGCGGAATTCGCCGACCAGGGGATCGAACGGCACCATCTCCGCGGCGTAATCCGGCGGCACCTGCACGGCTTCTTTGGAGGCGAGAATGTAGAACTCGCCGGGATCGAGAATGAGGCTGCCGTCGGGCCGGGCCGCGATCGGCTCCCAGAACTCATCGATCTGCGTAGCCGCCGCGGCGGTCGATATCGATCACGCCGGTATGACGTTTGGCGCGGTAACCGACGAAGCCATTGGCACTTTCGCCCGAAAGATCGACGCTCAGCGCCACGCCGTTGACGAGATCGGCGTCGTCGGCGTCGACCAGCCGCTCCCGGTCATGCAGCGCATCGAGTTCCTCCGCTGTGAGGATGGCATCGCCGGTGCGAAAGCGCACCTGCGACAGCCGCGATCCCTCGCGCAACAATACCGGAAATGTTTTCGGACTGATCTCGGCATAGAGCGGGCCATGATAGCCCGCGCCGATCATGTCGAACCGCCGCGTGCCGTCCGCGATCACGCGGGTGAACACATCCAGCCGCCCAGTCGAGCTTTTCGGATTGGCGGCGGCGATGATCGTCCCGCGGCAGCGCCAGAGACTCCAGCAGCGGCACGATGTAGACGCAGTTGGTCTCCAGCACCGCGCCGTCGGTCAGGTCGATTTCGTGCAGCTTCAGTTCGTCGATGCGCTCCGCCACCGTCGCGCCCGGCCCCGGCAGGAAGCTTGCGCGCACCCGATAGGCGATGTCGCCGAGACGCAGATCGAGGCTCGCCGGCTGGATCTGGCTTTCGACAAACGGATACTCCGGCAAAATAAGGCCGGCATCCGCCATCGCCGCGATCATGCGGTCAGGCAAAATGCCATTGGCGCCGGGTGGAAGCGTAAACGACACGATAAGGTCCCCAGGATGACTTCGTCATGGCCATCCAGACGCTGAAAATATGGACTTTTACCGGTTATCCGATGGCCGCCTTGACGGAAAGGGCGGGAGGTAATATCAGCATGACTTATCCCGTGGTGATTTGAGCCGGCCGGCTTGCAGCCACGTTAAATAAATCGCTAAACAGGCCGGGGACACGCGTGATCCCGGCCTGTGGAATTTTTTCCAGGCCGGTTTTTTGTGACCATTTTCAAGGATGGTCACGATGGAGGTCACATGTCCAAGATCTACCGCACCCGCGTCGTCCACCGCCCGCTACCGTCCCGAAACGCGGCTGGTCCATTCCGGCAGCCTTGCGCTCGCAATTCGGCGAAACGTCCGAGGCGTTGTTCCTGACGCCAGGGTTTCGTCTACGACAGCGCCGAGCAGTGCGAGGCGCGTTTCAAGGGCGACGATCCCGGCTTCCTCTATTCGCGCTTTTCCAATCCCAATATCTCGATGTTCGAACGCCGCATGATCGAGCTCGAAGGCGCCGAAGCGGCGCGCGCCACCGCCACCGGCATGGCCGCGGTGACGACGGCCATTCTGGCGCCGCTGAAAGCCGGCGATCACGTGGTGGCGGCCAAGGCGATGTTCGGATCGTGCCGCTACGTGGTGGAGGATCTGCTGCCGCGCTACGGCATCGAATCCACGCTGGTCGACGGCCTCGATCTCGACGCGTGGAAGAAGGCGATGCGGCCGAATACCAAAACCTGCTTTCTGGAAAGCCCGACCAACCCGACACTCGACGTGCTCGACATCTCCGCCATCGCGGAAATCGCGCATGCGGGCGGCGCGCGGCTGATCGTCGACAACGTGTTTGCGACGCCGATCTGGCAGAGCCCGCTGACGCTGGGCGCCGACGTCGTGGTCTATTCCGCGACCAAGCATATCGACGGCCAGGGCCGCTGCCTCGGCGGAATCATCCTCTCCTCGGAAGCCTTCATTGCCGAGCACATCCACACTTTCTTGCGCCAGACCGGCCCGTCGATATCGCCGTTCAACGCCTGGATCTTGCTGAAGGGACTGGAGACGCTGGCGGTTCGCGTCCGCGCGCAGACCGAAACCGCCGCGGCGATCGCCGAAGCCCTGGCGCAGCATCCGAAAATCTCGCGGCTGATTTATCCCGGGCGCGCCGATCATCCGCAGGCCGCCCTCGTGAAGAAGCAGATGCGCGCCGGATCGACGCTTGTCGGCTTCGAGGTCAAGGGCGGCAAGGCCGCGGCGTTCCGCCTGCTCAACGCGCTGAAGCTGGCGCGGATTTCGAACAATCTCGGCGACGCCAAGAGCCTCGTCACCCATCCGGCGACCACCACGCACCAGCGGCTGGCGCCTGAGGCACGCGCCGAGCTCGGGATCAGTGAGGGATTTATCCGGTTCTCGGCCGGGCTCGAGCACCGCGACGACCTGATCGAGGATCTGCAAGCCGCGCTGGAGAAGGCGTGAGGTATCCACCGTAGTTGCAATGATGAAGGTCAGACCGGGAGCGGCGATTACATCGGACGATACGTCTGCACGTTGGCCGGCACGTTGACGCCGAGCTTGATCTGGCCGACCGACTTGATGATATCGTCGCCGAGCAACTGGGCGAAGCAGGCGTAACCCCAGTCGTTCATATGCAGGCCGTCGGCGATCACGAAACTGTCGATCGGGAGCGCCTGCTGTTCGTGCCACTCGCGCATCACCTCGAAGCGCGGAAAGATGCCGACATGGCGCAGCTCGGCGACCTTGCCGAGCAGCCGGACCATCTTGCTCGCGCTTTCCGTATGTTCGTTGACCCTCGGCGCATATTGCGGGTCGACCAGCACCAGATCGCTGCCCGAGGCCTGAATGCGGGCGACGCCGTCCTCCACCATCAATGCGGTCTCGGCAGGATCGAGATTGCGCAGCACCGCGTTGGTGCCGACCTGCCAGATCACGAGATCCGGCTTCACGTCGATCACTTCGGTCTGCAGCCGCTTCATCATTTCGGGCGCGTCCTCGCCGCCCTTGCCGCGAACGACGACGGTAATATCGGCGCCCGGATAGTGCCGGCGCAGCTGCACAGCGAGCCGGTTGGGGTAGGCGAATTCGGGCGACGTCGTGCCGTAACTGGTCGTCGTCGATGAACCGAAGGCGATGATCACCACCGGCTCGCCCGAAGCCAGCTTGCCCGCCACGCGCGGCAGCGATCCCATCGATTTGGCGCCGCCCTTGGGCGGCAGGCAGGGGACGCGGCTGAAGATGTCGCCAGCCGATTTCGCGACTTCCTTGACCTTGTCGATCGCCTTGGCGGTGAAGCTCTTTTGCGGCGACGGATTTGCCGGGTCTGCGGATGCGGCATTGGTTGCACCGGTCGTCTGGGAAGGCGACGGTTGAGCAGCCTCGGATTTGGCGCCGTCAGACAGGTTCGCCTGCTGCGCGGCCTGGGCCGTTTGCGCGTGCGACACCGGGGTCGGCAGCACGAGCGCCGCGACCGCGAATGCGGCCAGCGCTGTCGTTCTGCGAAAAGGGCTGACACACCTCATCAAGGCCCGTTCCTCAATTCTGCTGCGCCGGGCCGAGGTGAGCGGCGTCGATGACAAATTTCGATAGCGCCCGGCCAAGACAATCGTGGACGCGCTTGGCAAGTTCGATGCCGTGGAATGCGCTGAACAGATCGAAATCCCCCGCATCGTTCCATTGACGCATGATGGCGAAACGATCGAACAGCGGAATGTCGTGCTGCTGCGCCACCACGCGCATATTATCCAAATAGGGCGGCACGGAAATCATTGTTTCCGTGCGCGGGCTGTATTGCAGGTTCATCAGAACCACGTCGGCTCCCGCGTTTTGCAGCGCAACAACACCGTCCTCGACCGCGGCGCGAAAATCGTCGGGGTCGATGGAACGCATAGCATCAACGGTACCAGTCTGCCAGATAACCAAGGTGGGCTTCTTGACTTCCATCAACTTAACGAAGCCGCCGGCGACTTCCTCGGCGGTTTTCTTGACCTGTATTTCCAAGGACACGTTAACCCTAACCGACGGCAGTTTCTCTTTCAGCGCCACCTGTAACCGGCCGGGGTAGCCGCCGGCTTCCGACGCGCCGATGGTCGACGATCGGCTGCCGATCACCAGAATATCCAGGGGCCGACCGCCTTTTACGGCGTCCGCGACCTTGGGGAGTTCGCTGTCGGTCGTGAGCAGATAGGCGGGGACGTCGCAGCTCTGGGGCGGAGCATCTTCGGCGCGCGCGTGCACTGCGGTCAAAAGACCTACCAGCAACATCAGCCCCAGGATGGGCCCCGCCTTGGACTTCATAGGCCCACTCCTCATAGGCCCCCTCCCGCCATGTCAGCGTTGCCGCCGGTGCTCTTTGTCCGCGACGCACTCTTGTCGGCGACCAGCTTGTACCACGAAATTACCCACGCCACGGCCCACATGATCAGGATTCCGCAGATACTGATAACGAAATGCATCGCGGCACCGCCGGAAATCTCGGCCAGCAGGAAATGCCCTGCGAACGCCAGGAACACGCCGAGACAGAAGATCTCCAGGGAATGCTGCCCGCACAGGATCAGCGGCCGCAGCCATGGCGATTTCAGTCCGGGCCAGTCCTTGGGCAGGAAGCGCACGGTGACGGCCGCCAGCGCCAGAAAATGCGCGAACCTGAGCACGTCGAGATCGGTCTTGTCGATGGGATACATCCACTGCTCGATCCGGCGCGGCATCAGAAAGCTCAACTGCGGCAGGTACCACGTCAGCGTGACGCAGAACGAGGCGAACAGATAGGCGAGACAAATCCACAGCGTGATCCGCGACGAGAGAATTCGCGACATTCGCCTCGCGCCACCCAGCGCGCACCATGCGCCGAACACAAACAGCAATTGCCAGGCAAACGGATTGAAGGCCCAGTAGCCGTTCGGATAGGCCGACAAGTACCAATCGTAGTGCCAGGTCAGGGCATAGAGTGCGACCGACAGCGCCAGTGTGACATCGGCCCTCCACTTCATCAGCCACAGGATCACGGGCAGAAAAAGCATCAGCACGATATAGAGCGGCAGCACGTCCATGTTGACGGGACGGAATTCAGGAGCAGCGCCTGGACGATGGTGACGTCCGGCTGCTTGAGAAAATCCATGATGCCCATTTCTTCCGAATACAGAGGATTCTCGAAACTGGTCGCGACGTAGGAAATCTCGGCAAGGAAGATCGTGAACAGAAACACGTGCGCGACGTAAATCTGCCAGACCCGCCGCAGCACGCGCGCGGTCGCGACCACGAAGCCGGACTCCAGCATCGCGCGGCCGTAAACGAATGCCGCGGTGTAGCCGGAGATGAAAATGAAAATCTCGGTGGCGTCGCTGAAACCGTAATTGCGGATCGTGAACCAGGTCAGGAGATTGGGCGGCAGGTGGTCGATGAAGATGAGCCACAGCGCCAGCCCGCGAAACAGATCGAGCCGCAATTCGCGCTCGCCGGCCGCCGGAAACGAAAGAGCGGGCGATGATACAGCCGGAGCGGGCGCCGCATCGCGTGCGATCCCTTCAGCTGCGCCCGCGAGGGGTGGTCCGGCAATTCGATCGGCAATGGACGTCATCAGGCACCGGTTGTGGGCGGGTCGGCTTTGCCCGCTCGCCCCAAAGGAAAGATAGTATCGGCACGCGAGTTGCAAGCAAGTCACAAAGGGCTTTGTGGCCCGTGCGACCGTCCCTTAGGTCGGAACTATGTTGAAACGACGATAGGGATTATAATGGCAGCTATGGCGCCGTGCCGGTCCGGCGATTGGTCGCGCCCGGACTTTTCGATATGATGCCGCACGATTTCGGAAAGATCGCCTGCATGTACCGCGCCGTTACCCGCCAGATCGAAGTTACCGTCGAACCGAACTTCCTGCCGGAACGCTCGTCGGTCGAAAAACGCCAGTATTTCTGGTCCTACACCATTGTCATCACCAATACCGGCGACGAGACGGTGCAGCTGCGCACCCGGCACTGGATCATTACCGACGCCTCCGGGCGCAAGCAGGAAGTCCGTGGCGAAGGCGTGGTCGGCGAGCAGCCCGTGCTCGCGCCGGGCGAGCGCTTCGAATACACCAGCGGCGTGCCCCTTCAGACCACATCGGGATTCATGACCGGCAGCTACCAGATGGTGAGCGAGAGCGGCGAGCGGTTCGAAATCGAGGTGCCGACCTTCTCGCTCGACAGTCCCGACGGCAGGCGGGTGTTGAATTAAGGGCTCCCTGCCTCGACCGCTTGCGGGGAGGGGCGATCCCCAAACCCGCCTCCATTCAGACGCTTTGATTTTCCGATTCGATTTCAAACAGCGCGCGCGACCAGTCTCTATGCCGTCATGACCCGTCTCTATGCCGTCATTGCGAGCGAAGCGAAGCAATCCATGGCGCGAAAGAGGGAAAATGGATTGCTTCGTCGCTTCCGCCTTCCACCTTCGCACTCCGGTCGACCGGTCGCTCGTTGAGCTACGGCGGACTAACCGCTCCTCGCAATTCTCAACGTCGTCCCTGCGAACGCAGGGACCCATACACCGTGCCTTATCGGCAAGAGCGCTGGCATCGGATACCTTCTGCAAACAATCACCGCCTGTGGTTATGGGTCCCTGCGTTCGCAGGGACGACGGGTTACCCATTCAATTTTCAAACAACACGTGTCCGCTGACACACCTTCGCGATCTCGGAGTTGCGACTTCGCGATCTCGCGGCGCATTTCGCCCGAGGTTTGCTTTGATGTCCTGTCCTCTGAAATTAGAGGGCGCAGGGAATGCCGGACGCTCGGCGCGTCCGCAGCCGCGTGCGCAGTGGCAGAAAGCACACGCGTTAGTCACCACGGTCACGCCGGAAACGTCCGGCATTCCCCGCGCAATGGTTTTAACGGTTTCCTTCGTGATCTCCCCGGTGACCGGGCTTTCTTGCCACCGTCATCGGCGGAATGACTTCCGCCAACTTGACGCCAGCGTCGGGGCGTCAGGACCACACGACTTCGCCGTCCGCGTCAGGTGCCCTCGTCTTTGGCACCATCCGCGTCCACCGCATCCCGCCCCGCGGCCGTGACGATCGCGTGTCGCCCCTTGTGGGACGGGACGGCTGTCGATATAGATTTGATTTGGGGTGGCGGCGAAGTGGATACTTTTTCGCGCCGGGACTGGACAAGGAGAAAATCGGCGGACGAACTGATTTGCCCGGCGGGCAGAAGATCGATGGGTTGAGCGCTTCATGAACGCCCGGATCAAAGTCCGGGCGTGACGCGTCCGCTTCCGCCCGCCCCTATTCCACCCCCGCTTCGTGCGGCGTGAATTGATAGACCGATGAGCAGAACTCGCAGGTCACGACCACCTTGCCGTCCTTGACCATGTCGGCGCGGTCGCCGGCTGCGAAGCTCGCCAGCATCGAGGCCACCGCATCGCGCGAGCACGAACACTGCGCGCGCAAGGGCAGCGGATGAAACACCCGCACGCCGCGTTCGTGAAACAGCCGGTACAACAGCCGCTCGCCCGACAGATCGGGATCGATCAGTTCGATATCCTCCACCGTCGAGATCAGCGACTGGCCTTCGATCCAGGCGTCGTCTTCCGCCACCGTGTGGGTGGCGGCGCCCTCCGGCGCATCGCCGGGATGCATATCAGGCTGCCGCGCCCGCTCCGGGGCTTTCGGCAAAAATTGCAGCAGCATGCCGCCGGCGCGCCAGCGATGTTTCGGGCTTTTGCCGCCGCGCCATTCCTCGCCGACCGCAAGCCGCACCCGCGTCGGAATCTGTTCCGAGCGCAGGAAGTATTCATGCGCGGCGTCTTCCAGGCTTCCGCCGTCGAGCGCCACCAGCCCCTGATAGCGGCTCATGTCCTGCCCCTGATCGATGGTCATGGCGAGATGGCCTTTGCCGAGCAGCGCGCCGGAATCCTGGCCGTCCCTGAGCCGTCCGGCATCGAAGCGCGCATAGGCGCGCAAGCGATCCGGCGCCTGGAAGTCGACGATCAAAAATGACACCGGGCCGTCGGTCTGGGTCTGCAAAATGAAGCGGCCGTCGAATTTCAGGGCCGAGCCGAGCAGTGTCGTCAGCACGATGGCTTCGCCGAGCAGTTTGCCGACCGGGGCCGGATAATCATGCCTGGTCAGGACGTCGTCGAGCGCGGGGCCGAGCCGCGTCAGGCGACCGCGCAGATCGAGCGCGTCGACCTCGAACGGCAGCACCGCATCGTCGACCGGAACCGCCGACGGCGCGCGGATCAGGGTTTCCGGGGAGGGTTTAATGCCGGGATATTGTGACGTCATGGCGCTTTATCTGGGGTCGGCGAATGCAAATCGAAAGGGGGCCAGACTACCGTCGTCCCTGCGAACGCAGGGACCCATAACCACCGCAGTCAATTGTTTCAGAAGGTGTCTACCACATCGCGAAAACGAGAGACCTCGCGGTATGGGTCCCTGCGTTCGCAGGGACGACGGTGCTGCGAGCTCTACGCCTCGGCCTCAAAGCACCACGTCAGAATGCCCTTTTGCACGTGCAGGCGATTTTCGGCTTCGTCGAACACCACCGACTGCGGCCCGTCGATCACCTCGTCGGTCACTTCGTCGCCGCGATGGGCGGGCAGGCAATGCATGAACACCGCATCGGGTTTCGCCAGCGACATCAGCCTGGCGTTGACCTGATACGGCTTCAGCAGGTTGTGGCGGTATTCGCCGTCCTTGTCGCCCATCGAGAACCAGGTGTCGGTGACCACGCAATCGGCGCCGCGCACGGCGGCTTCGGGATCGTTGCCGAGCACGATCGACGCATCCGTGGCCTTGATCCAGTCCCGCATCGCCTTGTTCGGCGCGAGCTGCGGCGGGGTTGCGACGTTCAACTTGAACTTGAAACGCTCCGCTGCATGCGCCCATGACGCCAGCACGTTGTTGTCGTCGCCGCTCCACGCCACGGTACGACCCTCGATCGGTCCGCGATGCTCCTCGAAGGTCATCAGGTCCGCCATCACCTGGCAGGGATGCGAGCGCCGGGTGAGGCCGTTGATGACGGGCACGGTGGCATGCGCGGCGAGTTCCAGCAGCGCATCGTGGTTGAGAATGCGAATCATGATGGCGTCGACATAACGCGACAGCACCCGGGCGGTGTCGGCGATGGTCTCGCCGCGGCCGAGTTGCATCTCCGCACCCGTCAGCATGATCGATTCACCGCCGAGCTGACGCATGCCGACGTCGAACGACACCCGGGTGCGGGTCGAGGGCTTTTCGAAGATCATCGCCAGCGTCTTGCCCTCGAGCGGCTTTTTCGGCTGGGCATCCTGGCTTTTTTGCGCCTTCAGCTTCGCCTTCATGGCGACGCTGGCCGCGAGCATGTTCCGCAGCTCTTTGGTCGGCAGCTCGTTGAGATCGAGAAAATGGCGCAGCGCTTTGGTCATCGCCCCGCCGCCTGTTTCAACTGTTTGCCGGAAAGCACGACGCAGGCGCGCTCCAGGCGCGTCACGGATTCCTCGATCTCCGCCTCGGTCACGATCAACGGCGGCAGGAAACGCACCACGTTCTCGCCGGCGCCGACCGCAAGCAGCTTTTCGTCGCGCAGCGCCGTCACCAGGTCCCCCGACGGCACCACCGCCTTCAGGCCGATCAGTAATCCTTCGCCGCGCACCTCGGCGAGCACGTCGAGATGGCGATCGACCACCGAGGCCAGCTTCTGTTTGATCAGCAGCGACATCTTCTGCACGTGCTCGAAGAAGCCGGGCTTCAGCATGACGTCCAGCACCGCGTTCGCGGCGGCGACCGCGAGCGGATTGCCGCCGAACGTCGAACCGTGCGAGCCCGGCGTCATGCCGGAAGCCGCTTCCGCGGTCGCCAGGCAAGCGCCGATCGGAAAGCCGCCGCCGAGCGCCTTCGCCAGCGACATCACATCCGGCGTCACGCCGATGCGCTTGTAGGCGAATAATTCGCCGGTGCGTCCCATCCCGGTCTGCACCTCGTCGAAGACCAGGAGGAGGCCGTTGTCGTCGCACAGCTGGCGCAACTCCCTGAAGAATGCATTCGGGGCGGCGCGCACGCCGCCTTCGCCCTGCAGCGGTTCGATCAGGATGCCCGCGGTGTGCGGACCGATCGCCTTCTTGACGGCTTCGAGATCGCCGAGCAGCACCTGGTCGAAACCGTCCAGCGGCGGCCCGAAGCCTTCGAGATATTTCGGCGACCCGGTCGCGGCCAGCGTCGCCAGCGTTCGCCCGTGGAAGGCGCTGTCGAAGGTGATGATCCGATAGCGCTCGGGATGACCGTTGGCGGCGTGATGCTTGCGCGTGATCTTGATCGCGCATTCCATCGCCTCGGCGCCGGAGTTTGCAAAAAACACGAAGTCGGCGAAGCTTTGTTCGCACAGCCGTGCCGCCAGCCGCTCGCCATCCGGACTCTTGAACAAGTTCGACATGTGCCACAGCCTGGTCGCCTGCTCCTGCAGCGCTGCGACCAGATGAGGATGGCAATGGCCCAGCGCATTCACCGCGACGCCGGAGGTGAAATCGAGATAGCGCTCGCCGTTGGTCGCGATCAGCCACGCGCCCTCGCCGCGCTCGAAACCGAGATCGGCCCTGGCGAATACGGGAAGCAGATGCGACGTGGCGCTGTTGGTCATGGCGATCACTGAAGGTTAGGGCCCGGTCGTGATGCGCGCATTGGCGCGATCGCATCGGCAACCAGCCCCGGAAAACAAAACGTGCCGCCTTTTCGGGGCAGCACGTGGAACTATTCTATGCCCACGGCGATAACTGTCAACAGGTCGCACGACGGCCAACCTGCGCTCCCCGTAGACTTCCGGTGGCGTGGAAACCCGAATTGCAATGCTTGACTGACGGAACATGTGGACGCACCCACGCGGACTCTGCGCCGGAGTCACGCCATATTGTAGCGTCCGGGTTGTCGGGTACGACATCTCGTGCGGTAGTACTGATCCTCTAAGTCGCAAGTGTTCGGCGTTAACGTTCGGGCGCGCTTTCCGCGCCCGACGAGGGCTAAGGGATTCTGCCCGCTGGGATTTTAAGGATTTGGCATCGCAGCGCCGCCCCCTACCGGCCGGCGTGACGCGAAGGGAAGAGTGCGATGACGGTATTGACATGGTCTGACGATCGCGTCGAGCAACTGAAAAAACTCTGGGAGAGCGGGCTTTCGGCCAGCCAGATTGCCGCGGAACTCGGAAACGTGACCCGTAATGCCGTGATCGGCAAGGTCCACCGGCTGGGCCTTTCCGGCCGCGCCAAGAGCCCCTCCTCGGCGGCGCCGCGCCAGCGCAAAGCGCGGCCCGCCCAGCACATGATGCGGGTCGCCCGGCCGGTCTCGCGCGGCAATACCGCGCTGGCGCATGCCTTCGAGGTCGAGATGGAGCCGGATCCGATCGCCTATGACAACGTGGTGCCGATGAGCCAGCGGCTGTCGCTGCTGGAATTGAACGAGGCCACCTGCCATTGGCCGGTCGGCGATCCCTCGAGCCCAGAATTTTTCTTCTGCGGCGGCAAGGCCTTGACCAGCCTGCCCTATTGCGCACATCACTCGCGGATTGCCTATCAGCCCGCCGGCGACCGCCGGCGCCAGCCGGCCAAGCCGACGCGGTAGGGCGCGTTATCCGACACTTGTCGTCCCTGCCTAGTGCGCAATTGCGCACGCGGCGCAGGGACCCATAACCACGGGCGTTCGTGGTTATGCCCGGCTGGCACTCCAGCTTTTCAAACAATCAACATCGGTGGTTATGGGTCCCCGCGTTCGCGTCGCGTTCGCGGGGACGACGATCGTTTGGATCGCTACTCCACCTTGGCAAACCGGTCGTCGAGTGCGTAGCCGGCGCCGCGCACGGTGCGGATCGGATCCTGCTCGCGGCCCGGATTGAGCAGTTTGCGCAGGCGCCCGATATGCACGTCCACGGTGCGTTCGTCGATATAGATATCGCGGCCCCAGACGCTGTCGAGCAACTGCTCGCGGCTGAACACCCGGCCCGGATGCTCCAGGAAGAATTCCAGCAGCCGGTACTCGGTGGGGCCGAGATCGATCGGACGGCCTGAGCGGGCGACGCGGCGCTTTTCGCGATCGAGTTCGATGTCGCCATAAGCCAGCACGGTGGCAAGGCGCTCGGGGCTGGCGCGACGCAACAGACCCTTCACCCGCGCCAGCAGTTCCGGCACCGAGAACGGCTTGACGATGTAGTCGTCGGCGCCAGTGGCGAGGCCCCGGACCCGCTCGCTTTCCTCGCCGCGCGCGGTCAGCATGATGATCGGCAGCGACCTGGTCTCCGGCCGCGCCCGCAGGCGACGACACAACTCGATTCCGGACAAGCCCGGCAGCATCCAGTCCAGCACGATGAGGTCGGGAACGCGTTCCTTCAGCCTGGTATCGGCGTCATCGCCGCGTCCGACCGTTTCGACCTCGTAGCCCTCGGCATCGAGGTTGTAGCGCAATAGCGTGGTCAGCGCTTCCTCGTCTTCCACTACCAGAATGCGCGCGCTCATCTTGAGTAGCCTTCTCTGTTGTCTTGACGCGTTTTCTTCACGCGAGCCGGTCTCCACCTCACTCAAGAACGCTCTCTCACTCAATTTCCGGGTACCGTCGTGGCAAAGCTCGTCATCTCGCCCTTCGGGCGCTTTTCGAGAATCTGCTGGCCTTCGATCATGTAGAACACGGTTTCCGCGATATTGGTGGCGTGGTCGCCGATCCGCTCGATGTTCTTGGCGCAGAACATCAGATGGATGCAGAAAGAGATGTTGCGCGGATCTTCCATCATGTAGGTCAGGAGTTCGCGGAACAGCGAGGTGCAGATGGCGTCGACTTCCTCGTCGCCCTTCCAGACCGCCATCGCCGCCGGCAGATCGTGCGCCGCGTAGGCGTCGAGCACGGATTTGACCTGCGACTGCACGAGGTCGGTCATGTGCTCGAGGCCGCGGATCAATTTCAGCGGCTGGAAATCGCTCTCCAGCGCCGCGACCCGCTTGCCCATGTTCTTGGCGAGGTCGCCGATCCGCTCGAGATCGGTGGCGACCCGCATGGCGCTGACGATTTCGCGCAGGTCCACCGCCATCGGCTGGCGCCGGGCGATGGTCGATACCGCTCGCTCCTCGATCACGCGCTGCAGGTTGTCGACCTCGGCGTCGGCGGCGACGACCCGCTGGCCGAGCGCGACGTCGCGGCGGATCAGCGCATCGACGGACTCGACGATCATGCGCTCGGCAAGACCGCCCATCTCCGCGACCAGCCGGGTCAATTCCTGCAGATCGCTGTCGAACGCCTTGGCGGTGTGGTCTAATTGCATTCTATTCTCCCGCGTTTGCGCGTCAGCCGAACCGGCCGGTGATGTAGTCCTGGGTGCGGCGATCGCTCGGCGACGTGAATATCTTGTTGGTTTCGTCGAATTCGATCAGCTCACCGAGATACATGAAGGCAGTCTTGTCCGATACGCGCGCCGCCTGCTGCATGTTGTGGGTGACGATTACGATGGTGTAGTCGGTTTTCAACTCGTCGATCAGCTCCTCGATCTTGGCGGTCGAAATCGGGTCAAGCGCCGAACAGGGCTCGTCGAACAGGATCACCTCGGGCCGCACGGCGACCGTGCGGGCGATGCATAGCCGCTGCTGCTGGCCACCCGAAAGGCTGAGGCCATTTGCGTTGAGTTTATCCTTGACCTCGGTCCACAAGGCACCTCGCTGCAGGGCCTGTTCAACGCGGCCGTCAATCTCGCTCTTGGGCAGCTTTTCGTAAAGACGGATTCCGAAGGCGATATTTTCGTAGATCGTCATCGGAAATGGTGTTGGCTTTTGGAACACCATTCCGATCCTGGCCCTCAGCAAGTTCAGATCCAGCCCGGGTTCGAGAATGTCTTTGCCTTCGAGGAGCACCTGACCTTCGGCACGCTGGCCGGGATATAGATCATACATTCGGTTGAGAACGCGAAGGAGCGTCGACTTGCCGCAGCCTGACGGGCCGATGAAGGCCGTGGCCTTGTTCGCATAAAGCGGAAGGCTGACGCTCTTGAGCGCCTTTGACTGCCCATAATAGAAGTTCAGGTTTCGGATAGCGATCTTTTCCCTGAGCACAGAGCCATCCGCCAAATGCGGCGCAGCGACAGGTGCCGCTGTAGCGGTTGCGATGTTCATGATGCTTTCCTCGTTCCTGTCAGCGAGCGGGCCATGATGCTCATTGCAAGCACCGCAAGCGTAATGATCAGCGCTCCAGTCCAGGCCAGGTCCTGCCAGTCCTTGTATGGGCTTAATGCGAACTGGAAAATGACGGACGGCAAACTCGCCATCGGCGCGTTTAGATTTGTGCTGTAGAATTGATTGTTGAGCGCGGTAAACAGGAGCGGCGCGGTTTCGCCGCTGATGCGAGCGACGGCAAGCAGAAGACCCGTAATGATGCCGGCTTTCGCCGCGCGGTAAGCGATTTGCCGGATCATGAGTGATCGAGGCAATCCGATCGAAGCCGCTGCTTCCCGCAACGTGTCGGGCACAAGCGTCAGCATATCTTCGGTCGTACGAACCATGACGG
The DNA here is from genome assembly GCA_963823115.1 of uncultured Alphaproteobacteria bacterium. GTDB lineage: Bacteria > Pseudomonadota > Alphaproteobacteria > Rhizobiales > Xanthobacteraceae > Bradyrhizobium. Next base: position 254,117 of record CAWGKJ010000040.1, on the reverse strand, counting down.
GGATCACCAGAACGGCCAGCACGACGGCGCCTGCAATCCCCGAGAAATGCCCCATCGGACGAACCATCACCTCGTAAATGAAGAGGCCGACGACGATCGATGGCGCGCTGAGCAAGATGTCGTTGATGAAGCGAACCAATGCTGGTCAGTTGGCCATGCCGGCCATACTCGGCCATATAGGTTCCAGCGAGGATGCCGATCGGCGCGCCAATCAGCAAAGCCAATGCCGTCATGATCAGGCTGCCGACGATAGCGTTGAGCAGCCCGCCGGCCGCTCCTGGCGGGGGCGTCATTTCGGTAAAGACACGAAGCGATAGTCCGCTAAATCCTTGCCAAAACAGCACCCCGAGAATTAGCGCCAGCCAGCTGAGACCAACGAACGTCGCGCCATAAGATGCAACGGCGGCGAGTATATTGCGGCGACGACGGGAAGCATAAAGTGACGCGTCCATCAGCCGACCCTCCGCTCGATTCGAAGCAGCAAGTACCGCGCGATCGCGAGAACAATGAATGTAATGACGAAAAGAATAAGACCGAGCGCGATCAGGGAAGACGTATAGAGATCGCCGACGGCTTCAGTGAATTCGTTCGCAATCGTTGCCGATATCGTCGTACCGGGCGCAAGCAGCGAGGCCGAAATCTTGTGCGCGTTTCCGATCACGAAAGTCACTGCCATGGTTTCGCCGAGTGCCCGCCCAAGGCCCAGCATCACGCCGCCGATGACGCCGATGCGCGTGAACGGCAGCACAACATAACGCCAGACTTCCCATTGGGTCCAACCGAGGCCGTAGGCCGCTTCCTTCAGGACCGGCGGAACCGCATCGAAAACGTCTCGCGAGATCGAGGTAATGAAGGGCAACACCATGATCGCCAGGATGAGGCTTGCGGTCAGAATCCCGATGCCGAAAGGAGGCCCCGCAAACAGTGTGGAAAGCACGGGCACGTTTTCGAAGGCCGCGATCACCGGCGGCTGCACATATTGCTGCAGAAAGGGTGCGAATACGAACAGGCCCCAAATTCCGTAAATGATGCTGGGAATGCCCGCCAGCAATTCGATGGCAATCCCGATCGGACGACGCAGCCACATCGGGCAAAGCTCGGTGAGAAACATGGCGATCATCAGCCCGAACGGCACCGCTATCAGCATGGCGATCAGGGACGTGATGATCGTGCCGTAGATCGCAGCAAGCGCGCCGAACTTTTCCGTAACGGGATTCCAGCTTTCCGTGGTGAGGAAGCCGAACCCAAATTCATCTGAAGGCCGGCATCGCTCCCAGAAACAGCGAGAGGATGACGCCGCCAAGAACGACAAGAACCAGGATGGCCGAGCTCTTGGTGAGTTGGTGAAAGAAGATATCGCCAACCCGGAGCTTGTTCAGGACACGCGCCCGTTCCGTAACATCCTGCGCCGCCAAATCAGCCCCCTGCCAAGTCGCGTCAACCATGCCCTCACCTCCCGGAGCGCTCATCCGATGTTCGAATTTTCGACTGCTGCCGCGCCAGCGGACTGCGCGGAGGCGAAGGCGGGGAGCATGCTCCCCGCCTTCGGGAGATCAGTTAGTCACCGACAACAGCGGCTTACCGCTGCCATCCTTGATATCCGCGGCCCACATTTTCTCGATAGCGGTCACGACCTTGGCGGGCATCGGAACGTAGTCGAGGTCCTCAGCCATTTTGCCACCGTTCTTGTAAGCCCAGGCGAAGAATTTCAGGGCTTCCGTCGCGGCAGCCGGATCTTGAGGCTGGGTGTGGATCAGGATGAAAGTCGCGCCGGCGATCGGCCATGACGTAGCACCCGGCTGGTCGGTCAGGATGACGAAGTAATGGTCCGACTTTTCCCAATCGGCGTTTGCCGCCGCAGCCTGAAACGCTGCCGCGCTCGGCTCGACAGACTTTCCGTCCTTGTTGATCATGTTGACCGAGGTCATCTTGTTCTGTTTGGCGTAGGCGTATTCGACGTATCCGATCGCGCCCTTGGTGTTCGCGACGTTGTTGGCGACGCCCTCATTGCCCTTCGCACCAATGCCGGCCGGCCATTCGACCGAGGTATTGGCACCGACTTTCGACTTCCAGTCGGCGCTGACTTTCGAAAGGTAGTCGGTCCAAATAAACGTCGTTCCCGATCCGTCGGAACGGTGGACGACGACGATCGCTTGCTTGGGAAGTTTGGCCGAGGGATTCAATTTGGCAATCGCCTCATCATCCCAGGACTTGATGTCGCCCAGGAAAATCTTGGCCAGCGTCGTGCCGTCGAGCTTGAGGTCACCGGACTTCACGCCCTCGAGATTGACAACCGGCACGTCACCGCCAACCACGGTCGGAAACTGGACAAGACCGGACTTGGTCAAGTCTTCCGGCTTCAGCGGCATATCCGACGCGCCGAACGTCACGGTCTTGGACTGGATCTGCTTGATTCCACCACCCGAACCGATCGACTGATAGTTCATGCCGTTGCCGGTTTCCTTCTTGTAGGTATCGGCCCACTTGGCATAGATCGGATAGGGGAACGTGGCGCCCGCGCCGGAAATGTCCAAGGCGAACGCCGACGTCGATGCGGCGACCAGGCCGGCAGCGACGATAGCTTTCATGAAATTCATTGACGGTCTCCATCTGGTGAGCGAAGCGCCTGACGCGCCCGATTGCGCTCACGCCGCCCGTTTAGGAGCGATCGTTGCTCCTTTTACGAAGGTTTGATGACAGTTGGATGACGGCAACAAGCAATTGAAATTACTAGTCTTCAGGCCGAAGCCGGGCCTTTTGCCTGGGGAAAACAGGCGGTAAAGGTGGCACCCTTTTTCGGCACGCTTTCGATCAAAAGCCGGCCGCGATGACGGCTAACGATGTGTTTGACCAGCGATAAACCAAGTCCGGTGCCACCCTGGGCGCGGCTGTCGCCGACGTCCACCCGGTAGAAGCGCTCGGTGAGTCGCGGCAGATGTTCGGGCGCAATGCCGGGGCCGAAATCGCGCACCAGGACCCGGAATTCCGGCACGCCCTCGCCGGACACCGCCGAGATCAGCGAGACAATGATCTTGCCGCCGGAGGCGCCATATTTCAGCGCATTCTCGATCAGATTTTCGAACACCCGCAGCAATTCCTCACGATCGCCCGCGATGGTTACCGGCGTTTCCGGCAGGTCGGCGTCGATCGTGACCTGACGCTCCCGCGCCAGCGGCTCCAGCCCGTCGGCGACCTGCCGGATGATCGGGACGATATCCACCAGCGTATCGGGGCGGACATGGGCGGAGAGTTCGACCCGGGACAGCGACAGCAGGTCATCGATCAGCCGCGCCATGCGCGTTGCCTGCGTGTGCATGATGCCGAGAAAGCGCTCGCGCGCCCTGGCATCGTCCTTGGCCGGCCCCTGCAGCGTATCGATAAAGCCCGACAGCGCGGCCAGCGGCGTGCGCAATTCGTGACTGGCATTGGCCACGAAGTCGGCACGCATTTCCTCGACCCGGCGCAGCGGCGTCTGATCGTGGAACGTCATCAGCATGCATTTCTCGGTGCCGCCAAACAGCGTCGGCACCGGAACCGGCGAGATGATCAGTTCCATCCAGCGATCGACCGGCACGTGATCGAGATAGGTGGTGCGCCGCGGTTCCGTGGTGGCGATGGCTTCGCGGAGCGCAGTGACGATTTCAGGCGAGCGCAACGCGAACTGGGCAAGCTCGTTCTTGCGCAGCGCCGGCGCAAGCTGTGCGGCCGCCGCATTGAGGTGAATGACGCGGCCGGCGCGGTCGAGCAGCACCGCCGGATCCGGCATGCCGGCGACGACGGCGCTGACCGCTGCGCTTTCCACCGGGTTGGTCCCGCGGACATCCTCACGGGAAGCTGCGACGTCGTGCAATCGCCACGGCACCAGGGCGGCCGCGGCGATGCAAACAAAGACCGCAGCAGCGCGAACCGGCGACAGTTCGCCGAACGCGACGAGGACAGCCAGCGCCACGCCGGCGGCGAGCAGGATAATGGCCGAATGCCGCAACCGGTCCGGCCACGGTGAAAAGATGGACGAAGATGGAGCATCTATTGCCATCGGGCCGGCTCTCTCTCGATTCGGGTCCGCATTATCAGGCGCCAGTATCGCTACGCTCTCTCACATAGCCTGCTTCGCGCTGGGGCTCGGCATCAAGCGCCGCCCGACGCAAGCGCTTCATTCGTGTGCCCACTATAACCTCGCGAAACGTCAGCAAGATTACAGATATGACAAACGGAGCAAGATAATAGAGGACGCGAAACAGCAGCATCCCCGCCAGCAGGTCTTCCCGGTCCATCTGCCACAGGCCAACCAGCATGGCGGCATCGAATACGCCAAGCCCGCCGGGGGAATGGCTGGCGAAGCCCAAAAGCGTCGCCGACACGAAAATAACCGCGACCACGACAAAGCCGAGGTTGGGCTCGTCCGGCACCAGCACGTACATCGCCAGCGCGCAGAAGCCCAGATCGACAATTCCGATCGCTATCTGCAGCAGCGTCAGCGGACCGCCCGGCAACACCACCGTCCAGGGCCCGCGGCCGACCCCTCGCGGTTGCTTCCAGACCCAGACTACATACGCCACCAGTCCCGCGATGATGGCGAGCGCGGCCACGCGGTTCAGCCAGGGCGGGAGCTGATCGATCGCCGCCGCCGCCTCGGGATGGTAGGCGATCCCCATGCCCAGTACCGCAGCATTGCCGAGCCAGAACGTCAGGCCGGCGAGGAAACAGATCTTGGCGACGTCGATCGCGTTCAACCCCCAGGCCGAATAGATGCGATAGCGCACCGCGCCGCCGGTAAAGACGCTGGCGCCGACATTGTGCCCGATCGAATAGCTGGTGAAGGCGGCGAGCGCGTTGACGCGATAGGGAATGTCGGCGCGGCCGATCGCGCGAACCGCAAACCAGTCATAGAATGTCAGCGTGAAATACCCCGCGGCGACGAACAGCGCCGCCAGCGCGATCGAGCGGGGCTCGGTCTGCTTGATCGCCTCGACGACTTCGTCGACATTGATGCCACGGAGCATATGGTAGAGCACGTAGCACGCGATCCCGATGACCGTGACGCTGACGACAACACCCAGCTTATGCAGGATTTGCTTCTGGCGCAGAAACGAAATCGCCCTGCGTATTGCTTCCAGCATCTAGACCTCGAATTGCGATTCCGCACCGACGGCGCCCGAGCGAACTCCGCCACAGTCATCGCCACGCTTGCTCCCTGCCATGGTGTCGTAGCGTGTTTTGAGCCCGGGTGGAATTCGGTTGACGTGAATAAGACGCGCTCCTTCAATATATTAGAGCGTTTTCGAGCCAAGTGAGTACCGGTTCGCGCGTTCTGGTTCAATGAGAACCGAACAGGCTGCAGGGGCAATTCGTCACAGTGGCATGCACCGTTGTGTTGCATTCGCTCCCGCGATGCAAAGTCCTGAACCTGCAACCTTGTCCGGGAGGCGGTGAAGTTTTCGTGATATCAGGCGGCCGGCTTTGCCGACAGCCGCTGGAAAAACAACAGATCGAGTTCCGGCGCATTGCCGACGAGGCCGGTCAACAGGGCGTGGACTTGCCCGCGATGGTGGGTCTGGTGGTTGAACCAGTGCGCCAGCGCCGGAGCCAGCTGCTGCTCGAATTGCTCGGGCGATGAGACGCGGCGGTATTTGATGGTCCCGGCGATGCGCTGATCATCCAGCCTGTCCACAAAATCGACGATCCGCCGATCTTCGGCTTCACGCGCGGCGCGGAGTTCGCCGAACGCCTCGAACAGGACCGCATCCAGCCTATCGGGCGCGGCGCCCTCGCCGGTAAACCGCTGCATCCAGATCCGGTCGGTCACCAGCAGATGATTCAGCGTACCGTGGACGGATTTGAAAAAGGCGCCGCGATCGGCGCGATATTGGTCGGTTGAGAGCCGCGCCACCGCACTCGTAAAGCCTGGCATTGGCCCAGGCATTGTAGTGACCGAACATCCGGTAATGGGCCGCTGCAGCCATGGGATACCTCACGTCCCGGATATGCCCGGTGGACCTCAGGCTGCCCGCGCGTTGCGCGAAAGCGCCCAGTCACGCAGCCACGACCCCACCGCGCAACCCGCCAGATAGATTGCAAACATGACCAGACCGAGGTCGAGCCAGTAACCGGGGCGACCCGGGATCACCCTTGCCAGCGCGGCCGCGACCAGCGCCGCCGCCAGCGCCGCCAGCCAACGCGCGGTCCCCTTCGATACGCCTTGACCGCGATGAACCACCGCGATCCAGCCCATTGCCAGACCCAGCAACAGCGCCGCCAGCAGCCAGCCCCAAAGAAATGTTGCCAGATATGCCATCGCCTTCACCTCACCAGGAAATCGATGCGGCGGTTCTGCGCCTTGCCTTCGTCGGTATCATTTGACGCGACCGGCTGCGAACTACCGTAGCCTATCGCCGTAAACCGGTCTGCGGGAAGACCTGCCTTCACCAGGTAATCCGTCACTGCCTGCGCGCGCTTTTCGGACAGCGTCTGATTGAAGGCATCCTCGCCATCGGTATCGGTGTGTCCCGCGATCTCGATATTGGCGGTCGGACAGCGCAACGCCGTTTCGATCAGGCGATCGAGCAACCCCGCCGAATCCGGATCGATGGTGGCGCGCCCGGATTCGAACCGGATTTTTCCCTTGGCCAACAAGTCCAAGAATAGCTGCTGACATACGCTGGAATCGACAGGAGCGGCCGCGGGCTTGACCGAAATGTCGGCCTTGACCTGCCAGCCTTGCGGGAAATCCTTGGCCAGGCCGACACGGATCTGAGCCTCCGCCGCGTCGTATAAAGCGTCGCCCGAGAGCTTCACCTCCCGATCGGTCACCACCAGCGTGCCGGTCGATAGCCGCGACAACGCCCCCAGCGCCGGCACTACCGCGCTGACGAATCCGGAGGGCGCGCCGACGCTGGCCTTGAGATTGTCGACCACCTTTTCGCTGAAGAACTTGCGCGCCGCCGCTGCCGTAATCGCCGCGTGGACATTATTGTCAGGCACATAGCCGGTCAGCGTCAGCGTCACCGCCACCGGGTCCTTGTAGGCCTGAAAGACATAGGGCGGCGCCGCGATCTCATTGGCGGCGACCGAAAAACCCTCGGGCAGATTTTTCAGGGCGGCCGCGATCGCTTCCCGGCCGCCGAGATCGCGCGCCATGCCGGAGAGGCTGACCTTGGTATCCGATATCGTGACCTTGCCGTCCTTCAATTTCCCGATCTGTTCGATCAGCAGCAAGGCCGCATTGTCGAAACGCGGTGGCGCGCCGCGCGACAAGTGCATCTGATCGACGACCTCGACGCCGCCGAGACCTGCGCGGGCCGCTTCGAGCAACCTGCCCTTGCTGGCCGGCAACGGCGAGTTGCCGCCCAACGTGACCCTGGCGATATCCCGCTCGGCTGACCAGACGAACGGTTTGGCTTCGGGAACGAGGCGGGTTTGGTCGTTGACGAGCCGCACGCCCGCCACGGCTTCCACTGCGGCTAAAGCGCTGCGGCGGCCATCTTCCGAGAATGCATCCGCAGCGACCGTGACGTCGCGGCCAAAGACCTCGATCCGCGTCTTGTCGAGCACGGTATCCTTAAGCGACGACGTGGAGCGGGCGGCCAGATCGGATTCAAGAGGTGCGGTGCTTGTCCAGGCCGCGATAGCCCAAAAGACGACCAGAGGAATCACGCCCGGCCACCATTTGCTGCTCCACTTGAAAAGTCCGCGCATTCGATGTCCCGCGGGGCCTGGTACCCCGTTTCCGAAGTTCGTGAGCTGTCGCGGCATCCCCTGACACGAGCATCGGAAATAAAGGGGGCACTGGCAACACTATGATTCCAGTGCCGCTTTTCGATTTGACGTTCCTGATGCGAATTCGCGGAGCCCGCGCAGGAACGTCAAATCGGCGGCACTGGGAACAGAGAGAAAACAAACCCTTGCGAGGCTGTCAAACCCGAAATAATAGCGCGCCGGTCCAGCCAGCGGACGGCCCAGCCGACTAACTGTTTCTTCAGCGGTTTCCCGCTAATTTCGCAGTTGCACCCAAACCGGCCAGCCATCCCTGATGAGGCAGTTTCGCACGAACGTCATCCGCGCCGGACTGGAAGCGCTCTATTTCACCGGGGCACACCATCTGCTGCGACCGATCTTTTCGGGCGTCGGCGTCGTTTTCACGCTGCACCATGTCCGACCGCAACGTGACGTCGAGTTCCAGCCCAATCGTCATCTTGAGATCGCCCCGGACTTCCTGCGTGCCATCTTGGCGCACCTTCGCTCGCGTGACATCGACATCATCACCATGGACGAGCTGCATCAGCGGCTGATCGAACGCAACTTCTCCCGGCGTTTCGCCTGTTTAACCCTCGACGATGGCTACCGCGACATCAGAGATTTCGCGCTGCCGGTGATGCGGGAATTTGACGCACCTTTTGCCGTCTATGTCGCCAGCGATTTCGCACAGGGCACAGGGAAGCTGTGGTGGATCGCGCTGGAGATGGTGATCGCCAGGGCATCCTCGATCGAAGCCGGGATCGGCGACGTTGCGACCCACTTAGATACCTCCACGCCGGCCGCCAAGCAGGCCGCCTTCGATCGTCTGCGCGCCTGGCTGCTCTCTTTGCCGGCCGAGCAGGATATCCATCGCGAAATAGCCGCGTTGTGCGCACGTCACGGCGTCGATGAGCCCGCGATCTGCCCTGATCTCTGCATGTCCTGGGACGAGTTGAAGCAGTTCGCCAACGAACCGCTAGTCACGGTCGGCGCGCATAGTATCACGCATTGCAATCTCGCCAAGGAGACCAGGGAGATCGCCAGCCGCGAGATAACGATCAGCCGCGCGCGGATCGCAGGCGCGTTGCAGCGTCCCGTCCTCCATTTCGCCTATCCCTATGGCGGCAAGATCTCGGTCGGCCCTCGCGAATTCGCGCTGGCCCGCAGCGCCGGATTCACGACCGCGGTGACGACGTGCCCGGGCATGATCTTCCCCGGAAGCGCCGATCATCTGACCGCGCTGCCGCGGGTCTCGCTCAACGGCAACTACCAAAACGCGCGCATCCTGCCGGTGCTGACCTCCGGCGCCGCCACTGCGATGTGGAACGGTTTTCGTCGCATCGACGCGGCGTAGATGACATGGTCGTCCCGCGAAAGCGGGGACCCACAATCGGCCCCTATGTTTTGTCCGTGCTTTCGCACGGACGACAAATCGGTCTTTCTTGACTCGCCCCGCTCCCGCGCCCAGAACCATCGGCAAACGCAAGGGAGGCAACATGTTCAAGGATCTGTTTTCGCTTCATGGCCGCGTCGCGCTGGTGACCGGGGGATCGCGCGGCATCGGCAAGATGATTACTGCCGGATTTCTCAGCCAGGGCGCGGCCAGGGTCTACATCACCGCGCGCAAGGCCGGACCGTGCGAGGCGACCGCGAAAGAGCTGACGGCCGAATATGCCGGCGAATGCATCGCGCTGCCGATCGACATTTCCACCGTGGCCGGCATCGAGATGCTGGCCACCGAGATCAGGAAGCGCGAGCCAAAGCTGGATATCCTGGTCAACAACGCGGGAGCCGCGTGGGGCGCGGACTTCGACGAGTTTCCGGAGAGCGGCTGGGACAAGGTCATGAACCTCAATCTCAAGACGCCGTTCTTTCTGACCAAGGCGCTGGCCGCGCCGCTACGCGCCGCCGCCACCGCGGAGAAGCCCGCAAAGGTCATCAACATCGCTTCCATCGACGGCATCTTCGTCAACCCGGCGGAGACCTATTCCTATGCCGCCAGCAAATCGGGTTTGATTCACCTGACGCGCCGGATGGCGGCGAAGCTGATCGGCGACCACGTCGTGGTGTCGGCGATCGCGCCGGGGCCGTTCAAGTCGGACATGAACAAGGCGGCCCGCGACAACGCCGACGAAGTGGCGACCCGCGTGCCGTCGGGGCGCGTCGGTACCGATGAGGATATGGCGGGAGCCGCGATCTATCTCGCGTCGCGCGCCGGCGATTACGTGGTCGGCGCCACCATCGCAGTCGATGGCGGCATCGTCTACGCCAATCCCGGCATCAAGGGCAAAGGGTGGGATTAAGGGAAGCGCGCCGGCATCGCAGGTGCGCTCCCTCGCCCCGCGCGAACGCGGGGCGAGGTGAAGAAATTCACGTCTCGATCTTCACATATTCGAAATCGCCGGGCTTGTTGTCGATCCCGACCTTGGGCGGCGAGATCCACGGGGCGTAGCCGCCGATATCGCTCACCGGCGTCATCAGCGATGCGATGAAATCGCCATCGTCAGTGGAAGGCAGCCATTCGGCCTTGCGCTTGTTCCAGGTGGCATCGTCGATCAGCACGCCATCCGGCGTGGCGTGGACATCCTTGAATTCGCCGATCTGGCGGTGGAAGGCGACGTTGGGCAACTTCAATTTGTAATCGTAGCCGGCCAGCGAAATGACCTTGTTCCAGCGCAACAGGCCCTTGATGCAGTCCTGGCTGTAGTCGTCGCGCAGCCGCATGTTGAGCGCGGTGAGCGCCGGCTCGTCGACGCGCTTGACCTCGCCGTTCACCAGCTTGAGCACCGGATAGGTGTCGTTCTGCAGGCGGTGATCGTCCTTGATCTGGGTCTCGTGGTAGCGGCCCTTGATGCCGGCATTGAAGGCGTTCGCCGCGTTGGTCGAGACCTCCGAACCGAACAGGTCGAGCGAGAGCGTGTAGTGAAGGTTGAGCTTCTTCTGGATGGTCGGAAGATCGATCACCCCCAGCGCACGCACCTTGGCGATATCGTTGGGATCGCTGATCCCGGCGGCCCGCATCGCCTCGCAGGTCCGCTGCACCACCCGGCTGATACCGGTTTCGCCGACGAACATGTGATGCGCTTCCTCGGTCAGCATGAAGCGGCAGGTGCGCGACAGCGGATCGAAGCCGGACTGCGCCAGGCTATGCAACTGCATCTTGCCGTCGCGGTCGGTGAAGTAGGTGAACATGAAAAACGACAGCCAGTCCGGCGTTTTCTCGTTGAAAGCGCCCAGCATGCGCGGGCTGTCCGCATCGCCCGAGCGGCGGCGCAGCAATTCGTCGGCTTCTTCGCGGCCGTCGCGGCCGAAATATTTCTGCAACAGGTAGACCATCGCCCAGAGATGGCGGCCTTCCTCGACATTGACCTGGAACAGGTTGCGCAGGTCGTAGAGCGAGGGCGCGGTCTTGCCGAGATAGCGCTGCTGTTCGACCGACGCCGGCTCGGTGTCGCCCTGGATCACGATCAGCCGGCGCATCAGGGCGCGGTACTCGCCCGGCACTTCCTGCCACGCAGGTTCGCCAAAATGCTCGCCGAAGGGAATGACGCGGTTCTCTTCCTGGGGCGCGAGCAGAATGCCCCAACGGTATTCCGGCATCTTCACGTAATCGAATTTGGCCCAGCCACGCGGGTCGACCGAGTAGGCGGTACGCAGATAGACCAGCGACTGCTGGAAGCCTTCCGGTCCCATGTCATTCCACCAGTCGATGTAACCGGGATGCCAGCCCTCCAGGGCTTTCAGCACCTGCCGATCCTCGCTGAGATTCACGTTGTTGGGAATCTTGGTGCTGTAGTCGACGTTCATGATGTTCATTGCTTCGATCTCCCGTGTTGGGCGGTCTGGTTCGGCGAATAGCGAACGGTGAGCAGCGAATGGAAAGGAACCACTATTTGCTGCTCATCATTCGTCCTCTACACTCTCGTCATATCGAAACGCGCCTTCTGGCCGCTGCCGTAGCGCCTGAGCGCGCCGTCTTCGCCGACCGCGTTGGGGCGCTGGAAGATCCAGTTCTGCCATGCCGTCAGGCGCGCGAAGATTTTTGATTCCATGGTCTCGGGTCCGGCGAAGCGCAGGTTGGCTTCCATGCCGGTGAGACTGTCGGGCGAGAAGCTGGCGCGCTCCTCGAAGAACACCCTGATCTCGTCGTCCCAGTCGATGTCATCGAGCGCGAAGGTGACGAGCCCGAGCGACTTGGCCTCCTCGGCATCGAGCGCCTCACCGATTTTGGCCTGCGCCCGCTCCAGGTCGGACGGGTCGGCCTGAAAGCGCGACTGCAGCCGGGTCAGCCCATGGCTCATCGGATAGGGACCGAAATTCATCGCGGTCAGTTCAATCGTCGGAGGGCTGCGGTTGTCGCCTTGCTTCTGGCCGATCAGCATGTAGGAGCGGTCGGCAGCGAACACGAGTTCGGCCAGCGTGCCGACGAAGCACGAGCCCGGCTCGACCAGCGTCACCAGCGTGCGCGAGGTGACGTCGATGCGCTTGAGCACCCGCTTCCAGTACTGCCTGATTTCGTTGACCAGCCAGTGCGCCTTGTTGGTTTCCAGAAAGGCGTCGCAGGACAACACGTTAGCGCGCTCGCCGTGCGACTTGAACACCAGCATCGCGGTCTCGAGTTCGTTGATCCGCAAATGCAAAATCGCATCATCAAGTTCGCGCGCGACCTGCAACGGCCAAAACGACGACCCTTGCGCGATCATGCCGTCGATGTCGGCGGGCGGGGGAGCGTCCGGCGCATGAACCGAAATGGTGGCGATGCGCGCAGCGCGGTCGACATCGACGCTGACCAGGCCATAGCGAATGCTGCTGTCGTCAATCTTTCGCTTTAGCGGCGCCAGCGAGATGCCTTTCCCGTTGCCGTCGCGCTTTGAGGCCGCCGCAAATTCCCTTGTGCGCTCGGCGACTTTGGCCTCCAGCTTGCTGTTCGGCACGATCTCGTCGACAAGCCGCCACTGCACCGCGCGCTTGCCCTTGATGCCTTCCTCGATGGTGCAGAAATAATCGGCATGGTCGCGGCGCACCTTGCGCTTGTCGACCACCCGCGTCAGTCCGCCGGTGCCCGGCAACACTGCCAGCAACGGCACTTCCGGCAGCGCCACTGTCGCAGCACCGTCGTCGGCAAGGATGATGTGATCGGTCGCCAGCGCCAGCTCATAGCCGCCGCCGGCCGCGGTACCGTTGACCACGGTGATAAAGCGCTGGCCGGAATTCTCGCTGGAATCCTCCAGCCCGTTGCGAGTCTCGTTGGTGAACTTGCAGAAATTGACCTTGTGGGCGTGCGTCGCCCCCGCCAGCATGCGGATGTTGGCGCCGGCGCAGAACACGCGATTCTTGCCGGAACGCACCACCACCACCTTCACCCGGGGATATTCGAAACGTAGCCGCTGCACGGCATCCGCCAGTTCGATGTCGACGCCGAGATCGTAGGAGTTCAGCTTGAGCTGGTAGCCTTCGAACAGCCCGCCATTCTCGTCGACATCCATGGTCAGCGTCGCGACGTCGCCATCGACAGCAAGCTTCCAGTGCCGGTAGCGCGACGGCTCGGTCTGAAAATCGATGTACCTAGCGCCACCCGCGAGGACGCGATCTTCACCGGCCATGGGCCACCCTCAGCTGTTTGCGATTGCGATTAACTCTCAAGAAGGAACAATAATGCATGTTCCGGATGCCGTCCAGCCCTTTCGGGCCAAAAATCGGCATTTTGTTTCATATTCGACCGGCGGTGGCGATCTCAATCCAATCGGCTTTGGATAATGACGGCTGGGCCAGTTTGGCCTCCAGCAGCCCAGCGAGCGCCGCGGTCGGAAAACCATCGACAAATCCGTCACCTCGGGCGATCGCCTTGCGGGCGCGGAGCACCTGGAGTTCTGCCAACGCCTCGCCCAACAGCCGCGCGGCGGCATGCGGCTTCAACATTCGCAGTCTGAGATTGGCATTGGCAATCTGGATGCAGACCCGCAGCAGGATCCTCTCCCGTCCGCCCTGCGGCGCCGCCGCCCACACTGCCTCCAGGACCTCCTGAGATTCCCAGAAATAGCCGCTGTCGTTGAGCGCAATTCCATAGCGCAGCGCTGGATACCGCGCCGGGACGAAATCCCGGAATTGCGACGGCACAAGCGTCTTGGCTTGCCACAAAGTGTCGTGATCGGCCTCGGACTCGTCGGTCTCACCGGGGACATAAGCCCAGCGTGGCAGTGGCAGATTAACGGTCCAGGGAGGGATGCTCATTCGGGCATCGCCCCGGCCAATGCGTTACGTCGCTCGCCCCTGCGAGCCTTCATGCACGCGTAAAATGCGTCCTGCAAAATCCGAGATCGCATTAAGCGTCGCCTCCGGCGCTTCACGATGTGGCGAGTGTCCGGCGCCGGGGATCATCGTTACGTCGACCGGGCAATAGCACGCTTCTTTGGCGATCTCGATCTGGCGAATTGTCCCATACTGGTCGTCGGCGCCTTGCAGGATTGCCACTGGCACTCGGATATAGGCGAGGAAATCCGAGATATCCCAGGCGCGAAATTTCGGGTCGAGCCAGGCGTCATTCCAGCCGTAGAAGGCGTTGTCGACATCGCTGTGCCAGCGCGCGAGTTTTGAACGGAGGCCGGTCGTCTCATAGGCTTTCTTGATCTCCGCGATCGACGCCACCGAAATATCTTCCACGACGAAATGCGGCGCGATCAGCGCGACCCCGCGCACGCGGTGATCGGCCACGCTGCCGGTGTAGATCGCCGCAATCGATGCGCCGTCGGAATGCCCGAGCAGTATGCCGCGGCGAAAGCCGATGCCGTCCAGGAGCTTCGGCAAGACGTCGAGGGCTTCAATGTGCATGTAGTCGAACGGGCGCGGCAGTTCGACCTTGGTCGAGGCGCCATAGCCGGCGCGCGAATAGACGAACACGCCGGCGCCCGTCGCGGCGGCAAGCCGGTCCGGAAAATCACCCCACAGCCCGACGCAGCCCAGGCCTTCGTGCAGCATGACGATGGTCGGCGCGCCTTCGGGCGCGGGACCGATCATGCGGTATTCGAGATCGGAGGCGCCGATGCGGAGAAAGCCGGTGGGAGAAAGTGAGGTCATGCGTTGCGCCCGCTTCTCTTCGCCAAGCGTGTCACGACGCGTGCTCCCGAGCTTCAAGAACTATAATTCGCAGAAAGGCATTGCGCGCGCTTGCTGTCAATCCTCGTCGGAACTATGTTTCCGAATGCACGCATTTCGCAGCTTGAATTGACCCACGGGGACATGACCGAAAATCCCGATCCCGAAACCGGCTTTCTCGAACAGCTTGGCCACCGTGTCCGCACCATGCGCGCCCTTCGCGGCATGTCGCGAAAGGTGCTCGCCAAGGTCTCCGGCATTTCCGAACGCTACATCGCCCAGCTCGAAAGCGGCAAAGGCAACGTATCGATCGTGCTGTTGCGCCGGGTGTCGAACGCCATGGGCGCGCAGCTTGAAGACCTTATTCCCGCAACCGAGCCGACGCCGGACTGGCCGGTGATCCGCGACCTCGTCCGCAAGGCGACGCCGAACCAGATCGCGCACGCCAAGGACATTCTTTCAGGCCAAGGCAATGGGGCCTCCGCGCAGCGGCGGACATCGTTTGCCGGCATCGCCCTGATCGGGCTGCGCGGCGCCGGCAAATCGACGCTCGGCAAAATGCTGGCGAAAAAGATCGGCTGGAGTTTTGTCGAGCTCAACAAGGAGATCGAGGCGCAGAACGGATTGTCGGTCGCCGAGATCATCGCGCTCTACGGCCAGGAAGGCTTCCGCCACATGGAGCAGGCCGCGCTCGGACAGCTGCTGGCGCGCCGGGAGCTGATGGTGCTGGCAACCGGCGGCGGCATCGTCTCCGAACCCCTGACCTTCGACCTGATCCTGTCGTCGTTCTACACCATCTGGGTGAAGGCCGAGCCGGAAGAACACATGGCGCGCGTGCGCGGCCAGGGCGATTTGCGCCCGATGGCGGATGACCGCTCGGCGATGGCGGAATTGCGCACCATCCTGCGCAGCCGCGAGCCGCTCTACTCCCGCGCCGCCGCCGTGGTCGATACATCAGGTCTTTCCGTGGACGCCGCCGCCGCGCGTTTGATCGACGCGGTGGCACCGGTGCTGCGGGACGATGCGCGGATGTTCGCGCGGGGGTGACCGGCTCTCGTGTCCCCGGCGCGGCCGACGACGCTCCCGCGAAGCGCTGTTTGCGCTAAGGGACGATCCCTTCTTCCGCGACGCGCTGGGTGCCGGGTTTGTCGACTACTGCGTCCACATCAAGAATGCCGGAATTGACCGCTTCCAGTCGGAAGTCTCCGAGTGGGAATAGCGCGAATATTTCGAGATGTTCTGAATTGGTACTCCGTCATGCCGGGGCGATGCGAAGCATCGAACCCGGAATGGCAGAAGCCATCACACCCCTAGATACCGGTGCTGCAGATCTGGCTCGGCGATCAACTGTTCCGACGTGCCGTTCCAGACCGCCCGCCCCCGCTCGATGATGTAGTGCCGGTCGGCGATGCGGGTGAGGTTCCCGATGTTCTTGTCGATGACAAGAACCGATTGCCCGCGCGCCTTGAGCATCGACAGGCAGTTCCAGATTTCGTCGCGGATCAGCGGCGCCAGTCCCTCCGTGGCTTCGTCCAGGATCAGCAGGCGCGGATTGGTCATCAGCGCGCGGCCGATCGCCAGCATCTGCTGCTCGCCGCCCGACAGCGTGCCGCCCATATTGTTGCCGCGCTCGTCGAGCCGCGGGAACAGCGCGTGGATCTTTTCGATCGTCCACGGATCGGCCGCACCCAGACGATTGGCGGAAGCGGCGACCAGATTCTCGCGCACCGTGAGGTTTGGAAATATCTGGCGCCCTTCCGGCACCAGCCCGATTCCCAGTTGCGCGATCCGAAACGGCGGCAGCTTGCGCACGTCGTGCCCGCCGAAACGGATCGCGCCCGCGCGCGCCGGCGTCAGCCCCATGATCGACCGGATGGTCGTGGTCTTGCCCATGCCGTTGCGGCCCATCATGGCCACCATCTCGCCTGATCCAACCGACAGCGACACCCCGAACAATACCTGGCTGAGGCCATAGCAGGTCTCGATCGCATCCACTTCAAGCAGGGGCGTTGCATCAGCCATGGCGGGTCACCGCGTGCTGTTCGCCGAGATAGGCGCGCTTGACCTCTTCATTCCGGCGGATTTCGGCCGGCACGCCGGAAGCGATGACGCGTCCGGAAACGAGAACGCTGATGCGGTCGGCGAGCGCGAACACGGCGTCCATATCGTGCTCGACCAGAACGATCGAGACTTCGCGCCGCAACTCCTGCAGCAGCTTCACCATGCGCGCCGATTCCGTGACTCCAAGGCCCGCCATCGGCTCGTCGAGCAATAGCAATTGGGGTTTCGTCGCGAGCGCGACGGCAAGCTCAAGTTCACGCTGCTCGCCATGGCTCAGTTGCGAAACCACGACGTCGGCGCGGTGCCCTAACCCGACCCGGTCCAGCGCCGACTGCGCCGCCTGGCGGAGGTGGCTCACCTTGCGGGCATTACCCCAGAAGTGGAAGGAGTGACCGTCATGGGCCTGCGCCGCCAGCGCGACGTTGTCCGATGCGGTGAAGTCCGATAGCAGCGAGGTGATCTGGAACGAGCGCGCCAGGCCGAGCGCGCTGCGGCGATAGGCCGGCACGCGGGTGATGTCGCGGCCGGCGAGGTGAATGGTGCCGTAATGCGGCATCAGCTGCCCGGTCAACTGGCTGATCAGTGTGGTCTTGCCGGCGCCGTTCGGCCCGATGATCGCATGCAATTCCCCTTTCGCGACCTCGAGCGAGACGTGGTCGGTCGCGATGATTCCGCCAAACTGCTGGACCAGTTTTTCGACCCGGAGCAAGGGTTCAGCCACGGCGCAACCTCCCCAACAGCCCCATGATGCCGCCGCGTCCGAACAGCACGATCAGCAATAGAAGCGGGCCCATGATCAGCGCCCAGTATTCCGTGAACTGCGACAGGGATTCTTCCAGCACCAGATAAACGATGGCACCTATCA
Source organism: uncultured Alphaproteobacteria bacterium (assembly GCA_963823115.1). Taxonomy (GTDB): domain Bacteria; phylum Pseudomonadota; class Alphaproteobacteria; order Rhizobiales; family Xanthobacteraceae; genus Bradyrhizobium. The sequence goes on along the minus strand of CAWGKJ010000040.1, from coordinate 236,365 downwards.
CCGGGCCGAACATCGAACCCATGCCGCCGAGGATGACCATCACCATCAAATCGCCGGAGCGGGTCCAGTACATCACGGCCGGACTGACGAAGTCGGTGTTGTTGGCGAGCAGGGCGCCTGCCAGGCCGCACATCGTGCCTGAAATGACGAAGCACGCCAGGCGGTAGCGGGTGGCGGGAAACCCGATCGCCTGCATGCGCAGCTCGTTGGAGCGCAAGCCCTGAACCACCAGGCCGAAGCGCGAATTGACGATGCGCCAGATCAGATAAAGCCCGCCAAGCAGGCAGACGAGACAGAGATAATAGAACTGCACCCGGTCCGACAGGTTGATGAGGCCAGCGAAATCGCTGCGCTTGTAGATCGTCAGGCCGTCATCGCCGCCATAACGGGCAAGCCCGGATGCGACGTAATAGGCCATCTGGGCAAAGGCCAGCGTGATCATGATGAAGTAGACGCCGCGCGTGCGCAGGCTGAGTGCGCCGATGACGAGTGCGAACAACGCCGAGGCGGCCAGCGCCACCGGCCATTGAATGAAGCCGGAGCCGATGCCTTCGGCCGCGAGAATCCCGACCGCATAACCGCCGATCCCGAGGTAAGCGGCGTGGCCGAAACTCATCATCCCGCCATAGCCCATGATGAGATTGAGGCTCGCCGCGGCAAGCGCGAAAATGACGATGCGGGTGAACAGCGTCAGCACGAACAGGTTCCCGCTCATCGATGTATAGAGCGGAAGCAATAGCAGGCCGGCGATCACCAGCGCTGCAATCACGTTACGGAGATTGAGCGGAGCGTTCATCGCCGGTTGGCTGGAAACAGCCCCTCCGGCCGCACCACCAGCACGATCGCCATCAGGAGATAGATGAGCATCGAGGAGAGCGCAGGCGCCGCGGTCGAGGCGGCGGCCGAACTCAGAATCTGCCGCAGCAGATCGGGCAGAAAGGCTCGGCCCAGCGTGTCGATCATGCCGACGAAGATCGCGGCCAGGAACGCGCCGCGGATCGAGCCGATCCCTCCGATCACGATGATGACGAAGGCGAGGATCAGGATATTCTCGCCCATGCCGATCTGGACCGTCAAAATCGGCGCCTGCATCAACCCGGCGAGACCGGCAAGTGCCGCGCCCAACCCGAACACCAGGGTGTAGAGCAGCTTGATGTTGATGCCGAGCGCCCCGATCATCTCCCGGTTGGACGCGCCGGCGCGGATCAGCATGCCGACACGGGTTCGCATCACGACGATGTAAAGCAGCAGCGCCACGGCAAGCGCCACCACGATGATCGCCAGCCTGTACGCGGGATAATAGACGCCGGGCATGATCGCGATCGGCACCGTCAGCCATGCGGGCAGCGGCAGCGCGAGGCCCGCCGGGCCCCAGATCAGCCGCACGGCGTCGTTGAAGAAGAGAATCAGCCCGAATGTTGCCAGCACATGATCAAGATGATCGCGGCCATAGAGGTGCCGAAGTGCGATGAATTCCAGCGCGATCCCGAGCAAGAGCGTCGCCCCGAGCGCCAGCAGCACGCCGAAGATGAAACTCCCGGTCCACGCCACGAAGGTCGCCGCGAAGTAGGCGCCCATCATGTAGAGCGAGCCATGCGCCAGATTGACGAAGTCCATGATGCCGAACACCAGCGTCAATCCAGCCGCCAGCAGGAACAGCAGCAACCCGAACTGCAATCCGTTCAGGCATTGTTCGACGAAAAGCAGCATGGGTTCTCTAGATCGTCCGGTGGCGTCGACTTAAAATCATGCATCCAACGAGCTCTGGGTGAATCCAGAAGCCATCGGGCCGCAAGACTTGTGCCGAGGGGAAAGCAGCGGCAGCGCGCAAGCGCCGCCGCCGAATTGGCGCGAATCCGTGATCACTTCATCGGGCATTTGTCGTGGAAGCGATCCTGGTCGTCCTTGACGATGGTGGCGACGGTCTTGAGCGAGAGTTGTCCGTCGGCGTCCTTCACCACGTCCTGCAGATAGAAGTTCTGGATCGGAATATGGTTGTTGCCGAATTTGAACGCGCCGCGAACCGATTTGAAGTTCGCCTTCTCCATCTCCGCCTTCATCGCATCCTTCTGGCTGGTGTCGCCCTTGACCGCGACCACGGCGCTGTTGATCAATTGCGCCGCGTCATAGGATTGCGCGCCATAATAGGTCGGGCGCAGGCCAGGGTATTTCTTGCGGTAGTCGGCAACGAACTTCTTGTTCTCGTCATTGGGCAGATCGTGCACCCATTCCTGCGCGCCGGGAATACCGAGCGCATTCTCCTTCTGCAGGGGCAGCGACAATTCGTCGATGGTGAAGGCGGTGTAGAGCGGCATTTGCTGCTTGAGACCGGCCTGGACGTATTGGTTGAGGATTTGCACGCCCGCGGCGCCCGGATAGAACACGAAGATCGACTCTGCCCCCGACGCGCGCGCCTTGGAAAGTTCGGCCGAGAAGTCGAGCTGGCTCGGCCACACCGTATATTCTTCGCCCTTGATCTCGCCTTTGAACGTGCTCTTGACGCCGGCCAGCATGTCCTTGCCGGCGGCATAGTTCGGGCCGATCAGGAACACCGACTTGACGCCCTTCTGGTTCATGTAGATGCCCATCGCGGCCGGGGTCTGGTCGTTCTGCCAGGAGGTCGAAAACACGTAAGGTGAGCACAGCTCACCGGCGAGTTGCGACGGACCGGCATTGGCGTCGACCGCCATCGTTTTCGAATCCACGATCGGCTTGAGCGAGGCGAGCATCACGTTCGACCAGATATAGCCGGTGATGAAGTCCACTTTGTCGGACTGGATCAGCTTTTCGGTCTTCTGCTTGCCGACATCCGGCTTCTGCCCGTCGTCCTCGTAGATCACCTCGACCGGCTTGCCGCCCATCTTGCGGCCCAAATGATCGAGCGCGAGCTCGAACGAATTGCGCATATCGTTGCCGATCACCGCGGTCGGGCCGCTGAACGTAGAGACAAACCCGATCTTGATGGTATCCCCAGCCATGACGGGCTGTACCAGCGCCAGAACCGTGGCGCCCGCCAGCCAGAATGCTGTTTTCATATCCGTCTCCTCCTCGTTATTTTCTTTTGCCGCGGGGCAAATGACTTGCCCCGCCCAGAGAGTGCCCGGCGCTCCGTCTTCGGCCTCCGTTGATGGCTGCCGTTTGGCGCACGAAGTCGCAGGTCAGCAGGGAAGCGCGAATAGCCGGCTCCCCTTAGGACCTTCGGTGCCTACTTCGATCACCTTAGTTTGCGGCAGGCGCGGATGGCAAGAAGTATAGTCCCGGTCGGGAATTGGTTTCCGCAACGTTGAATTGCCTGGGTGCGTGCGTGTGCGGTCCTGAAAACCGCGGCGATGCGGAAAGCTCTTATCGCGTGGCGATTGGCGTTCCCCGATATTTTCGCCATCGCGGTACCGTTGTTGTCGCAAAGCGAGGCGATGATCGGTTCAGGGCGCGCAAGCTGTGCAACTCGCTGCGGCTCCACGCGACCAGCGCGCCGCGCACCTGATTATGCAAGGCAACAGCAACGGCCAACCAGGCCAGGGCACATTGCGCTGCCCAGAAAGTGGGCGGAACCGATTGGCCCGACGCGACCCAGCACGGCCATCGATATGCTGAGATTTCGTCAACTATCTGATATTATGATGTTTTTTGACGCCAACCATCGTCCTCCCGACGTACACGATGCCATATCGTTTGCGCAGATCGGGTTGCGGATTTCCGCCTCCCCGGAGTGCCTCCGCTCATCCTTCCGGCCTCACATTCGAAAGACGCCAATGCGACACGTGCCCATTTAACAATGTCTAATCGGGGCCGCGCGTGATCGAAACTGTCGCCGCGATCGTCGCCGGCCATTGCGCCGGCACCCTTTCGCCCACGCAAACCGTCGCGTGCAGCTTTGCGCGGATGGGTGCCCGCAAGAAGGCATTGAACCTTTTCCTCTCGCCATCGACCTCATCACAGGGGGTCGTTGCCTGTGTACAGCCGCGCCGTCGTTTTGCGGATGGTGGCACTCGTCGTTGCGCTGTCTCTGACGGCCATCTCGACGAGCGCAATTGCGCGCGAATCTCGCGCTGCCGGTGCCCACAGCCAGGATTGTCCGACTGTCCAGACGCTGCGCCGCATGGGACGCCTGACCGCGGCCACCTCACTTATCGACGGCATTCGCAAGGTGGAGTGAACCGGTCTTGGCAGAACCCCGACAGGACCAGACTGCGGAGCGGCCGGTGAGCCTCGCCGCCCGAGGCCGTTTCCGCATCGTCGGGCTGCTCCGCGCAGTGCCGATCCGTTGGCGCATCCTGTCGATTGCCGCGCTGAACTCGGCCGTCGTGCTGGTGCTCGCCGCCATGATCTGGAACGGTGCCAAGGTACTCGGCTCGGCCTGGGACGACGTCCGGCAGGTGCGGGACTCCGACAAGATCCTGGCGCGGCTGGAAAGCGAAACCGGCCGCCTGCAAAACCTGATCCATCGCTACATCAATCAGCCGAGCCCCGAACTGTTCGCGGAGATAATGCTGTTGCGCGAAGCGGTGCTCGGCACACTCACCACGCGCGCTTCGATCGACCCGACGCTGTCAGGATCGGTGAAGGAGCTCAAGCGCGTCACCGAGCGCTTTTTCAACGGTTTCGGCGAATTGCGTGCCGTCCAAGCGGCCCTTTCAAAAACCTACGAAGAACAGGTATTGGCGCCAGCCCGCGACATGGCCGGGCTTTATTCGATCATCGAAGGCGCCACCGGGCACCGCGACGCCCTGATCTGGCCGTCGCTTGGAAAATCCCGCGAGGCGTTCACAGCGACGCTGGTCGCCGCCAATACCTATTACCTTTCGCTGGCAACCGCATCTGCCGAGGAGGCCCGACGCAACACCGAGACGATTGAAAAGACCATCCCCGTGATGGCCGGCCTCGCCGACAACGACCTGCAGCGCATGGCGCTGCAACGGCTGCAACCGCGGGCGGCCGCGCTGCGGGAAGGCCTTGCGAAATTGTCCGAGCAACTCGCGAGCCGGACCGAGCTATTGCGCAATACCATCGACGCCAGCCAGGTCGAAGCCATCGGCGCCATCGACGAATTGTCGGTCAAGATGCGGCAGCGTGAGCAGAAGGCGCAGGCCACATTCGACCGCACGCTGGCCGATATTTCCCGCAAGGTGTTTTCCATTGCCGTGATTTTTCTCGGCATCATCATCACCGCGAGCGTCCTGATCGCGCTCAGCATCCGGCTGCCCCTGCAGCAGATCATGGTGGCAATGCGCGCCATCGCCTCGGGCGATTACGACCGGCAGGTGCAGGGGACAGACGCCAGGGACGAGGTCGGCGCCATGGCGCGCGCGGTGGAGGTATTCCGCGAAAACGCCATCGCCAAGCGCAAGACCGAAGACGAGCTGCGCGCTTCCAAGGAGAAGGCCGAGGGCGCCCTGCTCGAACTGAACACCGCCCAGCAGAACCTCATTGATGCCGAACGGCTGGCGGCGCTCGGCGGCCTGGTCGCCGGCGTCGCCCACGAAGTGAACAACCCGATCGGCATCAGCCTGATGGTAGCGTCCAGTTTCTCGCGCCGCACGGAAATGTTCGAGGCCGAGCTGAAGTCCGATTCCCCGCTGCGCCGGTCCCAGCTTGAGGAATTCGTCCGGACCTCGCGCGATGCCGCAGGGCAACTGGTGGCGAACCTGCAACGCGCCGGCGAGTTGATCCAGTCCTTCAAGCAGGTCGCGGTCGACCGCGCCCATGGGGAGCGCCGGCAATTCAGCCTCAGCGAAGCGACCGACCAGATCACTACCAGCCTGCGGCCGGTCCTGAAAAAGGCGCCGATTTCGCTTTCGGTCGACGTGCCGGAAGGCTTGGTCATCGACGGCTACCCGGGCTCGTATGGGCAGATTCTGACGAATCTGTTCCTTAACGCTGCAAATCACGCGTTCGCCGGCGAGCGCGCGGGGACCATTTCGATTTCGGCAAGGCCGCGCGGCGCCGACGACGTCGAGATCATTTTTTCCGACAACGGGGCCGGAATGACTCCGGACGTGCAGCGGCAGGCGTTCGACCCCTTCTTCACCACCCGCCGCAACGAGGGCGGCACCGGTTTGGGCCTGCATATTGTCTATAATCTCGTCACCCGGGAACTCGGCGGCCGGGTAATGCTCCATTCAAGGCTGGGACAAGGCACCACATTTCGCATTATCATGCCGAGGGCCGCCAGGGGCGGCCCGGCAACCGAAGACCAGGCAAGCGACGGGACCCCTCAATGGCCGAACAGGACGATGTCCTCCACCTGATCGACGATACCGGAACCGCTCCGGAGGCTTCGACCGCGCGCAAATGGAAGGTCGCGGTCATCGACGACGATCAGGCCGTGCACGAAGGCACGCGTTTTGCGCTGAGCGACTACAATCTCAACGGGCAGACGCTTGAAATCCTGTCGGCTTATTCGGCAGCCGAGGGCCGCAAATTGATGCGTGCGCATCCCGATATCGCGGCCGTGCTGCTCGACGTCATCATGGAGACCGACGCAGCCGGCCTCGATCTCGTCGAATACATCCGCAACGAGATCAAGAACGAGACCGTCCGCATCATCCTGCGTACCGGCCAACCCGGCCATGCGCCGGAGCGAAGGGTGATCGTCCGGTACGACATCAACGACTACAAGGCGAAGACCGAGCTGACGGCGGACAAGCTGTTCACCTCGCTGACCGCGGCGCTGCGCAGCTATCAGCAACTCGAGCGCATGGTGCAGACAAGGCGCGGGCTGGAAATCATCATCGACGCAGCCTCGACGCTGTACGACTTCAGCTCGATGCAGCGCCTTGCCGAAGGCGTACTGACGCAGCTGGCGTCGCTGCTCAATGTCGATTGCGACGGCATCCTGGTGTTTCGTGATGACGGCGGCAATTCGGGCTCGGATTTTTCGGTACTTGCCGGCTCCGGTTGCTACAGCCGCTTCATTGGAGCGACGGGCTCCAGATCGCTCGATCCGGACTTGTGCCAGATGGTTGAGGCGGCGTTCCAAGGCCGCAAGAATGAATTCTTCGATCACCGCAGTGTTCTCTATTTGCATACCGGCAGCGGGCGCGAAGTCGTCGTGCTGTTGCAGGCCGAGCGCCAGCTATCCGAAACGGACCGGGCGCTGGTCGAGATTTTCGGCAGCCGACTTTCGATCGCGTTCGACAATGTGATTCTCTACCAACAGCTGCACGAGGCCAACACCCAACTCGAGGATCGGGTCGCCCAGCGCACCCGCGCGTTGATGCAGGCCAACAGCAGACTGTCGTCACAGTGGTTGCGGCTGCAGCGCGCCAACGGCTTCAAGAACGAAATTCTTGGCACCGTCGCCCACGATCTCAAGAACCCGCTCGGCGTGATCCTCGGCCGCACCGAAATGCTGACCGAACTGATCGCCGCCGGCGCTTCCAGGGAGAGCGTCACCGCCCAGGTCGAGCACATCCGCGATGCCACCCGGCGCTTGACCTCGATGGTCGATCATCTGATTTCGGACGCGATGGCGGATGCTTTCGACATTTCCATTCGCCGCGAGCCCGTGGATATTGCTGGCCTGGTCAACGAAGTCACAAACGCCAACCAGCCTTTGGCCGCGAACAAGCAGCAGACCATCACGGTGTCGGCGCCGCCGAATTTCGTCACCCTTTGCGACGCCGACCGAATGCGGGAGGCGATCGACAACCTCGTTAGCAACGCGATCAAATACAGTCCGATAGGCGGCAAGATCTCGGTGCTGGTAACGCAGAAGGAGGACAACACCATCATCCGCGTCGCCGACGAAGGCGCCGGCCTTTCTCCCGAGGATCTCTCACGATTATTCGGCCGCTTCCAGCGGCTTTCCGCAAAACCCACCGCCGGCGAAAGCTCGACCGGGCTTGGCTTATCGATCGTCAAGCGCATTATCGACATGCATGGCGGCGAGGTGACTGCTAACAGTGCCGGGCCCGGACAGGGTTCGATATTCACGGTCATGTTACCCGCGACAGAGATGCCATGAGCCAGGGACCACACATTGTCATTGTCGACGACGAGGCGCCCGCCCGCGAGATGGTCGGCGATTACCTCAAGATGCACGGCTTTACCGTGACGCTGTGCGACGGCGGCAAGAGCCTGCGCGGCGCGATCGAGACCTCCGTGCCCGATCTCGTGGTACTCGACCTGAACATGCCGGAGGAAGACGGGCTTTCCATCATCCGCGATCTGAAAAGCCGCACCAATGTCCCGGTCATCATGCTGACGGCGACAGCAAGCCCGATCGACCGCGTGGTCGGTCTGGAACTCGGCGCCGACGATTACATCGCGAAGCCCTGCGAATTACGCGAACTGATGGCGCGGATCCGCTCCGTGCTGCGGCGGAGCGCGCCGGTCAAGGCCCCGGAGGCGGGTTCTGCAAAATCGGCGAAAGATCAATTGGTGCGGTTCGGGACCAAATGGCTGGATCTCGAGGTACAGGCGCTGCGCGACGACGAAGGCAACGAACACCCGTTGACCGCTTCCGAATTCGGACTGCTCAAGGTTTTCGCGGCAAATCCGAAGCGCGTGTTGTCGCGTGAGCGCCTGCTGGAATTGGCCAATGCCCGCGACGCCGAGGCTTTCGACCGCGCGGTCGATCTGCGGATCATGCGAATCCGCCGCAAGATCGAGATTGACCCGACCAAACCCGCGGTCATCCGCACCATCCGGGGCGGCGGATACCTGTTCTCGCCCGCCGGCGACAAGGCCTGATTGCCTGAAAATAAGCCTCATGCTGAGGTGCCACCGGATACCGTCGGGCGGCAGATCGCCACCCAATGCTCCAACAGTTGAAATTACTCACCTTTTTTCACGAATTGTTTCGTTGCCGGCGGTGCGACGAAACAATTCATCCGGGCACGAAACCATTTTCCGCTTGGCGTGCAGACGTCCCGAAACGTTGGCTGATTAACAATTTGCCCTACGAACCGCCGCCGTAGCGGCGGACATGGGGAGCCAGTCATGTCAAACGTTGTCGCCATCAGTACCGCAGCCCGCCAGGGAATCATCGCCGCCCAAGCGACCTCCGACGAAATGCTGCTGGAAAGCATTGCCGATGGCGGCCGGACCGCGATGCACATCCTGTATTCCCGTCACAACGTCCGGGTTTACCGTTTCGTCCTTCGCATCGTGCGCGATACCACCATGGCGGAAGATCTCACCAGCCAGGTTTTCCTGGACGTATGGCGCACCGCCCGACAGTTCGAAGGCCGTTCGCAGGTTTCCACCTGGCTATTGTCGATCGCCCGCTTCAAGGCGCTGACCGCCCTGCGTCAGCGCCGCCATGAGGACATCGAACAGGAAGACGTGCTCGAAATCGCCGACGAGGCGGACACGCCCGAAGCCTCGCTCGACCGCAGCACCACCAGCAAGATCCTGCGCGCCTGTGTTGCCAAGCTGTCGCCGGCTCACCGCGAGATCATTGATCTCGTCTACTACCATGAGAAGTCGGTGGAAGAGGTCGGCGCGATCATCGGCGTTCCTCAGAGCACGGTGAAAACCCGGATGTTCTACGCCCGCAAGCAGCTCGCCGAACTGCTCAGGATGGCCGGTGTCGATAGCCTGGCGGCGTAATCCACGCCTCGCGGAACACACCTGATGCGACGAAACAAATGAAACAATAGACGACATCAGGCGGAAAAATACGCCTGTTACACCGACAATCACCAATGGCCCAGCGACGCTAAACCAGTTTTGCAACCTCCCAAGCACCTCCAGCGACCCGGTCGGGATGCCCCCCTCCGGGTCCCTTTGCGTTTGCGGCCTTGGCAACGCCGGAGCGCGGTTTTCGGGGACATCCCGGAGTTGAGAAAAACGACATTATTCCAATGACATATGCGGATTGCTTGCCATTAAGCCGTGCCTGGGATTTGATGGCGCCAGTGATTTGGCGGACGGCGAAAGATACGCGCCAACGAAAAGGGGTTTGCATGATCAAGTTTCGGCATCTGATCTGGATGATGATTGCTGCGGCCGGCCTGATGCTTTCGGTCTCGCACAGCCACGCACAGCAGCCCGACGTCGACCAGCCGGGCCTTTTGCCTGACGATTCGATCGAGTTGGACCCCGAATACAGAAAGCAGATGGTGTATTACCGCACCACCGAGGCGCCGGGCACCATCATCATCTCGACCGACGAGCGCCATCTCTATCTGATCCAGGGTAACGGCCGCGCGATCCGCTACGGCATCGGCGTTGGCCGCGATGGATTTCAGTGGCAGGGCCTCTTGAACATTTCACGCAAGGCGGAATGGCCGGACTGGACGCCGCCGCCGGAGATGATCGCGCGCCAGCCCTATCTGCCGCGCTTCATGGCCGGAGGACCCGGCAATCCGCTCGGCGCCCGTGCGATGTATCTTGGCTCCACCGTCTACCGCATCCACGGCACCAACCGGCCCGATACCATCGGCACCAAGGTCTCGTCCGGCTGTTTCCGGCTGGTCAATGCCGACGTGGCCGATCTCTACGAGCGCGTGCCGGTCGGCACCAAGGTCATCGTGCGACAGAAGCCGGAATTGTAACCCGCGGCGGCGCGCTTTACGGTCGATCCATTTTTCCCATTACTGGTGAGTGACAAATCATGCGGACTTTCCGAGGCGGCCTCCTGATCGGGCTGGCGGTCGCAGTCGCGGTCGCGGCTGCCGCCATCACCTACGAACGATACGACACGCGCACCCTGAAACGAACGCTCCGGCGCGGCGAAGTGCTGTGCGGCGTCAACAAGGGCCTGCCGGGCTTCTCGATTCCGGACGACAAAGGCAACTGGACCGGCTTCGACGTGGACTTCTGCCGCGCGGTCGCGGCCGCCATCTTCGACGATCCGGCCAAGGCGAAGTTTGTTCCGCTCGACGCCAGCGAGCGCTTCAAGGAATTGCAGAGCCGCAAGGTCGATATCCTCTCCCGCAATTCGACCTGGAGCATGGCGCGCGAGACCAATTACGACCTCTATTACCCGGCAGTCGCCTATTATGACGGCGAAGGATTCATGCTGCCGCGGTCGCGCAATATCGATTCGGCGCTCGATCTGAACAACAGCAAGGTTTGCGTTCAGGCTGGAACGACGACGCAGCTGAATCTCGCCGACTATTTCCGCGCCAACAATATGAAATATGAGGAGATGAAATTCGAAAAGCTGGACGATGTCGTCAAGGCTTACGATGCCGGCAAATGCGACACGTTCACCGGCGATGTCTCCCAGCTTTATGCGCTGCGGCTGAACCTCGGAAAGCCCGGCGACCACGTCATCCTGCCGGATGTCATCTCCAAGGAACCGCTCGCGCCCGTGGTGCGGCAGCGGGACGACGACTGGATGATGATCGTGAAGTGGACGTTGTACGCGATGATCAACGCCGAAGAACTCGGCATTACCTCGCAGAACATCGACGAGGCGCTGAAGTCGAAGAAGCCCGACGTGATGCGGCTGGTCGGCACCGAAGGCGCTTACGGTGAGGAGCTTGGGCTGACCAAGGATTGGGCCGCGCGCATCATCCGCCGCGTCGGCAATTACGGCGAGGTCTACGAGCGCAACGTCGGCGCGGGATCGAAGCTCGGCATTCCCCGCGGCCTCAATCAGCTGTGGAGCGCCGGCGGCATCCAGTACGCGCCGCCGATCAGGTGACGGCTTAGCCGTCATTCCGGGATGCGTCGAAGGTGTAGACCCGGAATGACGATCCCAGATTCAATAATTCTTCATCCGCGCCAGCTGGTCGGCGTGGAAATTGCTGTCGCCGAACAATTCCTGGCAAACCCGCGCGCGTTTCATGAAGAAACCGATGTCAAACTGGTCGGTCATGCCCATGCCGCCGTGCATCTGCACGCCTTCCTGGACCGCAAGCGTCGCGGTCGAACCGGCGCGCGCTTTCGCGACCGCTACCGCCGCAGCGGCATTTTCGAAATCGCCGTCGAGCGTCTGCAGCGCCCTCAGCACGGCGGCGCGGGTGATCTCGATCTCGATGTAGAGCTGCGCGGCGCGGTGCTGCAGCGCCTGGAATTCGCCGATCAGCTTGCCGAATTGCTTGCGCTCCTTGAGATAATGGACGGTGCGGCCGAACACCTCCTCGCTGAGGCCGACCATCTCGGCGGCCACGGCGCCGCGGCCGACATTGAGCACGCCTTCCAGCAACGGATAGCCCCGATCGACTTCGCCGAGCACGCCATCAGCATTGACCTCGACGTTATCGAACTTGATCCGTGCCGCGTTATGCGAATCCACCATCGCCGTGCGCTCGGTCTCGATGCCTTTTGTCCTGGGGTCGACCAGGAATAGCGTCAGGCCGTCGCGTTCGCCGGCCGCGCCCGCGGTGCGCGCCGCCACGATCAGGAGATCGGCGGTGTGCCCGTCGACCACAAGGGCCTTGGCGCCGCTCAGCCTGAAACCGTTGCCGGAACGCACCGCCTTCATGCCGGTCTGCATCGGGCGATGTTTGGCGCCCTCGTCGACGGCGAGCGCGGCCAGCAGCGAGCCGTCGGCGATCTTGGGCAGGTGGGCGGATTTCTGCGCCTCGCTGCCGCCGCGCGCCAGGGCGGAGGCTGCGAGCACGGCGGTCGAAAGGAACGGCGACGGCATCAGCGTGCGACCGATCTCCTCCATCACCACGCCGGCCTCGACGCAGCCGAGCCCGCTGCCGCCGAAATTCTCCGGCACCAGCAAGCCGGCAAACCCCATCTCGGCGAAAGCCTTCCAGAGGTCGCGGGAAAATCCGGTCGCGTCCTTGCTGTCGCGCAACTGCCGCAGATGCGATACCGGCGCCTTGTCGCTGATGAGCCCTCGCGCGCTGTCGCGCAGCATCGATTGTTCTTCGTTAAGGACGAGTGCCATTTGGTTGGTTTCCGGTAAGTTGCTGTTCGATTAATCTCGCTGTGGACCCTCATGGTGAGGAGGCGTTCTTGCGCCGTCTCGAACCATGAAGGAGGGCTCATCCTTCGAGACGCGGCCAACGGCCGCTCCTCAGGATGAGGAATCTTTACGCTCCCGGCAGATCGAGAATCCGCTTCGCCACGATGCCGAGCATGACCTCGCTGGTGCCGCCCTCGATCGAGTTGGCCTTGGTGCGCAGCCAGGCGCGCGGCCGAACGCCGCCTTTCGAGCGCTCGCTTTCCCATTCCAGCGCATCGACGCCGCCCGCCGACATCAGGATCTCGTAGCGGCGCTTGTTCAGCTCGGTGCCGTAATACTTCATCGCCGAGGAGAACGCCGGATGCGCCTGGCCGGCCTTCGCCAGATCGACCGCGCGCTCGGCGGCGCAGGCCAGCGCGGCCTCGTCGATTTCGAAGGTCGCGATCTGGCCGCGCAGCATCGGATCTTCCAGGCGGCCCTGCTCGTCGGTACCGATGGAGTCGGCAGCCACCTGCCCCAGCGGCCGGCCGACGCCGCGCTCGCCCATGCCCGAGATCATCGCGCGCTCGTGCTGCAGGAGATATTTGGCGACATCCCAGCCGCGATTGACGGTGCCGACGACGTGGGATTTCGGCACCCGCACGCTATCGAAGAAGGTCTCGCAGAACGGCGAATAGCCGGAGATCAGCAGGATCGGCTTGGTCGATACCCCCTTCGACGCCATGTCGAAGAGAATGAAACTGATGCCGTCATGCTTCTTGGCGGCGGCATCGGTCCGCACCAGGCAGAAAATCCAGTCGGCGTAGTTCGCGTACGATGTCCAGATCTTCTGGCCGCTGATGACGTAATCGTCGCCATCGCTCTCGGCGCGGGTCTGCAGCGAGGCGAGGTCCGATCCGGCGTTCGGCTCGGAATAGCCCTGGCACCAGCGGATCAGGCCGGCCGTGATCTTGGGCAGATGCTCCTTCTTCTGCGCCTCGGTGCCGTATTTCAGCAGCGCCGGCCCGAGCATGGAGATGCCGAAGGACGTCAGCGGCTGGCGCGCGCCGATCGCCGCCATCTCCTGGCGCACGATCTTGGCTTCCTCCGCGTCGAGGCCGCCGCCGCCATATTCCCTGGGCCAGTGCGGCACGGTCCAGCCCTTGTCGCGCATCCGCTCGAACCAGACGCGCTGCGGATCGGATGAAAATTTGGTGTTGCGGCCACCCCAGAATACATCTTCGTCCGAGGTCATCGGCCGCCGCATCTCGGGCGGACAATTGGCCTCCAGCCAGGTGCGGGTTTCGCGGCGAAATTTTTCCAGATCGGGCATGTGCGTTTCCTTAAAGACCGGATTGACCTTAGCCATCGTAAGGCGGAATTCAATATATCTCTGGTGCTGCCCATGCGGCCAAGGACGTGGTCATGACTGCCAATCGGGTGTATTCGCAAGGCGACAACGATTAAAAAACAAGAGGAAACCGAGATGCGGCTGAAGCTGCTTTCGCCTGGCGAAATGAACGCGGACCAGAAGCAAACCTACGACGAATCGATCGCCGGCAAGCGTGGCGCCCCGCCGGCACCGATGATGGCCTGGCTCAACAGCCCGGAGCTGGCGCGGCATGCCACCCGTCTGGGCGCCGTCCTGCGCTTCGACACGATTTTTCCGGCAAAACTGTCGGAGATCGCGATCCTCGTCACCGCGCGGCACTGGACCTCGCATTACGAGTGGTGGGCCCACAAGCGGCTCGCGCTCAAAGGCGGCATGGCCCCTGACGTCATCGACGATATCCGGGATCGCCGCACCCCGCGCTTCGATGATCCGAAGGGCCAAATCATCTACGACGTCGCCAAATCACTGCACGAGGGCCACGGACTTTCCAGCGCGCTGTACGACGAGGCCGTGAAGGTGCTCGGCGAGCGCGGTCTGGTCGAAATCGTCGGGCTCTGCGGCTACTACACGCTGGTGTCGATGACGCTGAACACTTTCGAGTTCGGCCTGCCCGAGGGCGAGGTGTCGGAGTTAGCGTAACCAGGACCTTTGCCGCCATCTTGCTCTCGGCGCAAGCGGGGCGAGGTGACAATCTGGTCCGAGTTACTGTCGAAAAATATCCTCCACCGAAAACGAGAGTTCGATGAAAGACCTTGTCCCGATCGCCGAAAAGATAGCCGCTCACCTGATCGAGCGGCGCCAGACCATCGCGGTTGCCGAATCCTCGACCGGCGGCTTGATTTCCGCAGCGCTGCTCGCGGTGCCCGGCGCGTCCGCCTATTTCCTCGGCTCCGCGGTGGTCTACACCCGCGACGCGCGGCGGATCCTGATGGATATTCCCGACGAGGCGATGAAGGGAATCCGTTCGGCCTCGGAAACCTACGCGAAATTGCTGGCCAGCCAGATCCGCCAGCGCTTTTCCGCCGACTGGGGTCTGTCGGAAACCGGCGCGACCGGACCGACCGGCAACCGTTACGGCGACGCCGCCGGTCACAGCTGCATGGCGGTCGCTGGCCCCGAGCAGTCGGTGACGACGCTCGAAACCGGCCGCGCCGACCGGCTCGGCAACATGCACGTGTTCGCGTCGACCGCGCTCAATTTGCTGCTGCAGAATCTGTCGCGGTGATTGCCGGGCATGTCGCTCCTCGCAATTTTCAACGTCGTCCCTGCCTAGTGCGCAATTGCGTACGGGCGCAGGGACCCCCGCGTGAGCGCGTGCGCTCATCGCGACGCCGTGCCTTATCGGAAAGAACGCCGGCATCGGATACCCATTACCAACAATGACCGCCTGTGGTTATGGGTCCCTGCGTTCGCAGGGACGACGGGATACCGGTTCAATTTTCAAACAGCAAAGATCGTCATTGCGAGCGAAGCGAAGCAATCCATTTCGCGGCGCGACGAAAAGAATGAATTGCTTCGTCGCTTCGCTCCCTTGCGCAAACGCTTCGCGTTTGTCGCAGGCAATGACGAAAAACGCAGCTCCGCATTCCCGCGGCGCATTTCGCCGGAGTCTTGCTGGAAAATTCCTTACCCTCCAGTCAGAGGGCGCAGGGAATGCCGGACGCTCGGCGCGTCCGCAGCCGCGTGCGCCGTGGTAGAAAGCACACGCGTTAGTCACCACGGTCACGCCGGAAACGTCCGGCATTCCCCGCGCAGTGGTTTTAACGGTTTCCTTCGCGCTCTCCCCGGTGACCGGGCTTGTTTGCCACCGTCGTCCGCGAAACTGCTTCCGCGAACTTGACGCCAGCGTCGGGGCGTCGGGACCACACGACTTCGCCGTCCGCGAGAAAGCGCCGTCGTCTACAGCGCCACCCGCGTCCACCGCATCCCGCCCCAACGTCCGTGACATTGCGCAACGCCCCTTGTGGGACGGGACGGCGCGAAACATGGATCTGATTTGGGTCGGACGCGAAGCGAAATATTTTTGCAAAAGGGACTCGACAGCGGTGTTGTAAAACAGCCTGTCGGGCAAATCAGTGCACTCCCTTCACCTCGCCCGCCTGCCGCGTCGAGACGAGCGAAGCTCGCTCCTGGAGGCCGAAGCCGCAGTGCAGCGAAGACCGGATCACGGAATTGTGGTCTTGGGCCCCGAGATGGATTCATGGATTATTCATCATCTCGAGAACCCAATGGGTTCCATTGGAGAATCATTGGATTCTCGTTTGGAATGATCCGGCTTCGGACCAACAATTAATCGGAGGACATCCCATGAGGAGTCCTTGGACACTTTCATCGATCGAGACCTTCCTGTTCATCGCGGCCGTCGTTCTGGGGGCCGGTGCCGGCACCTGGATGGTGGTGGGCTGAAGACAGCGGGGTGGGCGCATTTTCTTGCCGGCGCAGCCGGCGAGAAGGGGCGCGGTCGTTTTTCGACTTCGCAGCGCAGGCCCTAGATCACCCGCTGTCGCGGGCGATGACGACTGAATCCCCGTGCGGCGGGGCCGGCGGCCGCACGATCTCCTGCATGAATGAATTGTGACTGGCGGAGCGCCGCGAATCAGCCGCTACATGCGGCAGAGGCCCAAGGGAACGAAACAAGGCAACGCAACCAGCGGACGAAACGGAGAGTAGCCGTGTCGCGCCACCATATCCTGCCGCCGATCGTCTATACGCCGGCGCCGCCGAAGCCGAGGAAGACCGAGCGCCGGCGCAATGCCGGATCCGTCAAGGACGCGCGCGCGGCCGACGGGGTCGATGAAACCGAGGAAGCGAGCGAGGTCCCGGTAGCCGTCCCGGCGCGGGCCCATCCCTTGCAGAATCCGTCCACGCCGATCGACGGTGCCGAACGCCGGATTCCGTCCACCACGGGCAATCTCAGCGACGACACGCTGAAAGAATTGCTGCTGGCGCAGGAACAGCAAAGCACACCCGGAATGGGTGGCGCCGCGCCGGCGGTGAAGGCGTAGTACCGATCCGGTGTGTGGGCGCGACGGTCGGCGACAATTCAAGCACTCGGCGGGGCCAGCGGCTGCACGATCTCCCCGGCTATCTCGTATCTCGCACGGGTCGATCCCGCCTCCAGTTCGGCGCGGCGCAATCCGAGCTGGACGCGAACCAGGTCGAGGTGGGATTTAATGGAGAAGAACAGGTCCGAGTGTTGCATCGGAATCGAGAGCAGGTGGATCGCCCTGTCGACGCTCGCAAGATCGGCTTCGAGCGTGGCGACTTCCGTGCTCGCAACATCCTTGTGCAGGATCGCCTCGATGGCCCTGAGGCGGCGGTACATCGAGTGCAGGCGGTATTCGACCAGCCCTTTGTAGAGCTTCGGCGCGTAGCTGAACAACGGAAGTATGATCGCAAAGACGGCCACAAACACGGCCATGGCCCGCTGAACATGGTTGGTGATCCAGAACGGCAAATACCGGTTCAGGACCGACGGACCGTTCTTGTAGAAATCGCGCGCGGTTTCGGCCATCGGATATTCCGGATCGGTCAGGGTGGGAAACTCGCCAGCCTATTCAAACACCCCCGGCTTGCCGTGGGTTTCCACGATGGCCTGCGCCAGCAGATCGATCAAGGCAGGATGGATATCCTTGCGCACGACGACGACATTGCTGGCAGCAATCAGGACCATTTCACTTGCCGGAACGATCTTCTCGAAATTGATCACCGCCCGCGGCAGTACCAACCGCACCAGAAACGGGAAAATCCGGACCAAGGCATCCGCCTCGGTAAAGCTCATTGGCTTGACGAGGGGATTGGTCAGCAGGGCATACAGGATCGTCGAGTCCAGCGCGAACGGAAGAAACAAGGCATCGATATCGCCACCGGTGAGCGCACCGGCCGCTGCCTGGGCCGACAGGCCCAGAAACGTCGTGTTTTCAGAATTCACTCCGCTGGCCGCGAGGATCTTCTCGGTCATCGGCCGCTGGCCGCTGCCTTGCGGCCCCAGCCCGACCCGCTTGCCTTTGAGCTGCCTCAGGTCGCCCAGCGTGTCGGTCGCCTTGTAGAAGATCCAGTAGATTTGATAGTTGATGCGTCCCAGCGACCGCAGATCCGGCGATTGCGCTTCGTTTGAAACGCCTCCCTGCACGAAGCCGGCCTTGATATCAGACGTCGGGTCGTTCAGCAGGCCGACATTTTCCATCGCTCCGTTGGTCAATCGCACGCGCAAATCCACATTCGAACGCGCCAGTATTTCCCGCTACCGGTTGGCGATGCCCTCGTAGATCTGGTGGCTTCCGCCCGTGGCGATTGAAAACTGCGCCGGCGGCGCCGGAATGAAATACATCAGCAGCAGCGAGGTGATCGTCATCACGCAGACGATCACGGCTAACAAAACCAGCAGATGATTGCGGGTGTATCCGAGCATGGCTCCCCCCAAGGGCTGCGGCCGTCTTGAACAGCGGCTTCATTCAGCCCGCGCCTGGCTTGAAGAAGTTCAACCTGCGCATGGCGGCATCAGGCTACAGGGAAGGCGCGACCGGCGATAGCACGGGAAGGCCATTCCTGTCGCTTTTGGGCGTGACGGGCGGGGCCGCAGAAGCGGCTCCCGCGTGCTTTGCTGGCGATCTCTTGTGGTCGCGCGTGATGCTTTTGGCGCCGGGGGCGATAGCATCTGGACCGGACGCGACTGTTGCTGAAACTTTTCGGACCCCGCGCGATGTCCGACCTGGGTCCGTGATGCATGCCAAAGCAGGCATCCCCCTAACTCGCCATAGGTTATGGAGAAGATAATCGTTCATTGAGATAGCTAGAGTTATCTACCCCTCCCCCTCATCGCTCGCCAACACCCCCTTCACCGCCCGCGCCCATCCCGCCAATTTCCGCTCCCGCGTGGCCTGGCTCATCGCCGGCTTGAAGCGATGCTCGAGCCGCCAGTTGTCGGCAAACTTGGCGGGCTCGGGATAGACGCCGGCGGCGAGCCCCGCGAGATAGGCGGCGCCCAGTGCGGTGGTTTCCTGGATCATCGGGCGATCGACCGGCGCGTCCAACAAGTCCGCGAGGCGCTGCATGGTCCAGTCGGATACGGTCATGCCGCCGTCGACGCGCAGCACCACGTTGGCCGCCTTCGCTTCCGGCCAGTCGGCGCGCATCGCGGCCCACAGATCGAAGGTCTGGTAGCAGACGCTTTCCAGCGCGGCGTGCGCGAGTTCGGCGGGGCCGGTGTTGCGCGTCAGGCCGAACAGCGCGCCGCGCACGCGCGGATTCCAGTAGGGCGCCCCCAGGCCGACGAAGGCCGGCACCAGATAGACGCTTTGCGTGGAATCGGACCGGTCGGCGAGCGGGCCGGTTTCGGCGGCCTGCTTGATGATGCCGAGCCCGTCGCGCAGCCACTGCACCGCCGAGCCGGCGACGAAGATCGAGCCCTCCAGCGCATAGGTGCGTTTTCCCGCGAGCTGATAGGCAATGGTCGTCAGCAGCTTGTTCTTCGAGGCCACCGGTGTTGAGCCGGTGTTGAGCAGCGCGAAGCAGCCGGTGCCGTAGGTCGACTTCATCATGCCCGGCGAGAAGCAGGCCTGGCCGATGGTGGCGGCCTGCTGGTCGCCGGCGATGCCGGAGATGGCGATCGAGCCGCCGAACCATTCGGGCCGGCTGTCGCCGAAATTGGCGGAGGAATCCTTCACCTCGGGGAGCATCGAGCGCGGCACGCGCAGGATCTTCAGCAGTTCGTCGTCCCACTCGCCGGTGTGGATGTTGAACAGCAGCGTGCGCGAGGCGTTGGTGGCGTCGGTGGCGTGCACCTTGCCGCCGGTGAGCCGCCACAGCAGGTAGCAATCGACGGTGCCGAACATCAGCTCGCCGCGCTCCGCCCGCGCCCGCGCGCCGGGGACGTGGTCGAGAATCCAGGCGACCTTGGTGCCGGAGAAATAGGGATCGATGATCAGGCCGGTCTTGGCGGAGATCGCGGGCTCGTGGCCTTCGCTCTTTAACCTCGCGCAGATGTCGGCGGTGCGGCGGTCCTGCCAGACGATGGCGCGATGCACGGCCTGACCGGTGGCGCGGTCCCACACCACGGTGGTTTCGCGCTGGTTGGTGATGCCGATGGCGGCGATGTCCTTTGCCGTGACGCCGGCCTTGTTCAGCGCCTCGCGGCAGACGGCGACCGTCGAGGTCCAGATGTCCTCCGGCTCATGCTCGACCCAGCCCGACGCCGGAAAATGCTGCGGAAATTCCTGCTGCGCCGACGCGGCGATGGAAATGTCGGAGCGAAACACGATGGCGCGCGAGGATGTGGTGCCCTGATCGATGGCCAGCACAAAGGACATGATGTTATTTCCTGGCGTTGCTTCCCGGAAGGTTGGCGGTAGTGGGTCGGCGAGAGGCAAGCGGATTGGCGATGGTTCGTCAATATGCCCCGTCGTCCCTGCGAACGCAGGGACCCATAGCCACCGACGCCGGTTTTGCGAAGAGCGTCTCACACCTCGTCTCAATCGAGAGTGCAACGCGGTCTCGCGATGAGCGCAAGCGCTCACGCAGGGGTCCCTGCGTTCGCAGGGACGACAGTGTGGGCCTACACCGACGCCGTGGTGACGCCGCCGTCGACCACGATGGTCTGGCCGGTGGTGAAGGCCGCGGCGTCGGAGGCGAGGTAGGCGACGGCGCCGGCGATCTCGTCGGGCTCGCCGATGCGGCGCAGCGGCGTGGTGGCGCAGCGGCGCTTCAGGCGCTCTTCGTCCTCCCACAACGCGCGGGCGAAGTCGGTCTTGACCAGGCCGGGCGCCACGCAATTGACGCGCACGCCCTTCGGGCCCCATTCGCCGGCAAGGCTGCGGCACAACGCGAAATCCGCCGCCTTGGAAATTCCGTAGGCGCCGATCACGGTCGAGCCGCGCATGCCGCCGATCGAGGAGATGATGACGACCGAACCGTTGCCGCGTTCGGCCATCGGCGGGATCGCCAGCGCGCAGAGCCAGATGTTGCTCTTGACGTTGGAGCCCATGATCTTGTCGAAGGCCTCGTCCTTGATGTCGAGCAGCGGGCCGTAATAGGGATTGACGGCGGCGTTGCAGACCAGGATGTCGATCTTGCCATAGTGCGTGGTCGCCCCCTTGATCAGCGCCTCGACTTCCTCGCGGCGCGAGATGTTGCAGGGGATGACGTGGGCGTCGCCGCCGGCCTTCCGGATGCCGTCGGCGACTTCCTGGCAGGCGTCGGCCTTGCGGCTGGAAATCACCACTTTGGCGCCGAGCTTCGCCAGCAACTCCGCCGAGGCGCGGCCGATGCCGCGGCTGGAGCCGGTGACGACGGCGACGCGGCCGGTGAGATCGAACGGGGTGGATTTCATTGTTGTTGCCTCCTTGATTTCTCGTTCGTCATTGCCTGCGACAAACGCGAAGCGTTTGCGCAAGGGAGCGTAAGCGACGAAGCAATCCATTCTACCGGTTAGCCGTGTTATGGATTGCTTCGCTTCGCTCGCAATGACGGGGCTGAATGAGTGCCCCGGAATGACGGCTCGCCTTAGATAAGCCCGCCGCCGTTGGCGACGCGGCGCAGGTGGTAGTCGGTGTCGCCAAACGTGTTCTCGATCATGGTCAGCCGCTTGAAGTAGTGGCCGATCTTGGCCTCCTGCGTCACGCCGATGCCGCCGTGGAGCTGGATCGACTGCTGGCCGACGAATTTCGCCGACTTGCCGATCTGCACCTTGGCCGCCGAGACCGCGCTGGCGCGCTCCCTGGCGTTGTCGAAGTCGGCCGCCATGGTCGCGAACATCGACATGCTGCGGGCCTGCTCGACCGCGACGAACATGTCGGCGGCGCGATGCTGCAGGCTCTGGAAGCTGCCGATCGGCACGCCGAACTGGGTGCGGGTCTTCAGGTATTCGACGGTGGTCTTGAGCGATTCATCCATCGCGCCGACCGCTTCCGCGCACATCGCGGTGCGGGCCTCGTCGACCACGCGCTCGATCAGCGGCAGCGCGTTGTCGGGATCGCCGATCGCGGCATCGGCGCCGACCTCGACACCGGTGAAGGTGATGTCGGCGGCATGCAGACCGTCCTGGGTCGGATAGCCTTTCCTGGCGACGCCCTTGGCGCTGGCGGGCACCAGGAACAGGCCGATGCCGGCGGCATCACGCTGGCCGCCTTTGGTGCGCGCGGTGACGATCAAGGTGTCGGCGGTCTCGCCGTTGAGCACGACGAACTTCTCGCCGTCGATGACCCAGCCCGCGCCCTTCTTCTTGGCCGTGGTCGAGACATCGTTGAGATCGTAGCGCGAGTTCTTCTCGAGCTGCGCGAAGCCGAACGTCTTGCTGCCGTCGATGATGCCGGGAATGTGCGCGGCCTTCTGTTCCACTGAGCCGCCGCGGCGCAGGAAGCCGCCACCGATCACGACCGTTGCCAGATAAGGCTCCAGCACCAGCGCCTTGCCCAGCGCTTCCATCACGATCATGGTCTCGACCGCGCCGGCGCCGAAGCCGCCGTCGGCTTCGGGGAACGGCAGCCCGAGCAGGCCTTGTTCCGCAAGTTTACCCCAGACGCTCTTGCTCCAGCCGCCCTTCTCCGCCTTGTATTTCTTGCGCGCCTCGAAGTCGTAGGAGGAGCCCAGGAGACCGTCGACGCTTTCCTTGAGAAGCCGCTGCTCCTCGGACAGATCAAAATCCATGTTTTTCACTCTCTCAAATCAAGCCTGAAGCAGGTTAATCGAACGAACCCTGTAGGATGGGTTGAGCACTTCGCGAAACCCATCGCACCGTTTCGGTTGTGTTGGTGAGAGGCCCCTCACCCCGACCCTCTCCCCGCGAAAAGCGGGGCGAGGGAGAACAATCACAGCCCCAGCACGGCCTTGGTGATGATGTTGCGCTGGATCTCGTTGGAGCCGCCGTAGATCGAGACCTTGCGGTTGTTGAAGTAGCTCGGCGCGATCTGCGTGGTCCAGTCCATGGTCTCGTTGCTGCCGTCGTCGCCGTGCACGTCGTAGGGTGCGGCGAACGGGCCGATCACTTCCATCAGAAGCTCGGTGGTGGCCTGCTGGATTTCCGAGCCCTTGATCTTCAGCACCGAGGACGCCGGATTGGGCTTGCCCTTGCCGTGCTTGCCTTCGTCGGCGACGACGCGAAGCTGGGTCAGTTCGAGCGCCTTCAGCTCGATCTCGACCGCAGTCAGCTTCTCGCGGAACTTGACGTCTTCCAGCACCGGCTTGCCGCCGGACTCGACCTTGCCGGCCAATTCCTTGATGCGGCGGATGCGTTCCTTGGACATGCCGACGCGGGCAATCCCGGTGCGCTCGTTGCCGAGCAGGAACTTGGCGTAGTCCCAGCCCTTGTTTTCCTCGCCGACCAGGTTTTCGGCGGGCACCTCGACGTCATCGAGGAACACCTCGTTGACCTCGTGGCCGCCGTCGATGGTCTCGATCGGACGCACGGTGATGCCCTTCGACTTCATGTCGATCAGGATGAACGAAATGCCGGTCTGCTTCTTCGCAGCGGGGTCGGTGCGGCACAGGCAGAAGATCATGTCGGCGTACTGCGCCAGCGTGGTCCAGGTCTTCTGGCCATTGATGATGTATTTGTCGCCCTTGCGCTCGGCCTTGGTCTTGAGCGAGGCGAGGTCGGAGCCCGAACCCGGTTCCGAGAAGCCCTGGCACCACCAGTCGTCGACATTGGCGATGCGCGGCAAATAACGCTTCTTCTGCGCGTCGTTGCCGAAGGTGTAGATCACCGGGCCGACCATGCTGACGCCGAAGGCCAGCGGCTGCGGCGCGGGGTGCATCTGCAGCTCCTCGTTGAAGATGTAGTGCTGCACCGAGGTCCAGCCGGTGCCGCCCAATTCCTTCGGCCAGTGCGTCACGCCCCAGCCCTTCTTGTTCAGGATGCGCCACCAGGCGACCATCTCGTCCTTGGAGAGATGGCGGCCCTCGACCAGTTTGCGCCGCGTCTCCGGCGGCACGTTGTCCCTGAAGAAGGCCCGCACCTCCTCGCGAAACGCCATTTCTTCCTTGCTGAAGCTGAGATCCATCGGACCCTCCTTTGAACGAATGAATTACGCGATCTATTTATCTTCCGTCGTCCCCGCGAAAGCGGGGACCCATAACCACCGGCCTGAATGGCCAGCAAAAGGCTTCTCCGACAGCGCCAAAAATTCAAGACCTCGCGGTATGGGTCCCCGCTTTCGCGGGGACGACGATGGAGTTGTGTTTGGGCTGCTGGTTGCGCAGTTCGTGGCGCGAGAGCTTGCCGACCGAGGTCCGCGGCAGCTCGTCGACGAATTCGATGCCCGCCGGAATTTCGTGCTTGCCGAGCTTGCCGGCGAGGAAGCTCTTCAGCTCTTCCAGCGGGAACGGTTTGGCGCCGGGACGCAGTTTCACGAACGCCTTCGCCGCCTCGCCGCGATAGTCGTCGGGAATGCCGATCACGATCACTTCGTGCACCGCCGGATGCTCGTAGATCGCCTGCTCGATCATCTGCGGATAGACGTTGAAACCGCCGGAGATGATCATGTCCTTCTTGCGGTCGACCAGGTAGAAATAGCCATCGGTGTCCATGTAGCCGATATCGCCGGTCAGGAAGCGGTCGCCGACGAAGGCTTCCGCGGTCTCCTGGGGCCGGTTCCAGTACCCCCTGGTGACGTTCGGGCCCCTGATGCGGATCTCGCCGACTTCGCCCGGCGGCAAGAGCCTGCTCGGAATCATCGAGCGCGACCACGTCCAGTTCGATGCCGGGCAGCATCAGGCCGATCGAGCCCGGTTTTTCCGGTCCCTCATCGGGATGGCCGGTGCCGGGCGAGCAGGTCTCGGTCATGCCCCAGCCGCTCTTCAGCTTCATTTTGGTCCTGCGCTCGAAAATCCGGGCGACCTCGACCGGCAGCGGCGCGCCGCCCGATCCGCAATAGACCAGCGACGACAGATCGCGGCTGTCGAGATCGGGAAGACTGGCGATCGCGATCCACATCGTGGGCACGCCGGGAAACGCGGTCGCCCGCTTGACCTCGATGTCGCGCATCACGGCCTCGACGTCGAAGCGCTGGTGCAGCGAGATCAGGTCGCCGCGCTCGAGGCTGCGCAGCAGGATCACCGTCAGCGCGAAGATGTGAAACAGCGGCAGCACGCAGATGACGCGGTCGACGGCGCCGGCGCGTTCGGCCCGCGACTTTTTGCCCCAGACGTCATAGATCGACACCGCCGAGGTCAGGTTGCCATGGCTGAGCATCGCGCCTTTGGGCAGGCCGGTGGTGCCGCCGGTATATTGCAGCAGCGCGACGTCATCGACCAGGACCGTTGGCCACTGCGCCGGCTTCGTCGCGCCTGCGGTGAATTTGCTGAAGGTGACGATCGCGGGATTATCCGGGATCGGCGCGTGCGGATTGCCGACCGCGCCCCAGGTGTCGTCCTCGCATACGATCAGGCGGTCGAGCAGGCCCTTCTCTAGGAACTTCAGCGCCGTCGGCAACAGCGTCGCGAGATCGCTGGTGACGAGGACGCGCGCGCCGCTGTCGCTCAGCTTGTGCGACAGCGCGCGCTCGCCGTCGAGCGGGGAAAGATGCACGATACGGGCGCCGGCTTTGAGCGCGCCGAAGAAGTTCACGGGATGATCGGGCGAATTGCCGAGAAACAGCGCCACCGACTGGTTCTTGCCATAGCCGGCCTGCAGGAACGCCGAAGCCGCGACCTCGACCATCGCTTCCAGCCCGGCATAGCTGATCGGGCGGTCGCGGAATTCGATCGCCGGCCGCGCGCCGTAAGCCGTTGCTGCCTTCGACAACAGATCAGGCAGCGTTCCGCGCGCGATCGGGTCGTCCCAATGGACGCCTTCCGGATAGAACTGTTCGCCGGGATGGGTCATGGGCGGCCCTGCAACCCAAGCGCGGCACCATCTCCCCTCAGGTCGTCCCTGCGAACGCGGGGAACCATAATCATCGGCCTCGATCTTGAAGAACGGCCGCTGCCCCGGCGCCAAAACGTCAGTCCACGCGGTATGGGTCCCTGCGTTCGCAGGGACGACACGTTGAGGCGCGGGCCGGAGCGCATCCCGTTCATCAGCATCAAGCCGCTTTCGCCGACTGCGCGAGCGACGCGAAGCTCTTGCCTTCCGCCGCCAGGCGCTTGAGCAGCGGCGCCGGCTCGAGCGAGGGATCGTTGGTCTCCTTGGCGTAGAACGACAGCCGGTCGGCGATGTGCTTCAAGCCCACCTGGTCGGCGTAGAACATCGGGCCGCCGCGATAGACCGGCCAGCCATAGCCATAGAGCCAGATCACATCGATATCGCTCGGGCGCGCCGCGATCTTCTCTTCGAGAATCCGCGCGCCTTCGTTGATCATCGGATACATCATGCGCTCGAGGATTTCCTCATCGCTGACGACGCGGCGCTTGCGCCCGAGCCGCTGCAGGGTCTCGGCGATCAGCTTCTCGACATCGGGATCGGGCAGCGGCGCGCGCGAGCCGCCTTCATACTTGTAGTAACCCTTGCCGGTCTTCTGGCCGAAGCGTCCGGCCTCGCACAGCGCGTCGGCGATTTCCGACTTGATGCCGCGGTCCTTGCGCGAGCGCCAGCCGATATCGAGGCCGGCGAGGTCGCTCATCGCGAACGGTCCCATCGGCATGCCGAATTTCGTCACGACGGCGTCGACCTGCTGCGGCAACGCGCCTTCGAACAGCAACTTCTCGCTCTGCTTGCCGCGCTGCGCCAGCATCCGGTTGCCGACAAAACCGTCGCAGACGCCGACCACCGCCGGCACCTTGGCGATCTTGCGCGCCACCGCGACCGCGGTCGCCAGCGCGTCCGGCGCGGTCTTGGCCGCGCGCACGATTTCGCACAGCTTCATCACGTTCGCCGGGCTGAAGAAGTGCATGCCGAGCACGTCCTGCGGACGGTTGGTCATCTTGGCGATTTCATCGATGTTGAGATAGGAGGTGTTGGAGGCCAGCACCGCGCCCGGCTTGGCGTATTTGTCGAGTGCCGCGAAGACTTCCTTCTTGACCGCCATGGTCTCGAACACGGCCTCGATAACCAGGTCAGCATCCTTGACGTTCTCCAGTCCGACCACGCCCTTGATCAGGCCCATGCGCTTGGCGGGCGCGTCCGCCGGGATGCCGCCGCGCGCCGCGGTGGCGTCGTAATTCTTCTGCATCACGCCCATGCCGCGCTTGAGCTGTTCCTCGCCGGTTTCGATCAGCGTCACCGGAATACCGGCGTTGGCGAACGACATCGCGATGCCGCCGCCCATGGTGCCGGCGCCGATGATGGCGACGCGCTCGACATTGCGCGGCTTGGTCCCATCAGGAACTCCGGCGATCTTGGCGGCCTCGCGCTCGCTGAAGAAGGCATAGCGCTGCGCCTTCGACTGGTCGCCCGTCATGAGCTTCATGAAGCCTTCGCGCTCCTTCTTCAGCCCTTCCTCGAACGGCAGGTCGATAGCCGCGCCGACCGCGTCGGCCGCGGCGAACGGGGCTTCCAGCCCGCGTGCCTTCTTGGTCAGCGCCGCCACCGCATTGGTGAAGATCGAGCGGTCGGCCTTGGCGGCCGCGAGCTTGGAGTCGTCGTCGCGCAATTTGCGCAACGGGCGCTTCTCCGCCAGCACCTTGCGGGCAAAGGCCTCGCCGCCGGAGGCTGGACCTTCGACGATTTCCTCGATCAGGCCGTTCTTCAGCGCGTCCGAAGCACCGATCGGATCGCCGCCGACGATCATCTTGACCGCAAGTTCGGGGCCGACCGCGCGCGGCAGCCGCTGCGTTCCGCCGGCACCGGGCAGCAGGCCGAGCTTTACTTCGGGCAGGCCGAGCCGGGCGTCTTTCGTCGCCACCCGGAAATGACAGGCGAGCGCAACTTCGAGACCGCCGCCGAGCGCCGTGCCATGAATGGCGGCGATGATCGGCTTCGATGAATTCTCCATCGCGATCAGCACCTCGTGGAGGCCCGGCGGTTGCATCGGCTTGCCGAATTCGGTGATATCGGCGCCAGCGATGAAGGTGCGACCGCCGCAGGTCAAAACGATCGCCTTCACTTCCGGGTCGGCGATGGCGCTCTTGATACAATCGAAAATACCGCCGCGGACGGCGGCGCTTAGTGCGTTCACCGGAGGACTGTTGACCGTGACGATGGCGATGACGTCATGACGTTCGAGCTTGACCACTTCGTTCACGCTACTCTCCCTTGAATACCTGTTCTTCGAATGCTTGTTCTTCGATGGCTTCGTAACTTGCGTTGAGTAGCTACGCTGCTTGCGTTGAGTAGCTACGTTTTCGTCTATTTCGCAGTGCGGAATTTAATTCCACATCTTGACACGGAGGGTTATTTTGAAGCACGTCCCTTGTCAACGAGGTCCGCGCAGCAGCAGGCAATGAAACGTCCAGGCAAGAAGGTCGCGACCGATCGCAGCTTCGTCGTCGCGCTTTCCCGCGGCCTTGATGTATTGCGCGCATTTCGTCCCCATGACGGGCTTCTTGGCAATCAAGAGATCGCGGCCCGCACGAACTTGCCAAAGCCAACCGTTTCGCGGCTGACCCATACTTTAACCAAGCTCGGCTACCTTACACCGGTTCCGCGGTTCGAGAAATATCAGCTGGCGCCCTCAGCCATGGCGCTCGGGTATGCCGCCCTTGCGAATCTCGGCGTTCGGCATTTGTCCGAACCCTTCCGCGAGGAGCTCATGCGCGAGACCGGCGGAGCGGTTGCCGTCGGTGGCCGCGACCGCACCAGCATGATTTACTTCGGCCAGAGCCGCGGTCAAACGCTGGGAGTTCAACTGGACGTCGGTTCGCGAGTCCCGATTGCCACCACCGCGATGGGGCGCGCTTATATCTGGGCGCTGCCGGACGACGAGCGTGCCTCATTGTTGCGCGAACTGCGCGAGCACTATGGCAGCCGCTGGCCGCAGATGCGCGAGGGCATCGAACGCGCCGGCGAAACGGTGGAGAAGCTCGGATTCGCGATCTCTGCCGGTGATTGGCATGACGACATTCATGCCGTCGGCGTAGGGTTGAGGCTTAATGACGGAACCGGTCCTTACGCGTTCAATTGTGGTGCGCCCGCATTCCGTTTCACGGAAGATCGGTTGCGCAACGATATTGGACCTCGCCTCGTGGCGATGGTAAGGAACATCGAAGCCGCGCTCGGCAGCGCCGCGCCGCAATCAAGAAAAGCTGAAAGCAAGAAGTTGAAAGCAGGAGGAAAAATTGCACGTATGGTCGAAGGGATCAGGTAGCCTTCATCGTTGCGACCTGCGAGCGCGTTCGCATGGTCATTCCCGCCCGGCTGGTCATACGGGCGGAGCAAAATGACGCAGGCACAACTCGCGCAGGGCACGTCGCCCCTGCTGGCGGTTCGCGACGTCAGCGTCGTGTTCGGCGGCATCGTTGCGTTGAACGGCGTGTCCTTCGACATGCATCAAGGCCAGATCCTCGGCCTAATCGGACCGAACGGCGCCGGCAAGACGACACTGTTCAATTGCCTCTCCAGGCTCTACCAGCCGAGCACCGGCGACATTCTGATGGAAGGCGAGAGCATCCTGAAGCGCCCGCCGCACCGGATCGCCGAGATCGGCATCGGCCGCACCTTCCAGAACGTTGCGCTGTTTCCCAACCTTTCGGTGCTCGACAACGTCCGGGTCGGAACCCACGCGCGCACCAACAGCGACATCATCAGCGACTCCCTGAGACTGCCCTGGGTCCGCCGCAGCGAGGCTGCACTCAACAAGCACGTCCTCGAGATCGTCAGCTATCTCGACCTTGACGCCGTCGCCCTTGTCACGGTTTCCGGCCTGCCGTTCGGGACCCAGAAACGCGTGGAACTGGCGCGTGCGCTGGCCGCCGATCCGAAGATCCTGCTGCTCGACGAGCCCGCCGGCGGCCTCAACCACGAGGAAGTCCATGTGCTGGGCGATCTGATCCGCCGTATCAGGAACGAGCGCAACATGACCATCCTGCTCGTCGAACATCACATGGGACTAGTGATGTCGATCGCCGACCACGTGGTGGCGCTGAATTTCGGCCGCAAGCTGGCCGAGGGAACGCCGGCCCAGGTGCAGTCCGACCCGGATGTCATCAAAGCCTATCTCGGGAGCAAGGACCAATGACGGTGATGCTCAGCGTAAAGAATTTGCGGGCCTATTACGGCCAGGTCCAGGCGCTTCACGGCCTAGAGTTTGGCCTCAATGAAGGAAGCCTGACCACGCTGCTGGGAGCCAACGGCGCCGGCAAGACCACAACCTTGCGCGCGATCTGCAACATGGTGCGCTCGACCGGCGCGGTCGAGTTCGACGGCGCCCCGCTCACCAACCGGTCGACCGAAAACATCGTCCGCCTCGGCATCGCCCACGTGCCGCAAGGCCGCGGCACGTTCACGACCATGACGGTGGAGGAAAACCTTCAGCTCGGCGCGATCTCGCGAAAAGACAAGGCCGGCGTGGTTTCCGACATCGAGCGCATGTACGATCACTTCCCGGTGCTGAAGGCGCGCCACACCCAGCAGGCCGGCACGCTTTCGGGCGGCGAACAGCAGATGCTGGCGGTCGCCCGCGCCCTGATGCTGCGACCGCGGCTGATGCTGCTGGACGAGCCGTCGTTCGGCCTGGCGCCGCTGATCGTGCGCGACCTGTTCAAGATTTTCTCGGCAAGATCAACCGCGAGGACAAGGTCACCATCCTGGTGGTCGAGCAGAATGCGCAGCTCGCGCTGGAACTCGCCGACAAGGCCTATGTGATCGAAACCGGA
This sequence comes from uncultured Alphaproteobacteria bacterium, assembly GCA_963823115.1. Classification (GTDB taxonomy): domain Bacteria; phylum Pseudomonadota; class Alphaproteobacteria; order Rhizobiales; family Xanthobacteraceae; genus Bradyrhizobium. The sequence goes on along the minus strand of CAWGKJ010000040.1, from coordinate 205,493 downwards.
CGCATCGTGATGTCGGGAACTGCGACCGAGATCGCGAATAACGAAGACGTCCGCAAATCCTATCTGGGTTATTGAGGAACACGGCCATGGAGCTTTTCACCAATCAAATCCTGGCCGGCATCGCCACCGGCGCGATCTACGCCTGCATGGCGCTCGCCGTCGTCATGATCTACCAGGCGATCGACCACCTCAATTTCGCGCAGGGCGAAATGGCGATGTTTTCGACCTTCGTTTCCTGGCAGATGATGCAATGGGGCATCCCCTACTGGGGAGCCTTCGTTCTCACGCTGGCATTCTCCTTCGCCGGCGGCATCGTCATCGAGCGCGTCCTGTTCAAGCCGCTGGCGAAGGCGCCGATCCTGACCAACGTCGCCGGGTTCATCGCGCTGTTCTCGATCATCAACAGCTGCGCCGGCCTGATCTGGGACTTCACGATCAAGCAATACCCGACGCCATTCGGATCCTCGCCGTTTCTCGGCAGCCAGCTGATCTCAACGCATCAGGCCGGGATGATCGGCGTCACCTTGCTGCTGTTGGTCGCCCTCTATTTCTTCTTCCAGTACACCCGGATCGGACTTGCGATGCGCGCGGCGGCCTCGCTGCCCGAATCGGCACGACTGGTCGGCATCAACACGTCATGGATGATCGCCCTTGGCTGGGGCATGGCGGCCGCGATCGGCTCGATCGCCGGCATCCTGATCGCACCGGTGGTGTTTCTGGAACCGAACATGATGGGTGGCGTGCTGATCTACGGATTTGCCGCCGCCGTGCTCGGCGGCCTGACCAGTCCGCTTGGCGCGGTCGTCGGCGGCTTCCTGGTCGGGATTTTCGAAAATCTTGCCGGGACCTACATCCCCGGCGTCGGCAATGAACTGAAACTGCCGATCGCGCTGGCCCTGATTATCACCGTATTGGTCGTCAAACCCGCCGGTCTGTTTGGCCGGCCCATTGTGAAGCGAGTTTGATCATGAGCGCAGTCGAGGAAGTCGCCACTGAAGCGCCGGCCGTCGAGGCTGTTCCCAAGCGGGCCATGACGCTCGGTTACGGCACCTCGCTGATGGTGCTGGCATTGCTGGTCATCGCGCCATTGTTCGTGAAGAATTTCATCATCTTCCAGCTGACGATGTTGCTGATCTACGCGCTGGCGATTTTGGCGCTGAACATCCTGACCGGCGGCAGCGGGCAGTTTTCGCTGGGACAGAGCGCATTCTATGCGGTCGGCGCCTACACCTCGGCGATCCTAATGGAACATGGGGGCATAAATTACGCCCTGACGCTGCCGGTCGCCGGTGTCGTCTGCTTTGCCTTTGGATTTCTGTTCGGTCAGCCGGCACTGCGCCTCTCCGGCGTCTATCTGGCGCTGGCAACTTTCGCACTCGCAACCGCCATGCCACAGCTTCTGAAACTCGGCTATTTCGAGTACTGGACCGGCGGCGTCCAGGGCCTCGTCGTGACCAAGCCCGATGCGCCATTCGGCTTGCCGATGTCGCAGGACATGTGGCTGTATTATTTCACGCTCGCGGTCTCGATCGCGATCTATATTTTCTCCGTCAATCTCCTGAAATCGCGTTCGGGGCGCGCCTTCATGGCAATCCGCGACAACGAAATCGCGGCGTCCGCCATGGGCATCGACGTCGCGTTGTACAAGACGCTGGCGTTCGGCGTGTCAGCCGGCATTACCGGCGTCGCCGGCGGCCTGGGTGCCATCGCGGTGCAGTTCGTGGCACCCGACGGCTACACCATCACTCTGGCGATCTCGCTGTTTCTCGGCATGGTGGTCGGCGGCGTGGGCTGGCTGCCCGGGTCGATCGTGGGTTCGGCCTTCATCATCTTCGTGCCGAACATCGCGGAAGGAATTTCGAAGGGTCTCTCCGGCGCCGTGTTCGGCGTCCTGCTGTTCCTGGTCATCTTCCTGGTGCCGCACGGCGCACGGCAGGTCGCCATCGTTGCCCAACAACTGATCGGCAAGCTCAAGAAAGGCTGAGGAGAGAATATGCCTCCTAAAAAGCTGCGAATCGCCGCGTTCTCGACGGCGGTCATCGCTTTCGTTGCCACTTCCGGCGGAGCGTCAGCCCAAAAGAAATACGACACCGGGGCGACCGACACCGAGATCAAGATCGGCAACATCATGCCCTACAGCGGCCCGGCCTCCGCCTACGGCGTGATCGGCAAGACCGAAGCGGCTTATTTCAAGAAGATCAACGCCGAGGGCGGCATCAGCGGCCGCAAGATCAATTTTATCACCTATGACGACGGCTACAGCCCGCCGAGGGCCGTCGAGCAGGCCCGCAAGCTGGTCGAGAGCGACGAGGTTCTGGCGATATTCAATCCGCTGGGCACGCCATCGAACACGGCAATCCAGAAATACATGAATTCGAAGAAGGTGCCGCAACTGTTCGTCGCCTCCGGCGACACCAAGTGGAACGATCCCAAGGACTTTCCGTGGACCATGGGCTGGCAGCCCAGCTATCACAGCGAAGCGCTGATTTATGCGAAGTTTCTGTTGAAGGAGAAGCCGGACGCCAAGATCGCAGTGCTCTATCAGAACGACGATTTCGGCAAGGACTACCTCAGGGGCCTGAAGGACGGGCTCGGCGCCAAGGCATCGATGATCGTTGCCGAGGAAAGCTACGAGACCACGGAACCGACGGTCGACAGCCACATCGTCAAGCTGAAATCCAGCGGCGCCGATGCCTTCGTGAGCATCACCACCCCGAAGTTCGCGTCGCAGGCGATCAAGAAGCTCGCCGAGATCGAGTGGAAGCCGCTGCATATCGTCGCCAATGTCTCGGCGTCGGTGGGGGCCGTGATCAAGCCGGCGGGCTTCGAGAACGCGCAAGGCATTCTGTCGGCCGCCTACACCAAGGACGGCTCGGATGCGCAGTGGGACAACGATCCCGGCATGAAGAAATTCTACGCCTTCCTGGAGAAGTATTACCCCGACGCCAACAAACTCGATGGCGCCGTCGTTTACGGCTACGGCGCGGCTCAGACCATGGCGAAGGTCATCGGGATGTGCGGCGACGACCTGACCCGCGAGAACGTCATGAAGCAGGCGGCGAGCCTGAAGGACTTCACGCCCGACATCTTGCTGCCCGGCATCACGATCAACACCAGCGCCACCAACTTCGCCCCGATCAAGCAGCTTCGGATGATGCGGTTCAAGGGCGAGAAATGGGAACTGTTCGGCGACATCATCAGCGGCGAGCTTAGTAACTGAAGCCGGTCGAACGGCGGATAACAATTCGCGGAAAGAAAGCGTCTGCCAATAGGTTCCTTCACAGATCCGTGACCTGAATTTGTTCGACTAAATGATTACGCCCCCTGCGATGCCGTCGCTGGGGGCTTTTTCTTGCTGGGAACCTGGAGAAGGTATTCAATGCGGCCAGGAGCCAAAAAGCGCTTCCAATCAAAAAAGATCGACACATTCAACCAGACCAAGGAGTTTCAAATGCATGCTATCCAGCTGCGATTGGGGGCCTTTCCGGCTGCCCTCGCGATACTTGCGTTAACCGCCAGCGGCGCGCTCGCGCAAAAGAAATATGACGTTGGCGCCACCGACACCGAAATCAAGATCGGCAACATCATGCCTTATAGCGGACCGGTTTCCGCCTACGGCGTGATCGGCAAGACCGAACAGGCCTACTTCAACAAGATCAATGCCGAAGGCGGCATCAACGGCCGCAAGATCAACTTCATCAGTTACGACGATGGATATAGCCCGCCGAAGACGGTCGAGCAGGCCCGCAAGCTGGTGGAGAGCGACGAGGTGCTTTTCATTTTCAATCCACTGGGCACGCCGCCGAACTCGGCGATCCAGAAATATATGAATACAAAAATGGTGCCGCAGCTCTTCGTCGCCACCGGGGCCACCAAGTGGAACGACCCGAGGGAATTTCCGTGGACCATGGGCTGGCAGCCCAACTACCAGAGCGAATCCCGAATTTATGCGAAGTATATTCTCAAGAATATGCCCAATGCCAAGATCGCCGTGCTCTACCAGAACGATGATTACGGGAAGGATTACCTGAAAGGCCTGAAGGACGGCCTCGGTGCCAAGGCAGCCTCGATGATTGTAGCCGAGGAAAGCTACGAGACCACCGAGCCAACCATCGACTCGCACATCGTCAAGCTGAAATCGACCGGCGCCGATGTGTTTTTCAACGTCACCACGCCGAAATTCGCGGCGCAGGCGATCAAGAAAAATGCCGAAATCGAATGGAAACCGCTTCACTTCCTCAACAACGTCAGCTCCTCCATCGGCAGCGTGATCAAGCCGGCCGGTTTCGATTATTCGCAAGACATCATTTCGTCCGCCTATCTGAAGGATGCCTCCGACCCACAATGGAAGGACGATGCCGGCATGAAGGCCTTCGGCGAGTTCCTCACCAAGTATTTCCCTGAGGGTAACAGGATCGATTTGAATGTGATGTACGGTTACACCGTCGCACAAGGTCTCGTCCACGTGCTGAAGGCTTGCGGCGACAATCTCACGCGCGCAAACATCATGAAGCAGGCGGCCAGCATCCATGAACTCAAACTCGGCGGCCTGTTGCCGGGCATCAAGGTTAATACCAGCGCCTCCGATTTCGCTCCTATCTCCCAACTCCAGTTGATGAAGTTCAAGGGCGAGAAGTGGGAGATGTTCGGCGAGATCATCAACGGCGACGTCGGCGGCTGACGTTTCGGCGCTCCGGGCGGCTATCAAAGCAGCTGTCCTTTTAGAGAAGCAGCCCCTGCGGCAACGCCGCGGGGGCTTTTTCTTGATGGCGGGCGGCAAATAGTATTCAATTGCAACTGCGCCACAAGAAATTTCCAGTTAACAAGAGAATGCGGCGCGCACAAACATCTGAAAATGGGAGAAACGGAATGCCTTTTGCCACCAGCAGACTCGCAATTGCCTCGGCCGCTTTCGTCATGCTCGCAGCGTCGAGCAGCGGCGCGCTCGCTCAAAAAAAATACGATACCGGCGCCACCGATACCGAAATCAAGATCGGCAACATCATGCCCTACAGCGGCCCCGCCTCCGCCTATGGCATCATCGGCAGGACCGAAGCCGCCTACTTCAAGAAGATCAACGCCGAAGGCGGCATCAACGGCCGCAAGATCAATTTCATCAGTTATGACGACGCCTACAGCCCGCCGAAGGCGGTCGAGCAGGCGCGCAAGCTGGTGGAGAGCGACGAGGTGCTGCTGATCTTCAATTCACTGGGCACGCCAACGAACTCGGCAATCCACAAATACATGAATTCGAAGAAGGTGCCGCACCTGTTCCTCGCGACCGGCGCCACCAAGTGGAACGATCCCAAGGAATTCCCGTGGACCATGGGCTGGCAGCCCAACTACCAGAGCGAGACCCAGATCTATGCGAAGTACCTGCTGAAGAACAAGCCGGACGCCAAGATCGCCGTGCTCTTCCAGAACGACGATTACGGCAAGGATTACCTGAAAGGCCTCAAGGACGGTCTCGGCGCCAAGGCCACCTCGATGATCGTTGCCGAGGAAAGCTACGAGACCACGGAGCCCAGCATCGACGACCATATTGTCAAGCTCAAGTCGACCAACGCCGATGTTTTCGTCAATATCACCACGCCGAAATTCGCGGCGCAGGCGATCAAGAAGCTCGCCGAGGTCGGGTGGAAGCCAATGCATTTCCTAAACAATGTTTCCAATTCGATCGGCAGCGTCATCAAGCCTGCTGGTTACCAGAATGCCCAGGACATCATTTCCGCGGCCTACCTGAAGGATGTTACCGATCCGCAGTGGACGAACGACCCCGGCATGCAGCAGTTCCTCGCCTTCATGACGAAGGATTTTCCGGAAGGCGACAAGCTCGACAGCGGAACCATGGTCGGTTACGGCGTCGCGCAGACCCTGGTTCAGGTGCTGAAGCAGTGCGGCGACAATCTCACCCGCGAAAACATCATGAAACAGGCGGCGAGCCTGAGGGACTTCCGTACCGAAGTCCTGCTGCCCGGCATCAAGATCAACACCAGCCCGACCGATTTCGCCCCGATCAGCCAGTTGCAGCTGGAGAGGTTCAAGGGCGAGAAGTGGGAATTGTTCGGCGATGTCATCAGCGCTGACGTCGGAGGCTGACGCCTCGTCATCGCTTCGATCTCGGCTTTAACGAGCCCACTGAAACCCCCGCAGCCGCTGCGGGGGTTTTCTTTTGGCGCAATTGGATGGATAAACGGCGCTTCCTGTTTTCACCTCAAATCCCGAGAAGCGATGACCGACAGACGCCCTCTCCTGCGCGCCATCTTCGACGCCGCCGTCGGCGCCGCGCATCCCGATGTCGTACTCTCCGCACATCTGAGACCAGTGCCGAAAGGCCGCGTGATCTGCCTGGCCGCCGGCAAGGCCGCCGCCGCGATGGCCGCGGCAGCGGAGCGGCATTATCTCGACGAACTTGGCCTTGCGCCGTCGCGGCTGCTGGGGATTGCGACCACCCGCCACGGCCATGGCGTGCCGACGCGGCGGATCAAGGTGATCGAAGCCGGTCACCCCGTGCCCGACGAGGCGGGATTGAAGGGCGCCGAGGAAAGCTTGCGGCTGGCCGAGAGCGCCGCCGCCGACGATCTCCTGCTGGTGCTGTTGTCGGGCGGCGGCTCGGCGAACTGGATCGCGCCGGTCGAAGGCGTGTCTTTCGCGCAGAAGCAGCAGGTGACGCGGGCGTTGTTGCGCTCGGGCGCGCCGATCAGCGAGGTCAACACCGTTCGCAAGCATCTGTCGCGGATCAAAGGCGGCCGGCTTGCGCGCGCCGGTCACCGCGCCGAGATCGTGACGCTGGCGATCTCGGACGTTCCGCACGACGACCCTTCCGCAATCGCCTCGGGACCAACGGTGCCGGATCCCACCACGCTTTCGGATGCGCGCGCCATCGTCGCGAAATATGGCCTTGATGTCGGCGACGCCGTCCGCCGCGCGCTCGATGACGCCGGTAACGAAAGCTGCAAGGTCGGGGATCCCGCTTTCGCGCGCGCGCAGTTCGAACTAATCGCGCGGCCGAAGGCTTCGCTCGACGCCGCGATCAAGATCGCAAAGGATGCGGGCTACGACGTCATCGATCTCGGCGCCGACCTCGAAGGCGAGGCCCGCGACGTCGCTGCCGACCACGCGCAACTGGCGCTGCGGGCGCGCAGCCAGGGTAAGCGCATCGCAATCCTGTCGGGCGGCGAATTGACCGTGACCGTGCGCGGCGGCGGCCGCGGCGGCCCCAACCAGGAATATGCGCTGGCGCTGGCCGGCCTACTCAAGGATACGTCCGGCATTTCAGCGCTGGCGGCGGATACCGACGGCGCGGACGGCGGCGCCGGCAGCGCCGCCGATCCCGCTGGCGCGATCATCGATCGCAACACCTTTGCGAAGATGCAATCGCTCGGCCTCGATGCGAAAGCCTATCTGGACAACAACGACGCCACCGCCTTCTTTGCCGCGACCGGCGACCTCGTGCTCACGGGTCCGACGCTCACCAACGTCAATGATGTCAGGGTGATCCTGGTGGATTAGAGGACCCTCATGGTGTGGAGCGGGATTTAAAACTCTCGTGCGATCGTCGCCAGCATATCCAGCAGCGCGGTGCGGTTGGCGGATCCCAATAGCTCGTTGAGACGCGCCTCGTGCTTGGCGGCGACGAGCTTCTTGGCGCGGGCCAGCACCGCCCGGCCCTTGTCGGTCAGGACCAGGATGTGGGAGCGGCGATCGTTGGTCGAACGCATCCGGACGCAGAGGTCGCGGCTTTCCAGGCTATCGAGCATCGCCACGAAATTCGGCCTGAGGATGCCCAGCGTGTTGGCGATTTCGGTCTGGTTGCGGCCGGGATTCTTGTCGAGCAGCAGCAGAACCGAGAACTGCGCCGGCGTCAGCTGCAGCGGCGCGACACAGCGCAGGAAATCCTCGAATACTCTCAGTTGTGCGCGCTTGAGCGAATAGCCGAGCAATTCGGACAATTCGCCCATCTGCATCGCCATGCTTTCGGCCGCGCCCAAGGGAGCCTCCTTGCGCCCGGGCCGGGCGGTCCTGGCGGCATCGACCGGGGCGGTTTTGGATACAGTCATCGCGTGAGGCTCGTAATCCCGATAGGCTGCGGCCGGATGCGGCCGGATGCGGCCGGGCCTTGAGATTATATTCGATAATTGTTATTGACCATATCAAATATCGGCGGCAATTTTCAACTGCTGCGATCGGACGGCCGACGGCTTCCCAAAGCGCGCGGCCGGCCGGGGTGTGAGGGGAGCGCCGGTCTTGAACACGACGATTATGCTGTTCCTGTTGCAGGACGGCATTACCAACGGCGCGATCTATGCGCTGCTCGGCCTCGCGCTGGTGCTGGTGTTCGCCGTCACGCGCGTGATCCTGATTCCACAGGGCGAGTTCGTCACCTACGGCGCGCTGACCTACGCCTCGCTGTCGGCGGGCCAGATGCCGGGCACCGCGCGGCTGGCGCTCGCCATGGGCATCGTGGCGTTCGGCCTCGACCTGTTCGCCGCACGCAGGTCGCTGCGCTTCAAACGCGTCGGGCGGGCGTTCGCGGTCAATATCATCCTGCCGTCGGTCATCTTCGCGCTGACCTCCTGGTTCGCCGGCCACCACCCTCCGATCGCCGTCAGCATCGCGCTGTCGCTTCTGATCGTCGCGGCGATCGGATTGTTTCTCTATCGCATCGCGTTTCAACCACTGGCGCACACCTCGGTGCTCGTGTTGCTGATCGCGTCGGTCGGTTGCCATCTCGCGCTGCAGGGTTTTGGGCTGGTGTTTTTCGGCGCCGAAGGCCAGCGCGGACCGACGATTTCGGACGCGGCCTTCACCGTCGGGCCGCTGCGGTTCACCGGCCAGAGCATCGCCGTCTACGCCATCACCGTCGCCTTCATCGTCGGCCTCTGGCTGTTTTTCGGCCTGACCCTCTATGGCAAGGCGCTTCGCGCCACCGCGGTCAACCGCCTGGGCGCGCGCCTGGTCGGCATCCGAACCACGCTGTCGGGACAGATCGCTTTCCTTCTGGCCTCCGTCATCGGGGCGATTTCGGGGATCCTGATCGTGCCGATCACGACGCTTTATTACGACACCGGGTTCCTGATCGGCCTGAAAGGCTTCATTGCCGCGATCATCGGCGGCCTCGTCAGTTACCCCCTGACCGCGATCGCAGCACTGGTAGTCGGCACCGTGGAAGCCTTCTCCTCGTTCTATGCCAGCAACTTCAAGGAGGTCATCGTCTTCACGCTGATTCTTCCGGTTCTCGTGCTGCGGTCGCTGGCGGCGCCTGCGGTCGAGGAAGAGAAGGATTGACGGCGATGACGCAGCGGCTGCCCATCATCGTATTCGCTCTCGTCATGGCGGCGATCCCGTTCGTCCCGGGCATGCCGCCGTTCTGGATCGTGCTCCTCGACAATATCGGGCTCGCCGCCCTGGTGGCGATGGGACTGGTGCTCTTGACCGGGGTCGGCGGGCTCACCTCGTTCGGCCAGGCGGCGTTCTGCGGCTTCGGCGCCTACACCACAGCGGTGCTGACGACGGCCTACGGCGTGTCGCCATGGCTGACACTGCCGGCCTCTCTGCTGGTGAGCGGCATTGCCGCGGTCCTGCTCGGCCTCGTCACGGTGCGGCTGTCGGGCCACTATCTGCCGCTCGGCACCATCGCCTGGGGCCTCGGCCTGTTCTATCTGTTCAGCAAGCTCGAATTCCTCGGCCGCAATGACGGCATCTCCGGTATCCCGCCGCTATCGATCGGCTCCCTCAAGATGATCGACCCCGGCACGATCTACTTCGCGATCTGGATCGCGGTGCTGCTCTCCGCGCTGCTCACCATGAACCTTCTGGACTCGCGCACCGGCCGTGCCATCCGCGCACTGCGGCGCGGACACATCGCGGCCGAAGCGTTTGGCGTGCAGACGGCCCGCGCCAAGCTTCTGGTGTTCATCTATGCCGCGGTGCTGGCCGGACTGTCCGGGTGGCTCTACGCGCATTTCCAGCGCGCCGCCAATCCGACCCCGTTCGGCGCTCAGGCCGGCATCGAATATCTCTTCATCGCGGTGGTCGGCGGCGCCGGCTATGTCTGGGGCGGCGTGCTGGGCGCCGCCATCGTCGTCGTCCTGAAGGAGATTCTGCAGAGCTATCTGCCTTACGTGTTTGCAGGCCAGGGCCAGCTCGAGACCATCGTGTTCGGCATCCTGCTGGTGGGCCTGCTGCAACTGGCCCCGACCGGCGTCTGGCCCTGGCTGATGGCGCGGTTGCCACTCAAGCCTGGCAGCAGGCGGCCCGACACCTCGCTCACATTGCCGACGCGGACCAGAGCCGCGCCCACTGCCGCCGTGCTGCTGCAGATCGATAAAGCGCGCAAGCAGTTCGGCGGCGTGATCGCCGTCAATAATGTCTCATTCGACGTCCAGGCCCGCGAGATCGTGGCATTGATCGGCCCCAACGGCGCCGGCAAGAGCACGACCTTCAACCTGATCACCGGCGTACTTACCAAGTCGGGCGGCAGGATCTCCGTGCTCGGCAGGAGCATCGACAACGCGCCGCCGCAGGAGGTGGCAAAGCTCGGCATCTCCAGAACCTTCCAGCACGTCAAGCTGGTGCCCGACATGACCGTGCTGGAAAACGTCGCGATCGGCGCGCATCTGCGCGGCCACGCCGGCGCGCTCTCCAGCATGTTCCGGCTCGATCGCGCCGACGAAGCCAGGCTGCTGGCGGAGGCGGCGCGCCAGATCGCGCGGGTCGGCCTCGCCGACCAGATCGATCAGCTCGCAGGCAGCCTGTCGCTCGGCCAGCAGCGCATCGTCGAGATCGCGCGCGCGCTGTGCGTCGACCCGATGCTGCTGCTGCTTGACGAGCCGGCCGCGGGATTGCGTCATATGGAGAAACAACAGCTCGCCGGCCTGCTGCGCACGCTGCGCGACGGCGGCATGTCGGTGCTGCTGGTGGAGCACGACATGGGATTCGTGATGGATCTGGCCGACCGCATCGTGGTGCTCGACTTCGGCACCAAGATCGCCGAAGGCACGCCGGATGCAATCAAGACCAACCCCGATGTGATCAAGGCCTATCTCGGAGCCGCTTCATGAATCCAGGCACGAGCACGCTGCTGTCGGTGTCGTCGGCGCATATCGCCTACGGCAAGGTCGAGGCGGTCCGCTCGGTGTCGCTCGACGTCGGCGACAACGAGATCGTGACCATCATCGGCGCCAACGGCGCCGGCAAGACCACGCTGCTGAACGCCATCATGGGGATCCTGCCCCTGAAGGGCGGCGCGACCTTTGCCGGCGAAGACATATTGCCGCTTGAGATCGAGGACCGGGTGGCGGCGGGCCTGAGCCTGGTGCCGGAGCATCGCGATCTGTTCGCCACCATGAACGTCGAGGACAATCTGCAGCTCGGCGCATTCCGGATTGCCAGGGCTGTCGCGGCCAAATCGTTCGAGCGGGTCTACACGCTGTTTCCGCGGCTGAAGGAGCGGCGCAAGCAACTGGCAGGCACCCTGTCGGGCGGCGAACAGCAAATGCTGGCAATGGGCCGCGCCCTGATGGGCGCCCCAAAACTATTGATGCTGGATGAGCCGAGCCTGGGCCTGGCCCCGATCATCGTCGCCGATATTTTCCGCACCATCGGCGAGTTGCGCGCGGCCGGTGTATCGGTGCTGCTGGTCGAGCAGAACGCGCAGGCCGCGCTGCAAATCGCCGACCGCGCCTACGTGATGGAACTCGGCGAATTCATTCTGGACGGACCGGCGAAAGACATCGCAACCAACGCGCGCGTCGCGGCGAGCTATCTCGGCTTCACGCACGAGGGCGAAAGCGGGATCTGATCGTTTCTGCCCTGATTTGGAAGGATGCGCTCCAACGCCATCCCTAGAAGAGGACAAGAAAAAGCCGGCCCCTTCACAGAGGCCGGCTCGCTGTTATTCGATGCTCGAACGCTCCCGCTCACTTCGCCAGAACGTATTTCCCGTCCTTCACCGTCAGGAGAATGCGCGAGCGGTCGTCGAGACCGTAGCGATCCTTTTCGGTGAAGTTATAGACGCCCTGGGTGGCGGCGATTTCGCGCTCCGTGAGCAAGGCCTGACGGATAGCTTCGCGGAATTCCGGCGTTCCCGGCTTGGCTTTCTTCAACGCCACCGGGACGACGCGTTCGAGGACCAGGAACGCATCGTAGGAATGGCCTGCGAACTGGCTGCGGCTATTGGCGCCGTATTTCGCCTCGTAGGCCTTGTCCAGAGCCAGTCCCGGCTTTTTGGTCAGCGCGCTGTCGGGCTGATCCTCGGGATCCATCACCGGACCCGACGACATCAGCACACCCTCCGCCGCCTTTCCGCCGATGCGGATGAAGTCCATGCTGGCGGCGCCGTGGGTCTGGTAGATCAACCCGGTATAACCGCGTTCGCGCAGCGCCGTCTGCGGCAGGCCTGCCGCGGTGCCGGAGGCGCCGACCAGGATCGCATCCGGATTGGCGGCAACCAGCTTCAGCACCTGGCCAGCGACCGAGGTATCCGGCCGCGCAAAGCGCTCTTCATCGACCACTGTCATGCCCATCGGCACGCCCTGCGCCTTGAGATCGTTGAACCAGAGATCGCCGTAGGAATCGGAATAGCCGATATAGCCGACGGTTTTCACGTTATGCGCCTTCATGTGCTCGTACAGCACCTTGCCCATGATCGGGATCGGCTGCGGCATCGTGACCGACCACTTGGTGCGCTCCGGCGTGATCGGGAACGGCGCCAGGCCGATATGCGGAATGCCCGCCTCGTTGGCGACGTTGGAGATCGCGATGGTCGGCGGCGTCGTCGACGAGCCCATGATGATATCGGCCTTAGACTCCGTGACGAAACGCCGCGCGTTGGTGGTGGCGTTGGTCGGATCGCCGCCGTCGTCGAGCACGATGACCTTCAGCGGCACGCCGCCGATTTGCTTCGCCACGAACTCCAGGGCGTTGCGCTCGGGAATGCCGAGCGCCGCCGCGGGGCCGGTGGTGGAGATCGAGATGCCGATGGTGATTTCGCTGGTCTGCGCCAGCGCGGGCAACCCCGGCAGGGCGAGCGACGCCGCCACGACAGCGGCGGACAGATAGAACCTTTTCATTCATTCCTCCCTTGGATGTTATTCTTCGTCTGGATCAAGATACGAACGGCAATCCAGTCCCTTCTTTAGGTCAAACTCGTTGCCGAGGTCAGCCCCGCATGAATTTCGCAACGATCTCTTCCGGCACGGGCGCCGATTTCAGCCGGGTGGGATCGTCCGGGTGATGTCCGACCAGAACGCGGGTCTCGAACGCCTCGATCGCCAGCGCCTCGCCCTTGAACACCTTGTGGATCACCTCGAAGCTCGAACGCTTGAAGGTCTCGATCCGGCTCTCGATCGTGATCCAGTCGCCGTGGGTCGAGGGAATATAGAACTTCGCCCGGGTATCCACCATCGGAATGCCAACCAGCCCATACTTCCTGATGATGTCCTGCTTGGAAAACCCGGCAGCCTCGAACAGGACCGAGGTGGAGTCGTCGAACATCGCGAAGTAACGCGGATAGTAAACGATGTTGGCGGGGTCGCAATCGCCCCACTGGATCTGGACATCCCGGCGATTGACGAACATGCGGCATCCCTAACGCGGCGCCATGCGCAACGCTGCGTCGAGCCGCACCACCTCGCCGTTCAGATAGGGATTATCGATCATGTGCATCGCCAGCGAGGCAAACTCGTCGGCCTGTCCGAGCCGATGCGGGAACGGGATCGATGCGGCGAGGCTATCCTGCGCCTCCTGCGGCAGCCCGGCCAAAAGCGGCGTCAGGAACAGTCCCGGCGCGATCGTCAGCACGCGGATGCCGAACTGCGCCAGCTCGCGCGCGATCGGCAGCGTCATCGCGACGATGCCGCCCTTCGAGGCCGAATAGGCCGATTGTCCGATCTGGCCGTCGAAGGCCGCGACCGACGCGGTGGAAATCACGACGCCGCGTTCCCCGGTCGCAAGCGGCTCCAGTTTCGACATTTCCGTGGTCGCAAGCCGCAGCATGTTGAAGGATCCGATCAGGTTGATCCGGATCACCCTGTCGAAATCGGCGAGCGGCATCGGCCCATCGCGGCCAATCACCCGCTTGGCGACGCCGATGCCGGCGCAGTTGACCAGCACCCGCGCCGGGCCATGGGCCCTGGACGCGGCGACGACGGCGGCTTCCGCCGAGGCGGCATCGGCGACATCGCAGACCACCGCAACGCCCTTGATCTCGGCGGCAACGCTTTCGGCGAGCTTGGCGTTGAGGTCGCACACGGCGACCCTGGCACCCTGGGCCGCGAGCCTGCGCGCGGTCGCGGCACCCAATCCCGATGCGCCTCCGGTGACGATGGCGGCTTGATCCTTCAATTGCATGATGTCCTCCCTGCGAACTGGTTGGCGGCGGCTGGCCTAAAGCGTTATCACATGCGCCGGCGGCGTTGGCGAATAAAGCTGCTCGATCAGCGCGGCGCGCGCGTCGAGCACCGCGCGCTGGTTGATCGAACCCTTGTCGGTGACCTCGCCACGATCGATCGATAGCGGCGTGTCGATAAGGATCGCGCGCGTGATCCGCGTCGAGGATCCCGTCGACGTCGCCAGAAATTTTTTGAAGCGCTCTTTGAACGCCTCGCGGATCAGGGGATCCGCCGCCGTCGCGGTGAGGTCATCGAGCGGAAGCGTCGGATTGACCAGGCGGCAACCATCGAGATCGAGAATGACCAGCGCCGATATCTCGTCGCGGTTGATGCCGGCGATGACGACGTCACGCACCAAAGGCGCGCAAGCCGCGATGAACCGCGCGCGCAGCGGACCGACGCTGACCCAGGTGCCGCTCGCCAGCTTGAAATCCTCGGCGATGCGGCCGTCGAAATCGAAGCCGGAGCTGAGATCGTCGGCAACGGCCGGCTTGAGCGCATCGCCCAATTTGTAGAAGCCTTCCTCATCGAAGGCGCTCGCGGTCGTTTCCGGCTGGCGCCAATAGCCCGGCGTGACGTTCGGGCCCCTGGCACGCACCTCCAGCTTGCCATTGTTCGGAACCAGCTTGGCTTCGTTGCCGGATACGGGAAGCCCGACGTGACCGGAGCGGCTCGTGACCGGGTTCGCCGACATGAAGAACGGCGCGGTCTCGGTGGCGCCAAGCCCGGTCAGCATGGGCACGCGGACGCCGGTTTCCAGCACCGCGAGCTCGTCGAGGCTGTTCCAGACGAACGGCGACATCGCCGCCCCGGAGAAGAACATCGCGTGCAGCCGGTGAAAAAACTTTGTACGCAACGCCTTGTCGTCGCGCAGATACGGCAACAGTGATTCATATCCCTTCGGCACGTTGAAATAGACCGTCGGCGAAATCTCGCGGAGATTGCGCACCGTCTCCTCGATGCCGCCCGGCATTGGCTTGCCCGCGTCGATATACATCGAGCCGCCGTTGTATAGCGTCAGCCCGACATTGTGATTGCCGCCAAAGGTGTGATTCCACGGCAGCCAGTCGACGATAACCGGCGGTTCGTCCTTCAGGAATGCCAGCGTCTCACGCAGCATCACCTGATTGGCGCAGATCATCCGCTGGGTGTTGATGACCGCCTTCGGATTGCCGGTCGAGCCCGAGGTCAGCAGGAATTTCGCGATCGTATCGGGGCCGATGGCCTGATGGATCGCATCGAGGCCGGGATGCAGCGGCGTCGCCATCAAGTCGGCGAGCATGGTGACATCGCGGCCGGGCAACGCGCCATAGGAGGCGGCGATCTCGACTTCGGCCGGTACGTTGGCTTCGAGCGCGTCGGCGAATTTATCCGCGTCGTCGGCGAATACGAGACCGGGGGTCAGGAGCTTCATCAGATAGGAAAGCTTGCCGTAATCCCTCGACACCAGCGAATAGGCCGGCGACACCGGGCAGAACGGAATCCCCGCATACAGCGCACCGAACGCGACCAGGGCGTGGTCGATTGAATTGCCGGAGAGGATCATGACCGGCTTCTCGGCGGAGAGGCCGCGCGCAATCAGGCCCGAGGCGATATGCCGGCTCGACGTCAGCAATTCGGCGTAGGTGATCTGCCGCCAGCCATGACTGCCTTCGCGCTCCGCCATGAAGATGCGGTTCGCCTCTGTCCTGGCCCAATGATGCAGGCGGTCGGTCAATCGAACCGGGTATTCGCCGAGCGCAAGTTTCGGCCGCAGATAAATCGTGCCGTCATCGCGGCGATCAATCGTGACCGCGGGATTGCCGAACGAGATCGCGCGCAGCGGGTGAGCGCTGGCGGCGCGCGCGGGTTGACCCGCAGTCGCGGCTGGTGCGGCGTTTCCCATCGATTTATTGCGTCCTGTTCAGAATAGTTATATTTTATAACGAATTCAGAGGGAGTCAATCCATGGGCCCGGCCAGCGCCGGACCATGCGCGGTTTACAGCACCTGATGCACGTCGATCGCGACGCGATCGGGATGCCGGGCGCCGACGCCGATGAACAGGTTCTCCATCAGCCAGCGATATTTTTCGGCTCCCGTTTCGAATCTCGGCACCGAGCGAAAATAGATCTGCCCGGGATCGACGAGTTCGCCTTTGGCGATCCGGTCAAGCAGCGCCTTCGGACCGAAGCGGATGCCGATGTTTTCGATATAGACGATGGCGCCATCGTCCATTTCGAAGGCGTACTTTGCCTCGAGTTCGGTAAAGCCGTTCGGGCGAATGGTCTGGAAATCCGCACCAACCGGAAAGATCGTTCCCCTCAGGCCCTCGCCGCCAACTTCGCCGCCGAGGATCGGAATGATCCGCCTGACACCGTAGCCGATATCGCCGGCGACGATCGGCGCTCCGATCCTGATCGCAAGGCTGAACACATATTTGGTTTGAAGCGCAGCCGCCATCGATCACCTCGGCCTTCCCATTTCAAGACAGGAAATCAATGAGCCATCATGCGTTGCGGCAGCCAGGTCGCCAGCAACGGGAATGCAATCAGGATGACCAGCCGGACCAGATCTGTCGCCACGAACGGGAGCACGCCTTTGAAAATGGTGGCAAACGATACGTCCTTGACGACACTCTTGATGACGAAGACGTTCATTCCCACCGGCGGATGGATCAGGCCGAGTTCCACCGTCATCACGATGATCACGCCGAACCAGATCGGGTCGAAGCCGAGATGGGAGATCACCGGGAAGATGATCGGAACCGTCAAAATGATCATCGCCATCGCATCCATCAGACAGCCGAGCACCAGATACATCACCATGATGAGGGCGAGCACGCCATAGCTGCCGAGACCAAGCCCGGTGAGGAATTCCGTGACCCTTTGCGGGGTCTGCGTGACCGTGAGGAAATACCCGAAGATCAAGGCGCCGATCAGCACCGTGAACACGGCAGCGGCGGTGCGGGTCGCCTGCAGCAGCGAGGCGAGGATCTTGTCCTTGTCCAGCCGTCCGGTCAGCACGCCGATCAGGAACGCGCCGGATGCGCCGACACCGCCGGCTTCGGTCGGAGTGAAGCGCGGCAGGAACGGCAGACCGTAAAGCCCGCCGATGACAAACACGAACAGCAGCACCGGCGCCCAGATATTCTTGAGACCCGCAATCCGTTCGCGCCAGGTCGTGTAGGGGCCTTTCGGCAGGAAGCCCGGCCGGAAATAGCCGATCAGCGCGATGGTGATCATGTACATGGTCATCGCGAGCAGGCCGGGAATGATGCCGGCGATGAACAACTTGCCGATGTCCTGCTCGGTGATGATGCCGTACACCGCCAGCACGGTCGACGGCGGCAGCATGGCGCCGAGCGTGCCGCCCGCCGCGATCACGCCGGTGGCAAAGGATTGCGGATAACCGAAGCGGCGCATCTCCGGATAGGCCACCGCCGAGAACGTCGCGGCGGTCGCCACCGAGGAACCGCAGATGGCGGCGAAGCCGCCGCACGCCGCGACCGTGGCAATGCCCAGCCCGCCTCGCAAATGTCCGACGAACCCGTTGGCGGCGCGGAACAGTTCGCGGCTCATGCCGGAATTGCTGACGAAGGTTCCCATCAGCAGGAACATCGGGATGACGCCGAAGGTGTAGTCGGTCACCGTGCGCATCGAAGTCTGGCCGACCAGCTTCAGCGCCGGCGTGCCGCCAACCAAATAGCCGAAGCCGGAGACGCCGACGAGGCCCATCGCCATGCCCACCGGCACGCGCAGCAGCATCAGCGCAAACAGCGCGACGAATCCCAGGACGGCGACGGCATCGGTGCTCATGCCTACTCCGTGCCTTTTATCTTGGGGTCGTGCATCTCTTCCGGATGAAAGATCAGGCGGTAGGTGCGGATCGCGATCAGGAGCACCGCGGAGACGTCGCCGGCCCACGCCACCGCGAAGAACGGCCAGGTCGGCATATGCACATCGAATGTCGTGACATGGTCGTTGTAGGTGCCGCGCACCTTGTCGAACAGCGTCCAGGTCTGCACCGTCACCACAAACAGCAGAACCAGCGTTGCGAACACGTCGATCACACGCTGGTGCTTCGGACCGACATTGGCCCAGATCAGATCGACGGTGATGTGGGTGCCGCGATAGCTGGTGGCGGCGATACCCCAGAAGATCAGGATGCCCAGCAGCATGCGCCCGATATCGAAGGAGTCCGGGATCGAATAGTTGAAGAGATTGCGCAGGAGAACCGCGACGAAAATATTGGCGGCGACGATGCCGACAAATCCGGCGGCAATCCATTCGATCGTATCGATGAAACGATCCATAGATGCGCGCTTCATTTCCGCTCCACACGGCTCGCGATTGAAGGGAAAGTGCGGCGGCGGAAAAATCCCGCCGCCGTGTCGCTGCGTTATGGCCTTTTTACTGCGCCAGCGCGTTGTATTTGGCGAGAGAGGCGCGAAGGTCGGCCATCGCGGCATCCGGATCGACACCGGCTTTCTTGACGCTGTCAGCCCAGGTCTTGATCAGCGGTTCGGACGCCTTCTTCCACTGCGCCGTCTGCTCCGGTGTCAGCTTATAGACTTCGTGGCCCTCCTCGGCCTTCACCTTGTCGACGCCGGCGTCCTCGAACTTGCCCCAGGGTTCGCCGACACGGCCGGCGGCCTCGGTGTTGCAGTTGTTGTCGATCGCCTTTTTCTGCCGGTCGGACATCTGGTTGTATTTGTCCTTGTTCATCACGAAGGCAAAGGTCGTGACGTAGAGTGGCGCCTCCATGTGATATTTCGTCACCTTGTCGATACCGAACAGCACCAGCGACCCCCACGGGAAGGCGACGGCGTCGGCGACGCCACGCTCGATGATGTCGCGGACTTCCGGCGCCGAGGACTGCACGTTGGTGCCGCCGAGCTGCGTCACGAAATTCGCGATGGTGGCGTCGGCGGGACGGATCTTCATGCCCTTGATATCGTCGGGGACCACGATTTTTTTCGTCCGCGAGTGAAACGACGACGGCGAATGGACGAAGGCCAGGCAGAACTTGACGTCCTTCATCTCCGTCTCGGCATATTTCCGGTACCAGGCATCGAGCCCCATCGAGCCGCCCTTGGCGTCCGACATCAGGAAGGGAAGTTCGCCGGCGCCGATGATCGGGAAACGGCCGGGCTGGTAGCCGGGATTGACGTAGGTCACGTCGGCGATGCCGTCGCGCGCCATGTCGTAATGATCGAACGCCTTGCCGAGTTGCTGGGAGGGAAAGACCTTGGATGTGATGGTGCCGCCGGATTCCTTTTCGACCGCGGCACCCCAGTCTTCCAGCGCCTTTTGCAGCGGGTGCGATGCGGGCACCCAGTGCGACAGCTTCAGTTCGAAGGTCTTTTCCTGCGCGAACGCGGGCGTCACACTGGCGGCCAACAGCAACGCCAAGAGCGTTTTCCTCATCGATATTCTCTCCCTCGTGGTATCCGGGCTTCGATGGCCCTTTGCGGATATTGTTATATGATATAATTATCATTGCAAGGCCGTGCGGCCACGCAGGTGACGGTCGAGTTCAAGCCTACAATATACCAGGGAGCAAGTATTGCGGACAAAAGTAGCAATCATTGGCGCGGGGCCGGCGGGATTGCTGCTGGGACAGCTGCTTCGCACCTACGGAATTGACAATGTCATTCTGGAACGCCAGACCCCGGACTATGTGCTCGGCCGCATCCGCGCGGGCCTGCTGGAAGAGGGTACGGTAGCCCTGTTCGACGAAGCCGGCGCCGGCGCGCGCGCGCACCTCGAAGGGCTCGTCCATAACGGCATCGAGCTCGCCTTCGGAGGCAGCCGCCACCGCATCGATTTGAAGGCCGCCACCGGCAAGACCGTGATGATCTACGGCCAGACCGAGGTGACGCTCGACCTGATGAACGCGCGCAAGGCGGCCGGGCTGACCTCGGTCTACGAAGCCGCCGAGGTCATGCCGCATGACTTCGACACCGATCGTCCGCGCGTCACCTACGTCAAGGACGGCATCGCCCACGAGATAGAATGCGATTTCATCGCCGGCTGCGACGGCTTCCACGGCATCAGCCGCGCGAGCGTGAAGCCGTCGGCGATCCAGACCTTCGAACGGGTCTATCCGTTCGGCTGGCTTGGGATCTTGTCGGAAACGCCGCCGGTCAGCCATGAATTGATCTACTCCAACCACGCCAGGGGATTTGCGCTTTGCACCATGCGCTCGATGCGCCGAAGCCGCTATTACGTGCAGTGCTCGCTCGACGATCACATCGACCAGTGGCCGGACGACAGGTTCTGGGATGAGTTGAAGCGGCGACTGGACCAAAAGGCGGTCGACCATCTCGTCACCGGGCCTTCGATCGAAAAAAGCATCGCGCCGCTGCGCAGTTTCGTCGCCGAACCGATGCGGTTCGGGCGGATGTTCCTCGCCGGCGACGCCGCGCATATCGTGCCGCCGACCGGAGCCAAGGGACTCAACCTCGCCGCCAGCGATGTGCATTATCTGTCCCACGCCCTGCGTGAATATTACGACGAGAACTCCTCCGCGGGGATAGACGGCTATTCCCGAAAGGCGCTGTCGCGGGTCTGGAAGGCGGTGCGCTTTTCCTGGTGGATGACATCGATCCTGCACAAATTCCCCGACACCGAAGGCATCGGGGCGCGCATTCAGCTTGCCGAGCTCGACTATCTCGTCAGCTCAAAAGCGGCGATGACGTCGCTGGCGGAGAATTATGTGGGGCTGCCGTATTAGGCGTTCACCGCGCCGCCATTGCCTGCGACAAACGCGGAGCGTTTGCGCAAGGAAGCGAAGCGAAGCTTCCAGCTTTGCGGAGGCTTATGAATTGCTTCGCTCGCGATGACGGCGGAGTGATAGCGTTTTAATCAGACGACCAAATACCGTTTAAAACTTTGTGGGCGGTGCATTCCGGGCCAGTTTGGCGTTCAATGGCAAGCGGATCCTCAGCACGCGGGCTCTTTGTATGACAGCCATCAATCCCGAGATTCCGCAAGGTTTCGAACGCCACTTCCGGCAGAGCCCGCTCACTGATCCCTGGGAGCCGCTGTATTCGAAGCGAACGGACAAAGCGGTCATCATCGGCTTGCGGTTGGCCAAACCCCACACCAACGGCCGCGGCCTGATTCACGGCGGGCTGATCGCCGCACTTGCCGATAATGCGATGGGTTACAGCTGCGGGCATGTCATGGGCGGAGCATCGTCGCTGGTCACGATCGGGCTTGCGGTCGATTTCATCGGCACCGCGCAAATCGGACAGTGGCTTGCCATAGAGACCGACGTGATCAAGACCGGCAGCACGATCTGCTTTGCGCAAAGTTTTGTAAAAGCCGACGACGCCGTCATCGCGCGCGCCAATGCGACGTTTCGTGTCGTGCCGAAGAAGAAGGAGTAGGGATTACCGGCGACTGGCATTCCGGGACGACGCGCACTCGTCGAGCCCGAAATCTCGTGGGTAAAGTTACGCTGCGCCGAAATGCCAGTCGCTGAGTTCGATCACCATGTCGATGAAGGTCCGCACCTTCGCCGACAACAGCCGCGATGTCGGATAGACGAGATGGATGGGCAGCGGCGGCTGCTCGAATTTCTCGAGCACCACCCTGAGCCGGCCGGCCTTGATCGCTGCCGCCGCCTGATAGGCCAGCACCCGCGTCAGGCCGCCGCCCTGTTCGGCATGCTGGATCGCGGCGTCGGCGCTGTTGGTCATGAAGCGTGGCGCGCAGGTCACGCTGACCTCACGTCCATCTTCGACAAAACGCCACTCCGGCGACGCGGTCATGGCGCCGAACTGGATGGTTTCGTGCGACGCGACGGCCTGCGGGGTCCTGGGCGTGCCGCGTTCCCTGAGATAGCCTGGCGAGGCGACCACGATTCGTCGCATCTTGCCGACGTGGCGCGCGACCAGGCTGGAGTTGGCGAGATGGCCGATCCTGACCGCGAGATCGACGCCGTCCTCCACCAGATTGACCATGCGATCCGCCAGCCGCAGTTCGCCCGCGACTTCCGGATAGCGTTTCAGGTAGGCCGATATGAGGGGACTGACGTGCAGGCGGCCGAATCCGACCGGCGCCGAGACCACCAGCCGCCCGCTCGGCTTCGTACGTTCGGCTTGCGCCGAGCCTTCGGCCTCCTCGACGTCGGCGAGGATACGCCTGACCCGCTCCAGATAGCGCGAACCGACATCGGTCAGCGTCACCGATCGCGTGGTCCGCTGCAACAGCCGCGCGCCGAGACGATCTTCCAGCGCCGCGATCAGCCGCGTTACCCCTGACGGCGACAGCCCGAGCTTGCGGGCCGCCGGCGCAAAACCCTGGAGGTCGGCCACCGCGACAAAGGCCTGCATGGCGTCGATACGATCCATGGGATTATTTCATATATTGCAATTATGAACTGTCAATCCGGTGAATTGTTCAACTCTGGAGAGAGAGCCAGGTTAGACAGCGAAGACGAAAGCTTCGTCGTCCCGGACGAACTTGCGAAGGATTACTCCCCGATGTCGGATGCAAACACCTATTCCAGCGATGTCGCGTTCACGCCGGCGGTCAAGGCCATTCAGGCCCGCAAAGGATCGCGCGACGCCTTTGCCGGCGTCGAGCAGAACGGCGGCTGGCGCACTGACATCGACGACAACCTCGCGGCGTTTCTGGTCGATGCCAACAGCCTGTATTTAGCGACCGCAAGCGCCGATGGACAACCCTACATCCAGCATCGCGGCGGCCCCAAAGGCTTCATCAGGATTCTGGACAAGAACACGCTGGCGTTCGCCGATTACAGCGGCAACCGGCAATACATCACGCAGGGCAACCTCTCCGAAAATCCGAAGGCGTACATCTTCCTGATGGATTATGCCCATCGCCGCCGGGTGAAGATCTGGGGCGAGGCGCGGGTGGTGGATGACGATCCCGCGCTCACGAAATTGTTGATGCCGCCAGGCTACAAGGCGCGCCCCGAGCAGGTCGTCATGTTCAGGATTTCGGCGTGGGACACCAACTGCCCGCAACATATCCCGCGAAAATTCGACGCCGCCGATGTGGCCGCCGCGCTGGCCGCGCGCGATGCGCGCATCGCGAAACTGGAGGCGGAACTGGCGGCGTTGAAGGGCCAGCCCGCCTCGACGCAATAGATTTCAGGCGGCCTGTCGCAACGGTGTCCAGGCGAATTCCGGATAGTAATGCTGCATCATCCGGTCGACATAGGCCGTGAGGTTCTGAAAGCGTTCGGTACGCTCGCGCAATTGCGAAGCGAAGAACGGCGTCAGGATCCCGGCAAGCGCCCCGAATGCGGTGGCATCGGTACCGCAGGCCGTATCACCCATCAAATACGGTTTGTCCCCAAGCTGAACCGACAGCGCAAACAATGAGCGCATTGCAAGGTCGACGCCCTCGTCAGGGGCGTGGCGACCGAGACCGCTGAGCAAATAATTCTCGGCTACACGGAACTGCGCGTCTTCGCGAAGTTTTTCGCGCAGATGCTCGGGCGCGCTATCGAAAAAATGCATCGGGCCTTTTGCGAAGTTTTCGGAATCGACCCAGCGGGCGCCGACCAACGCCCAGTAGACGTGGTGCTCGATCATCCGCTCGAACGCCCAGGCCTGCGCGCGCTGCTGCAAGTTAAGCGGCGCGTCGAAATCGAATCCGTATTTGGCCTCGATATGCGCGCGAATGAAGGTGGAATCGGCGACTCGTTCGGGGTCGTCGACGATGTAAGGCAGTTGTCCCTTCGGAGAGGCCGGAGGCTTCGCTTTCTCCTTGCGGTAATTTAGGCCAGCCATCTTCAGCTGGACTTCGGTCTTGGTCACAAAAGGGCTGACCTCGGGCAACCCGAAGCCGGGGCCAAAGCCATAGAGGGTAATCATGCGGACGCTCCCGGTTTCTTGAACAGGCGCCTCAGACTAGCCACCCCCTGCTGCCACCGTGGTGTCAGCAGCGGCGACATCGTTGTCCAGAGGTCGAGGCCGTACAGAATCATCATGGACAAAATCCTCTTGGTTGGAGTGTTGTCCCGTTATACTGACCCCCTGCTGCCAACATGCTGTCAGCATCGGATGGCGGCCCTCCAGAAGAGACGCCCATGAGACGTGCCGACCGGCTGTTCCAGATCATTCAGGTGCTCCGGCGCACCCGGAAACCACTGACAGCAGATGCGATCGCCGCCGAGCTGGAGACCTCGAAGCGAACGATCTACCGCGACATCGCGACCCTGATCGAACAACGCGTGCCGATCCGCGGCGAGGCCGGCATGGGCTATATTCTGGAGAAGGGATTTGACCTGCCGCCCTTGATGCTCACCCCCGATGAAATCGAAGCGGCCGTGCTCGGCGCGCAATGGGTTGCCGGCCACGCCGATACGGTGCTGTCCCGCGCCGCCGGCGACCTGATCGCGAAAATCGCCGACACTGTTCCCGAGCGGCTGCGACCGTTTGTGCTTGAACCCGCCAGCCGCGCCCGCCCCGGCTGGCGCAGGGAACCGGACCGCATCGACATGGTGCGGACGCGGGCGCAAATTCACGAAGGAAAGAAGATCGCGTTGCGCTATCGCGACGAACACGACCGTGACAGCGAACGCACCATCTGGCCGATTGCCATCGGCTATCACGAGGCCGTGCGGATTCTGGCAGCATGGTGCGAGCTGCGCAGTGACTTCCGCAGTTTTCGAACCGACCGTGTTGTCGACGCCGTCTATCTCGACGAGAAATATCCCGAGCGGCGCGACTTGCTCAGAGCGAGATGGCGCAGGAGCCTGGTCTGGGAACAACCGAGCGATACCTGATCCATGCGCCTCGGAGAACAGCTGGCCGTTCGCTCCATTCCACGCTAAACGGCTGGCATGGAGACAAGCGATCCAGTCATTGGCGTCGAAAGCCCCTGCCAGGCCTGCGGCGCGTGCTGTTCGTATTCGCAAAACTGGCCGCGGTTCACCACCGAGGACGATGCGGCGCTTGATCTGATTCCGCAAAAGTTCGTCAATGAAAGACTGTCGGGCATGCGCTGCGACGGCGACCGCTGCTCGGCCTTGTCGGGCAGGATCGGGGTTGCGACCGCCTGCGGAATCTATGCGGTGCGGCCCGAGGTGTGCCGCACCTGCATGCCCGGCGACGTCGAATGCGAAATGGCGCGCAGACGCCACGGCCTCCCGGCGTTGCGTTCCGATCGATAGAATAGCAGCCTGGAATTAGGCCGTTACGGCCTGCGCGAATTCTTCGTCGAGGTCGTCCTCGATCGGCGAAAACGTGCTGAGCGGCCTGGTCGAGAGCGTGATCGGCTTGCGATTGCCGTAGACCAACGGTGCAGAACGCACGGCCGGTTCGCGGGACAGCGCGTAAAGGGTGGTGCCGACGCGTCCGCCCAACTCTACCAGTTCGCGTTCGCTGCAGCTTGCCGCGATCGCGAGCGCCAACGGGTGCAGATGGCTTCTGCGGTAGCAAAACAGCGCCAGCATCGCCCGCACGTCGGAAGAGACGCTCTCCACCAGCTTGGGCAGGCCATTTTCGTTGGCGCGGTACATTTCGCCGAGCAGTTCGTCTCGGACCGGGCAGAAATCATTCTCGAAGGCTTCGCGGCTTGAAAACATTTGCATAACTCCCGGTCCGCAGGATGCAGTGCAATTCGCTAACGAAAGGTTAACCACGGCGACCTGAAGTCGCCCTGGTCCGATTGAAAGGATGCGCCGAATCAGACAGGCGCTAGCCGCATTTCGGCTTCTGAAACAACGAATTCGTCTTCACCCGGCCCGCCACGGATCGCGGATGCGGATCCCGTATCCGGCAGGATCAACCGTTGGCGGCCATGAAGATCGACAGTCCGAAGCTGGTGAGATGGTGCAGCGCCTGATCGACGCCGATCAGCGTCCAGAACCACGGGTTCTTGTTCTCCTGCGTCACGCCAAACGTCGAGGCACAAAATCCCTTGGCGCGGTCGATCGTGATGTGGATGGCAAAATCGATCAGGGCGAGAAACCAGAACCGCGGCGCGACGATCAGGATCAGCGTTGACGCGACCGCCAGGTGCACCAGACAGTGCACCAGCAGCGGCAGCGCCCATCCGGTCTTCTGATCCTTGCCGATGGCCATCCAGGAAGTCTGCAGGACAAAATCGGCAATGACGTGCTTGACGGTGAGCAGCAGTATCCATCCTATCAGCGCTGCAACCGGAACCGACGACGACATAGGTGGAAAGGACAAAGCTGACGCCCTCGCTTGGACTGACTGGAAACGGCACGGACAGAACTGGAGGCGTCCAGCGCAACTTCTTCTCAAACCCCGGAACCGGTATTGCCCTTTTATGACACCTCCCGGGCCGGAATGCACCTGCGCGGAACTCAAAAAGCCCAGGTGAGGCCCGCTGGCGATCTCCTGCGACTCCAATGCAACTCCGCTGGTAGGCTGCCGGCGCGCCAGATTTGCAAACCGCCCGGAACGGATATCATCGATGAACAGGAAAATTGTCGTTCTTTCTTAGATATTTAGGATTTCGTCGGACGATCCTCGTGCGCATCGGGCAGGGGTAAAGCGGTAACATCGGCGATCGGTATCGCTCCGTTGCAGAATGGGCAAACAGCCGCCGCTCACCCCGCCGCTGCATCGGCGCCGGCACTCAAGGCGCGCGCCCTGATCTCCGCGATGGCGCGCTTGAGCGCGACCTGCCGCGGATCCGGCGTCGCAGCAGTGCGCGCCTCCGCTACGGCGGCGGCGAGGTCGGCTAGCGGCAGCACACCATCGAAAGTCGGCTTAGCGAGGCCATCGATGACCGCATGCCAGTCGGCGAGACCCTGGCGATAGGCATCGCCATAGCCCTGGATCATGGTCGCGGTCTGCACCATGGCGGAGGCGGCCTTGGGCTGTTTATCCAGGCTGCGGCCGATCATGTGCAGCCAGCGTTCGACCCAAGCACGCTCCTTGGCGTAGCGCACCGAGAACTGACGCCATCGCCGCAACGACGCCTCGATCTTCAAGCGGCGAATACCCCATCGGTCTTTCGTGCTGAAGCGGATCAAGACCGGCTTGTGTGTCCAGCCTACCCATTCGAGCACATCGAGCACGGGTTCGGCGACCGGTGCGGGAAGCGCCCCGATCAATTCGTCAAACCGGAACTTCCCGATGTCATCGGCCGATTGAACGCGCGGCTCGCTGGCCGCGGTCGTCAATTCGGCGAGTTTCAACTGCGCGATCCGGATTGGATCTTTGTAACTCATGCGCAGGGCCATCAGGCGGGCGATCTCGACGAGCATCGCATCGTCGACGCCGCGCCTGCCGACGAAGCGCCGCACCCGGTCCACATAAAGCTGCGCGTAGCTCGATCCCTGATAGTCCATCAACATAAGGATGCCGTCGCTGACAACCGGCATCGCGCCGTCGGGCAACCCGTCAGGCAGGAACGGCGGCGCGCCGTCGCTCTCGCCGATGAAGTCGGCGAGCAGATAGCGCAGCGAGGAAACGACGCTTGCCACTCAGGCGATCCCCGCTGTTCAAGCCGGCTTCGGCGAAACGGAGGCGGGCGCGGCCTGCTGCGCCAGCCGCTGTTCCAGCGTTGCTATGTTCTGGAACAGCCGGCCGCTGGCGAGGCGAAGAAAGTAAAAGCCGAAGGCTGGATTTTGCACGTAGAGCTCCTCGACCTTGCTGTAGCTGACGCTCAGGGCGACGCCGGCCTCGACACATTCCAGCGTCTGGGTTCGCAAATTCGACGGCGACAGCATGCCGAATTCGCCGACGATGGCGCCGACCGGCAGTTCGATGCCGGATTCGACCAGCCTGAATCGGCCGCTGACGATGTAGAGCATGTCCTCGGCCTTCTCGTCCTTGTAGAACAACACTTCGCCGGCTGCGCATTTGCGCTCCGTCATGAACGGCTTTAGCCAATCCATCGACAGGTCGCTGTTGACCGACCTTTTGACGTCGCGCACCAGCTGCAGCATCTGATGCAGCCGATAGGAATTGAGCACCAGCAGCACGCAGTGCAGCATCCCGGTAGGATAGTTATGGGTCGCGATCGAGGATGCGATCAGGACGATATTGGTGAGAATACCGAAAACCCGCAAAGGGATCATGGTCCGCATCGTCGTCGTCGCCACCACGAAGACAGACGCGAACAGCGTGCCGGCGGTGCCGGCGTGTTCTGCAAGATGTGAGGTATCCATCGGGGCCAGCCAAGGTTTCCGGAGTAAACGGGTTTGCGGGGGTCGTGCTCCCTAGCGTGCCCGTCAGCATAATGTCCGCTTGAGCATTTGATATAGGGGGAAAAGGCGACGTTTTGTCCTGCATTTCAGCAAATCTCGGCCAAAAAAATTCCGCTGTCGCCGGAAGAGGACTGCACCGCATCCGGGAAACGTCCTATTCCGCGCCTCGCGAGCCTCGTTCCCGACCCCGGCGATAACGCTGTTTTCGGACGATCGTTGACGGCCTCCCCCCGCTTGGGCACCTTGGGGGACCGGTCACGCGCTGAATGACCGTATCAGGTCCCATCTCCAGCGACAGGCGCCCGCCTCCCGATGTCCAAGCCGCTTGTTTTCCCCGCTTTGGCGCAAATCGTGGCCGCAACGACCGGCCGCGACATGACCAAAGCGGCCTACGTCGCGGTTGCGGCAGGCGTCGTCATGGTGGTTCTGCTCACGGTGGATCCTGCCTATGAGGCGGCGCATCACTGGGTCGACGCCGTGCTGTGGGCGTGCCTGGCTTTCTTTGTATTCGAATGGGCGATCCGGCTTCGCCACGCCTTTCTGGCAAAACGCGTATTGAGTTACGCCCTATCCGGCCGTGGGCTGGTGGATGCCGTCGCGGCGGCGGCCGTACCGCTCGCCCTGCTGTTCGGGGCCAATCCCAAATCGGCGTGGCTCCTGGGCGTTTTCTGGATGCTCAAGGTGGTTCCGGGGGTGCCGGGATTGCGGCAATTGCGCCGGGTTCTGGTGGTGGAATCCGGGCCGCTGCTGAGCGTGCTGGTGATCTTCCTGATGGTGCTGTTTCTCGCTTCGGTGGGGGAGTATTTTCTGGAGCGCGACGTCCAGCCGGCCACCTTCGGCAGTGTGCCCGCAGCCTTGTGGTGGGCGGTCGCCACCTTGACTACCGTGGGATATGGCGACGTGGTGCCGATCACGCTGTTCGGTCGGCTGGTCGCGGCTTTCGTAATGATTTGCGGCCTCGGCGTATTCGGGCTCTGGACCGGTATCCTCGCCACCGGTTTTGCCGCGGAGACCCGCCGCGACAATTTCCTCAGGACCTGGGAATCGGTGAGCAAGGTACCGTTCTTTGCTGCCCTGGGCCCGGCGGCGATCGCCGACGTGACACACATGCTGCGCACCATGGACCTGCCGGCGCGCACCACCATCATCCGCAAGGGCCAGGTCGGCGACTGCATGTATTTCATTGCCACCGGCGAGGTCGAGGTCGACTTGCCGGGCAAGAAGGTGCGGCTCGGCGAAGGCGCGTTCTTCGGGGAGATGGCGCTACTCGGCAACAATTTACGTTCCGCCAATATCACCACGACGCGGGTCTCGAGACTGCTGGTGCTCGATCTCGTCGACTTCCGCATGCTGATGGCGCGGCATCCCGATCTTGCCACAACCATCGACGCCGAAGCCAGGCGGCGCGAGTTGGAGAACAAATAATGCAGACGTACTTACCCGCCGCCCCCGAGGCGGCCAGCGCGCCGGTGCTCGATATCAGCGGGGCGCGTGCCACGATCCGCCTCAACCGCCCGAAACATCTGAACCGGCTGCAGCCCGACGACCTCGATGCGCTGTTAGAACTGTTTGACCGGATCGAGGCCGATCCCGCGATCCGGGTAATGGTGCTCACCGGCACCGGCCGCGCTTTCAGCGCCGGATACGATCTCGGCTCGATCGCCGAACGCGCAGCCAATGCGCAGGAGCAGACCGCGGGCTCCACCTTCGAGGTCGTCGTCGATCGGCTCGAAGACCTCGCGGTGCCGACGATCTGCCGGCTCAACGGCAGCGTCTATGGCGGTTCGACCGACCTGGCGCTGGCCTGCGATTTCCGCATCGGCGTCGACAGCTGCGAGATGTTCATGCCGGCGGCGCGGCTCGGGTTGCATTATTACAAGAGCGGCATCAGGCGCTACGTGTCGCGGCTTGGCGTCGACAACGCCAAGCGGCTGTTCCTGACCGCCGAGCGGATCGGCGCCGCGGAGATGCTCCGGATCGGTTATCTCACCGCGATGGCACCATCCGAGGTGCTGGACGAAGAGGTCGACAGACTGGCGGCCACTCTCGCCGGCAACGCGCCGGTCGCGATGCGCGGCATGAAGCGCACCATCAACGAATTCGCCCGCGGCGGGCTCGATGAAGAGGCCGCCGACCGCCGCCATCGCGACAGCATGCGCAGCGCAGAAATCAGGGAAGGCATCGAGGCTTTTGCGGCAAAGCGTCCGCCGAAGTTTTAGCGGACGAATGCGATGGACATCGCCTTGCGGCTGTCTTCGCAGGCGGCAGGACGCTCAATTCGTCCCGGCGGCTCCCTTCGCCCAATGGCGCCCCTGCCCTGATCTTTTTGCAATTGACTCAGGCCTGTCGATGTCTAGCCTATCCTTGGGGCCGGGGGCTTTGTTTGAATGCCGGATTTGGAGCCACATTGGGGGCGGCGCGCGTTGGATTTCGTCGACGCGATCGAGGCGTCGCAAACGATTGCGAGCGTAATGTCCCTGTTCGAACGAATGATCGGCAATTTCGGCTTTCACGCATTCATTATGGCGGAGATTCCGGCGCCCGGGCAGTCGCTCAAGCAATTGACCATCGCAAACGGATGGCCGGCGGAATGGTTCGAATTATACAACCGCGAAAACCTGATTTCGGTCGATCCCATTCCCCGACATTGCTTCAATACCTTGAACCCGTTTGAGTGGAAGGATGCGCCCTACGATCGGGAGCGCGACCAACCCGCCCACCGCGTGATGACGCGCGCACGCGATTTTCGGTTTCACGAAGGCTTCTGCATTCCGATACACTATGACGACACCACCGGCGCCATCAGCGTTGCAGGCGAACGGCCCTACCTCGATCCGGAATCCAAGAGCGCGCTCCATCTTATGAGCGTATTTACCCTCGGCAGGCTTCGAACGCTCAACAGGCCACATCCCGCATTGCGCCGGCGGCTCGCCGAAATCGAGGTGGAAGTGCTGCGCTGGGCGGCTCACGGAAAGACCGCCTGGGAGACCGGGAAAATCCTGCATATTTCGGAGCGCAACGTGCGATGGCATCTTGAAGAAGCGCAGCGGAAACTGATGACAAAAAACAAAACAGCCACCGTCGCCATGGCGCTTGTCAACCGCGAAATCGTGCTATGAACTGGGAATTCTTCCAGTAGATCAATTTTCATGCACTGGCATGCTCGCCGCTTGATTGAACGCCGATCAAGCGGTGATTTCGATGGTCGAGATTCACGTTGTCCGAAAAGACAATCGTCATCTCTGTGAAAAATACTTCGATCCCTATTTCCGGTTGCGCCATGACATCTATGTCAAGCAGCGCAAGTGGATGGCGCTGGATCGTCCGGACGGGCGCGAGATGGACCAGTTCGACACGGAAGACACGGTCTATCTATTCTGCATCGACAACGGCCAGCTGATCGGCGCCATGCGCGCGCTGCCGACGCTCTTGCCGACCCTGATGAGCGACATTTTTCCATATCTCAACATCCGCGGACCTGTCCGCAGCCCCGATGTCTACGAGTTGTCGCGCCTCTTCGTTATTCCGGAACGCCGCAGCGAGCACGCCGGCCCGCGCGTGGAAATGCTGCTGCTAACCGCAATCATGGAATACGGTATCAGCATCGGGCTTACCGGCTTCTCCATCATATTGGAGTCATGGTGGCTGCCCTGGTTCGAGCGTTGCGGCTGGAAAGCTCGTCCGCTCGGTCTGCCGCACATGATCGATGACACGTCGGTCCTGGCCGTACTGGTCGATTGCGACGACACGACATGGAAGTCGCATTGCAGCCAAATCGGACTGACGAGGCCTACGCTGACATGGAGCGGGCTGACAGGCATCCAACGCCTCGCTCTGCCTAATATCTCGACTCCTCATCTATCATCCCTTTAACCAACGCGATGAGGTTTTGACGATGTCCTCGGCTTCACGATCTGATAAATCGCACCTTCATCTCGTTTCCGAGAACAGCGGCGTCACCGTTCTCCGACGTGGCGAAGTCCGGTCGCAACAGGAAAAAACTCGCTTCCAGCATTCCGGACTAGAAGCTTTGGTTGAACCTTCGCTCGACCGGATCATCGAACAACTGCACTCCTGCATTGGCGCCGCGAAGGCGTTGCAACTCGAAATGCTGGAGCACATTTTGTCGATAGCGCTGTTGCAGGCCCATGAGGACAAAGACGAAGCTGAGGATGACAGCTGCGACTAGAGCATGATCCGGAAAAGTGGAAGCCGGTCTTTCTCGCGACAAACGCGAAGCGTTTGCGCGGAGATCATGCTTAAACAAGAAGAAACGACATGGCCTGATTCAACTCGGTCGAAACAAACTCTGGTCTCCTATCGACACCCGTCGCAATTGAACCCGCAGCGAACGCGTCATTGATCCTGATAGCCGTTTCCAGGGCTATTCATCGAGAAAGGTGACGGCATCGGCGATGCCGGCGCGCGAGGTGCGGTAGCTGTTGGCCTTGTGAGCGTGATCGGTGAATCCGAATGAAATTCCGCAGACCACCCGGCGATCGTCACCGAGATTGAAATGATCGCGGACCAGCCGGGAATGGCGCGCAAGCGCCGCCTGCGCAATGGTGCCGAGACCGAGCGCCTGCGCCGCCAGCATGAAATTGCTGACATAGGCCCCGCAGTCGATCGCGCCGTAGACCCCGAGCGGCTCGGTGGTATGAACGATGGCGACGTGCGGCGCGCCGAAGAAATTGTAATTCTCCAGCGCCTGCTTTGCATAGGCGGCCTTGTCGCCGCGCGGAATGCCGAGCGAGTTGTAAAGCTGGAAGCCGCTATCGCGGCGGCGATCGAGATAAACCCCGAGATATTCGCGCGGCGGCGTGAAGTCGTGGCCATCACCAGCGCCGGAAGCGGCCTCGGCATAGATCGCTTGGCGAAAGCGTTCCTTCGCCTCGCCGCTCACGATCAACACCTGCCACGGCTGGCTGTTGCACCATGACGCCGTGCGCTGCGCGGCGTTCAGAACACGCCCGATGGTCTCGCGCGGTACCGGGTCAGGCCGGAACGCGCGGACGGAATAGCGCTCGTGCAGCAACTCTTCGAGAACACCGATGCGATCCTCGGTCGCGTAGCGCGCGTTGGGCGCCTTCGGTGCAGCAACATCCGTCATTATCATCGTCCCTTGGTCGGAATCTTGTTAAACGGCACATCCTTGTCGACGCGGATGTCGCCGGGCAGGCCAAGCACGCGTTCGGCAATGATGTTGCGGAGGATTTCGTCGGTGCCGCCGGCGATGCGGGTCGACGGCGACGACATCATAATGGCCTGGAACTTGCCGGCCTCTTCGGCGGTGGCGGGATCGTTCAGCACGCCGCTCGCGCCCTGCAGATCCATCGCGTACATCGCGATGTCCTGCAGCATCGAACCGGCGACCAGCTTGCCGATCGAGTTTTCCGGTCCCGGACGCTCGCCCCTGGACATCGCCGATATTGCCCGGTAGCTGGTGTATTTTAGCCCGCTGTTCTTGACCGCCCAGCTGGCAAGTTTCGAACGCGTCGCGCGATCGTCGATCGCAAGCCCGTCCTCGGTCCTCAGGTTGCTGCAGAATTCGAACAGTTCGGGAAAGCCGGTCGCCAGCCGCGAGGCGATCGTCAAGCGCTCGTTCATCAGCGTGGTCAGCGATACGTTCCAGCCGTCGCCGACGGCGCCAAGCCGCTGCGAATCCGGAATGCGCAGGTCGGTGAAGAACACCTCATTGAATTCCTGCATGCCGTTGGCCTGCTTGATCGGCTTCACCTCGACGCCCGGGCTTTTCATGTTGATGAAGAACATGGTCAAGCCCTTGTGCTTGGGCACATTCGGATCGGTCCGCGTGATGAGAATTCCGTATTCGGAATAATGCGCACCGGAGGTCCATATCTTCTGGCCGTTGATGATCCAGTGATCGCCGTCGCGCTCGGCGCGGGTGCGCAGGCCCGCAACGTCGGAACCGCCGGCGGGCTCGGAGAACAACTGGCACCAGATCTCCTCGCCGGAAGCGATCTTCGGCAGATAGCGGCGCTTGTCGGCTTCGCTGCCATAGGCCATCACCGTCGGGCCGCACATGCCTTCGCCGATCTGGAACGGGCTGGTGAGCTTAAAATAGACGCCCTCTTCCTGGTGCCAGATCACGCGCTCGACCGGCGTTGCGCCGCGGCCGCCATATTCCCTGGGCCAGTGCAGGCAGGACCAGCCGCCGTCGGACTTCTTCTTCTGCCAGGCCTTGGCGACCTCGACGATGTCGGCGTTCTGAAGCTTGATCCGGCCGAGCGAGGATTTGGTGAGTTCCGCCTCGAATTCCTTCGGCCCATTGGCGTCGATCCACTTGCGGGCCTCGGCGCGGAATGCGGCTTCTTGCGGGGTGTCGTCGAAATTCATGGCGGTTCCTCTCAAGCTTGAAATGCTGTATCAGCCTCTCCCCCTCATGGTGAGGAGGCGCTGTTGCGCCGTCTCGAACCATGCGCCCCATCCTTCGAGACGCAGCGCCTCGCGTCGCTCCTCAGGATGAGTCGTATTTTTCACGCCCGTCCCTTGGTCGGTATCTTGTTGAACGGCACATCCTTGTCGACCCGGATATCGCCGGGCAGTCCGAGCACGCGCTCGGCAATGATATTGCGCATGATCTCATCGGTGCCACCCTCGACGCGGGTCCCGGGCGAGCGCAACAGCATCGCCTGGAATTTTCCGGCGACTTCGGCGTCCTCCGGTCCGCTCAGCACGCCGGCCGCGCCCTGCAAATCCAGCGCATAGGTCGCGACGTCCTGGATCATCGTGCCGGCGACCAGTTTGCCGATCGAATTTTCCGGCCCCGGACGCTCGCCTTTCGACAGCGCCGAGATCGCCCGCATGCTGGTGTATTTCAGCCCGCTTGCCTTCACTGCCCAGTTCGCGAGCCTGGAGCGGACGCTGCGGTCGTCGATCGCAAGGCCGTCTTCCAGCATCAGATTGCTGCAGAAGTCGAACAGTTCGGGAAAACCGGTAGAGACGCCCGCGCCGATCGACATGCGCTCGTTCATCAGCGTGGTCAGCGACACGTTCCAGCCGTCGTTGACCGCGCCCAGCCGCTGTGCGTCCGGGATCTTCACATCGGTAAAAAATACTTCGTTGAAATCAGATTGGCCGCTGGCCTGCTTGATCGGCTTGACCACGACCCCCGGGCTCTTCATGTCCAGGAAGAACATGGTGAGGCCCTTGTGCTTGGGCACATTGGGATCGCTGCGGGTGAGCAGGATGCCATAGTCGGAATAATGCGCGCCTGAGGTCCAGATCTTCTGGCCGTTGATGATCCAGTCATCGCCCTTTTTTTCGGCGCGCGTGCGCAGGCCGGCGACGTCGGACCCCCCGGCGGGCTCGGAAAACAACTGGCACCAGACTTTTTCGGCAGACGCGAGCGGCGGCAGATATTTTCGCTTCTGATCTTCACTGGCAAACGCCATCATGGTCGGCCCGCACATGCCGTGGCCGATGATGAACAACCCGCTGAGCTTGCCGAAGGGGCCCTCTTCCTGCTGCCATATCACGCGCTCGATCGGGGTAGCACCGCGCCCGCCATATTCCTTCGGCCAGTGCAGGCAGGCCCAGCCGGCGGCGGCCTTTTTCTTCTGCCAGGCTTTCGCGACCTCGAGGATATTGGCGCCCTTGAGCTCGGTGCGGCCGAGCGAGGACTTGCGCAGTTCCACCTCATATTGCTTCGGGGCGTTCGCCGCGATCCAGGCCCTTGCCTCGGCGCGGAACGCGGCTTCTTGCGGGGTATCATCGAAGTTCATGTTCTCAATCCTCGGCCGCGTTTCGGTCTATATCCGCTTCGTAGGATGGGTTGAGCGCAGCGATACCCATCATCCGGCGCTAATGTCGTGATGGGTTTCGCTGCGCTCAACCCATTCTACGCCGCATTCCGTTTGCGCATGCGGTCGATCAGTGCGTCTTCCCAATAGGACAGGCTGCCGAGCGCCAGCGCCATCGCGTTGGAGCGACGGTAGTACATGTGGCAATCGAATTCCCACGTAAAACCCATGCCGCCATGCACCTGGATGTTGTTCTTGGCGCAATGCTGGAACGCCTGCGTCGCGCTGATGCGCGCGGCGGCAGCCGCTTCCGGCAATTCCGACGCGTTGGTCGAGAGCGCCCAGGCGCCGTAATAACAATTCGAACGCGCCAGCGTCGCCGAGACATACATGTCGGCGAGCATATGCTTCACCGCCTGGAACGAACCGATCGGCCGGCCGAAGGCGATACGATCCAGCGCGTAATCGCGGCCCATCTCCAGCGCTCGGTCAGAACCACCGACCTGCTCGAACGCGATCAAGACCGCGGCGCGATCGAGTACCTGGGACAGAATGCCCCAGCCTTCGCCCGCAGCTCCGAGCGGTTCGGCCTTGCAATTCTTGAAAATAAGTTCGGCCTGGCCACGCGTGGGATCGACACTGGTCAGAGCCTTGGCTTCGACACCTCCGGCTTTCATGTCGACTAGAAACAGCGAGATATCGGAATCCCGTCCGGTTGAGCCGGTGCGCGCGGCGACAACCGCGAAATCGGCGATCGCGCCATCCGGCACCGGCTTCTTGACTCCGTTGAGGCTACCACCGG
Organism: uncultured Alphaproteobacteria bacterium; assembly: GCA_963823115.1. Classification (GTDB taxonomy): domain Bacteria; phylum Pseudomonadota; class Alphaproteobacteria; order Rhizobiales; family Xanthobacteraceae; genus Bradyrhizobium. The sequence continues at coordinate 168,385 of CAWGKJ010000040.1, read as the reverse complement.
AGGCCGCAAGCTTGATCGCTTGCGGCGACGGATTGCCCTTGCCTTCGAACAGCGCCAGCGTGCCGATCGCACCGCCCGACGCAATCAGCGGAAGCCATTTCTGCTTCTGCGCGTCGCTGCCGGCGAGCAGGATCGCTTCCGCGGCGAGATAGACTGTCGATGAGAACGGCACCGGCGCCAGCGCGCGGCCCATTTCTTCCGCGATCACGCAGAGTTCGAGGTAGCCTGCACCGGCGCCGCCGAATTTTTCGGGGATCGCGACGCCGAGAAAGCCCATCTCGGCAAGGCCCTTCCACAATTCGCGGTCATAGGGTTCCTTGCCGTCGAGCACCACGCGCACCGCCTTCGGCGGGCATTTTTCAGCGAGAAATTTTCGCGCTTCGTCGCGCATCTGTTTTTGTTCGTCGGAAAAATCGAAATTCATGGCGGGGCACTCGTGTTGATGATGTGGTTTAGTTCAGGATGATGACATCTTCGCCGGACGGATCGACATAGAGCCTATCCACCAGCGCGGCGCGGCGCTCGAGCCCGGCGCGCTGGTTGATGTAGCCCTTGTCGGTGAGTTCATTGCCGTCGATCGAGGCCGGCTCGATCATCAGCATGGCCCGCGCGATCCGCATGCTGCTGGCGCCTTCGGTCGCCTTGTTGTGCGCCTCAAGCCCGCGCTTCAGGCAGGCCAGCACCTCAGGATGCCCGACGACATCCTCATAGCTCGCATCGGGATTACCGATCATCTGGCGGCAAGCGTGGAGATTGGGCCAGGCCAGAAGCCCGACGAACGGACGGTCCTGTCCCGCGACCAGCGCGTCCTGGATCACCGGCGTCGCCGCAGCGATGGCGTCGGTGCGCAGCGACCCGACGTGAACGAAGGTGCCGGTCGTCAGCTTGAAATCCTCGACCACGCGGCCGGCAAAGATGATGCCCTGTACGGGATCCGCAGGATCCACGAAGACGCCGGCGTCGCCGATACAGTAAAAACCTTCGTCGTCGAACGCCGCCTTGGTGAGATCGGGCCGGCCGAAATAGCCGGGCGTGACGTTGACGCCGCGCAGCCGCAATTCAAATTTCGATCCGACCGGAACCATCTTCAATTCCACGCCGGGAAACGGCAGCCCGATCAGGCCGACGCGCTCGGTATCCCAATAGGTGCCGGTGGCTGTCGGCGCGGTCTCGGTCGAGCCCCAGCCGGTGTAGAATACGATGCGTTCGCCGGTGGTGCGCACGGCCAGCGCCTGCATCCGCTCATAGAGATCATCGGGCAGCCGCGCGCCGCCATAGGCCATCATGCCCAAATTCTTGAAGAAACTCCGGCACAGCGCGTCATCGTTCTCCATGGCGGCCGCAAGCGCGGCATAGCCCGCTGGCACGTTGGCGTAATAGGTCGGCGATATCTCGCGCAGGTTCCGCAGCGTCTCGTCGATCAAGCCGGGCATCGGGCGGCCGTCATCGATATACAGCGTGCCGCCTTCGATCAGCACGGGATTGAACAGCGCGTTGCCGCCCATGGTGTGATTCCAGGGCATCCAGTCCAGATACGTGGCCTGCGGCGCATTGGCGTCGCGCGGCCGCACCTGCATCATCATCGCGGCATTGGCGCACATCATTGCCTGCGTGTTGATGACGGCCTTTGGCATTCCGGTCGAGCCCGAGGTGAACAGCAGCTTGCCGACGGTATCCGGCGTGATCTCTGCGATTGATTTTTCGACTGCGCTGGTGACCGGCGTTGCGGCCAACTCGGCGAATGCGATGCTCTTGATGCCATCGCAGGGGCGCGCGACATGGATCACGGTGACGCCGTTGAGATCGATCGCCTTCAGCGCCTTCTCGAAGGCCACGCCGTCCTGCACCATCACGACCGCCGGTTTGATCAGGTCGAACAGATATTTCAGTTTGACGTGGTCGTGGCTCATCAGCGAATAGGCCGGCGAAACCGGCGCTGCCGGAAACCGCGCCTGCATCGCCGCCTGCGTCATCAGCGCGTGTTCGATCGAATTGCCGGACAGGATCGCCACGGGACTGCCGGGCTTGAGCTTCAGATTGAGAAGCGCTTGCGTCAGTGCATCTACAGTGCGCTTCGCTTCCCCATAGGACAGCTTGCGCCATTGCCGTTCGGCGCCCGCGCGCTGCGCCAGCCAGATGCGGTCGGGCGCTTCCCTGGCCCATTTCACCAGTGAGGCCGGGATATGCCGCTCATAGGGCTGCAGCGGAATGCGGGACTTCAGAACAACGGCGCCGTCGGGCCGCCGCTCGACCGCGATATCGCGCGGCAGCCATTCGATCTTGCGAAAGGCCGGCTTGGTCATGACCGCGGCCGCATTCCCACCCATATTGCGTCTCCCGGAATTTTGGTCCCTTGCGGATCCTTGTCGTTATCGTCTCATATACACGGGCTTTCGCTTCTCCAGAAAGGCCCTAATGCCCTCGTTGAAATCCACCGAGCGGCTGCACAGCAACTGATGGCGGTCTTCCATCGCAATCACGGCCTCGACTGAGCCCGCGTCAACGCTCATGTTGAGGCATTCCTTCGACAACCGCAAACCCGTTGGCGAAGCCGTCATCATTGCGTCGATATAGGGGCGCTGCTGCGGATCCCGCGCCCTTGAGCACCGCCACGCGCGTCCCGCGGTTGCGCTGCAGGCTTACGAAATAGGCATTCTGCGCGTCGATCATGCCGGGATCGAGCGCGTTGAGGCTGTCCGGGCGATTGAGCGTCACCCGGTCGACCCCGTCGTGGTGCTCGGTCAACAGCGGCTTTGTCACCGGGCGCTCCTCACCGTCGTCCCGTTTGCGCGTAACAGCTACCTTGGCGCCATGCGGATCGCACCGTCGAGCCGGATGGTCTCGCCGTTCAGCATCGGGTTCTCCACGATGTGCACCGCGAGGTTGCCGTATTCCGAGGCGTCGCCGAGCCGCGCCGGATGCGGCACTTGCGCACCCAGGCTCTTGCGCGCTTCCTCGTTCAGTCCCATCAGCAGCGGCGTCAGAAACAGGCCCGGCGCGATGGTGTTGACGCGGATCTTCTGGCTGGCGAGATCGCGCGCCGCCGGCAAGGTCAGGCCGACCACGCCGCCCTTCGACGCCGAATAGGCGATCTGGCCGATCTGGCCCTCATAGGCCGCGACGCTCGCGGTGTTGATGATGACGCCGCGCTCCTCGCCGATCGGCTCCGCCGTCACGAGGCGCTCGGCGAACAGTCGCAGGCAATTGAACGTGCCGATCAGGTTGACGTTGATGATGCGCGCGAACTTGGCCAGCGGATAGACGCCGTCCTTGCCGACGATACGCTGCGATCCGCCGATACCGGCGCAGTTCATCAGCACGCGCGCGATACCGTGGGCGGCCTCGGCCTTGGCAATCGCGGCCTTGACCTGTTCCTCGTCGGTGACGTCGGCGTGAAGGGCGACACCCTTCACCTCGGCAGCGACCTTCTCTGCATTCTCCTTGCTCTGGTCGAGCACGCCAATCTTCGCGCCCTTGGCGGCCATTGCGCGCGCGGTCGCGGCGCCGAGACCGGAGCCACCGCCGGTGATGAGAACAGCTACATCTTTCAACTGCATGATAGAACCTTTCCTTGAGCGTTTCTTCTAGGCTTGTGAGTCTTTCAACCGAGCGACCGTCATCCTGACATGCCGGCCGCCATTTCCGTGTTCGTGGTCAACATGCCCCCGCAAATCAGGGATTCCATGTGCCTGATATATTCGCGGCAGACCTCGTCGGTGACCGGCCCGACGCCGGTCGCGCGCGACATCGCATGCCGCCCGAAAAACAGATGATCACAGGCGCCGATCAGGCTGGTGTAGAACAGCACCGGGTCGATGGCGCGGAACTCGCCGACCTCGATGCCTTCCGCAAGCAGCCGGCGATGAAAGTCCAGCAGCGGCGCGACAAAGAAATTCGAGACCTCGTCGGCGGCTACCGGGCTGCTTTCGTGCAGGAGATAATGGATCAGCCGGTTCATATAGGGAAACTGGTGATACGCCCTGATGATGCCGGCGATATGCAGCTTCAGTTTCGCGGTCGGCGTGATCGGCTGCGCCAGGAGATATTCGAGCTGCGTCATCTCGGTGGCGGCATCCCGCGCCAATAGCGCCAGCAGCAGGCCGTCCTTGTTGCCGAAATGATATTTCACCAGCGCGGCGTTGACGCCGGATTTCTGCGCGATGTCGCTGAGAGACACCTCGATCGAAGAGCGCTCGATCATCAGTTCGCTCGCCGCGACGAGGAGCTTCTCGGCGGTGGTATTTTTCGCAAATGGAAGCTTTGCCGGTACGCTGGTAGTCAACTGTGATCCCATTGAGCCGTCTATCTGGATATTCGGGGGCAGATAACCCGATGCGCGCGCCGCACTCAAGAGTTAATTGATTGATTGACTAACTCCCGCGGTATCCCTTAAATCCAGCTCCGTCATCCAAACATCACCCACAACAATCAGGGAGAACAGTCATGGCCGAGGCTTATATCGTCGCCGCCGCACGCACCGCCGGCGGCCGCAAGGGAGGACGCCTGGCCGGCTGGCATCCGGCGGACCTTGCGGCGTCAGTACTGGATGCGCTGGTCGACCGTTCCGGCGCCGCCCCCGACCAGATCGAAGACGTGATCATGGGCTGCGTGATGCAGACCGGCGAACAGTCCACCAACATGGCGCGCAATGCCATCATGGCCTCGAAGCTGCCGGAGAGCGTGCCCGGCACCTCGATCGACCGGCAGTGCGGCTCGTCGCAGCAGGCGCTGCACTTCGCGGCGCAGGCGGTGATGTCCGGCACTATGGATATCGTGATCGCCGCCGGCGTCGAGTCGATGACGCGGGTGCCGATGGGCCTTTCTTCGTCGTTGCCGGCCAAGAACGGCTTCGGTACCTACAAGAGCCCGAACATGGAGAAGCGCTATCCCAACATCGCGTTCAGCCAGTTCACCGGCGCGGAAATGATGGCGGAGAAATATGGCCTCTCCAAAGACGATCTCGACAAGTTCGCCTTTGAAAGCCACCAGCGCGCGATAGCCGCGACGCAAGCCGGCAAGTTCAAGGACGAGATCATTCCGCTGAAGATCACCCGGGCGGACGGCTCGACCGACACCCACCAGATCGACGAGGGCATTCGCTTCGACGTCAGCCTTGAGGGCATCCGCAAAGTCAAGCTGATCGCCGAGAATGGCAAGCTCACCGCCGCCAGTTCCAGCCAGATCTGCGATGGCGCCTCCGGCGTGATGGTGGTCAACGAAAGGGGCCTGAAGTCGCTCGGCGTGAAGCCGATGGCGCGTGTCCACCACATGACCATGATGGGCGGCGATCCCGTGATCATGCTGGACGCGCCGCTGCACGCGACCGAGCGCGCGCTGAAGAAGGCCGGCATGTCGATCAACGATATCGACCTGTTCGAGGTCAACGAGGCTTTCGCCTCGGTACCGACCGCATGGCTGAAGACGACCGGCGCGGATCCCGCGAGGCTCAACGTCAATGGCGGCGCGATCGCGCTCGGCCACCCGCTCGGCTGCTCCGGCACCAAGCTGATGACCACGCTGATCAACGCACTCAAGCAGCGCAACAAGCGCTACGGCCTGCAGACCATGTGCGAAGGCGGCGGCATGGCGAACGTGACGATCGTCGAAAGGCTGTAAGCTGTACAACAATCACTGGTGTCGTCCCGGTCTTGAGCCGGGACGACACATTGATTGCTTCAGGATTTCAGGATGACCCACCCGTCGATCTACGCTCGCACCCAGCCGAACAAGATCGCCTATCAGATGGCCGGCACCGGCAAGGCCATCACCTATCGCGAACTCGACGAGCTGTCGAACCAGGGCGCGCATCTGTTCCGCTCGCTCGGCCTCAAGGCGGGCGATCACATCGCATTCCTGATGGAAAATCGACTGGCGTTCATGGAAATCTGCTGGGCGGCGCAGCGTTCAGGGCTGTATTACACCGCGATCAGCCGCTACCTCACCCAGGACGAAATCGCCTACATCATCAGGGACTGCGGCGCGCGCGTCGTCATCACCTCGCCGAAATGCGCCGAGCAGGTCAAGGGACTCGCCACAAACGAACCGGGCGCGCCGCTGTTCTACATGCTCGACGAGCCGCTGCCGGGTTTTCGCTCCTGGGACAAGGAAGCGATCGCGCAGCCGACCACGCCGATAGCGGACGAAGTTGCCGGCTATGACATGCTGTATTCGTCAGGCACCACCGGCCGGCCCAAGGGCATCAAGCGCGAATCCGAACACAATCCAATCGAGCTGCCGAATCCGTTCCTGAAGATCTTGTGCGCCGATATGTGCGGAATGAGCGCCGGCAGCATCTATCTATCACCGGCGCCGCTCTATCACGCCGCCCCCCTGCGCTTCAACATGATGGCGATCACACTCGGCGGCACTTCGATCATCATGGAACACTTCGATGCCGAAGAATTCCTGAAGCTGGTCGAGAAGTACAAGGTCACCCAGTCGCAACTGGTGCCAACCATGTTCGTACGCATGCTGAAGCTGCCGGAAGAAGTCCGCAAGCGCTACTACGTATCGTCGCTGAAGGGCGCGATCCACGCCGCCGCCCCCTGCCCGGTCGACGTCAAGGCCAAAATGATCGAATGGTGGGGGCCGATCCTGATCGAGTACTATGCTGGCTCCGAGGGTAACGGCGTCACCGTGTCGACTTCGCAGCAATGGCTGACGCACCGCGGCACCGTCGGCCGCGCCGTGGTCGGCAAGGTCAAAATCCTCGACGAGAACGACCAGGAATTGCCCACCGGGCAAATCGGCATGGTGTATTTTGCCGATGCACCGGTGTTCGCCTATCACAACGATCCCGAGAAGACGAAGCGAGCCTACAACGCCAGGGGCTGGTCGACGCTCGGCGACGTCGGCTATCTCGACGATGAAGGCTTCCTCTATCTCACCGACCGCAAATCCTACATGATCATCTCCGGCGGTGTGAACATCTATCCGCAGGAGACCGAGGACGTGCTGATCACCCATCCCGGCGTCGCCGATGTCGCGGTATTCGGCGTACCGAACGAAGAGATGGGCGAGGAGGTCAAGGCGGTGGTGCAGCCGCACGACGCGGCGCGCGCCGGAAAAGAGCTGGAAGCCGAACTGATCGCATTTTGCCGCAAGCACCTGTCGCCGATCAAATGCCCGAAGAGCATCGACTTCGAGGCCGAATTGCCGCGCACGCCGACCGGCAAGCTGGTGAAGCGGCATTTGCGCGATAAGTATTGGCCGAAGAGCGTGGTGAGGGTTTAAGCGCTTGCGATGATCGTGAATTCGTCACGCCCGGGCTTGTCCCGGGCGTCCGCGTCTTTCAAAGTAGCCCCGCAAGACGAGGTGGATGGCCGGGATCAAACCTGGCCATAACGGGAAACGAATACCCCATGACCGCGACCACCGCCCTCCCCGACATCCCGCTCCCCGCAACCATCCGGTCCCGCTACGTCGACGGCATCAATGGCCTCTCCATGCATGTGCTGGAGGCAGGCTTCGAGACCAAGGGCCGGCCCTGCCTGCTGCTGCTGCACGGCTTTCCGGAACTCGCCTTCAGCTGGCGCAAGGTGATGCCGGCGCTGGCCGCTGCCGGCTATCACGTGATCGTGCCGGACCAGCGCGGCTATGGCCGCACCACCGGCTGGGACGCGAATTACGACGGCGATCTCGCCTCGTTCCGGCTGCTTAATCTGGTGCGCGACGCGCTCGGCCTGGTGTCGGCATTTGGCTATCGCCATGTGGACGCTGTGGTCGGACACGATTTCGGCTCCTCCGTCGCCGCATGGAGCGCGCTGGTGCGGCCCGACGTGTTTCGATCGGTGGCTCTGATGAGCGCGCCGTTCGCAGGACCGCCACAGATCGCCTTCGATGCTGCCGATCAACCTGCCAGACCAAAGCCGGAAGATCCCGTGCACCGCGAGCTTGCGGCGCTGCCCCGTCCGCGCAAGCACTATCAATGGTACTACTCGACGCGCGAGGCGAATGCGGACATGCATCGCGCGCCGCAAGGCGTGCACGATTTCCTGCGCGCCTATTACCATCACAAGAGCGCGGACTGGAAAGACAACAACCCCACTCCGCTAAAGGGCTGGACCGCGGGCGAACTGGCAAAGTTGCCAACCTATTATGTGATGGACCTCGCCAAAAGCATGGCCGAGACGGTCGGGGAGGAAATGCCGTCCGCGGAGACAATCGCCGCGAACGAATGGCTGCCCGATAGCGAGCTTGCCTTCTATAGCGCCGAATATGCCCGCACCGGGTTTCAGGGCGGGCTGCAGTGGTATCGCTGCGGCACTTCGGGCGCATTCTTTTCCGAACTCGAGACATATTCCGGCCGCACGATCGACGTGCCCTCATGTTTCATCTCGGGCAGGCAGGACTGGGGCACTTACCAACGCCCGGGGGCATATGAGGCGATGCGGTTGACGGCGTGCACACGCATGCTCGGCTGTCATCTGGTCGACGGCGCCGGCCACTGGGTGCAGCAGGAACGGCCCGCGGCAGTGAGCGGGCTGCTGTTGCAGTTCCTGAAGCAGTCTGCACAACAATTGGGCCGATAGACTTGCGGCAGCAACGCTTTCAAGCGGTGCGGCGATAAGCGGCGGCGTGCGCGTCTTCGCTGGCCCGCGATCGAATTGACCCCGTCCGGCCGAGTCACTATAGCTTTGGAATTATTCTAAGATTTTCCTGGGAACGCGTCGATGAAGAATTTCGCCGATCTGACCGAGCGCGAAGTGCTGGCAGTTGCGATCGCCGCGGAAGAGGAAGACAGCCGCATTTACATGACCTTCGCCGAAGATCTCGCGGAGCGCTATCCGGAATCGGCCAAGATATTCGAAGAGATGGCCGAGGAAGAAAAAGGTCATCGTCACATGCTGCTGGAAACGTACGAGAAACGTTTCGGCAGCAACCTCCCGCCCATTCGCAGAGAGAACGTCAAGGGATTCTTGCGCCGACGGCCGATCTGGCTGACCAAGAATCTGTCGCTCGACACCATCCGCAAGGAAGCCGAGACGATGGAGTTCGAGGCCGAGCGGTTTTATGTCAAGGCGGCCGAGCAGGCTCAGGATGTCGGCGTCCGCAGGCTGCTCGGCGATCTCGCGGAGGCGGAAAAGAGCCACGAAAACGTGGCGGCAAGGCTGACCGACCAGATCCTCAGCCCCGATGTGCGCGCGCAAGAAGACAAGACGCGCCGGCGCGTGTTCGTCCTGCAATATGTGCAGCCGGGGCTCGCCGGATTGATGGACGGTTCGGTATCGACACTGGCTCCGCTGTTCGCCGCCGCCTTTGCGACGCACCACAACTGGCAGACGTTCCTGGTTGGACTTGCCGCCTCGATCGGCGCCGGCATCAGCATGGGCTTCGCGGAAGCCCTGTCCGACGACGGATCGCTGACCGGACGCGGTTCGCCCTGGCTGCGCGGCGTAACCTGCGGCCTGATGACGACGCTCGGGGGTCTCGGCCACACCATGCCCTATCTGGTGCCGGACTCCTGGGCCAATGCGTTCTGGATCGCGACCGCGATTGCGGGCGTCGTAGTGTTCTTCGAGCTGTGGGCCATCGCCTATATTCGCGCCCGGTACATGGACACGCCGTTCCTGCAGGCGGTGTTCCAGATTGTGCTGGGCGGCGCTATTGTGCTCGCGGTGGGAATTCTCATTGGGGCGGCCTAGCGTCGGAGCGATGATGAAACGCTGTCCCGGACCAAGCGCCCGGCGCCGCCTCTGCCTGCTGGCCAGTGCGGCTTTCTCGGTTGCGCTGGGGCAGCCGGCAAAGGCTACCGACGAAATCCAGGTTTACAATGCCGCCATCGCGGCTCCCGGCCAATTCACGATACAGCAGCACCTCAACTACGTCCCTCTCGGAGTGAAGGATCCGCCATTTCCGGGCGGCCTTATCTCCAACAACAGCATCAATGGGACACCGGAGTTTGCCTATGGCGTCACCGACTGGTGGGAGGTCGGGCTCTATCTGCCGTTCGCCATCAAGGACCAGCAATTCCTGTCGGACGCTTTCAAGCTGCGGACCCTGTTCGTCGTGCCCAACGCCGAGCAACGCACCTTCTTCTACGGCGTCAATTTCGAATTCAGCAATACGACGCCAAAATTCTCGCAGTCGAGGTTCGGGATGGAGATACGGCCGATCATTGGCGTCCGTAACGCAGACTGGGAATTCATCGTCAACCCGATCGTTGATGTCAGCTTCGGTAAATATGGCGAGGCGGATTTTACGCCCGCGGCGCGTGTCGCGCGAAAGATCGGTTCGGATCTATTCGTCGGGTTGGAATACTATGCCGACTTCGGCCAGATCGGAAACTTCGCCAAGCTTCCCGATCAGCAGCACACGCTGTTCGCCGTTACCGATTTCAAGCTCGGCGTCTTTGATGTGAACTTCGGTGTTGGTTACGGATTGACGCCGGCGTCCGATCGCTGGGTCATCAAGTCGATTGTGGGATACGCGTTTCCCGTCCCCGGAAGCAGTCCCGGCACGAGCGAGCGGTCCATGGCCGGACCTGTCAATCCAATGTCGCACGCCTCCGCGAAACTCCTCCCTCAGCCCTGAGGAGTTGGTACGGCCAGCGCGTAACGCCTGACTTAACCTGAAGAGCCCTTCCAACGCCCACAAGGAACCTCATGACCGACCGTCCGCAATACGGCGCCACCGCGAAGATATTGCACTGGCTCGTTTTGGCGCTTCTATTGGTGCAATATCTGATCGGCTGGCTGATGCCCGACATTCATCGCGACACCAAACCCGGCGCCGCCATGGCATTCCACGTCTCCTTCGGAATCCTGATCCTGATACTTATGGTTCTCAGGTTCGCGTGGCGGCTTGCGCACCCGGTTGCGCCGGAGATTTCGCTTACCCGCCGGCAGCGGTTGGGTTCGGAAGCCGTGCATTGGCTGCTGTACGCACTGGTATTGACTACGACAGTCACCGGCTGGCTGTTCGCCTCGTTTCGGGGCTGGTCGCTATCGTTCTTTTTTCTCGTGTCGATACCGATGCTGGCCTCGGACAATGCCGCGGCGGGGAAGGCCATCCACGGCTTGCATCAGGCGATGGAGTGGGCGCTGCTGGTGGTGATCGGCATCCACGTCGCCTCGGCGCTCGCCCACCGCTTCATCTATCGCGACCGCATCATGCAGCGGATGCTGCCGGGATGAACGGTCTTACAGAAGGCGGCTGAACCTCGACCGTTTCATCATTCCGGCCTCCAAAGATAAATCCGGCCGCGGCTGCACAGCATGGCTCACTTCGCACTCATCGCATCACCCGCGATCCGCCCAAAGATTCTAAAATCATGAAAGGCACTCTTGAACCAGGCTTTCTGGCGCAGCGTGCCCTCGTGCCGAAAGCCCGACTTCTCCAGGACGCGGTCGGACGCGCCGTTACCGGGTAGCGTCCAGGCGTCGATCCGGTTGAGCCTGAACGTCTGATGGCCACAGGCAACGACGGCGCGGACCGCTTCCGTCATCAGGCCCTTGCCCCAGTGATCCGGATGCAATTCGTAGCCGATTTCGCCGCACCGCCACTTCTTTTCGAAACTGTTGAAGCGGATCGCCCCAGCGAACCCTTTCGAGCCGGCGATCTCGATGATCCAGGCGCAACCTTTACCCGAGGCGTGCACCTTGGACATCCAGCGCAGGGAACGTTCGACCTGCGCTTTGGACGGCGCGTCGGGCCAGTTGGAAAACCGGGTGACATCGGGCACCGTCAGCAACTCCTGGAACCCGGAAACATCTTTCATCGTCGGTGCGCGCAGTGTCAGCCGTTTGGTCGACAGGACAGGAAAATTCCTCGGCATCGGCGACATCAGGGTTCCTCGCGGTTTGATATTTATGGCGAGATTACAACAAATTCCCCGGCTTGCAGCTTGCGCCAGAACTGAGCATCATTAGGAGACACTGAAAAACTGACGGGAGCACGCCGTGGCCAAGTCGCAATGGAGCTTCAAGACCGCGAGCGAACTGTCCGCAGCGCTTGCGGCAAAGAAAGTGTCTGCCGTGGAGCTCGCGCAGGACGCGATCAGGCGCATCGAGCGTCACGACGGCAAGATCAATGCGATTTGCGTGCGGGATTTTACCCGCGGCCTGGAAGCCGCCCGCGCCGCCGACGTCGCCATCGCGCGCGGCGAGACGAAGCCGCTGCTCGGCATCCCGCTGACGGTGAAAGAATCCTACCATGTCGCGGGACTGCCCACGACATGGGGCTTTCTGCCGCGGAAGGATTTTGTCCCGCCGGAAGATGCCCTGGCGATCTCCCGGGTGAAGCAAGCGGGCGCGGTGATTCTGGGCAAGACCAACGTGCCGCTCGGGCTCGGCGACTGGCAGAGCTACAACGAGATCTACGGCACCACCAGCAATCCGTTCGATCTCGGCCGCACGCCCGGCGGCTCCTCCGGCGGATCGGCAGCGGCGCTTGCGGCGGGTTACGGCCCGCTCTCGCTCGGCTCCGACATCGGCGGTTCGCTGCGCGTGCCGGCGTTCCATTGCGGCGTCTACGCGCACAAGCCGACCTACAACGTGGTGCCGGCGCGCGGCCATACGCCGCCGCCGTTCCCGGCGTTACCGCTCGACCGCGACATGGCCGTGGTCGGCCCCATGGCGCGGTCGGCGGCCGATCTTTCATTGCTGCTCGATGTGATCGCCGGACCCGACCCGCTTGAAGCCGGCGTCGGTTACAAGTTGGCACTGCCGCCGTCGCGGCACCATGAGCTCAAGAGTTTTCGCGTCCTGGTGATCGACAGCGATCCGTTATTGCCGGCGAATAAGGACGTGCGGGACGCGATCGAGAGACTGGCGGGCGGTCTTGCCAGGTCCGGTGTGAGCACCACACGGCAAAGCCCGCTAATGCCGGACTTCGCAGAGTCGTCGCGGCTCTATATGCGGATGCTGATGTCGTTTATCTCGGCGTTCTTTCCGCCGGAGGTCATCGCGGGCGCCCAGACCGGGGTCGCGAAACTCGCGCCAGACAACAGGAGTTTGTCCGCGGAGCGTCTGCGCGGGATGACGCTCAGTCACCGCGACTGGGTGATGGACGATGGCGCTCGCGCGCGCCTGCGCGCGCAATGGCGCGAGCTGTTCAAGAATTTCGACGCGGTGATCTGCCCTGTCATGCCGACGCCGGCCTATCCACACGATCATTCGCCGGATCAGGAAGTCCGCCGCATCGACATTGACGGCAAGGACTACGTCTACGCCGATCAGCTGGCGTGGCCCGGTATCGCCACGCTGCCCGGCCTGCCGGCGACGGCAATCCCGATCGGCCTGTCGCCGCAGGGATTGCCGGTCGGCGTGCAGATCGTCGGCCCCTGGCTGGAAGACCGCACGCCATTGAAGCTGGCTGAACTGATCGAGCGCGAATTCGGCGGCTTCGTTCCGCCGCCTATGTTCGATGATTGAGTTTCCTCATCCTGAGGAGCGGCATCTTCGCCGCGTCTCGAAGGATGAGACATCATCGGCTTCATGGTTCGAGATGGCGCAAGCGCGCCTCCTCACCATGAGGGTCCAGCACAGCTGGAAGGCAACTCGGCGTCTCACGCGTCAAACATAATCACGCTGCGCACGGTCTTGCCGGCCTTCATCGCGGCAAAGCCTTCATTGATCTCCGACAGTTTCAGCTTGGCCGAGATCCAGTCCTCCAGATGCAGCCGCCCGCGCATGTAGAACTCGATCAGCCGTGGCATGTCGACGCGGAAGTGGTTCGAGCCCATCGACGAGCCCTGGATCTTGCGCTCGCGCAGGAAATCGAAGCCGTGCAGCTCGATCTTCTGGCCGAACGGAATCATGCCGACGATGGTAGCGGTGCCCCCGGCCGCCAGCATCGCGAACGCCTGCTCCGCGGTCTCCTTGCGGCCCAGCACCTCGAACGAGTGATGCACCCCACCATTGGTGAGATCGCGTACCTGCTGCACCACATCGCCGTTCTTGGGATCGACGATGTCGGTGGCGCCCAGCTTGGTAGCAAGCTGCAATTTAGCCGGATTGGTATCGACCGCGATGATGCGGCCGGCGCCGGCGATCTGCGCGCCATTGATCGCGGCCATGCCAACGCCGCCGCAACCGATCACCGCCACGCTCTCGCCGGGCGCAACCTTGGCGGTGTTCACCACCGCGCCATAGCCGGTGATGACGCCGCAGCCGATCAAGGCCGCCAGATCAAGCGGCATGTCCTTTCTGATTTTCACGATGGCGTTTTCGTGCACCAGCATCTGCTCGGCGAACGACGAAAGGTTGAGGAACTGGTTCAGCTTCTCCGAGCGAGCCCATGACAGCCGGTTGGACGCGCCCGGCACCATCTTCACGGTGGTATCGGTGCATAGCACCGGCCGCCCCGTGGTGCAGTTGTCGCAGGTACCGCAGAAAACCGACAAACAAGTGACGACGTGATCGCCGGGCTTCACATAGGTGACGTCGGAGCCGACCTGCTCGACGACGCCGGCGGACTCGTGACCAAGCACCGCGGGCAGCGGATGCGGATAGAGCCCCTCCATGAAATGCAGGTCGGAGTGACAAAGCCCGGCGACCGAGGTGCGGATCAGGACCTCGCGCGGGCCAGGCTTCTGCAGGCTGACGTCCTCGATCACCAGCGGCTTGTTGACTTCGTACAGGACGGCTGCCTTCATCGTACGCTCCCTGGATTTTCGTTTTGTTCTTTGGACTTCTGGCTTCTTGCAGAAGCGAGCCTACGCCGCGATGAGCCATTCGCCAACCTCGGTCATGCCGACGGCGCGGTCGCCGGCACATGACCGGAGATCGCGCCCCGAACCTAATTTTCCGTGAGCCGGAACGGATCGCTCGCGGAGAGTTGGTCAGCGATCACTAAAAATTCATCCCCGATGCATCCGGCGCGGGCGATCCCAGCTGACAGGCTGGACTTCTCGCATCGTCGAGTTCGGCTGGCTGGTGCATTCGCAACCCTTGTTCGTTCCACCCGGTGTTTTAGATGATATAGATCATGCCAGGACAAGGCTGGCGATAAAGCCGTCGCAAGACATATCGGGAGGAAAAACCCCATGGCGGACCGTTATCGCATCTTCGGCGCCGAGATGTCGCCCTACTCGGTCAAGGTGCGCTCCTATTTTCGCTACAAAGCCATCCCGCATCAATGGGTTTTGCGAAATCCGGCAAGCCAGGCGGAATACGAGAAATACGCCAAGATGCCGATCATTCCGTTAGTGGTTACGCCGGAGGGTAAAGGCATTCAGGACTCCACGCCGATCATCGACGCGATGGAGAAGCTTTACCCCGAGCCCTCGATCCATCCCCATGACCCCGTCGCCAGGTTTATTTCCGCATTGATCGAGGAGTTCGGCGACGAGTGGGGCAATAAGTGGATGTTTCACTATCGCTGGGCGCGCGACGTCGATCAGATCAGTGCGGCGGGGCGCATCGCGCGCATGCTCGGACCGACGGCCGACGAAGAGAAGCATGCCGCCTTCGCCGCCCAGATGCGGGTCCGTATGGTGAACCGGGTGTGGTTCGTCGGCTCCAACGAAGTGAACGCGCCGCAAATCGAAGCTGGCTTCCTCGATATGCTGGGCTTGTTGAACAGCCATCTTGCGGGTCGCCCCTATCTGTTCGGCGGACGGCCGGCTTTCGGCGATTTCGGCCTCTGGGGACAGATCTACGAAATGTGGACCGACCCTACCGCGGGCGCCATCATCGGTGGCAGCACGCCGCATGTACTCGATTGGGTGCACCGCATGCTGTGGCCGAGGGCGGAAGGCGCGTTCGAGACATGGTCCACGCTGGCGCCGACCCTGATGCCGATCCTGACCAGGCAGGTCGGAGGACAATTCATGCCGTGGACATGTGCCAACGAGAAGGCGCTGGCCGGAAACTATGAAGAATTCAGCGTCACGCTCGCTGGCAAGGTCTGGACCCAGAAGCCGCAAAAATATCACGCGCGATCGCTCGGCATGCTGCGCGCCAAATATGCGGAAGCCTCCAGCAAGGCCGCGCTGGATCCGGTGCTGCAAACCGCGGGTTGCCTCGACGGATTGCGCGGCTGAGATCACAAGAAGGAAAACGCCGATGGAGATTCCGAAATACAAGATCGCCCTGATCGTCGGCGCCGGACAAGGCGTGAGCGCGTCGCTGGCGCGGCTATTCGCCAGGCAAGGCATCCGCATTGCTCTGGCCGCGCGCGGAATTGAAAAGCTCGGCGCGCTCTGCCACGAGACCGGCGCGCGCGCTTTTGCCTGTAACGCCACCGAGCCTGATGCGGTCGAGCGCCTGTTCGGGTTGGTGGAGCGCGAGATTGGCGTGCCGGACCTTGTCATTTATAACGCCAGCGCGCCAGCGCGCGGCGCCTTGACCGATCTGGTGCCGACGGAGGTAGCCCAGGCCATCGCCGTCAGTGCGTTCGGCGGCTTTCTGGTGGCACAGCAAGCGGCGAAGCGCATGCTGCCCAACAAGCACGGTGCGATCCTGTTCACGGGCGCGTCCGCGAGCGTCAAGGGTTATCCGCAGTCGGCGCCATTCGCGATGGGCAAGTTCGCGTTGCGCGGCCTGGCGCAGAGCATGGCGCGTGAATTGTCGCCGCAGGGCATTCACGTCGCGCATTTTGTCATCGACGGCGGTATTCGCAGCGCGACACGTGTTGGGCCGGCCGACCGGCCGGATTCGATGCTCGATCCCGACGCGATTGCCTTAAGTTACTGGAGTGTGCTGCAGCAGCCACGCAGCGCCTGGACCTGGGAGCTGGAATTGCGGCCTTGGGTCGAGAAATTTTGAGAGTATGACGAACTGACCATTCCCGTCACTGCGAGGAACGAAGCAACGAAGCAATCCGGCTTCGTCTTGCTGCATTGGATTGCTTCGCGGAGCCTGTTATCGGGCGCGCGTTCGCGCGACCCGGTGGCTCGCAATGATGGAGCCAATGGAAATGGGGGAGAATTGTTACATGACGACAGACATCGACACCGGAACCAATGAACTACTGTGCACGATCCGCGACCGCGTCGCCGTCATCACGCTCAACCGGCCGGAGGTCCGCAACGCGCTATCAGACAATCTGACGCCGGCGCTTCGCGGCATGATCAAGACTTGCGGCGAGAACCCCGAGGTCGGCGTTCTCCTGATCACAGGCGCCGGCACCGCGTTCTGCGCCGGCGGCAACGTCAAGGGCATGGGCGCCCACCGCGACAAGAGGAAAGCGGAATTGTCCTACGACGAGAAGGTCGCGGATCTGCAGGAACGCCAACGCCTCTTGACCGGCGCACTAATCTCGGTGCGCAAGCCTACCATTGCGGCATTGCCGGGCCCCGCGGTCGGTGCAGGACTCGCCATCGCCATGGCCTGCGACCTCCGCATCGCAGCGGAATCGGCCTTCGTTTCCACCGGCTATCTGCGGGTGGGCCTGAGCGGCGACTACGGCATCGCCTGGCTGTTGACGCGGCTGGTCGGGACCGCGCGAGCGCGCGAATTGATGTTCACCGCCGACAAGGTCGATGCGCGGCGGGCCGAGATGATCGGCCTGGTCAACCGCGTGGTACCGGACGCCATGCTTCAAGAGGAGGCTTTTGCGCTGGCGATATCGATGGCGGAAGGGCCGACGATCGCATTGCGCTACATGAAGGACAATCTCGATGAGGCCCTGCTATTCGATTTCGCCACCGCGCGGGATCATGAGGCGGAACGCCTGATCCGTACCACCATGACCGCTGATCATCGCGAGGCGGTGCAGGCCTTCATCGAGAAGCGGAAAGCTGTGTTCACGGGAAAGTGAATTGCCGGCTCAATACGCGGCGGCCAGGCTTTGCGCCGCGAGCCGCCAGCTGGCGCAGGGAATTTCCTGCGGCGCGAGTTCGATATGCTTTTCGAACCGCACCAGCTTCCAGTCGCTGGGACTATTGGTGAACGCAAAACCGGATTTGCGCGCAAGCCCGATCATGACCTCATTGGAACGCAGCGTGTCGCCGAACAGGCGCCTGGCGCCGAACGCGGCGGTGCGGCACTGCAGATTGCCGAGCAGCGCCGAGCCGATGCCCTGGCCCTGCCAGCGATCGTCGATCGACAGGCCGAACTCGAAGCTGTCGGTTTCAACGTCGAACGCGTAGCGGGCTTCGCCGACGATGGTCTCGATGCCGTCGACCGCAATGGTCGCAATCACGCTGAAGCGGTCGGCCTCGCCAACATGGATGAAGTGATCAAGTAAATCTTGCGGCAGTTCGCTCATGGCGCCGAGAAAGCGATTGTAGCGGGAGCGGGTCGTGAGCGAGCGGAAATAGGCCTGCAGCGCGACCGCATCATCAGGCTCGACAAAACGCACCGTCAAAGACTTGCCGCTGCGCAACCGCAGAACGTCGGAATGTTGCCGGAGGTCGTCAAGTCGAAACGCGATCATCCTAGGCTCCCGTCGGTTCGGAGAGGCGATGGCCGGCGTCCCTCTCAAGAGGCGGCACCGGCCGAGGCGGCGCTTAGGCCCGCCAGAACGGCTTTTCGGCCTCGTAAGCGATGTCGCTCCAGGACAAGCCGACATCGTGCAGGTCGCGCTCGGTCCACTGGGCCAATTCATGCCGCTTGCGCTGACGATCGCGCCAGACATGCAGGGTCTCGCCGAGCTGCGCCAAAAGACCTTGGCCATGATTATTTGTCATCGATTCATGGGTGCAGATGGACATTTTGAACTCCTATAGCTAATTTGTTGTAGGCAATATCGGTCTTTCTAGCGCTTCCGACAAACGACACTTTGTGCCGCATCACATGACATAAATTCATATATAGATGACCCGAACATGACCGCCAGACTGCCTTCGCTCAATGGCTTGCGCGCCTTCGAGGCGGCGGCCCGGCATTTGAGCTTCACCAACGCGGCGTCCGAGCTGAACGTCACGCAAACCGCGATCAGCCATCAGATCCGAAGGCTCGAGGAGGAACTCGGGATCCGGCTGTTCGTCCGGCAGAACCGCGCGCTGGCGTTGACGCCGGAGGCCAAGGATTATCTCCCCGGCGTCCGCGCGGCGTTCAACGATCTGCGGCTCGCGACCGACCGCCTGTTGCGCAGAGACGACGACCATGTGCTGACGGTCTCGACACTGGCGTCGCTCGCCGCCAAGTGGCTGCTGCCGCGGCTGGCCACGTTCCAGGAAGCCCATCCCGGCATCGACGTGCGCATCACCACATCGACCAGCCTGGTCGATTTCAAGAGCGGCGGCGTCGATGCCGCGATCCGTTATGGCCGCGGCCATTGGCCCGGCCTGCGTGCCGACTGGCTGATGGCCGACGAGTTGTTTCCAGTGTGCAGTCCGGCGCTGTTGAATGGCGACAAGCCACTGCGCTGCCCGGAAGATCTGGCTAATCAGACGCTGCTGCATAGCAGCGGCGGCTATGACGACGACTGGCGGCTGTGGCTTACCGCCGCGGGGCTGCCGGCGAATATCTCAAAGCAGCCAGGCGTGAGTTTCGATCTGATCTTCGTGACCGTGCAAGCGGCAATCGACGGGATCGGAGTTGCGATGGGTCGGACCTCTTATGTCGAAGCCGATATCGCCATGGGCCGCCTGGTGGTTCCGTTCAAGATCGCGTTGCCTGCGGATGCCGGCTTCTACCTTGTCTCACCCGAGGCGAAAGCCGATCCGCCCAAGCTGTCGGCGTTTCGGCAATGGCTGAAAGCTTCAGTGCAGAACAAACCCTGAAAAGCCGCCCACATCCGCGGCGATAACCGGCCTGATGAGGTGTTTTCCGGTTGGTCGCACCGCGCGGACATGGCAGATTGCCGCATCGAACAGAGCAATTGTCGGCTAGCGAGAAATGTTCCCGCGCAGGCCACTTCGCAAACGGGGAGAACTCGCCATGTCGCAGACGTCCACGTCGCAACCGCCACAGATCAAATCGCGCATTGGCGCCATTCTGCGCGCGACCAGCGGCAATTTCCTCGAGCAGTTCGATTTCTTCCTGTTCGGTTTCTATGCGTCCTACATCGCCAAGGCGTTCTTTCCGTCCGAGAATGAGACCGCAGCGCTGCTCAACACCTTCGGCGTATTCTGGCTCGGCGCCCTGATGCGCCCGGTCGGCGCGATCGTGCTCGGCGCCTATATCGACCGGATCGGCCGCCGCAAGGGGCTGATCGTCACGCTGGCAATCATGGCGCTGGGTACGGTGACGATCGCCCTTTGTCCGACCTATGCCACCATCGGCGTGGCCGCCCCGGTGATCGTGTTGATCGGCCGCCTGCTGCAGGGCTTCTCGGCCGGCGTCGAGCTTGGCGGCGTGTCGGTGTATCTCTCCGAGATCGCCACACCCGGCAACAGGGGTTTCTATACCTCGTTCCAGTCCGCCAGCCAGCAGGTCGCGATTTTCGTCGCGGCGATCATCGGATTTGCGCTGAGCGAGATAATGCCGGCGGCGGCGGTCGCGGCCTGGGGCTGGCGCATTCCGTTCTTCATCGGCTGCCTCATCATTCCCTTCATCTTCTTCCTGCGCCGAACGCTGGAAGAAACGCCGGCTTTCCTGGCCATGAAGAAACATCCATCCACATCGGAAGTCTTCAGCTCAGCGGCGATCAACTGGAAGATCATTCTGCTTGGAATGATGCTGGCGGCGATGACCACCGTGACCTTCTACTTCGTCACCGTCTATACGCCGACCTTCGGCAAGACCGTGCTGAAACTCTCCAGCCAGGACGCTCTGCTTGTCACTCTGCTGGTTGCCGTTACCAACTTCATCTGGAATCCGGTCGGAGGCGCCCTGTCTGACCGTATCGGTCGAAGGCCTGTGTTGCTGGCGATTGCAGGCCTGTCGTTCGTGACTGCCTATCCCGCGCTGCTCTGGCTCACGGCGGCCCCCACGTTCGGAAAAATGCTCGCCGTCGAACTGATGTTTTCGCTCTATTTCGGCGTCTACAGCGGCACCATGCTGGGCGCGCTGGTTGAAATCGTGCCGGCGCATGTCCGCACCACATGCTTCTCGCTGGCATTCGCCCTCGCAGCGGCGCTGTTCGGCACCTTCACGCCGTTTGCGGCAACAACGCTGATCGCCTTGACCGGCGACAGGGCGTCCCCCGGCTTCTGGCTGATGTGCGCCGCGGCGAGCGGCTTCATCGCGGCAATCGTCATCTACCGCAGCGGAGCGATCGAGGCTCGCGAACAGGCGGTCGCCGCACAGCAGACGTGAGACGGCCGGCCAGACGCTCGCCTGACCTCCAGTTTGATTTCCATGCGAACAACAATAACAAGACGGCATGGTCGACTTAATCCGTAAGTACGACGTGCTGGCGATCGGCGGCGGCAATGCCGCGCTGCGCACGGCGATCAGCGCGGCGGGCCGGCGCTGACGTGCTTGGTGCTGGAAGGCGTTCCAAAATTAGAACCGGGGCGGCAATACCCGCCACGCCCGCAACATGCGCTACGGCAAGCTCGTGCACGGCATCTACCGCTACGCCGCACCGGTGCATTACGCGCGGGAGTGGCCGAAGGCGGGGCACGGCGCGTCGACGGAATAATTGTCCTCACCCCGTGGATAGTGCTTTCGTGTGGCGCCCACGAACCATAATCAGCATCGCAGCGATCAGCTCGAGACCGATACAGCCGTAAAACGGCAGGGCGTAGCTGCCAGCGGCATCGCGCAAAAGGCCAACCACCCCCGGGCCGAACG
Organism: uncultured Alphaproteobacteria bacterium; assembly: GCA_963823115.1. Taxonomy (GTDB): domain Bacteria; phylum Pseudomonadota; class Alphaproteobacteria; order Rhizobiales; family Xanthobacteraceae; genus Bradyrhizobium. Next base: position 146,816 of record CAWGKJ010000040.1, on the reverse strand, counting down.
CATAGGTGACCTGATTGATCGCCGTGATCAGGCTGATCAGCACGCCGAACGAACGCGGGTCGAACTCGCGCTGCACGATCAGCGACGGCAGCGTGATCAAATTGCCGACCGAGAATCCAAACAGCGCGCAGGCCGCGATCAGCACCATTTCGTTGCGCGAGTTGATGACGATCACAAGCGCTACGGCCTGGCTTGCGAACGAAATCGCCGAAGCCAGCCGCTGGTTAAGCCGGTCGATCACGGTCGAGAACAACACGCGCCCGACCACCGCCATCGCGGTCAGCAGCGCGACCGCGGTGGCGGCGCTGCTTCTTCCGATCGCCGGATCGAGAAACGAAATCAGGTGGACGATGAAGCCGACTTGCGCGAACAGCGCCAGCGCAAACGCAATGCATACCGCCAGAAATGCGAGGTCACGAAACGCCGCCGCCCGGATCTGCGATGCCGGTGGCGCTTCCGCGTCCACCAATTCCGTCGCGCTCCAGTTGGGTGGTGGCCCGACGAAGATCAGGATAACGGGGATCATCAGCACAAGCATCACCACGGCCGCGCAAATCATGGCGTCGGAAAACCCGAAATGCCCGATGGCCGCGACCAGCAGCGGCACGCCGACGATGCCGCCGAAACTTGCGCCGTTCAGCGCAAGGCTGATGGCCATGCCACGCTTCCGGTCGAACCAGAGGCCGAGCGTATTGGTGATGATGCCGAGGCTGGTGCCGCCCCAACCGAAGGCCAGCAGCGCGTTCGCCAGGTAAAGCTGCCAGAGCGACGTAACCTGGCCGATCAGGACCGCAGCCGCGGCAAGCGCGAATATGCCCGCGAGCAGACAGTTGCGCGGACCGACGGCCCGCACCGCCTCGCTGACGAAGGCGACGATGACGGCCCCGAACAGATAGAAAAATGTCGTGCCCAAAGAAATCAGCGAGGCCGGCCAGCCGTGCAGGCGATGCAGTTCGGCGAGATAGACGCTTTGGCCGTAGAAGCCGAGGCCCCATCCGAAGGTCGCCACCAGAAAGCAGACCGCGACAATCCGCCAACCATCGTAACGGGGCGAGCGTTCGTCGGCGGCGGTGTAACTGGACGCGTCCATGCAGGCCTTTGCGTAAGGGGTTCAAGGCCGCATGTTAGCAGATCGGCGGCCGCAAAGCTTCGAGGCGGCATGAGACCTCCCGTGCTTGCGGCAATGACTTGCTATGCGGCTCAAATATTGGAATCGGGAAACTCGGACGCGGCCAGCAACCTCGCCCGCCGGCGCCTCGCAAACGGCGCGTAGGTCAGGACCGCCAGCCCCAGCAGCACCGGCGGATAGACCACGAGGTTGACGGTTGACCAGCCAAAATTCGCCAGCAACTGGCCCGATGAAAACGATCCCACCGCCATCATCCCGAACACCAGAAAATCGTTGAACGCCTGAACCTTGTTGCGCTCCTGAGGCCGGTGCGTCTCCAGCACCAGTGCGGAGGCGCCGACGAAACCAAAATTCCACCCCACCCCAAGCACGATCAGCGCGGTCCAGAAATGCATTGCTGATATGCCCGACAATCCGATCGTTGCTGCACCCGCCTCCAGCAACAGCCCCACCGCGACGATTTTTGGCGCGCCGAAGCGCGCGATCAGCGAGCCCGTAAAGAAGCTCGGCCCATACATCGCAACGATATGCCACTGGATGCCGAAGTTGGAATCGCTGACGCTAAGCCCGCAAATCTTCATCGCCAGTGGCGCCGATGTCATCACCAGATTCATCATGGGATAGGCGACGATGCCGCAAAGGGCGGCCGCGATAAAACGCGGCTGCCGCACGATCTCCAGCAAAGGCCGGCCGCCGTGAAGATCCGATGGCGCGGCCTTCGGCGCGTCGACGCCCGCGAGAACCGCCATCGCGACCAGTGCGACCGCCGCCTGCACCAGGAACGAGAACGCAAACAGATAAGGCGGCCAGATATCCATCGTCCATTGCACGAGCTGTGGACCGAGCACGCCGGCAAACACGCCGCCAGCCATGACCCATGACACCGCTTTCGGACGATAAGCCACGCTCGCGCCGTCGGCGGCGGCAAAACGATAGGACTGCGACACTGCGCCATAAAGTCCGCCGAGAAAGGTCGCGCAGCAAAACAGCGCGAACGAACCGCGCAGGATGGCGAATGACCCAAGCAGGCCGGTCAGCACGCCGCAGCCGGTGCCGATGATGAAGGCGACGCGCCGGCCATAGGCGCGCGAAATGGCGCCGGTCGGCAAGGTGCCGGCAGCGAGTCCCAGCACGTACATCGAGAGCGGCACCGTCGCGAGCGAGATATCCGGCGCCAGCTCTGCGCCGATAATCGAACCGGTAGCGAAGATGACGGCCGAGTTGGCACCGGTCAGCGCTTGCGCCGCCGCAAGCCGCGCCACGTTGGACCTGACACGCGCTTCGCCCGATATCTCCTCAGCTGCGGTCACGTCGATCATCGGTAATGTCTGCCCGGTCGCGACCGAATGCGATCGGCCTCATTGATTTCCGGCCACTATGATGGGAGGTATCCCTCCGATCAACCGACGCAAACGGGCGCGCGCTATGCGCTGCGCTCAGGCCGTTTTCAGCCGCTCGAACACCAGGATAAGATTGTTGGCGGGCATCTCGGCGATCTCGGCAAGCGCCAGACCGCCATTTCCCGCCAGCTCTTGCAGAGCCTCGACATCGCGCACGCCCCATTCCGGGTTTCCTTCGCGAAGGCTGGCATCGAATACGGCATTGCTGATGGCGGTGTGTTTGCCGCCGCGCTTGAACGGCCCGTACAGAAACAGCCGCCCGTCCGCTTGCAGGTAACGCGCGGAACCCGCAAACAGCCCTTCCGCAACGCGCCACGGCGCGATGTGGATAACATTGGCGCAAAACACCGCCCGCAATTTCGTCGGGCCGCCGCCGTCGTCCATCCGGGAGCACCAGGCCGGATCGGAGAGATCGATCCGCAAGGGCGGCTGGATATTCGGCAATCCGGCGTGCGTTCGCCACGCAGCGATGCTTTTGAGATGCTGCGCGTTGAGTTCGCTTGGCCACCAGACGATTTCAGGGATGTGACGCGCGAAGTCGACCACATGCTGGCCGGTGCCGCTGCCCACCTCGACCGCGTCGCCGGATTGCCCGGCAAGGCACCGCTGCAACACCGCCCGGATCGCCGGATGGTTGCGGTGGAACGCCGGCGCGTCGAGACGGCCGTCGGGTTCGACCGGCCGGCCATCCTTGCCGAATTCCACGACATATTCAGCCATATGCGCTCCATGCGGCCCTTGGATCTGGCTTTATCAGGTTTGAGCTGCGATTGCTGCAGCAGAGCCGATGCGGCGAGCATTCACGGCGGCCACAATGTCTGCCTGGACACGTCCGGGCGATCCTTGCCGCGCCCGATGCCACCGTCGTTCCCTCGGGCTCGTCCACCTGATGGAATTGGAGCAGGGCTGGAGTTATGTTCGCCCCTGACGCATGATCCGGAAAAATTGGAACCGGTTTTCCCTCGGGACAAGCGCGAAGCGTTTGCCCGGAGATCGTGCTCAAAAAAACTTTCGCAAATCATTTCGAGGCAAAACCAGTCATGATCTTCCGCCAGCTATTTGACAGCGTGTCGGGAACCTACAGCTACCTGCTGGCCAGCCGCGCCGGCGGCGAGGCGCTGATCCTCGATCCCGTGATCGAGAAGGTCGATCGCTATTGCCAGTTGCTGCGCGAACTCGACCTGCGGCTGGTCAAGGCCGTCGATACCCATCTGCACGCCGACCACGTCACCGGGCTCGGCGAGTTGCGCGATCGCACCCACTGCGTCACCATCATGGGCGAGCAGAGCAAGGCCGACGTGGTGGCGATGCGGGTCACCGAGGGCGACAACATCATGATCGAAGGCCTCAGTCTGGACGTGATGTACACGCCCGGTCACACCGACGATTCCTACAGCTTCCTGATGGGCGATCGGGTATTCACCGGCGACACGCTGCTGATCCGCGGCACCGGTCGTACCGATTTTCAGAACGGCAGCGCGCGGGCGCAATACGATTCCATTTTCAACCGGCTCCTCAAGCTGCCCGACGAGACCTTGGTATTTCCCGCGCATGACTACAAGGGAGACACCGTCTCCACCATCGGTGAGGAAAAGCGCTTCAATCCGCGGCTGCAGGTGACCTCGGTCGACGAATATATCGAGCTGATGGGCAATCTGAAGCTGCCCAACCCGAAGATGATGGATGTAGCCGTGCCCGCGAACATGCATGTCGGCCTGCATCAGGACGATCTTGCCAAGCAAGGCCTCTCGCTCACCGCTCGCGAAGCCATCGACGGCCTCGGCCGGCCGGATATCCTTCTGGTCGATCTCAGGGAAAACAGCGAGCGCGCGAAGCACGGCACGCTGCCGGGCGCACTGCACACGCCCTATCCCGGAATCAGCGAAAGCCTGCAGCCCGGCGGTATGCTGCGCGAGGTCGCCGCCGCGTCGGGACGCCGCATCGTGTTCTTCTGCGCGTTCGGCGAACGCTCCGCCATGGCGGTCGCCGCCGCCAAGGAGGCGGGCCTTGCCAACACCGCCCATATCGCCGGCGGCATCGACGCCTGGAAGAAAGCCGGCGGACCGGTGCTGACGGGTTAAAGATTGTCGTCATCCGTGCGAACGCAGGGACAACGGAACGGTTCGATGCAACGGCCACCGGCGCCGTCCGCGGGGAACCTTCTACCGCTCCACCCGCTTTAGCTCCTTGACCAGCACATCCAGCGCGTCGGCTAGCATCACGCCGCCGCAAACGGTCAGCCGTTCCGGGATCACAATGCGTTTTGGCGGCGGATAAAAACGTTCGAGCGCGGGATGCAGCAGAAAGGCGCTGCCCTCGTCCTCAGCGCGACTGCCTTCCTCCGACACCAGGAGAAAATCCGGCTTTGCGTTCACGATCGCTTCCAGCGAGGCTAAACCGCCAGTGCCGACGCCGAGATCGGAGGCCACGTTGAACAGCCCGATCTCGGACAAGAGCGAGCCGACCAGGCTGTCGCTGCCTGATACCCAGCCGCGGCGGGACAGCGGCAGCACAGAATAGTGTTTGTCGGTCACCACCTGTCGAGCGCGCGCGACCGCCGCGTCCAGGCGGGCAACTTCCGCTGCCGCGCGATCGGTATGCTGCACGATCTCACCCATTTCGCGAATCTGGGCCTTCGCTTCGTCGAGGTCGCGCGGCACCGCAAATTCGGCGAGGCGAAGCCCCTGCGTTTTCAGGAGCTCCCGCGTGGAGCGCTTGTCGAACCGGCTGGCGACGACGATATCGGGATGGAGCACCAGCACATCCTCGGCGCCGCCCGACAGGATTGGATAGCGGCGTGCATCCTCAGCCCAGAAGGATTGCCAGGCATCGCGCGCATACCGGCTGAGGCCGAGGATCTGCTCCGGATCGGCCAGCGGTATCAGCAGTTGGTCGGTACAGACATTCATCGACGCAACGCGCGGCAGATTGGTCGCGAGCGCGGGCGCAAGCCATGCACCGCCGACCGTCGCAAGAGCTGCGACGACGATTGATCGGAACAGGCATCGCAAGCGTCCGGTCATGCTGCCCTCAGATCTCCGCCCATGGCACGATCACGGCCTCGCGCTGGTATTCCGCGCGGTAGGCGCTGATCCGGAACACCTCGCCCATGATAAGTTCGGAGAGCGCGTCGCTGGGAGCTCCTTGCGATACCAGGTGACCTTCCGACAACACCAGAACGGTATCGGCGAAGCGCGCGGCCAGCCCGAGATCGTGCGTCACCACGATCACCAGCGCGCGCTCGTCGGCGGCCGTGCGCAGGGTTTTCATGACATCGATCTGGTGGCGCGGATCGAGCGAGGAGGTCGGCTCATCCGCCAAAATCACCGGCGCTTCCACGGCAAGCACGCGCGCCAGCGCCACACGGCTGCGCTCGCCGCCAGAGAGTTCGGTGACGCGGCGCGCGCTGAATTCCATGACATCGGCCGCCTGCATCGCGCGCAGCACTGCTTCGCTATCTTTCGCGGTCAAGCGCGCCGGATCGGTGGCGCCATGGGGGTAGCGGCCGAGCGCCACGATATCCCGCGCCGGCAGTGGCCAGTGCACCAGGTGGCCCTGCGGCAAATAGGCGAAACGCCGCGCGCGCTCGCGCAAGCAGAGCGAAGACAAGGCGTCGCCGCCAACATGGATCGTGCCGTCAGAGGGCACCAGCCCCGCCAAGGCACGCAGCAGCGTGGTCTTGCCGGCGCCGTTCGGTCCGACCAGCGCGACCAGATGGCCTGACGAGAGCGAGAGCGAGACGTCGTTCAGCGCAGCGCGGCCGGACAATTTTACGCTCACACCCTGCGCGGTGAGGAAGGCTGCTCCGGTCATGCGACGCCTCCGCCGAGCGCGCGGCGCTCGCGCACGATCAGATAAAGGAAAAACGGCACGCCTATAATCGAGGTCAGGACGCCGACCTTGATATCGCTGGTCGATGGGATGATGCGCACGGCGATATCGGCTGCCAGCAGCAGCGCGCTGCCTGCCAGCGCACTCGGAACCAATAGCCGCGTCGGATCGTGGCCAATCAGCGGTCGCATCAGATGCGGCGCCACCAGGCCGATGAAGCCGATGGTGCCCGACACCGCGACCGCGCCGCCGACGCCGAGCGCGACGCCTGATATCACCATCAGCCTGAGCCGCCCGACATCGACGCCAAGGCTTTGCGCGGTCTCCTCGCCCAGGCTGAGCACGCGGAAGGCATTGCGCTGGCTCAAAAGAATGATCGCGCCCGCCACGATGAACGGCAGCGCCAGCATGACGTGGCGAAAACTGCGATCCTCCAGCGAGCCGAGCAGCCAGAACGCGATCTCGAGCACCACGAAGGGATTGCTCGAAAGGTTCATCACCAGCGCGGTTGCAGCTCCCGCAAGACTCGAGATCGCAAGCCCCGCCAGAATGAGAATCAACAGGCCCGCGTTGCGGCCCGCGATCGCAAGCAGCACGAAGACCGAGGCAAATGCCGCCATGATCGCTGCGACCGGAAGCGCCCAGGACCGCACATCGGCAAGACCGAGCGCGATCACCAGCACCGCGCCGAAGGCGGCCGATTGCGGCGCGCCGAACAGCGAGGGCGCGGCCAGCGGATTGCGCAACAGCCCCTGCAATGCCGCGCCGGACAGGCCGAGAATGGCGCCGATCGCAAACCCCAGAATCACCCGCGGCAGCCGGATTTCGCGCACGATCACCTGCTGTACGTCCCTGCCGCCGCCGAACAGGGCATCGATTACGGTAAACGGCGACAGCCGCACCGGTCCGATCCCGAGCGACGCCAGCGCAAGCAGTATGACAAGCAGAACAAGCGCAGCCGTCACGCCCGCGCGCCGATGCGCCGCGATGTCAGCCGTCAGCGTGACGTTCTGAATACTCATCAATCGTCTCAATCGTCCTCAAGCGGCAGCGCCGCGCCGGCCCATCAATGCTCTTACAATGATTGAGATCGCGCACAAGCGGGCCCAGGAACAAAATGCGTACCCGCCGGCGGCCGCGGCTTCCGGCCCAACGATGAGCATTGACTCTTCGCCCGGCAGACTTCTAGATATCCGTGACGGTTCCCTAACTTGGGGATCAAAAGGGAATGCGGTGCGGGGGAATCTCCCCCAATGCCGCGGCTGCCCCCGCAACTGTGAGCGGTGAATCTTTCGTCATATGCCACTGGGAATCTCGGTCCTGGGAAGGCGGCGAAGGGTAACGACCCGCGAGCCAGGAGACCTGCCGTCAGCCGTGGTCACACGCGAAGATGTCGGTCGGGGAGTACAGACATTAGCTTCACCTTCAGGTGCGCGAAGCACAGGGGTGAGACTTCGTTCGCTGTGACGTGCCACTGACGTCATACCGAGGTCTAACCATGTCTTCCACCGTCACAGCCGCAGCGCGGCGTCGCTCCTTTCTGCTTGCCTCGACTTTCCTTGCACCTGTTCTCGCCCTCGGTATTTCCGCTGCTCGCGCCCAGCAGGCCGCTCCGGATCAGCTGCCGCCGATCGAGGTCAACCCACCCAATGACGCGAATCGAACCCGCGCCCAACCCATAGCCGACGAAGGATCGGGTTCGCGCCGCGCCGCGCCGAACGTCGCACAAACCGGCAACCCGAACGGCGCTCCAGCCGGCGACGTCCCGGCTGCCAGGCAATTTAGCGGCATTGTCGGCGCGTCCACGGCCGTCATCACGGCAGCGGACATTGCCCGCTCGCCGGCTCAGACGATCCAGGAGATCATCGCGCAAACGCCCGGCGTGCAGTTGACGTCGCTATATGGCGGCGTGAACGGCGCAGGCACCGTCGTCGACATCAGGGGATTTGGCGCGTTCGCGACCGCCAATACGCTTGTGCTCATCAATGGCCGCAGGCTCAACGACATCGATATGGCGGGGGTCGATCTTTCGACCATTCCGCGGGATGCGATCGAGCGCATCGAGATCACGCGAGGCAACAGCGGCGCCGTGCTCTACGGCGACAACGCCGTCGGCGGCGTCATCAACATCGTGACCAAAACCGGCGTCGGCGGCCCACCGGTGGCCATCCGCGCCGAAGCCGGCGTCGGCTCGTTCAATCAGCAGATGGGTTCGGTTTCGGTCGCGACCAACAACGGCCCGTGGTCGACGTCGTTCTACGGCAACCAGGTCAAATCCGACGGTTACCGGGTCAACAACGCCCTCGACCAGCGCAACGGCATCGGCAACCTCAATTACACCACGCCCGATCTGACCGCATTCCTGACCATATCCGGCGACGACCAGAAGCTGGGATTGCCCGGCGGCCGATTTGTCGACCCCTCGATCGGTCTCAATCAACTCGCCACCGACCGCAGAGGCACCGACACGCCGTTCGACTACGCCAACAAGCAAGGCGCCAACGCCACCGCCGGCTTCACCAAGACCTTGTGGAACGGCGTCGATCTCATCGTCGACGGCGGCGTGCGGGACAAGAAGCAGCAGTTGGCTTCTTCGGCACGGCGCCGCTTCCAGTTTCGCTTCCACCTATGTCGATGCCGATTTGCTGACCTGGTCGATCACGCCTCGGTTGAGCGTCAAGAATTCAATCTTCGGGATGCCCTCGTCCGTTCTGACCGGAATCGATTATTACGACGCGACCTACCATCAGGATCGCGGCGCATTCAAGGGCTTTCCGCCGTGGCACATGTACGATCTGTCGCAACAGACGCTGGCCGGCTACTGGCAGCAAACCATCGGCTTGCTGCCGACGACCGACTTCTCCTACGGCGCCCGGGTTCAAAACACCAACCTGACTGCGCGGGACCGCTTCGATCCCAATGCGCCGTTCGCCTTCGATACCCAGGCCAACCCTCTCAACAGCAACGAGACGCAATACGCGTTGCATATCGGCCTCGAGCATCGTTTCAACGACGTGTTCTCGGTGTTCGGCCGCGCCGCGCGCGCGTTCCGCACGCCTGACGTCGACGAACGCGTCATCTTCGGGTCCGGCTTTCGATGCCTTCTTCAATCCCATTCCCGGAAATTTCACGCTGAAGACCCAGACGTCGGATGACATCGAAGGCGGCTTCCGCGATCAAGGCCGGAAACTTCCAGATGCAATCGAGCATCTACGACATGGATCTCGTACAAACGAGATCCATTTCGACCCCGTCAATTTCTTCAACTACAATCTCGACCCGACCCGCCGCTATGGCTCCGAGACCAGCGCGTCGTACCGCGCCAGCGATACCGTGCTGCTGCGCGGCGGCTTTGCCTATACCCGCGCCATCTTTCGCGAAGGCCCGTTTGCCGGCAACGACGTTCCGCTGGTGTCCCGCTACACCGCCAATGCCGGCGTGACATGGAACATCTGGCAGAAATATCTCGTGGCCGATGCGACGGTGCGCTACTGGAGCAGCCGCCGCATGGACAACGACCAGCCCAATACCCAGTCGCTGATTCCGGCCAACGCGACGGTGGATTTCAAGCTGAGCGGCGAATACGAGCATTTCTTCTGGTCGCTGAGCGTGAATAATGCGCTCAACGCGCTGTATTACGACTATGCGATCGCGAGCGCCTTCACCGACGGCCGCTTCAGCGCCTATCCGCTGCCGGGCCGCACTTACATGGTGAAGGCCGGCGCGACGTTCTGATCGGAAAGCCGCTTGATGCCTGCGCGACCGGCCTGATTCGGTTCGCTCAGGCGTCAGCCGCCTTCACTATAATCGCTGATTCAGCCCAAAAAGGCCGCCTTTTCAACAAAAGCCGCCTAAAAAGGCGGCTTTATCAATCCGATGCATGCTAAGATCGATGGAGATCGCTCGCAGCGATGCTGCGCGCCGTGAATTCAAGGGCATCCGATGAGTGACGAACCGAAAAGCCCGGCCGAACTGAAAGAGATCAGGTTGAACCGGAAGCGCACCCAGGATGCCGAAGGCATCAAGGCGATGGCGGATATCGCGGCGGCCGACGTCGCGATACGAAAACGGACGGCCGACCTGCGCGCGATGCGATTGGCGAAGGAAGCCGCCGACCGCGACAAACCGGCGGAACCCAAGGCCAAAACCAAGCCCAAGAAGAAGAAAGCGACCTAAATGGCTAAGGAAGACCGCAACCGCGCCGAGGCGCGTTTCAACAAGGCTGCGCGGCGCCAAAACCGTCAAGACCGAGCGCGATGTCGCCGCCAAAGCCGTGCTCGACAACATGGCGAGGCTGAAGGCATTGCGGCTCGCCCGCGAAGCCGCCGAGCCGCCGCGGCCTGCTGCAGCGGTCAAGAAGGCGCGCACCAAGGCCAAGAAGTCGGAAGAAAAGACCGCGGCGCTGGCGGACTGGCTGGCGAGCCAGCAAAGCGGCGGGCGCCGGACTTAAATCCAGCTAAGCCGGCACGGGCAATTCAATCTTCGACCGCGTCTTGGTCGCGGCGTCGTAGATCTGCACCTGCAGCATCGAGAACCTGTTCTTCAAATCCATTCCCGCCTTTTCGGCGGCTTCGAGCGTATCGTGGTGCGACTTGAAGTGACCATCCACCACCAGCGAATATCCGGCAGTCGGCGCCTTGTCGGCGCGAATGACTTTCCGGGGCTGCTGTTCTTCTAGTTCGAGCTTCGGCTTCTTCATATTGGCTCCCAGATCATGACCCGATTGACCCGGATCGCGATCTCATCTCTTTGTTTGAGCATGATCTTTTCGGAAAACCGGTTCCCACTTTCCCGGATCATGCTCGGGTTGCGCCTCGCTTTACACTGAACACCGGAAAAAAACAGGAAAAGATTGTTCGACTGCGGCTAATCAAGGGCACTGACATGGGTAGAACCGGCAAAAAGAGCGAACCTCCGAAAAAAGACAACGACAAATCGAAGAAAGCCCCGCCAAACCCGGTTGAGAACGACTACGAGGATGGCGACATCGCCACGCCGAAACGTGATAGCTACGGCGACGACGACCAGCCGCTATAGCCTTCACCGGAGAAAATCCTCGCTCTCAATCAGCCGGATGCTTTTGAGATCGAGCAGATGTGCGCCAAAATCTCTTCGCGCCAGCGTGACTGCCGGCTTCGGGGCGACCGGCAGAAATGTCGCCGTCATCGCCAGTCCCTGTCTCTGGATTTTTCGATGCCGCCTTTCTCGTTACGGCGCGGCCCGGGAGGGCTGCCATGCGGCGGTATTCATGGACAAATAGCCGTCAGCCGGTAATTTCGGCGGAGCCTTGCCGGGCCGTTTATTTCATCGGGGTCTGAATCTGGGATGGTTGACGTTCTGGCCGCACCGCAACAAGCAAAGTTGGACGCAGCGCTACGCACGCTTGCCCTGATTTCGACGGCCCATTGGGTCAGTCATTTCCATCTGCTGGTACTGCCGATGCTGTTTCCTTTTCTGAAGCAGCAGCTCGGCGTCGGTTACATCGAGCTCGGCTTTGCGCTGACCGTCTTCGCCGTGATCTCCGGCCTGACGCAGGCACCGTTGGGCTATCTCGCCGATCATATCGGCGCCCGCAAGGTCCTGCTGATAGGGCTTACGCTCGGCGGCTTTGCGCTGATCATGCTCGGCCTGCATCTGAGCTACACCTGGCTGATCGCAAGCGCGGTGCTGCTGGGCCTGGCCAACAGCGTCTATCATCCGGCCGATTATGCGATCCTGTCAGCCCACATGGATGCGGCGCGCATGGGCCGCGCGTTTTCGATCCACACCTTTGCCGGTTTTCTCGGCGGCGCGGTCGCGCCCGCCATCGTGGCCGCGCTGGTGGCGACGACCGGAGGTTATGGGGCGCTGATCATGGCAGGCGCCGTCGGGCCGCTGGTGGCACTGCTGCTTGCTCGTCGCCGGCATCCCCGATGCCAGCGCCGCCGACCACAAGGTCGATGGCGCACCGGCACCGAAGCAAAGCATCGTCACGCCGACCCTGATCGTGCTGACGATCTTCTTCACGCTGCTGAGCCTTTCCAACGCGGGCATCGGCAATTTCGGCGTGGTGGCGCTGATGAGCGGCTACGGCGCGTCGTTTTCATCAGCCAATATCGCGCTGACGGCGTTTCTGGGCTCCGGTGCCATTGGCGTGCTGGCGGGCGGCTTTCTCGCCGACCGCACCCGGCGTCACGGACAGGTTGCCGCCGCCTGCTTTGCCGTCAACGCCGTTATCGTCTTCATCATTGCGACGATCGATTTGCCGTCGATGCTGCTGACCGCGGCGATGGGGACGGCGGGATTCCTCGGCGGAATGATCGCGCCTTCGCGCGATATGCTGGTGCGCAATGCGGCGCCGGCGGGCGCGGCGGGGCGGGCCTTCGGTATCGTCTCCACCGGCTTCAATCTCGGCGGTGTCGTCAACCCGCTGCTGTTTGGCTGGATCATGGACCAGAACGCGCCGCATTGGGTGTTCGGCGCCTCCGTCGTATTCATGATTCTTACGGTCCTGCTTGCGCTGGTTACCGACCGCGGTCCGCAAAATGAGCCCGGGCGCGCCCGACACAAGGCTCATGCAGCCCTGAGCTTCGTGCAGATATCTCCATGAAACGGGACCGCCGGAGATCATCGGTCCCGGCGCCTGCCGGAACCGCGAGACAGTGTTTTCCCGATCGCCGTGGTCCTCACGCGAACTTCGGCTGCGGCGCCTGCGCCGTCAGCCGCGCGCGCTCGGTGTTGGGCCACAGCAGCAGCAGGCCGAGCAATCCGGACGCAATCAGAATCACCGCATTGATGGTGTAGCCGGTCATGTAGCCCTCAAGCAGCCCGCCCGACTGCTGGATCACGCTGCCCATCACCGACGGCGCCAAGATGCCGGCCAGCGTGTAGATCGCGCCGTAGATTGAGATCACCGCACCGCGCTGCGACACCGGCGTGAACTCGCTGAGCATCGGCGGACAGACCACATAGATCGATCCGCTGAGCCCTGTTCCGATCACCAGCACCGCAATCCGCAGCCCCGCGCCATCGACATGCGGCAGCGATGCCAGAATCAATCCACCGACGATCAAAGGCATCGAACCGAGCACACCGCGCGCGCCGCGGGTCGAAACCCCGCGCGCCATCAATACCTGCGAAATCCACCCCGTCAGCAGCACGTGGCGGCGCCAAATACCCAGGGCAGGATCGAAATCCATCCCGCGTCCTTTTGCGAGAAGCCAAGCCCCTTGACGATGAAGGGCGTGAACCAGGTCAGGCCAAGCGACAGCGCCCAGTAGGCGCCGAACGTCGCCGCGCAGCAGCCGATAAAGGTCCGCGAGGTCAGAAGCTGGAAATAGGGAACGCCGGGATCGGCCTTGGCCATCGCGACGGTCTGAACCAGCGGCCCTTCCCTGCCCATGACCAGCCATACCACGACCCACATCAGGCCGGCGACGCCGAGAGCGCCAAATGCATAAGTGCCAGCTATGGTTGACGATCACCCAGTTCAGCGCCGGCACCGCCAGGATCACGCCGAACGCCGATCCCTGCGACAGGATGGCGGTGGGCAGGGTCCGCTTCTCGTCGGGAAACCATTTGTAGACCGAATGGGTCGCCACCGAAAACGCCGGCCCCTCGCCGGCGCCGAGGATAACGCGGCAGATCAGCAGCGTAGTGAAACTGACCGTGCCCACCATCGGAAACTGCGCCAGCGCCCATATCAGCGCAAGCGCAAGCAGGACCCATCGCGTAGCGATTCGATTGACGATGAAACCGACCACGATGGCGGCGATGGAAAACAGGAAGAAGAACGAGGAGCCGAGCAGACCGAACTGTTCGGGCTGAAGCTTCAGCTCGGTCATGATCGGCACGCCGGCAAGCCCGACGACGATCTTGTCGGCGAAATTCACCAGCATGAACAGAAATAGCAGAAACGTAATTTTCCAAGCGCCCTTAGGCGTCGGTTGCGCCGTCATGATCCCCTCCCCGGGTTTTCGTTTGTTGGCCTGTTGATCGGCCTCGCCCGATGCTACCTGCGGTACGTCAGGCAATGCAACTGAACATGTTTCGGCCGAACGCGTGCGCCGCAAACTGGGTATCCATCGGCGGATGCCGCCTGGCCCTGTTTCGGAAGCGCCCGGCAGCCGGATCACGATCGTGTCGCAAGCACGATTGAGACCGTGATCTCTCGTTCCGGTCTTGGTATGTTGCGCGACAACCTATCAGGGGATTTTCATGTTCAGACCGACCCTTTGCCGAGCAAGCGCTATCGGCGCGCTGATTTCGATTTCGATGCTTGCGGGATGGAGCGCAGCGTTGGCCGCGGGCGCCGGCGCGCCGGACTATGAAGCCATCGTAGCCTCGCCGGACCGCAGCGACGCCGATCGGCAAACCGATCAGCGCCGACAGCCCGCCAAGATGCTCGCCTTCGCCGGCGTCAAAAGCGGAATGAAGGTATTGGATATGGGGGCCGGCGCTGGCTACAGCACGGAACTGCTGGCGCGCGCCGTTGGCCCGGGCGGTGGTGGCGTCTATGCGCAGGAGTTGGCCGCGGTCATGGAACGGGTGAAAGACAAGTTCGATATTCGTGCCCAGAAACCGGCCATGAAGGACGTGGTGCATGTCATCCGAAATTACGACGATCCGATCCCGCCCGGCGTCAGCGGGATCGACTTGATCACGTTCTTCTTTGCCTATCACGATGTGACCTACATGCCCGCCGACCGCGCCGAGATGAACAAGAAAATGTTCGGGGCACTGAAACCCGGAGGTTTCCTTGTCATCGCCGATCATTCCGCGCGTCCGGGCGATGGCACGTCGGTCGCGAAGACGTTGCATCGCATCGAGGAAAGCACGCTGCGCCGGGAGATCGAGGCGGCCGGGTTCAAGCTCGCGGCGGAAGCCGATTTTCTGCGGCATCCCGAAGATCCGCGCGACGCGGCGGTGTTCCGTCCGCAGGTGCCGGTCGATGAGTTCGTGCTGAAATATCAGAAGCCGCTTTGATATTTCGCGCACTTCGCATGACGACCGGCGGCCCTATCGTGCTGAACGTACTCAATCTGACCAAGACCTATCGTTCCGCCGGAGAAGAAATCTCGGTGCTCCGCGGCGTCAACCTTGCTATCGCGGCGGGCGAGCGCGTCGCGCTGACCGGAGAATCCGGCAGCGGCAAGAGCACGTTGCTGCATCTGATCGCGGGGCTCGATCGCGCGGACGGCGGCGAGATCCGGCTCGCCGGCACGTCCCTCGCCGGTCTCGCCGATGCCGACCGGGCTGCCTTGCGGCGCGATCGGCTGGGTCTGGTGTTTCAGCAGTTCAACCTGATCCCGAGCCTGGCCGTCGAAGATAACCTCAAGTTCCAGTCCCGGATCGCCGGCCGCCACGATGCGGCCTGGCACGATGAGCTCGTGGATCGGCTCGGGCTCGGCACCTTGCTCAAGCGCTACCCCGAGCAATTATCCGGCGGCCAGCAGCAGCGGGTCGCGATCGGCCGCGCGCTGGCGGTAAAACCGCTGCTTCTGCTCGCCGACGAACCCACCGGCAACCTCGATGAAGCCACCGCGGATGACGTTCTCGCGCTCACGCGCGATCTGGTCAGGCGCACCGGCTGCGGCTTCCTGATGGTGACCCACAGCGCGCGGCTCGCCGCTACGCTCGACAGGCAGATCAATCTTCACGCGGGGCTGATCGCATGACCCAAGCGATCTGGATACTCGCGGTGCTGTTGAGCCATTGGCGGCGGCATCCGATGCAACTCACGACGTTGCTGATCGGACTGATTTCCGCGACCGCGTTATGGAGCGGCGTACAGGCGCTGAATCAGCAGGCGCGTGACAGTTACGATCGCGCGGCGGCAACATTCGGCGGTGCGCGAACAGCCACCCTGGTCAGCCGCAGCGGGCCAACATTCTCGCAAAAGCTGTTTGTCGACTTGCGCCGCGCCGGCTGGCGGGTGTCGCCTGTTCTCGAGGGCCGTATTCAGATCGGCGGGCGGTCATTTCGGCTATTGGGGATTGAGCCCCTCACGCTTCCCGCAGAAGTGGGGAATGCGCCGACGATCGGAAGAGCCGGCCTGCAATCGTTCCTGACGCCGCCGGGAGAAACGCTGGTGGCGCCGGAAGTGCTCTCCGATCTCAGCCTGCCGGAAGGCGCGACACCCCTTGCGGGCGACGGCACGCCTCTGCCGCCGCTCCACGTGCAGGCGCAACTGGTGCCCGATGTGCTGGTGGTGGATATCGGCATCGCGCAGCGACTGCTCAAAATGCCGGATCAGCTTTCGCGCCTTTTGGTCGGCAAGGCCAAGGGCACGCGCGCGCCGCTGGAAAGCATCGTCGGCGGCAAACTCCGCCTGATCGAGCCGGATGCGGAGAGTGATCTCGAACGCCTCACCGACAGCTTTCACCTGAACCTGACGGCGTTCGGTCTCCTGTCCTTCGTGGTCGGGCTGTTCATCGTCAATTCGGCGGTAGGCCTTGCGTTCGAGCAGCGCCTGCCGATGCTGCGAACCTTGCGCGCCTGCGGGGTGTCCGCGCGCATGCTGAACACGGTGCTGGTGGCCGAACTGGTGTCGCTGGCGCTGATCGCGGGCCTCGTGGGCCTGATCTGCGGTTACCTGATC
This sequence comes from uncultured Alphaproteobacteria bacterium, assembly GCA_963823115.1. Taxonomy (GTDB): domain Bacteria; phylum Pseudomonadota; class Alphaproteobacteria; order Rhizobiales; family Xanthobacteraceae; genus Bradyrhizobium. The sequence goes on along the minus strand of CAWGKJ010000040.1, from coordinate 129,877 downwards.
GCAGCGTCGCTATTGCCCGATGTCGCCGCGTCCCTGCGCGGTCTCTATGGCGCCCAAATTCCCGGCCAGTTGACGCTCAAGAGCGAATGGTGGATCGCCGGCATCATCATCAGCGTCGCCGGCGCGCTGGCTGGCCGCGACCACGAGTCTTTTGAAAGCGGTCCGGCTTCCGGTGCTGGTCGCCGCGCAGCCCTATGCCTGGCAACAGGCGCAGCACCGATGGCTGATTCTCCAGAGCGCGCTGGCGCTCGCTGTGCTCGCCGCCGCGGGCTTCTTCCTGTGGTACGGCGATTCGCTTGTTTCGGGATTTGCCGTGCTGGCGGCGTTGCTGCTTGGCGCGGCGCTCGGATTGCCGGCGATCCTCGAACGCGTGCTTTCATCGGCCAGCGCCGCGCCCATCGGGCGCTCGCGGTCTGGTTCTGGGCCGACAGCCGCCAGCAGCTTTCGGGATTGTCGCTGGCATTGATGGCGCTCCTGCTCGCGCTTGCGGTCAATGTCGGCGTCGGCACCATGGTCGAAACCTTCAGCCGAACGTTTGTCAGTTGGCTGGATGGCCGGTTGGTCGCGGACATCTACATCAATGCATCCGACACCGCGCAGGCAACGGCCATCAAGGCCTGGCTCGGTGAGCGTTCCGAAGTTGAGGCGATCCTGCCCGGCGGCCGGACCGAGACGCAGATCAATGGAGCGCCTATCGAGATTCTCGGTCTCCCCGATCACGCAACCTATCGCGAGCACTGGCCGCTGCTGCAATCAGCCGCAAACGCCTGGATCAGCCTTCGTCCCGGCGATGCCGGCTTCATCAGCGAGCAATTGGCCCGGCGCTTGAATCTCGCGATCGGCGACCGGATTGAAGTTCCAGCGCCAGGAGGAGACTGGACGCTCGAAGTCGTCGGCATCTACGCCGATTACGGCAACCCCAGGGGCCAGATCGCCGTCAATATCGCAGCACTGATCCGGCGCTTTCCCGCAATCCCGCAAACGCGATTGGGCCTGCGCGTCGCCCCCGCCGCCGTCCCGGCGCTGATCGCCGCATTACGGGACAAATTTGGCCTCGATAGAAGCAACCTCCTCGATCAAGCGACGGTGAAAACCGAGTTGAAGCGAATCTTTAACCGGACCTTCGCCATCACGGCGGCGTTGAACGCCTTCACTCTCGGGGTTGCCGGCGTCGCACTGCTGACCAGCCTGTTGACCCTGAGCAATTCCCGCCTGCCGCAGCTTGCGCCGTTATGGGCCATCGGCGATCACGCGGCAGCGGCTTGCGGCGATTGAACTCTTGAAGACCATGTCGGTTGCGCTGATCACGACCCTGCTCGCGCTTGCCGCTGGGCTTATTGGTGGCGTGGTGCCTGATCGCGGTGGTGAATGTGAAGGCCTTTGGCTGGCGGCTGCCGTTTCACGTCTTCCCGCTGCAACTCCTGCAGCTTCTCGGCGTTGCCATGATGGCTTCGCTGCTGGCGGCGCTGCTTCCCGTTCTCAAACTGGCGCGCATGCAACCGGCGCGGCTGATCAAGATTTTCGCCGATGAGCGATAGCTTCCCGATATCGCGCCGCGCCTTCGCTGGCAGTGCGCTTCTTCTCGGGCTCGGCCGCCGAGACAGCGCGCTCGCGCAGGGCTTCGCCGGGCTTGGCAAGACCGCGGAAGGATTCGCCCCTGTCGTTCCCGGCAAGACTTTCACTTTTCCGGCCGATCACGGTCCGCATCCGGACTATCGCATCGAGTGGTGGTACGTGACCGCAAATCTCGTGGATTCGGCCGGCGCGGCCTATGGCGCGCAATGGACCCTGTTTCGTCAGGCCTCGAGGCCCGGCGCGCAAGCGGAAGGCTGGGCCAACCAGCAAATCTGGATGGGCCACGCGGCCGTCACGCGCGCCGACACCCACCGCTACAGCGAGACCTTCGCGAGGGGCGGCGTCGGCCAGGCCGGCGTCGAGGTCGAAGCCGTTTCTAGCCTGGATCGATTCTTGGCAAATGCGCGGGCTCGATGCGATGCGTGACGACACCATTGCGCCGCTCAAGTTGAAGGCATCGGGAGCGGATTTCGCCTACACGCTGCGATGTGAGGCCGATCGCGCGCTGGTGCTGCAGGGCGATGCCGGCTACAGCCGAAAATCGGAGCGCGTACAGGCCTCGTATTATTACAGCCAGCCATTTTTCAAGGCGACGGGCCGCATCGTTATCGACGACAAGCCCGTCGAAGTCATCGGCCAGGCCTGGATGGATCGGGAATGGAGCAGCCAGCCGCTCGCATCGGATCAAACCGGCTGGGACTGGTTGTCGCTGCATCTGAACTCGGGCGAAAAGCTGATGCTGTATCGGTTGCGCCAGACCGACGGGAAGAATTACGCGTCAGGTAACTGGATCTCGCCAGATGGCAAAATCCAGGCAGATCGCGTCGGCCGATATCACCATGACGCCGAAGACCCTGACCGAGATCGAGGGGCGCAAAATCCCGGTTGCATGGGACATTGCGATTCCCAGCCTCGCGCTGGCGATCGCATGCGTCCCGCTGAATGCAAAGAGCTGGATGGGAACGAGCTTTCCCTATTGGGAAGGGTCCGATCAGCTTTACGGGCAGCCACTGCGGCGTAGGATATCTCGAGATGACCGGCTATTGAGGCCGTCCGGACCGCCGGCGGCATCCTGTGCACAGCCGGCTATTCGCAATGCCGCAGCCTTGTTCTGACCACGTTCACCTCCACCGCTGCCACGCGTACGCCCCATCTGCGCCGCTGTTTTGGAACTAGGCTCCCGGTTCCACGTTGGTTCCAGACTCAAGCTGGATGGGTGCTACGTGATCTCCCGGCCCTGCGTTCCACTCAGCAACCTGCGCGCGGTTGTCATCCTCATCGTGGTCGCCTTTCATTCGGTGCTGCCCTATCTCGCATCGCAACCGGCCGATCCGTTTCCCTTTGATGCAGCGCCGTATCGGTGGATTGCCTTTCCAATCATTGACCGGGAGCGCTGGTTCGGCTTCGACCTCTTCTGCGCCTGGCAGGACGTCAGCCTCATGTCGCTGATGTTCTTTCTGGCGGGGTTGTTCACTCCGGCCGGCCTGAGCCGCAAGGGAAGCCTCACCTATTTGTCGGAACGGTGGTGGCGGATCGGATTGCCGTTCCTTTTCGCGGTCAGCGTCCTCAGCCCGATCGCCTACTTTGCATCATATCGCGCAACAGCAGCCGATCCGTCTGCGGCGGCATTCTGGCAACATTGGAGAGCGCTGCCGATGTGGCCGGAGGGCCGGCATGGTTTCTATGGCAGCTCCTTGTGCTGAGCGCGCTTGCTGCTGGTTTCCATGCGCTCGCGCCGCAATGGGTCGCGAGCGCTGGGTCAGCTCGCCGGAACTCTCAGCGAGCGTCCACTTGCCTTCTTCATCGGCCTGATAGCGCTGTCGATTTTGGCCTATGTTCCGCTGGCGATGGTGTTCACGCCGTGGGACTGGAGGTCCTTCGGTCCGTTTTCCCTCCAGCTCAGCCGACCGTTGCACTACGTCGTCTATTTTTTCGCGGCATTTGCCCTTGGCAGCTACGGCATTGACCGCGGCATGCTGCGCAGCTGACGGCCCGCTCGCGCGCCATTGGCTGGCATGGCTTGCGGTCGCCGTTGCGAGCTTCGCAGTCTGGGGCGGGCTGACGTCGCTGACCTTGCCGGACTGGAACGCGAGCCCGCTCACGGTTCGGCTGGCAGCGGCGTCTGCCTTTCCCGTCGCCAGCGCGGCATGCGGCTTGTCCCTGCTTGCGATCTGCCTGCGGTTGATGCGGACGCGCTACCGTGTGCTCGATAGTCTGTCGGCCAACGCTTACAGCATCTATCTCCTGCACTACGTTTTTGTGGTGTGGTTGCAATATGCCTTGCTCGGCGTCGACCTCGACGCGATCGAAAAAGCAGCCATCGTCTTTGCCGGCGCGCTGGCGCTGAGCTGGGCTGCGAGCGCTGGATTGATGACGCTCGCTCCGCGCCGTTCCGATTTGACCGGCAAGCGGGCGATTGCCGAACCAACCGCTATAAAGGGACAACGACCATGCCGCTGAGATTGACGCTCGCGTCGCGCAACCTGTTCCATGATCGGCTGCGCTTTATTGCGACGCTCGTCGGCATCGTTTTCTCGGTTGTCCTTGTCATGATCCAGATGGGTCTGTTCCTCGGCTTCGGGCACATGGTCAGCACCATGATTGACCACGCCTCGACGGATCTCTGGGTCGTGCCGAAAGGCGCGAAATGCTTCGAGGACCCCTCGCTGCTCGATCTCAAGCTGCGCGATCGCATCGCCGCGACCAACGGGGTGGCCACCGTGACCCCGCTGGTGATCGGCTTCTCGGATTGGCACCTCGACAGCGGCGAGGTGACACCCGTCTTCATCGTCGGGGTCGACCTCCGCGACGGCGGCTTGCAACCGTGGAACGTGGTCGAAGGCAAAGTGCAGGCGCTGTCGGAGCGGGAAGCCGTCGCGGTCGATCGCTCCTATTTCGAGCGGCTCGGCGTCACCGGCATCGGATCCACGGCGGAAATCCGCGGCCGCCGCGTCCGGGTTGCTGCGATCACCGACGGCATCCGCTCGTTCACCACCACGCCTTATGTCTTCGTGGATGCTGAAGAGCGCGCGCATCTACACCGGGACGCCGACGCAGCGAGCCAGCGATCTGCTGGTGCGGCTGAATAATGATGCCGATCGCGAAAAGGTTCTGCAGGCCGTCCGCGCCCAGGTTGGCGACGCGGAGGTTCTCACCGCGGCTGAATTCCGCAGCCGCAGCCGTTCGTTCTGGCTGTTCGGGACCGGGGCCGGCGCGGCGCTGTTTGCCGGCGCACTTACTGGGTGTGATCGTCGGCACGGTGATTGTCGCGCAAACGCTCTATTCCAGTACCAAGGATCATTTGAACGAATTCGCTACCCTGCGCGCCATGGGTTCTTCCAATGGGTACATCTACAACGTCATCATCTATCAGGCGCTGCTCAACGCGGTGATTGGGTTCTGCTTCGCGGCAGGCATTGGCGCTATCGTCGTTCAGATGACCGCAAAAAGCGCACTGCCGATCGTTATCACGCCCTGGCTGGTCGCCGGACTGGCTGTTCTGACGGTGGCGATGTGCGTGGCCTCGGCCATTGGAGCCATCGTCCGCGTGTTACGCATCGATCCAGCCACGGTGTTCATGCGATGAAGGACTGCATCATCGAAGCCAAAGCGGTCAAGAAGACGCTGGGCAGGGGCGCCGGCAAGGTGCAGGCGCTCAGCGGCGTCGATCTGTCGCTGCGGCGCGGCGAGCTGACGCTGCTGATGGGACCCTCCGGCAGCGGCAAGACGACGCTGCTGCTGATCCTCGGATGCATGTTGGCGCCGAGCTCGGGCGAAGTCCTTGTGTGCGGCGCGTCCACTTCCAACGTGGACAAGGAAGGGCTTGCGAAGATTCGGCGCGACCATATTGGATTTGTGTTCCAGTCCTATCACCTCTTTCCGACGCTGACGGCCGCGCAGAACGTGCAGCTGGCCCTTGATATCCGCGGCGAACGCGGCCGCAAGGCTGCGGAAAGGTCGCGCCAGGCGCTGAAGATGGTGGGGCTGGAGCAAAAGACAAAGGCGCGGCCGCACCAACTCAGCGGCGGTGAGCAGCAGAGGGTCGCGATCGCGCGCGCGATCGTCGCCAATCCCTCCGTCGTTCTCGCCGACGAACCGACTGGCGCCCTTGACGGCGGCAACGGGCAGACCATCATGCGCATCCTCACATCCATCGCACACGAGCAGGGGAGCGCCGTCCTGGTCGTGACGCATGATCCGCGGGTTGTTCCATTCGCCGATCGCATCGTCCAGATCGAGGACGGCCGTCTGGTCGACGAACCATCGGACGAGCCCGGGCGCCTGCGCATGCCCAAGGCGGCCGCATTCGGAACCTGAGTGGACGAGGACAAGCCATGAGTCTGCGCGCCGAAGTGCTGCGCCTGGGCGTTCGCATGTTTCTCAAACGCCGCAGCCGCCATCTCGATATCCAGGCATGGCGGAGAGGCATGCGCGCGATGGAGAGGCTGGTGCCGCGGCCGCCCACCCGCGCCGAAACAGCCGAAGTCAAGGCCGGCCGGCTCACATTCCACCGGGTCACCACTCCAGCATCGAGGCCGAACCGCAACGTGCTCTATCTCCACGGTGGCGGCTATGTTTCCGGCGCGCCCGCCTACTATCGGCATTTTACCTGGCGGATTGCCGACGCCGTCGGAGCGCGCGTCTGGGCACTCGAGTATCGCCTGGCGCCGGAACATCCGTTCCCGGCAGCGCTCGAGGATGCTATCGCCGGCTACACCTGGCTCGCCGACAACACAGCCGATGCGGGCCAACTGTTCGTGATGGGAGATTCGGCGGGGGCGGGACTGGCGCTGTGCCTGCTCTTGAAGCTGCGCGACGACGGCAGACCGCTTCCTGGTGCCGCTGTCGCGATGTCGCCCTGGACCGATCTGGCGCTGACCGGTCGATCGCTGACGTCGAACGCCGCGGCTGATCCGATGTTGAATGCCGGCCACCTGCCTGGGCTGGCGCACTATTATCTGGCCGGGGCCGATCCACGCACGCCCTATGCGTCGCCACTCTACGGCGATCCGGCCGGCCTGCCGCCGGTATTGATTCAGGTTGGTGGCGACGAGATTCTTAGGGACGACGCGGTCCGCATGGCGGAAAAACTGCGACGCGACAATCCTCGCAGCAAGCTGGAGATTTGGCCGCGAATGCCGCACACTTGGCAGTTGTTCGTACCCTTCCTGCCTGAAGCGCACCGGGCGATCGCCCAAATCGGAGATTTCATCTCAACTTTGCAAAGCCGATGTTGAAAGCCGTTTTGGATTTCTGATCGAACGGCCCGGCGCGGCTCTTGTGCATTTGTCCGCTCGCCGCAATAAACGGGCGCTTGCGATCCTCACGCAAATTATACAGTCTCAAATCCGTTCAGCCCGTTTGACGTTTCCGCGATCGTAAGGAAATCTCGCGATGTTTCATTTGACAGCCGTTGTCACCTGCCTGGCAATCCTGTTTTACTTCTTCACTGGCATTCAGGTGGCAAAGGCGCGTGCTACGTTCGGCATCAAGGCGCCGGCCACCACAGGCAATCCCGACTTCGAGCGGGTGTTTCGCGTGCAAATGAACACGCTGGAATGGTTGCCGATTTTCCTACCCTCGCTCTGGCTGTTTGCGATCTACGTCAGCGATCCCTCCGCGGCAGCAATCGGCCTCGTCTGGATCGCCGGCCGCATCCTCTACATGAGCGGATATTCGCAGGCCGCCGACAAACGCGGGCGGGGTTTTCGCATTCAGGCGATGGCTGCGGGCATTCTTCTGTTAGGCGCGCTCGGCGCGATCGTCTGGCGCCTTGTTCATGCGTAAAATTGGCCTGTACCGACGACAGCGCCGCAAGACCCGGAACGCGATTCCAGCAGGTCACGAATAGAACTGAAGAATAGACATAAGGGAGAATCAACACGATGGCCCGCCTGCCCTATCTCGAGGCCGACCAAGTCGCGCCCGAATATCGCGACATGCTCAAGCGCAACACCAACCTGCACAAATTGCTGGTCAACTCGCCCGACATGGCACGCGCCTTCAACGGCATCGGCGGCTACATCCGCTTCAAGAGCAAGCTCGACCCGCGGCTGCGCGAGCTAGCGATCCTGCAGGTCGGCTGGATGGAGAAGTCGGAATATGAATTCACCCATCATGTGAAGATCGGCAAGGAGTTCGGCGTCACCGACGAGGATATCCGGGGCATGATGGCGGAGACCGAGGACAAACCGTCTCACCTCGAGCCGCTGGCGCGCGCGATCCTGAAGGGTTCCCGCGAGATGGTGCGCGAGCTCGCGATGTCGGATGTCACTTTCGCCGAGATCAGAAAAGAACTCTCTGACGCGCACCTGACCGATCTCGTGCTCACCGTCGCGTTCTACTGCTCGGCCGTCCGCGGGCTCGCCACCCTGAAGATCGACAACGAACCCACTTACAAAAGAGGTACTGAAGCAGTACCCAATCCCGGGAGTGAACTGACATGCGTTTGAAAGATCGCATCGCTATCGTCGTTGGCGCCGGCCAGAGCCCCGGCGAGGGCATCGGCAACGGCCGCGCCACGGCCCTCACCTTCGCGCGCGAAGGCGCTCACGTGCTGTGCGTGGATCACAACCTGGAATCGGTTCAGCAGACGGTCGACATGATCGGCGCCAAGGGAGGCACCGCGGTGGCCTTCAAGGCCGACGTCACCAAGAATGCCGAGCTTAAGGCCATGGTGGAAGATGCGCACAAGCGCTGGGGCCGCATCGACATCCTGCACAATAATGTCGGCGTCAGCCTCGCGGGCGGCGACGCCGAGCTGCTCGACTTCACCGAGGAGGCGCTCGAGCGCTGCGTAGCGATCAACCTCAAGAGCTGCATTTTCGCAGCCAAGCATGTGATCCCGATCATGCGCCAACAATAAAGCGGTGCCATCATCAATATCTCCTCGATGGCGGCCATCACCACCTATCCCTACGTCGCCTACAAGGCGACCAAATCGGCGATGATCGCTTTCACCGAGCAACTCGCCTACCAGAATGCCCCGTACGGCATCCGCGCCAACGTCATCCTGCCCGGCCTGATGAACACGCCGATGGCGGTCGACACCCGCGCCCGCGAATTCAAGAAGAGCCGCGCCGAGGTCGCGGCCGAGCGCGACGCCAAGGTGCCGCTGCGCAAGAAGATGGGCACTGGCTGGGACGTCGCCAACGCCGCCCTGTTCCTGGCCTCGGACGAGGCCAACTTCATCACCGGCGTGACGCTGCCGGTGGACGGCGGTGCGAGCGTGCGGCGGGGCTAGCCCGCAAGCACGAGCCGCGATGTTTCCTCCACGATCAGGGCGTCCGCAACGGCGCGCTGGCCTCATCCCTTTCGCGAACCGTACGAAGTTCATACCAGAGCGCATTGAGGACGCCGACGGTGGCCGCAAGTCCGAGGCCCAGAATCCAGGCAAAGTACCACATGATTTTGTCTCCGCTTTTGTTTGCTCGGATCATGATCCGATGAAGTTGAATTGGATCATGATCTCATCTGCGTCGTTTCGCGCCGATGACCATGCTCAATAGGCCGCGATCCGGCCTTCTGGATGGTCGTCGAGCTGACCTTGCCCCACAGCACCTTGTAGACCCAGGCGGTGTAGGCGAGCACGATCGGCAGGAAGATCAAGGTCGCGATCAGCATGTTGCGAAGCGTCGCATGGCTCGACGAAGCATCGAACACCATGAGTGCGTCGTTGGGGTTGGTGCTCGACGGCAGGATGACGGGAAACATCGACAACCCGACGGTGGCGATGATGCAGGCGATCCCGAGCATGGAGGCGAGGAAGGCAAAGCCTGATCGGCGCGCCCCGAGACCTGCCGCAGCCAGCAGCGGAGCGACAATGCCGAGCAGGGGCACGATCGCAGAGCCACGGCGTGGCATGGAAATTCTTCAGCCAGGCTGCGGAGTCGACCACAACGGTCTTGCCAAGCGGGTTGGACGGACCGTCCCACACGATCGGGCTCGTCACCTGATAGCCGCCAAACGCGCCCAGCCAGATCAGGACGCCGCCACCCGCGAACAGGATTGCGGTGATCAGCGCCGTTTTCGATCCGAACCGACGCGGCACGTTCCGCCACCGGGCCTTCCGCCTTAAAGCTGAGCCAAGCGGCTCCATGCGTAACCAGCATGAAGAGCGACACCAGTCCGCAATACAACGCCAGCGGATTGAGCAGGCCGAACAGCGTGCCTTCGTAGATCGGCCGCAGATCGTCGGTGAAATGGAAGGGCACGCCCTTCAGCGCGTTGCCGACCGCGACCCCGAAGATCAGTGCCGGAACCGCACCGCCGACGAACAGCGCCCAGTCCCAGTTCCGGCGCCACGCGACACCCTCGCGCTTGGAACGATATTTGAAGCCGACCGGACGCAGGATCAACGCGAACAGCACCAGGAACATGGCGAGGTAAAAGCCGGAAAAGCTCAGCGCATACAGCGCCGGCCAGGCGGCGAAGATGGCGCCGCCGCCCAGAATGAACCAGACCTGGTTGCCTTCCCATACCGGGCCGACAGTATTGATGGCGACGCGCCTCTCGGTATCGTTCTTCGCCACAAAGGGCAGCAGCGCGCCGACACCCATGTCGAAGCCATCGGTCGCGGCAAAGCCGATGAGCAGGACGCCGAGCAGCAACCACCAGATCAGGCGCAGTGATGTGTAGTCGAAGATAAGTTGGATCATGACCGTATTCCCTAACCAGGCATATGAGGATCACTCAGCCGGCGCGAATGCGCCGGCGCCAGTTGTCATCGCAATTAGCTAAAGGCGCCCATTTCACGCACCGCATCAGGCCCCTTCTTGATCGCTTGCAGCATCAGCCTGCATTCGATGACGGCAAGCACGCCATAGACCGCGGTGAAACCGACGATCGTCAGCACCAGATTGAAAACGCCGAGTTCCGAGGTGGCCAGAGCGGTCGGCAGCACGCCGTCGATGATCCAGGGCTGCCGTCCGAATTCGGCGACGAACCAGCCGAGTTCCACCGATAGCCAGGGCAGCGGGAAAGCGCAGAGCGCGAGCCGGAACAGCCAGCGCGGGGCCTCCGCCTCCCGCATCGTGTACCAGAGCGAGATCGCGAACACCGCAAGCAGCACGAAGCTGAACAGCACCATGAAGCGGAAGGTGAAGAAAAGAGAGGGGACGCTGGGTACAGTTGACCAGGCCGCATCGTGGACCTGCTCCGGCGTCGCCTGCATCGGGTCTTCAACATAACTCTTCAGCAGCAGGGCGTAACCGAGATCGCCGCGGGCTTTCTCGAAGACGGCACGAGCCGCAGCGTCGGCATGGTTTTTCTTGAGCTTTTGCAGGGCGTCGTAGGCAACAAGACCACCGCGAATTCTTTCCTCGGCCTTCTTCACGAGATCCAAGATGCCGGGAATCTGCTGGTCGATCGAGCGGGTGCTGATCAGCCCCAGCACCCAGGGAATATTGATGGCATAATGCGTTGTATGCGCCTGCATATCCGGAACACCGAACGCAGTGAACGAAGCGGGCGCCGGTTCGGTCTGCCACATCGCCTCCATGGTGGCGAGCTTCATCTTCTGGTTATCGGTAATCGTGTATCCGCTTTCATCGCCGAGCACGATCACCGAGAGAGCGGATGCGAGGCCGAAGGCCGCCGCGATCACAAATGACCTCTTTGCGATCTCGATGTTACGGCCGCGCAAAATGTAAAACGCCGAAATGCCCAGCACGAACGCGGCACCGCAGACATAACCCGCGGACACCGTGTGCACGAATTTCGCCTGTGCGGTCGGATTGAACAGAACCGCAAAAAAATCAGTCACTTCCATGCGCATGGTATCGGGATTGAAGACCGCACCCACCGGATTCTGCATCCAGCCGTTGGCGATCAGGATCCACAGCGCCGACAGATTGGTCCCCAGCCCCATCAGCCAGGTGACGGCAAGATGGGCGCGCGGGGAGATCTTGTCCCACCCGAAGAAGAAAAGACCCACAAAGGTTGCCTCCAGGAAGAAGGCCATCAGGCCTTCGATCGCGAGAGGCGCGCCGAAAACGTCGCCGACGTAATGCGAGTAGAAGGCCCAGTTCATCCCGAACTCGAATTCCATGGTGATGCCGGTGGCAACGCCAAGGACGAAGTTGATGCCGAACAAAACACCCCAGAACTTGGTCATGTCGCGCCAGATAGTGCGGCCCGTCATCACGAAGACGGTCTCCATCATCGCCACGAGGATCGATAGTCCCAGCGTCAGCGGCACAAACAGAAAGTGATACATCGCAGTCAATGCGAATTGCAGTCGCGAAAGTTCGACGAGCAGGGAATTGGTCATGGGAGAGCCACCTCTTTCCGGAGTTTTTTTCTGGAATCTTTTTTCTGGAGTTTTGAATTCCTTAGGCTCCGCCTTAGGAAAGTTTATTGATCTGGATCAAGAAGCGAATGCAAAGATCGCTTCATGAAATGAACATGCGGATACCGCATAAATCGCTGCACGAAATGCGCATGCGAATACCAAATGGAAATACGCATGCGAATACCAAATGACGGAAGACAGACTAAACGTCGCTGGAGCAGCACCAGCACGACGAAGTTCGCGGAACCTTCAACCGGCTGTCATCATTCAAAGAATTTTGACGCGCTGAATCTTGATGCATTGAATCTCGCCCGCAGTTTCGGGCGAGCTGGCCTGCGCACCACGCTATGCTGGCAGGTCGCACGCACGCTGCTGCGGATCGGTTTTGCCGGTTCCCTTGCGGTGTTCGCGGGACGCTTGATCGAAGATGCTACTTTCGGAGGGGTCGCGATAACGAGCGCTCTGGTTTGCCTCGCTTTGTCGAGCGTCGCCGGCATCTGCGCCGATTTGGCGGCGGCAAGCGCCGAGGATGTTGTCGTCGACCGGTTACGAACGGCGTTGAGAGAGGCGCTCTCCCGAAGGTCGTCCGCGCGCATCCGCACCAAACCCGCCGGCGCGCTGATCGCCGGCCTGCAGCGCTATCCCAACGCGCTTGCCAGCCTCGTGATCAGCCACAGCGCGGCCAAATCCATGCTGGCTATCGGCCCTTTGCTCGCGGCGGCGGCGGTGACCTTGCTGTCGTGGCAGGCGGCAGTCACGCTTTTTCTCACCGTTCCGATCATGATCATTTTCTTCGTGATGCTCGGCAGCGTCGTCCGCGGCCGGGCCGAGCTACAGGAGAAGGCCTTCGGCCGACTGGCCGCACAATTCTCCGACCGTATCCGGACATTGCCTACCATTCTGGCCAATCACGCCTTGCTGCGCGAGCACGGCAAGATCGAACAGCGGATGACGCTCTATGCCGACAGCACGATGGGTGTGCTCAAGGTTGCGTTCCTCAACGCCGGCATCATCGAATTCTTCTCCGCCATCGCCATCGCCGTACTCGCCATATTCCTTGGCCTCAGCCATCTCGGGCTGATACACATCCCCGGATTTTCGGGCCTGGCGCTGTGGCAGAGCCTGTTCATCCTCACTATCGCCGCGGAATTCTTCACGCCGTTCCGCCGTTATGCCGAACAGTATCACGTCAAGGCCGAGGGTCAGGCCGCGGCCAAGGAACTGGATTGGTATTTTGACAAAATTGACGCGGCGGCGGAAGCCGGCGACATCGAGACCATGCCCTTCGGCGTCGCCGGGACTTTCGACGTCGCGGATCTTCCTTCGTCCGGCCTGATAGCGATTTCGGGGCCGAGCGGCTCTGGAAAGTCGACCCTGCTGCGTATGCTGGCCGGTATCGAAGCGATGTCATCCGACTTCAAACCGCTACCTCACGTGACGGCCGAGGGATGTGACTGGATATCGACCGACATCTACGTGCCGGCGGGCACGCTGGGCGAAGCGATCGCCTGGAATCGCGGCGCGCATGATGGTGCCGCGATCGAGGAGGCCGCCAGGCACGTCGGGCTGCTCGACGAACGGCTGCTGCCGGGTGGACTCGAGGCCCGCATCGCGGAAGGCGGCGACAATCTCTCCGGCGGGCAGCGCATGCGCATCGGCATCGCCCGCATCCTGCTCTCCCGCCGCGTGGTCCTCGCCGACGAGCCCACGGCCAAACTCGATCCGCAGACGGCGATACTGGTTCGCCAGGTACTGACCGAGGTAGCGACGCAGCGCTTGGTCATCGTCGCCACGCACGACGATCAACTCATCGACGTGGCCGTCCGGCATCAGGTCCTGCGACCGCCTTCTCAATCCGGACAGGCAGTTGCCGCATGAGCATACAAGCGTTCTCACCCTCAATCGTCACAGACGTCCCTGCACCGGCCTCGGGGCGCGCGCGATCGCCGTGGCGGCTTGCCATCGTGCTTGCCGTCGTAGCGTCGGCTTCCGGGATCTTGCTCACCGGCATATCGGTCTGGTTTCTCGGAGCCGTTGCGCTTGCGGGACTGGGACCGGCCGCGCTTGCTTTCAATTTTCACATTCCGGCGGCTCTGGTGCGGCTGTTCGCGCTGAGCAAGACACTTGGCAAATATGGCGAACGGGTCGTGGGACATCGCGCCGCCCTCCTCGACCAGGTGAACCGCCGCGCACGGCTGTTCACCGCGATGGCACAGACCCCGGCCACGCGCGCGTCGAGCTGGCAACTCGGCAACCAGGACCGGCTGTCCGACTATATGGAGGATGTCGAAGACGTCGATTACGAGCGCCTGCGCGTCGGCATGCCGGCAGCAGTCCTGATGGCCGGGATGGCAGCGCTCGCTGCGGCCACGGCATGGCTGTCGCCGCTGGCTCTCGTCCCGATCGCGCTCTTGTCGATCGCGATGGTGGCAGCGCTCCACGGCGTTGTGCCGGTTGCAGGCAAACGGTGGGCAACCGTGAGATCATCGCAGCGTGCGGGTGGCCGCCTGCTGGGCGCGGCACTGGCATCGGTTGTGCCGCTGCAGGCCGAACGGGCCTTCTCCGCCATACTGAACATCGCCTTTGCTCATTTCAGGGCGGCGGAGGCCGGGCGACTAGCTCAACGCCGTGCACTTGCAGTGCTCGACATGCTGGCCGGCCTCGCCGGCCCCCTGGCGGCGCTCAGCGTGCTGGTCGCGGCCTGGCACGCTGGAGACCGCGGCAGTGCCCTTCTCGTTCCGGCGTTTCTCGGATTCGGCTGGCTCGCCCTTGGCGAGACCGCACACAACGTCTCGCGCATGGTCCTTGGCAGGGTGCGGGAGCGCGCTGCCCGCGAAGGGCTCAAGAATTGGTCGACGGCAACCGCCGCGAAGACATCGCCATCGTTTTCTCCGGCCGTCCTGCAACAGTTGACGCTCAGGAATATCCCGCGCCAGGCGCCCGACGGCCGCCGCCTCGGCCAGGCGATCAACCTTAGCTTCCGCGCCGGCCACCCGACAGTCCTTGTCGGCGCGAGCGGCACTGGAAAGACGACGCTGCTCAAACAGATCGCCGGCTGGATCGGCGCCGACAACAATGGCCAGTTCATAGGCGACGGGGTCGTGATGCTCGGCGCCTACCGCCGCGCGGCGGCTCATCTCTGCCTGCACGATGCCGCCATCCTGTCCGATACCATTCGCGAGAACCTTTTCGCGCCCGGCGCTGCCGAGGCGGAATGCTGGCTGGCGCTTGCCACCGTGGAACTCGATGGCCGTTTCGCGGATGGACTTGATTCGTGGATCAGCCAGGACATGCTGTCGCTCGGCGAAGCGCAGCGGCTGAACCTCGCACGCGCGCTGCTCAGCGACGCCCCGTTGGTTCTTCTCGACGAGCCCGTCGAGCATCTGGACTTCGACCAGGCTGCACGGATCCTGCAGCGGGTGCTGTCGCATCTGACGAATAGAATCGTGATCTATTCGAGCCACACCGAATATGCGGTGCCTGGAACTGTCAGCATCCGGATCGGCGCCGACCGAGATTTCAACTGACGATACGCCGCGTTGTCCCGGCGAAGACAGCGCGGCGTTTCACGTCGTGGAATTAGGCAGCGATCACTTCGTCAGCGGGCAGCCGGAGTCCTTGGCCGACGGGAATGCCTTGTCGCCCGGCACCACGGCGAGTTGTTTGTAATAGTCCCAGGGCTTCTTGGACTCGGACGGCTTCTTGACCTCGAACAGATAGAGGTCGTGGACCATGCGGCCGTTTTCGAGCACCTTGCCGCCTTGGGCAAACATGTCGTCCACCGGAAGTTCCTTCAACTTCTTGGCGACCGCTTCGGTGTCCTTGGTGCCGGCGGCCTTGACGGCCTTCAGATATTGCAACGTCGCCGAATAGGTGCCGGCCTGGATCATGTTCGGCATGCGCCCGGTACGCGCGAAGAAGCGGTTCGCGAACTCGCGGCTCTTGTCGTCGCGATCCCAGTAATACCCTTCGGTCAGCACCAGGCCTTGGGCGGCTTCAAGACCGAGGCCGTGAACTTCAGCCAGCGTCAGCAACAGGCCGGCGAGCTTCTGGCCGCCCTTGACGATGCCGAATTCCGCCGCCTGCTTGATGGAGTTGGTGGTGTCGAGCCCGGCATTGGCGAGCCCGATGATCTTCGCCTTCGAGCTTTGCGCCTGCAGCAGGAATGACGAAAAATCCGACGAGTTCAGGGGAATGCGGACCGAACCTAGGACCTTGCCACCCTTTTCCTTGACGAGATCGGAGGTATCCTTTTCGAGCGCATAACCGAAGGCGTAATCGGCGGTCATGAAGAACCAGGTATCGCCGCCAGCTTCGACCAGCGCGCCGCCGGTACCGACCGCGAGCGCGTGCGTATCGTAGGCCCAGTGGAAGCCGTAGGGCTGGCAGGCGTCGCCGGTCAGGCGCGACGTCGCAGCCCCCACGACGATGTCAATCTTTTTCATCTGCTTCGACAGATCGTGGATCGCGAGCGCTACCGAGGACGTCGTCAGTTCGGTGATCATGTCGACGCCTTCGACCTCGTACCAGCGTCGCGCGATGGCGGTGGCCAGATCGGGCTTGTTCTGATGGTCGGCGGAGATCACCTCGATCTTCTGGCCGAGCACGCTGCCGCCGAAATCCTCTGCCGCCATCTTGGCGGCCTCAAACGACCACTTGCCGCCATAGTCGGCATAGACGCCGGACTGATCGTTGAGAATTCCGATCTTGACGCCCTGCGCCGACACCGGTCCGGCGAGCAACAGGCCACAAGCCGCAACGGCAGCCGACAACAACCCCGATTTCATAAGTGCCTCCCTAATGTTTCTGTTCCAATGATACTTTATAGCCCTTTGGCTGCCCATAAAGTAAGCCAATAGTGTTGAACGCCTGCGGTGCAGAATTAACTATCGTTGCCCGTTATCCCGCCGAAGCCGGAATTTTGCGGTGCGAGGAATCCGCCAGATTGCGGACAATCGTGTAGAAGATCGGCGTGAAGATCAGCCCGAACAACGTCACCCCGAGCATACCGAAGAACACGGCGACGCCGACCGCCTGTCGCATTTCCGATCCCGAGCCGGTTGAAACCACCAGCGGCAGCACCCCGAGAATAAACGCAAACGAGGTCATGAGGATCGGGCGCAGACGCAGCCGGCAAGCCTCTATGACGGCTTCCAGCCGACTGCGTCCCTCGAACTCCATGTCGCGGGCGAACTCCACGATCAGAATGGCGTTTTTTGCGGCAAGGCCGACCAGGACCACAAAGCCGATCTGGGTCAGGATGTTCACGTCCTGCCCCATGAACCGTACGCCGATGGTAGCGGCCAAGAGGCACATCGGCACAATCAGGATGACGGCAAACGGCAGGCTCCAGCTGCCATACTGTGCTGAAAGCACCAGGAACACGAACAGCACGCAGATCGGAAATACATAGAGGCCTGTATTGCCGCCGGTGACCTGCTGATAGGACAGGTCGGTCCACTCGTAAGAGAATCCGCTCGGCAGGGTTTGGGCCGCCAATCGCTTCATGGTGTCGATGGCGGCTGCCGAACTGGTCCCTGGCGTCGTATCGCCCTGCAACTCCGCTGCCGGATAGAGGTTATAGCGCGCGACGCGGTCGGGTCCCGATATGTCGCGGAAATTGACGACACTGCCGAGCAGCACCATGTCGCCGGCGGCGTTGCGGGTACGCAGGCGGGCGAGATCGGCAGTCTCTTTGCGGAACGGCAAATCCGCCTGCGCGGTGACGTGATAGGTGCGGCCGAGGAAATTGAAATCGTTGACATAGGCTGAGCCGAAATAAGTCTCGATCGCTTCGGTCACGTTCTGGATCGGCACGCCGAGCTTCTGTGCCTTGACACGGTCGATATCGACGAACACCTGCGGCGTGTTCGCGGTGAACGGAGAAAACACCGCCGTCAGGCCCGGTGCCCTGCGCGCCGCCGCGACAAGCTCGTCGGTGGCCGCGGCCAAAAACTCGGGACCGCGCCCCTGGCGATCCTGGATTCGCATGGTGAAGCCGCCGCCGGTACCGATACCGGGAACCGCGGGCGGCGGAATGACGATGATGAACGCACCCTCCAGGCTGGCCAGCCGCTTGCGCAGTTCGGCCGTGATGGAAGTCGCGGTAAGGCCCTTTTTCGAGCGCACCTCCGGTTCCTCAAACACCGGAAACAGGGCCGCGGAATTGCCGGCCTGGGTTCGCGTTGCGCCGGACAGGCCGGCCAGCGCCGGCACGCGAACGACGCCGGGCGTGCCCAGTGCGATGTTCTCGATCTTACGAACGATCTCCGTGGTGCGCGCCAACGAGGCGGCGCCTGGCAATTGCACGGCGACGATGACGTAGCCGCGATCCTGCGCCGGAATGAAACCTTGCGGCGTGGTGATCAACAGCCATCCAGCGCTGCCTATCAGCACAAGATAGACCAGGAGCATCACCACCGAATGCCGGATCACGAAACCCGCGGCACTTCCATAGCCGTGGGACAGCCGATCAAAACCGCGGTTGAAGAAACCAGCGAACTTTTCCCAGCCGCGCGCGAGGAAATTCCAACTCGCCGGCGGCCGCTTTTCGTCATGCGGCTGCAATATCTGCGAGGCCAGCGCTGGCGAAAGCGTCAGCGAGCAGAAGCAGGAGATCGCGGTCGCCACCGCGATAGTGATGGCGAATTGCTGAAAAAACTGCCCGGAGATGCCGCCGAGGAAGGCGGTCGGCACGAACACGGCGCACAGCACCAGCGCGATCGAGACCAGCGCGCTGCCGACCTCCTCCATGGTCTTGAGCGCGGCGTCGCGCCGGCTCATGCCGTCGCGAAGATGCCGCTCGACGTTTTCGACCACCACGATCGCGTCATCGACCACGATACCGACGGCGAGCACGAGACCGAACAGGGTCAAATTGTTGATCGAAAATCCCAACGCTGCCATCACCGCGAAGGTGCCAATCAGCGACACCGGAATCGCCACGATCGGAATGATCGCCGGACGCCAACCCTGCAGAAACACCAGCACGACGATGACGACCAGAACCATCGCCTCGTAGATGGTCTTGATCAACTCGCTGACGGATTGTGCGATAAATTCCGTGGGGTTGTAGCCGATATTGTAGTCGAGGCCTTTCGGAAAGTCGGCCTTGAGCCTGATCATGGTGTCGGAAATGCGCTTGGCGGTGGCGAGCGCGTTTGAACCCGGGCGCTGAAACACCAAGAGCGCTACCGCGGTCTTTCTGAGCAGCGAGGTGTTGGTGGAATAATCCAGCGCACCCAATTCAGTTCTGGCCACGTCGCGCAGCCGCACCGTGCGCCCGTCGGCGCCGGCCTTGATGACGATATCCTCGAATTGCCTCGGGTCCTTCAGACGGCCGGTGAAGGTGAGATTCGGCTGAAATGCCCGGTCGGCGATCGGCGGAGCGGCGAACTGACCGCCCGTGATCTGCACATTCTGGGCGCGGACCGCTGTCAGCACGTCGCCAGCCGTAATGCCAAGGGCGGCAATCTTGTCCGGATCGAGCCACAGCCGCATCGAGTAATCGCGCGCGCCGAAAATCTGGATGTCGCCGATGCCGTCGAGCCGAAGCAGCTGATCGCGGACCTGCAGCAGCGAATAGTTGCTGATGTAGAGCTGGTCGAAAGTGTCGTCCGGTGACAGCATGAACACGACCATCATCAGGTCCGGACTGTTCTTGCGGGTGACGACGCCGTTGCGCTGCACCTCTTCCGGCAGCCGAGGCTGCGCGATGGCGACGCGGTTCTGAACCAGCACCTGGGCCTTGTCGAGATCGGTGCCGAGCTTGAATGTAACGGTGATGTTCAACTGGCCGTTCGAGGTCGCCTGGCTGTAGAGATAGAGCATGTCATCGACGCCGTTGATCTCCTGTTCGATCGGCGCCGCGACGGTGTCGGAGACGGTTTGTGCCGACGCCCCCGGATATTGCGTGGTGACCACGACGGTCGGCGGAACCACACTCGGATATTCCGCGACCGGCAACGTGGTGTAGGCGATGGCCCCGACAATCAGGAGCACGATGGACAGCACCATCGCGAGAATCGGCTGATTGATGGAAAGCCGGCCGAGGTTCATGTCTTGTTACCAGCACGAGCGACGGGTGCTGTGTGCGGGCTCACCTTGGCGCCGACGCGCGCACGCTGCAGGCCGTCGACTATCACGCGGTCTTCCGGCTTCAACCCTTCGCGGATCACGCGCAAGCCGCCGTCGAGCGGGCCAAGCGTGACAGGCCGCGCCTCCACGGTGTCATCGTCTTTGACCACGAAAACGATTTTGCGCGACTGGTCGGTGGCGATCGCCGAATCCGGCAGCAGCAATGCTTCGTATGGCGCACTTCCGATCAAGCGCACGCGGCCAAACTGCCCCGGCAGGATGGAAAAATCCCTGTTCGGAATCACCGCGCGCCCGCGCAGCGTGCCCGTCGAAACATCCAGGCGGTTGTCCAGGAAATCCACTTTTCCTTCATGAGATGGTTTGGTCTCGCCTGTCAGCGTCACCTGAACCGGATTTGGATTCTCGCGCGAACTCGGGCGCTTGCCCTCGAAATACAGCCGGTTGTTCTTGAGGTAGGTCGCCTCATCCATATCAAAATAAATATAAATCGGATCGAGCGACACGATCGAGGTCAACAGGGTCGAACTCCCGTTGTCGCTGCCTTGCACGAGATTGCCGACGCTGACGAGATGCCGGCTGACTCTGCCCGCGAGCGGCGCAATGACGTGGGTAAATTCGATATTGAGCTGGGCTGCCTTCAACGCACCCTCGGCCTGCATCTCCGCGGCCTTTGCCGCCTGCAGCGCCTGGCGGCGCTGATCGACGGTCGATTCCGCGACCGCCTGGGTTTCGTTCAGGGTCAGCGCACGGTCGAGTTCGCGCTTGGCGAGTTCAGCCTTGGCGCGTGCGTCCGAGAGCTGGCCTTCTGCCTGCTCTGCGACCGCTTCGAAGGGACGGGAATCGATAATATACAGAAGGTCGCCTGTGTTGACGAAGGCGCCGTCGCGGAACTCGACGTTGGTGACGAATCCACCGACCCGGGCACGAACTTGAACCTCTTCCACCGCTTCGAACCTTCCGGTGAATTCGTCCCAATCCGTGACGGTGCGTTTGACGGGCTGGGCGACCGTGACCGGCGGTGCGGCAGCCGCAGCCGGTTGCTGCGGCTTCTCTCCGCAGCCGAATAACGTGACTGCAAGCAAAACGATCAGGGTCGTGAGATCGCGGAAGGATCGGGAATTGAGATTTTTGCTTTGAGCGAAACGCTCCGATTTCTCAGTCGCCCTCAATTCCATCTCCTCTGCACGTTACCGCACTGATCGAATTGGCAGGATCAAGATGAGATCGGATACCAGTCTGTTCAAGAACCGGCTCGGATCAAGCACATTTGTTATGCATTGGTGATGCTGGCGTTCAAAAAACACCCCGGCTGACCGAAAGTGATAGAATAATTTCCTGGAAAGCGACATTTAGGCGCGAGCGGTGCAAGCTCGAGCCTATGATCCTTCAAACGAGGTCAAGCATGCGCGCGCAATTTCGGCAGCTCTCTTGATCTCGCAATTCCGGCCTGAACCTTCGGACCAACCGGGAATGACCAGGCAAATATGACGCGTCGCACAAACGGTCGCATAGCGACCGCGGAGACCATGCTATCTGGGATCAGGCCCATTTTATGGTTCCCCTCCCCACGCTCCCTCCGCTAAATTGTTCCCAAGGCTTGCAACAAAGCCAAGATGTCAGGGGAGGATGATCGTCGTGCACAGGGGACGCGTCGTTTTCGGCGCCATGGACGAGGTTGTTTTCGGCCTCCCGGCCGCGGACGCAGTCGCCGGACAGATCGACCGTCTGCGCGCGGCTCGCGCTTTTTTGATGGTTAGCGGCACGCTCAATCGAAATACCGACGAGATCGAGAAAATCCGAAAAGCGCTTGGGTCGCGTTGCGTGGCGACCTTCGATGCGATGCCGCCGCACACGCCGCGCGAGGCCGTGATCGCCGCTGCCGAACAGGCCCGCAGCTCAAATGCCGATCTGATCGTCACCGTGGGCGGCGGTTCGATCACCGACGGCGCCAAGGCCGTGCAGCTTTGCCTCGCCAATGAGGTCCGCACCGTCGAGGACATCGACCGGATCCGGGCCGGAAAGGGTGTCGCGCCTGACATGAATGCGCCGTCGGTGCGCCAGATCAGCGTGCCGACGACGATCGCCGGCGGCGAATTCAGCGCCATCGCCGGCGTCACCAACGTGCGCACCAAGGTCAAGGAAATGCTGCGCCATGACCTGGTGATGCCGCGCGCTGTGGTCCTCGATCCCGCCGTCACCGTGCACACGCCGGAATGGCTGTGGTTGTCGACCGGCATCCGCGCCGTCGACCATTGCGTCGAAGGCCTGTGCTCGCGCGAAGCCCATCCCTATGCCGACGCGCAGGCGCTGAAGGGACTTTCGATGCTGGCGCAAGCGCTGCCGCGCGTGAAGGCCGATCCGCGCGATCTCGAGGCAAGGATGAATTGCCAGATCGGCACCTGGCTCTCGATGGGGCCGTTGTGCGCGGGCGTGCCGATGGGCGCAAGCCACGGCATCGGCTATGTGCTCGGAGCCGCCTTCGGCGTTCCGCATGGATACACCTCCTGCGTCATGCTGCCCTCGGTGATGCGCTGGAACAGGCAAGACAACGCCGAGCGGCAGGCGCAGGTCGCCATAGCGATGGGGCACCCCGGCGAGGACGCCGCCGACGTCCTCGACGATTTCATCCGCGATCTCGGCATGCCACGCCGCCTGCAGGACGTCCGGATAGATCCCGAGCATTTCGATGTTATCGCGGAACAGGCGATGGGGACGCCATGGATCCCGCGCAACCCGCGCAAGATCGATACGCCAGCGCAAGTGCGCGAGATTCTTCTTCTGGCCGCATAATAACTCTGGGGACACTATGTACACCGGCAAGCATGCTCATCTCCGTCCGCTTCAGCCCGCCTTCATCATGGCGACGTCCGGCGAGACGGTGACCTACGCCGAGTTGGAGGCGCGCTGTAACCGGCTGGCGCATCTCCTGCGCAATCACGGCCTCAGGCGGCTCGACCACTATGCGATCTTCATGGAGAACAACAGCCGCTACCTCGAAGCCTGCGGCGCCGGCGAGAGATCCGGACTGTATTTTACCTGCGTGAATTCGTATCTGACGCCGAGCGAGCTTGCCTATATCGTCAACAACAGCTGTTCGCGCATCCTCATTACATCGCTAGCGAAGCTCGATGTTGCGCGCGAGGCCCTCAAGGAGTGCCCCAAGGTCGAGCTTTGCATCGTTGCCGACGGCGCCGGCGAAAGCGATCGCATCGTCGGTCTGCAGGAAGTCACCGCTGGGCTGCCCAGGACGCCGATATCGGACGAATGCATCGGCACCGCCATGCTGTATTCGTCGGGCACGACCGGCCGGCCCAAAGGCATTCTTCGCCCGCTGCCGGAGCAGCCGCCGACACAGCAATTGCCGATTTTCGACTTCCTGCAAAAGCTTTGGCAATACCGCGAGGGCATGATCTATTTGTCGCCCGCCCCGCTCTATCATTCGGCGCCGCAGGCCGCCGTCAATCTCACGATCCGCGTGGGCGGCACCGCCATCATCATGGAGCATTTCGACCCCGAGCGTTACCTCGAGCTGGTCGAGAAATGGGGGGTGACCCACACCCAACTGGTGCCGACGATGTTCTCGCGCATGCTGAAGCTTCCGGAAGAAGCGCGAAAGCGCCACGACCTGTCATCTCTTGAGATCGCTATTCACGCCGCGGCACCCTGCCCCGCTACGGTGAAGGAAGAGATGATCAAATGGTGGGGACCGATCATCCATGAATATTACGGCGCCACCGAGGGCCTCGGCTTTACTGCCTGCGACAGCGAGCAATGGCTGGCGCACCGCGGGACGGTCGGCAAGGTGCTGCTCGGCGAGCTGCACATTCTCGATGAAAATATGCAACCCTCCCCCTTGGGCACGCCTGGCACGGTCTGGTTCAAGACCGCCACGCCGTTCGAGTATTTCAACGATCCGAACAAGACCGGCGAAGCACGCTCGCCCGACGGCACCATGAGCACGGTCGGCGACGTCGGCTATGTCGATGGCGACGGCTATCTGTATCTGACCGACCGCGCCACCTTCATGATCATTTCGGGAGGCGTCAACATCTACCCGCAGGAATGCGAGAACCTGCTGATCACCCATCCCAAGATCGCGGACGCCGCCGTGTTCGGCGTACCCAACGCCGATCTCGGCGAGGAAGTCAAAGCCGTGGTGCAGCCGATGCCGGGAATCGAACCGTGCGAGGCCCTCGCCGCGGAGCTGATCGCATTCTGTGGCCAGTCGCTGTCGCGCCAGAAAGTGCCGCGCTCGATCGACTTCGAGGACGAACTGCCGCGGCTGCCGACCGGGAAACTCTACAAGCGGCTGCTGCGCGACCGCTACTGGGGCGACAAGCGTTCGCGGATCGTGTGAAGGCGCGGGTGGGTGTCCGGCGCATCGACCAACAAAACGCACCGACGGCATATTTGCCGCTTGTCCCCCCGGCTCTCTGTGGTCAGGAAAAAGACCGCCCGAGGGCGGTCTCTGTATTTTTCGGATTCGGCCCCAGCGGCGAGTTGCGCCGCAGCCGTCAGTCGGTAGTGACGTCACCGCTGATGATGTCGCCGAACGGCTCCCACTTCTCGCCCTTGAACCGCTGCATCTGCAGTTGCGAGATCGGCGCGAAGTCGGTGGCCGAAGTGTTGATCTTGACACCGGGAAGCAGCGTATCGGGCGTGAAGTCCTTGAGCGACGCCGCCTGCTTCATCACATTGGCGCGCGTCAGATCGTCGCCGCACTTCCTGAGTGTCTCGACCAGCGTCTGCGCAACGCCGTAGCCATAGACCAGATTGCCGTCGGAGCGGTTGGCTCCGGGCATATACTTGTCGAGGAAGGCCGTCCATTTCTTCATGCCGGGATCGTCGTTCCACTGCGGGTCGGCGCCGTCCTTGGCGTAAGCGGCCGAGAGAAGGCCTTGCGAGTTCTCGAAGCCCGCAGGCTGCAATACACTGCCGACGGAAGCCGAGACGTTGACGACGAGATGCAGCGGCTTCCATTCGAGTTCGGCAAGCTTCTTGATCGCCTGCGCCGCGAATTTCGGCGTCGTGATGCTGAAAAACACGTCGGCGCCGGTGGATTTCAATTTGACGATGTGAGAATCGACCGTCGGCTCCGTGGTTTCGTAGCTTTCCTCCGCGATGATCAGCGACGTCTTGGCGCCAAGCCCGTCCTTCAGGCCTTTAAGGTAGTCCTTGCCGAAGTCGTCGTTCTGGTAGAGCACGGCGATTTTCGCGTTCGGCTTCTCCTTCAGGAGGTACTTGGCGTAAATCTGCGACTCGCTCTGGTAGCTCGGTTGCCAGCCCATCGTCCACGGAAAGTTCTTCGGATCGTTCCACTTGGTCGCGCCGGTGGCGACAAACAGCTGCGGCACTTTCTTTGAGTTCAGGTATTTCTGCATCGCGGAATTCGACGGTGTCCCCAGCGGATTGAACACGATCAGGACTTCGTCGCTCTCCACCAGCTTGCGCACCTGCTCGACCGCCTTGGGCGGGCTGTAGCCGTCGTCATAGGTGATGAAGTTGATCTTGCGGCCGTTGATGCCGCCCTGATCATTGATCATCTTGAAATAGGCCTCCTCGGTCTTGCCGATGAGCCCGTAGGACGAGGCGGGGCCGCTGTACGGCATGATGTTACCGACCTTGATTTCAGTGTCGGTCGCGCCGGTGTCGTATTTCTTCTGAGCGAATGCGCTGTCGGCAACTGCGATACTGAAGATGGCAGCAGCCGACAAAGCGGCGAGCCTCAGCCGGGTATTGGGCATTTTCCATTCCTCCATGTTCGTATTTCTTGCCTGCGGAACACGTTAAAGATTTTCCGCGCGGCGGAAACTTCTTGCCAAAGGCACCGGGCCTGGCAAACGATCGACTTCCGATATCATCGCGACAACCGAATTACAAACAAGGAGTTAGTGCCTGCGCCAGATCGATGCGGGACGGGTCGGTCAGCGCGCGCCCTGGCGCCTCGTCGCGAACCAGATGACGTGCCGCGCACCGCTGCGTTTTGTGGTGGCCCGGACGTTAACCTCGTTTACCTCGAAACCGGCATCACGAAGCCGTTTGGAAAACAGCGGATGCGGCCCCGACGACCAAACGGCGAGAACGCCATTCGGTCGCAGCGCGCGACGGATGGTCTTCAATCCCCTGAGATCGTAGAGCGCATCATTGGCTTTTCGAATCAGGCCCTCCGGACCGTTATCGACATCAAGCAGGATCGCATCGAACGCAGCGGGATGCGATCGAATGACATCGATAACGTCGGCGTCGCAAATGCTCGCGCGCGGATCGTCAAGGCTGTCGCCGAAGATGTTTGTCATGGGACCCCGCGCCCACTTGATGACGGCCGGCACAAGCTCGGCCACGGTGATCCGCGCTTCGGCTCCCAGCACGGCGAGCGCTGCACGGAGCGTAAACCCCATACCCAACCCGCCGATCAATAAATGCGGGTTCTTGACGGCCTCGATTCTCTTGCAGGCGAGCGTTGCAAGCGCCTCCTCGGATCCACTGAGCCGGCTATTCATGAGTTCGTTCTGGCCCAGCATCATGGAAAACTCGGCACCTCTTCGCATCAGACGAAGTTCAACCTCCGCACCGGGCACGCGTGCGGTATCGATCTGCGACCACGGAATCATGTGATACTTTTGCCTGTCAGCTTGATGGTGCGAAACCCAATCGCCGGGTCCCGCCGGAAACGACAGCGAGCCTGCCAAAGCGTCGAATTGTCACGCGATGTCCGTCTGGGTCGGGCCGCCCTGAAGCGACGAAAGCGCCAACTCGCTAACGTCTTCTATAGCACACGGGCGCACCGGAATGCGCCCTCCTGGGGCGGCTTCCACCGCCGCTACGCCCGAGGTCTGGCTCTCGGTATCCCGCAGGCCGGAATTCTGGCGGCCCGGAACCTGAAGGAGCTGTATTTTCATTGCTCCGGCGAAAATTATGTACGATTACAGTTTTTCGCGAGGCATAATCGGCCAGCTCAAAGGGAGATCAAAAAAATGCGTGAAGCCGTCATTGTTTCTTATGCCCGTACCGGGCTGGCAAAATCCGGCCGCGGCGGGTTCAACATCACCCCACCGATGTCCATGGCGGCCCACGCCGTCAAGCACGCCGTCGAGCGCGCTGGCGTGGACAAGGACTATGTCGAGGATTGCTATCTCGGCAATTGCGCGCATGGCGCGCCAAATATCGGCCGCCAGGCCGCGCTGCTCGCCGGCCTGCCGAAGTCAACAGGCGGTGTGTCGGTAAACCGTTTCTGCTCGTCAGGATTGCAGACCATCGCGATGGCCGCCAATAGCATCCGCGCGGAGGGCTCCGATTGTATCGTCGCCGGCGGCGTGGAAAGCATCTCGGTCCCTGGAGGCGCCTTGCCGAAGGAAGCGGTCGATCCGGATTTGCTCAAGATAGCGCCGGCCATCTTCATGGCGATGATCGACACCGCCGATATCGTCGCTGAGCGTTACAAGGTCAGCCGCGAATACCAGGACGAGTATTCGCTGGAATCCCAGCGCCGCATGGCCGCCGCGCAGCAGGCCAACAAATTCAAGGACGAAATCGTCCCGATGAAGACCAAAATGAAGGTGGTCGACAAGGCGACGAAGGCGGAAAGCTTCGTCGACTACGTTGTCGACCGCGACGAATGCAACCGGCCGGACACCACCCTGCAAGGTCTCGCCAAGCTTGAGCCGGTGAGGGGCCCCGGCAAATACATCACCGCCGGCAACGCCAGCCAACTGTCGGATGGCGCGGCAGCCGTCGTCTTGATGGAAGCCAAGGACGCGGAAAAGCGCGGCCTCAATCCTCTCGGACGCTTTGTCGCCTGGACTGCAGCGGGCTGCGAACCGGACGAGATGGGCATCGGCCCGGTCTTCGCCGTGCCTAAACTGTTGAAGCGCCATGGCCTCAAGATCGACGATATCGATCTTTGGGAACTCAACGAGGCCTTTGCCAGCCAGTGTCTCTATTCCCGCGACAAGCTTGGCATCGACCCCGCGAAGTACAACGTCAACGGCGGCTCGATCGCCATCGGCCACCCCTTCGGAATGACCGGCGCGCGGTGTACGGGCCACATCCTGCAGGAAGGCCGCCGGCGCAAGGCGAAGTGGGGCGTTGTGACCATGTGCATCGGCGGCGGCCAGGGCGGCGCCGGCCTGTTCGAAATCTATAGCTGAGCCTCGGGCCGTCCGGCGCAGGCCCGCAAGGAAACCTGCGCTTGCAAGCCATCAGGACGCCCGCAGCGCGGCGAAGCGACGCCGCGCTGTTTTTTTGTCCAAAGCGAGCTGGCTTTGAAAGCCGCCGCCGTCGGGCGGTCACGGCTCTCATGTTTCGATCAGGACATCGATCAATATCTCGGGCTCGCCGCCAATGCGGCCTTCGAAAGCCCTGAGGCGCTTGTAGATCGAAATCAGTTCGACGATTCTCGGCCAGGCGTTAACGAGGTATTGGAACGACGATCGGACCTGGGCAAAAGCATTGAGAATCTGATTCATGGGGCCAAGCGTGATCTTGCCGGCCACGATCGTCGGTGCGAGCACGATGTAAGGAAAGATGTTGTCGGTCTGCAAATACAGGATACGGCCGACATTGAAGTACATGTAGTTGAGATAGACCCGAAAATAGTTCCGGCGGACGGCCGCATAAAGCTCGACCAGTTTGGGTGGCGCAGCGCGACCAGAGTCATCCTCGCCGAATACGAGTTCCTTTCGATAAGCCGCTTCCACGCGCTGATTGTGAAATTCGAGTCCCGGCAGCCGTATTCCGATCACGGCGAGAAACACCGTTCCAAACGTTGCCCAAAGTAACGCTGCCACAACCAGCGGATAGGGAATTTCGCCAATCAAAGGCAATTCGGTCACGTTGCTCGAAAGTCTGACCAACACGGGCAGAAAGGCAATGAGCGTCATGATGGCGTCGACCAGATTGACCCCAAGCTCCTCCATCGTCGTCGCAAACCGCATCGAATCTTCCTGAACGCGCTGCGAGGCTCCCTCGACGGTTCGCAGTTGCGGCCAATGGGCCACGTAATAGTCGTTCATCGCCGTGCGCCAGCGAAAGATGTAATGACTGACAAAAAACCTGGTCAAGACGCCGACGGTTACGGCGATGAAGGCGATTTCGGCAAACGTTGCAAGTTGCAGGTAGAACTGAAGCAGCGTCACGGGCGCGGATTTTGAAAGTGCCGTCTGGACGAGATCGTAGAACGGCCCATACCAGTCATTGATCGCGACACTGACCTGAACCTGGAAGTACGAAGTGAACAAAATCAGGGCGGAGCCGAGAATCGACCACCGCGACCACGGGTGGGGAGATTGAAGCATCCAGACCGAGGCGAACAGCGCAACTCCCGCGGCAAAATAGAGGTAGAACCACAGGAATTCGGACGACCAGAATACGGCGGCGCCCACGATCTTTTCGCCGGACGCCTGGAAGTGAAAGCCCAGTAATTCGCCCAGTTGCGGACCGAACGCGTACCAAACGCCGATCGCCAGGGCTCCCCACAACACGGCCGAAACCGCGAAAACAGGTGGGCGAGGAAAGAACGATACGAACATGGTTGGGTCCCTAAATCGAATCTTGGAAAGAGCGCCAAGTGGCTATTTCAACTGACCATTCAGGATGAGCCATACTCGGCACAAGGTGACTTGTCCGTTGTCAATCTCACCGCCGCCGGACCGCCGCCTGGCTGGTCATGCCAGATCTTTTCCCATCTAGTCGGACGCTCACACTGAACCTAGTGAAATTTCGTCAATCATCCTTGCAGCTCGCTTTGATGGCCCGGATTAAAGTTTTGTAAGCAAGGTTGTCCCTCGACGTGGCACCAACCACTTTGCATCTGGACGTCTCGCCGTATTCGGCCGCCACCGTTTCAGAGTAGCGAGAGAGGCGGCCACGGCCTTCCAGCAATTACAAGAGAGTTGGCGCGGACAATGTTTGGAGCAATCAAGACCTTAATCTCGGATCTCCTGGGAAATGCAAGGCCTCGTACCCAGGCCGAGGGCTACAATAGCTGGCTCGCGGCCGCAACGCTGCTCACGCGCGTCGCGACCGTTCATCGAGAAATGTCCGAGGTTCGGCAAAAAGCGCTTCGCACCGTGTTGAAGTCGCACTTCGGGTTGGACGATCACGTCACCGCTCGATTGGTCGAAGATTCTGCCGTGGTCAATCGCAATGCGATCGATCTTTACCATTTCACCCGCCAGCTCAATGACGTTCTCGACGACGAGGGTCGCCGTCAAATCATTCGTATGATGTGGCAAGTGGTCTACGCGGACGGGATTGCGAACGAATATGAGGCCAACCTCATCTGGCGGGCGGCGGACCTGTTAGGGGTGTCTTCGCGACAACGCGTCGAGCTTCGCCAGCGCGTGTCAGCCGACAGCGCCGCCGCATCTCGTATTGGTGGCGGCCGGCCAACGTCGCCGGCCTTGGCGACGACCATCGGCAACTGAGAATATTTCCTGCAGATTGCAGCGGGGCCCACCGATCGGTCCGAATTATCGGACCCGCGTTCTCACCGTTTCTTTCAAAACATTAATTCGTCGGTCAGCCTGTCGTAATGCGCGAGCCTTTATCGCGGACGTCAGACGGCGCGCACCCCGCGCGCCGATTCCTCTCTCGGAGATTTCTTATGACGGACCATCGAACAAATCCCGCTGCTTCATCTTCTCATCGGGAACAGACGCGCTCCCTGTTCTCGGCAAGAAAAATGGCATTGATGGCATCGGTCGTTGCCGGACTCGGCATCGCCGCTTACGGCTTCAGTCCGTCGTCCGGCGACTTTGACATTCTTGGCAGCGCTGCGCACGCCGAAGTCAGCAACGCGGTGTCGAGCGCCACGCAGCCCGCAAGCTTCGCCGATATGGTGGAGCGGGTGAAGCCTTCGGTGATCTCGGTCAAGGTGACCATGAAGGAGAAGGCTACAGACGCAGCCCAGATGCTCGACGACAACGGGTCGGGATCGCCAATGGAGCGTTTCTTTCGCCAGTTCGGCGGCCCGAATGGCGCGCCGCAAAATCCAGGTCGCGGCGGCCGGCACGGCGAAATGATGGGCCAGGGCTCCGGCTTCTTTATTTCCTCCGATGGATATGCCGTCACCAACAATCACGTCGTCGAAGGTGCCGACAAGGTCGAAGTAACGACCGATGCCGGAAAGACTTATACCGCGAAAGTGATCGGAACAGATCCGCGGACCGACGTTGCCTTGATCAAGGTCGAGGGCGGCTCGGACTTTCCGTTTGTAAAGTTGTCTGAAGGCAAGGCCCGAACCGGCGATTGGGTGCTTGCGGTTGGCAACCCGTTTGGTCTCGGCGGCACCGTAACGGCCGGCATCATTTCGGCCAGCGGTCGTGACATCGGAAGCGGCCCATACGACGATTTTATTCAGATCGACGCGCCCGTCAACAAGGGCAATTCGGGCGGCCCCGCCTTCAACATGCAGGGTGAGGTCATTGGCGTGAACACCGCGATCTATTCGCCGTCCGGCGGCAGCGTCGGCATCGCCTTTTCGATCCCGGCCTCGACAGTCAAGAATGTGATCGCTCAACTCAAGGACAAGGGAAGCGTCAGCCGCGGCTGGATCGGCGTTCAGATTCAGCCGGTAACTCAGGACATCGCAGACAGCATGGGCCTGAAGCAGGCGGAGGGCGCGTTGGTAGCCGATCCTCAGAAGGACGGGCCCGCAGCCAAGGCCGGCATCGACGCAGGCGACATCATCACTGCCGTAAACGGCCAGTCGATCAAGGATGCCCGGGAACTGGCCCGCGTCATCGGTAGCCTCGCACCTGGTAGCACCGCCAGGCTCGACGTCCTGCACAACGGCAAGAGCAAAGTCGTCAGCCTGGCCCTTGGTCAACTGCCCAATCCTCAGGAAGCCAAAGTCGACGTCGATACCGATCGTAAAGGCTCAACGGGCGGCACCGACGTCGCGCGACTGGGCCTGACGGTCGCACCGGCCGACAAGGTCGATGGCGCGGGCAAGGAAGGCGTCGTTGTCATGAGAGTGGATCCGAAAAGCCCCGCTGCGGATCGCGGCTTCAAAAAGGGCGACGTGATCCTGGAAGTTGCCGGAAAGAGCGTGACAAATCCCGGCGAGGTTCGCGACGCGATTGAAACCGCGCGCGCTGACAAGAAGAGCAGCGTGCTGATGCGTCTTCGCTCCGGCGACGCGTCGCACTACGTCGCGGTGCCGCTGGCAGCCGGCTAGACCAACCCGAAGCATTGGCAGCGGCCTTGTGGTCGCTGCCAATCCTCATGCGGACACTCTCGTGTGCTCACGGACAGGGATGTCGGTACCCGTCGTAACCGAGATATGTTCCGCTGGCCGGATCGTACGACTTGAAACGTTGCATGCAGTAGCCGATCGCATCACCCGGGGGAGGCCCGTAGTAGTAACCAGGGGCTGGATAATAGCCCGGCGCGTAATACGGTGCAGCCAAGGCGCCGCCGATGATCGCTCCGGCGATAAGTCCCCCGGCCACCGGCGCACCCCATCCCCAGCCACCTCCCCTCCAATAAACGGGTTCGATCGTGCTCGGGATTGTCCTGGCGATCGCGAGCGGCTCACCGATCGGAGCGGCTCGCGCCACGCCGGGGAATTGGGCCATGCTGACTGCCAACAAAGCCGAAACGGTCAGAATTTTAAGCGAAGTCGACATCGTCGTATCCTTTCACTCACGGCTATTGTTTGGAACGGATAGCACCCCCATTGGACGATCGTTTGATCTTGCTCAAATCCAATCGCCGCCCTAGCCGTTGGGCGGCATCGTCCGGGCAACGAAAAGGGCAGGGCCTGGGAGCCGATTTGGCCTTGGTCGTCTGCCCAGCAAGGATGGTGGTTTACCGGCGAAGCCATCAATTGAACTCCGCCAGCGCATCAACGCGCCCGGAGCTTTGCGGCTGTTAGTTATTCGATCAAGCCGCGCGAACGGTATCCAGGAATTTTTCGACCTCGCGCTTCAAGCGGTCGCTTTCGCCAGCGAGCGATTGCGCCGCCGCCATTACCTGGCCGGATGCCGAACTGGTCTGGCTCGATCCGTGACTGACCTCGGTTACTTCGGCGGCGACCTGCGTCGAGAGCTGCGCCGACTGCTGCACATTTCGCGCAATCTCCATCGTCGCCGCGCCCTGTTGCTCGACGGCGGCGGCGATGGCCGAGGAGACTTCGGAAATCTGCGTGATGGTCGAACTGATCTCCCGGATTGCGGTAACCGTGTCCGCGGTCACCGACTGCATGTCGGCGACCTGGGCGCTGATCTCCGAGGTTGCCTTCGCGGTTTGGGTCGCCAACGCCTTGACCTCTGATGCGACCACCGCGAATCCGCGGCCGGCCTCGCCGGCACGCGCCGCCTCGATGGTCGCGTTGAGCGCAAGGAGATTGGTCTGCTCGGCAACCTCCGTGATCAACTTGACGACGTCGTTGATGCGGCCGGCGGCGAGAGAAAGCTTCGCGATGCTCTGGTCGGTCTTTTGCGCCTGGCTGACGGCGGTGCCAGCGATCCGGCTGAATTCGTGGACCTGCCGGCCGATCTCGTTGACCGACGAGGTAATTTCTTCGGTTGCGGCCGCGACGGCCTGGATATTCTCGGTGACCGTGCGTGAGGCCGACGCAGCGGAGTCGGACAGCGACATCGTCAGGTCCGAGGTCTTTGTCATTGTCGACGCCGAAGTCTCCAGTTCGCTCGAAGCCGATGCCAGCGACCCAACCAGTTCGCCGATCATCGCCTCGAATTTGCCGGTTGCCGTGCTGATACGTTGAGCGCGCGCCGTTTTGGCCGCGGCGTCGGCATTGGCGGCGTTATCCGATGCCTTCTTGGCGATAAGGCCTTCCTTGAAGATTTGAAGCGCGCTGGCGATCCGGCCGACCTCGGTGTTTTCGCCCTGATGGGGAATCTCGACGGACAGTTCGCCGTCGGTCAGTCGCCCCATTGGTTTCAGGATCGAGCCAATGCCGCGGCTGATGTCGCGAACCACAAAGATGGCCGCGCCGAGGCCGAGGATGATCGCGCCGCCGAGAATGACCGTCATCAAGCGGATAGCGTTCCAGTAGGTTGCTTCGGCGCTCCGCCCGGCCACCTCGGCACCCCTGTCATTGAGCTCAACGAGCTTGGCCAGCGTTGCATCCATCGCACGGCCGACCGGCACCACTTTCCTGGCGTTGACGTCTTTCGCCGCCGCGACATCGCCCTTGTTGGCAAGGGACTGCACCTCGTCCGACGCGCTGATAAAGCTTTGCCACTGCTTTTCCAGTTGATCTGCAAGTTCACGCTCCGCGGGCGAAGATATCAACGGCTGATAAGCCTTCGCGGCCTTTTCGAAGTCGGCCTTGCGCGCCACGAGGTTCTTGTCGACGTCCGCTCGTTCCACGTCCAGAACGATCAGATGATCGCGCAGGACGGCGCGAAAGCGTGCGGACTGGACCCGCATCTCACCGATCCATCGGACGCTGGGCAGCCACTGGGATTGGATGTCCTGGGCGGCGGCGTTAATCGCGCGCATCTGCAGGAATGCAATCCCCCCGATGGTGGCGATCACCAAAAACAGAAACGAGACAATCGCAAAAAGTTTGGTGCTGATGGACAGTCTCGCGAATACTTGCATGATTCCTGGCCAGAGTGAGAAACGCTGCGATTAAGTTGCAACATTTAATGCTAATACTCTGTTAAGGATCCGGGCATTCGCCATCGAGACGATCGAGCCAGGTCCGGTGTACCCGTTGAGGTTATCCGGTCGTCCCCGGCATCAAGCCCCCATCGCTCACGGCAAGAACGATTGCGGAGCAGTTCGGCGCGGCGTTTTCGAATGAGCCGGACTTTCCGTGCGTTGCGAACCAGCCCTTAAACCCGCGCCTCATCTACCCCAGCATCTGCGTGTCGCCGCAGATCGAGATCGCCTGCCCCGAAATCGTCCGGCCGCGCGGGCTGCACATGAACAGGATCTGGTCGGCAATCTGTTCCGGCGTCACATAGTCCTTGATCGAGGTGTAGGAAAATGCCGTGCGCTCCATCTCGGCGAAGGATATGCCGCGCTGCTGCGCCTTGGCTTCGAGAACGCGGCGCTGCCGGTCGCCGGCGACAAGCCCCGGCAAGACCGCGTTGACGCGGATGTTGTCCGGTCCGAGTTCGATCGACAATGATTTTGTCAGTCCGATCACGCCCCATTTTGCCGCCGCGTAGGGCGTGCGCATCGCAAAGCCAAGCCGGCCGGCGGCCGACGAAATATTGACGATCGAGGCGTTGCTGCTCTGGCGCAAATGCGGCACCGCAAGCCGCGTGCAGTTGAATTGCCCGGTCAGGCAAACCTCCAGGCAGCGGTCCCAGTCTTCCGGATTCATTTCCTCGACCTTTGCCGTCGGTCCGGCGACGCCGGCATTGTTGACGAGCACGTCGAGGCCGCCGAGTTTCGTAATTGCGCTCGCGAACAACTTTTCCACGGCCGAGCGGTCAGAGACGTCGCACGGCGTCGCCGTGATCTCGGGGTTGCTTGCGGCGAGCGCGGACAGCGCCATCTCATCGACATCGCAGGCATGGACCCTGGCGCCTTCGCTTGCGAACCTCCGCGCGATCGCAAGCCCGATGCCGCCTGCGCCGGCGGTGACCAGCACGCGCAAACCCTTGATATCGAGATCCATGATCGCTCCGGAAGATCGTTGAGAAGAAGCGTTAGCCGCGCGTATTCTGCAAAAGTGGGAACTGGTTCTGCGAATAGAATACGCGCAATTATTGATTGTGAGCATTTTCTTGCGGCTAACCGGATTCCACTTAGCCGAAAAATGCTCACGCGAGACTGCCGCGCGACAGAATGAAGTCGGCCGCGTCGCTGATGTCGGCGGCTATTCCGTCACGCGCCGCGGCGCTGTTGCCGGCGGCGATGGCATTGCGCGCATCGGCATGAAACCGGATCGCGTCGCCTTTTGCCAGCCGATCGGGATTGGCGCGCAGATCGAGATTGATCACGGGCCCGGCTTTCAGCCAGAGCGCGCGGATGATTTCCACCAGGATCGGCGAATGCGCCGCCTCATAGACCGCAAAGTGGAAGGTCTTGTTGAGTTCGACGGCGCGCGGCAGATCGGGCGCCGGCAACTCGCTCTCCGTCCGCATCGCTTCTTCGGCGCGCGCGATGGAAAACAGGTCATCCTCGTCGCGATGCTGCGCGGCCTGCGCGGCGGCATGGCCCTCGATGGCGATCCGCACCTTGGTGAGGTCGCGAAATTGCGCCGCCGACATCAGGGGAACGCGCACCGCGCGATTCGGCGTCACTTCCAGCGCCTTGTCGGCGACCAGCCGCGATACCGCCTCGCGCACCGGCATGATGGAGACGCCGAGCACATCGGCCGCCGCACGCAGCGACAGTTTTTCGCCCGGCGCCAGCCGACCGGAAATCAGGAGATCGGCCAGTTGCGCATAGGCGCGCTCGCCCAGGGTCTGACGGTCGAGCGGCTCCACCAGATTGAGCGCGGCGAGCAAATTCAACGCCAAGTCTCCATGCGGCCCGGAAATTTCGCGAGAGGAACTCGACAACGGCCCTGTCTTTTGCAACTCTAACTGTGATCACAGATCACGGCAAGCGGACTAAAGCGCTCCAAAGAAAGGCGCAGCGCTTGCCGAAAACACAGCCGCAGTCCACGCGGCCGTATCAAGGGAGACCAAGGCTGATGTCAGACAACAATCAATTCACGCGCCGCGGCCTGTTGAAGACCGCCGGCGGCATGGCGCTGGTGTCGGGAATTTCCGCGCCGGCGATTTTGCGCGCACAGACCGCCGACGTCATCAGGATCGGCCATTTGACGCCGCGCACCGGCTTTCTCGGGCCGCTCGGCGAATATGCCGTGATGGCGATCGATCTCGCGGTCGAGGAGATCAACGCCGCCGGCGGCATGATGGGACGCAAGGTCGAACTGCTCAAGGAAGACTCGGTCAATCCGCAGACCGCCTCGACCAAGGCCGAGCGCATGATCGAACGCGACAAGGTCGCCTGCATCATCGGCGAGATTTCATCCGCCTCGTGCCTGACCATCGCGCAGGTCGCCTCGCGCAACAAGACCCTGTTCATCAACACTGGCGGCAATTCGGACGCGCTGCGCGGCAAGGATTGCCAGCGCTATATGTTCCACGTCGAGTCGCAGAATTCGATGTATGTGAAGACCGTCGGCCGCTCGTTCCTGCGCGACGGGCTGGTCAAGGGCAAGAAGTGGTATTCGCTGACGGCGGACTATGCTTTCGGCCATGACCTCCTGAAGGTTTCGAAGCGCTTCATGGAAGCCAATGGCGGCAATTTCGCCGGCGACGACCTGGTGCCGACCGACGCCACCGATTTCTCCGCCTACCTGCTGAAAATCCGCGAGGCCAAGCCCGACCTGGTCGTGATCAATCTCGCCGGCAACCAGATCACCAACTTCCTCAAGCAATATGCCGAGTTCGGCCTGACCTACCCGGTCGGCGGCTTCGGCTTCGACACGGCGCTGGCCTGGGCTGCGGGCAAGGGCAATTTCGTCGGCACCTGGCCGGTGGTCTGGCATCACCTGATCGAAACTCCCGGCTCCAAAGCGTTCGTCGCGGCCTTCACCAAGAAATACTCCAAGCCGCCGGAGAACCAGGCCTGGGGCGATTACATCGCCACCAAGATCGTGGCGCAGACCGATCAACGAGCTCAAATCCGCGGAGTCGCCAAAGATCATCGAGCATTTCGAAAAAGGCGCGAAATTCGATGTCCTGAAGACGCGACAAGGCTACTTCCGCGGCTCCGATCACCAGTTGATGCATGAAATGTATGCGGTCACCGCGCTGCCCGCCGACAAGGTCAAGAACCAGTGGGATATCTTCACCTCGAGCCCACCGGTGCCGGGCCCCAACGAGGATCTCGAAGTGATCGCCGCCACCAAGGAAGAGAACAGCTGCACGTTCCCGACCTGATCGCGTTGAACCGTTATTCCGGGTCTGCGCCAAATGGCGCAGCCCGGAATGACAACTCAAGTTGAGCTACTCGCGTTCTTCTTCCTCGTAACCCCTGTTGGCGCGCCGCCCGCGCGTGTTTCGCGGAGCCAAAGCCATGTCCGCCATGTTGTTAGCGCAGCAAATCCTCAACGGGCTGCTTGACGGCGTCTACTATCTCCTGATCGCGCTTGGCCTGTCGCTGATCTTTTCGCTCGGCGGTATCGTCAACCTCGCCCATGGCGCGTTCTATGCGATCGGCGCCTACCTCACGCTGGTGCTCTCGCCCTATCTCGGCTTCGGTGGATCGTTCGTGGCGGCGCCGGTCGCGGTCGCCCTGTTCGGCGTGCTGATCGAGCGCACGCTGTTTCGCCGCTTCTATCGCTCCGATCCGATTCTGTCTTTGCTGATGACCTTCGGCCTCGCCATGGTGGCGGAGCAGGCGCTGCGAATGATCTTCGGCGCGCCACCCCTGTCCTATTCGATACCGCCATGGCTGCGCGGGCAGGTCTTCATCGGCAGCTTCATCTATTCGTTCTATCGCGTGGTGCTGCTTGGCATCGCCGCGACCTGCATCGCCGGCCTGTGGCTGCTCCTGCAAAGGACTTCCTTCGGCCGCGTGGTGCGCGCCGGCGTACAGAACCCCGACATGGTCGGCGCGCTCGGCATTTCGCTGCAGCCCTATATGTCCGCGGTGGCCGCGCTCGGCATCGGGCTTGCGGGCCTCGCCGGCGTGCTGCTGGCGCCGATCTATTCCATCCATCCGGCCATGGGGCAGGAGATCATCACGCCGGCCTTCGTCGTCGTGGTGATCGGGGGCCTCGGATCGTTCTGGGGCGTCGTTGCTGCGGCGCTGCTGGTCGGCCTCGTCAAGGGCGTCATGATCGGCATCGGATATTCCGCGGCCTCCACCGCGGCGATCTACCTGTTGATGCTGTTGGTATTGCTGTTCCGG
Organism: uncultured Alphaproteobacteria bacterium; assembly: GCA_963823115.1. GTDB lineage: Bacteria > Pseudomonadota > Alphaproteobacteria > Rhizobiales > Xanthobacteraceae > Bradyrhizobium. Next base: position 91,059 of record CAWGKJ010000040.1, on the reverse strand, counting down.
CCGCGCGGCCTGTTCGGCGAACGCATCATGCGGTTCGAGTGAGGCGCCCGGAGATGGTAAAGCGCCTGCCAATTCCGATGTTGATCGCAGCGTCAGGGCTGATCGCGCTGCCGCCGGCGCTGCTGGCGCTCGGCCTCACCATGACCTCGGCTTCCGAAGTCGTGATCTACGCGACCGCCTGCATGGCGCTGAATATTCTCGTGGGGCATACCGGCCTGGTGTCGTTCGGCCACGGCGCCTGGTTCGGCCTTGCCGCCTATGCGGCGGCGCTGCTGCAACGCAATTGGATGCACGGTTCGTTTTTCGGACCTGCCATTGCGGGCGTTCTGATCGTGGCCGTAGTTGCCGCCGCGTTCGGATTCCTGATCCTGAGGCGGCGCGGCGTATACTTCTCGCTGCTGACGCTGGCGCTGGCGGCAATGCTCTATGCGGTGTCGTTTCGCTGGACCGACGTCACCGGCGGCGAGAATGGCCTGGGAGGCATCACGCGGCCGACGCTGCTCGGCTTCAACCTGGAATCCTCCACCGCCTATTACTGGCTGGTCGCGCTGATTTCCATGCTGGTGCTGATCCTGCTGTGGCGTTTTCACAATTCCACCGTCGGCACGGTGCTGGTGGCGATTCGCGAGAACGAGCAGCGCGCGCGTTTTCTCGGCTATCCAACCAACCGCTACAAGCTCGCCGCCTTCGTGCTGTCGGCCGCCATCACGGGACTTGCCGGCATCTTGCTGCTCTACCAGAACCGCATGACTTCGGCCGATCCGATTTCGGTTTCGTTCTCCGGCGATCTGCTGGCGATGGTCGTGATCGGCGGCATGCGCAGCTTTTTGGGACCTGCGCTCGGGGCGCTGTTCTTTATCTTGTTTCGCGAATTCCTGGGCATCTACACCGAGAACTGGCTGTTCTGGTTCGGCCTGGTGTTCGTCGCCTTCATCGTGTTTTCACCGACGGGTCTGGTCGGCGTCGGCGAACGGCTGATCGCGCCGTTCCGCAAAAAAGCGATCGAGGACGCCGCGATGTCGGCGCGCCGGATCGAGGTGCTGCCGCTGCCAGAGTTCTTGCGGCCCAAATCCATCGTCGACGGCCCGGTGCTGGCCGCCCGCCACATCTTCAAGAGCTTCGGCGGCATCCGGGCGGTGCAGGGCATCGACATCTCAATTGCCGACCGCACGCTGCATGCGCTGATCGGCCCCAACGGTGCCGGCAAGACCACGGCGTTCAACCTTTTGTCCGGCATGTATTCGCCGGACGAGGGCGCGGTGTCGCTGATGGGCCGGCCGATCGCCGGACATGCGCCGGAGGAGATCGCGCGCGCCGGCATCGGCCGCTCGTTCCAGATCACCAATCTGTTTCCGGCGCTGAGCGTTGCCGAGAACATTCGGCTTGCCGTCCAGGCGCGGCATCCCCGCCGCTTCGATCCTCTCAGCAACGCCTTGTCGATCGATGCCATCAATGTCGAGACCGATGCCACCATCCGCTATCTCGGCCTTGCCGGCATTGAAAAGGCCGAAGCTGGCATGCTGTCGTATGGCGGCCAGCGCCTGCTCGACATGGGGGTGGCGCTCGCCACGGCACCGCGCGTGCTGTTGCTGGACGAGCCGCTCGCAGGATTGGCTGCGGCGGAACGCGAGCGCATCGGCGCCGTCATCAAGCGAATCTCGGCCGACCTGCCGGTACTGCTGGTCGAGCATGACATCGACCGGGTGTTCCAGCTTGCCGACCAGGTCACGGTCATGAATGAAGGCCGGGTGTTGCTCGACGGCTCAGTCGAGGACGCGCGCGGCAGCTCCAGGGTGCAGGAAGTCTACATCGGCTCCGGTGCGACCGCCGTCGCCGCGCGCCCGCGCGAAACCGCCGCCCGCGTCACCGCGCTGCTGACGGCACGCAATGTCGATACTTTCTACGGCCAGAGCCACATTCTCAACGATGTCAGCTTCACCCTGCATGAAAACGAGATCATCGCGCTACTCGGCCGCAATGGCGCGGGCAAGTCGACGCTGTTGAAGACGCTGATCGGGATCGCGCCGGCCTCGAACGGATCAATCAAGCTCGCGGAAAGCGAACTCATCGGTCTATCGTCTGCGCAAGCTGCCCGCCTTGGCATCGGCTATGTGCCGCAGGGCCGCGGTCTGTTCGCCGGCATGAGCGTCGAACAAAATCTGGAGCTTGGCGGCTTGAAGCGCCAGACCGGCCATGGCGTGCACTGGACGCGGGAGCGCATCTACGAGTATTTCCCGCGCATTCGCGAACGCCTCGACAGCCCCGCGGATTATCTTTCCGGCGGCGAACAGCAGATGGTCGCGGTCGCCCGCGCGCTGTCCGGCGACGTGCGAGTTCTGCTGCTCGACGAACCCTTCGAAGGCCTTGCCCCGGCGGTGGTGGAGCAATTGTTCGAGACCTTCGATCGGCTGCGCAAGGAGATCGCCATCATCATCGTCGATCACAATCTCGATCTGGCGCTGGCCTTGTCCGATACCACGGTGGCGCTGGAGCGCGGCCGGGTGATTCATCAGGGGCCTTCCAGGGCCCTGCGTGACGATCTCGATCTGCGCCGCAAGGTGCTCTGGCTATGAGGAAAGTGTGAGAAACGAAAATGGCAAGCACTGAACGTCACGTCGCCATCATCGGCGCCGGCCTGATCGGACGCGCCTGGGCCACGATCTTTGCCCGCGCCGGCTGGAACGTGCAGCTCTCCGATCCGCATATTCCGACGCTGAAAGCCGCGCCCCGGCTGATCCGCGATGAATTGCACGCGCTGGCACGCCACGGGTTGGCCCGCGACCCCGATGGCGCCATCACACGGGTCTCGGTTGCGGCAAGCCTCGAAGAGGCCGTGATGGACGTTGAATTCGTCCAGGAAAACGGACCGGAGAAGGTCGAAGACAAGCAGACGATCTTTGCCCAACTCGACAAGTTCGCGCCGCCGAACGCGTTGCTGGTGTCCTCGACCTCGGCCATCACGGCGTCGCGCTTCACCGAAAAGCTCCCGGGCCGCGCGCGTTGCCTGGTCGGCCATCCCGTCAATCCGCCGCATCTGGTTCCGCTGGTCGAGTTGTGCGGCGCGCCGTGGACTTCGCCCGAAGCGATCGACCGTGCCCGCAAGATCTATCGCGAGATCGGACAGGTGCCGGTCACCATCAACCGCGAGATCAACGGTTTTGTTCTCAACCGGCTGCAGGGGGCGCTGCTTGCCGAAGCCTTTCGCCTGGTCGGCGAAGGCTTTATCTCGGCCGAGGATCTCGATCACACCGTGAAGGACGGCCTGGGGTTGCGCTGGTCCTTCCTCGGGCCGTTCGAGACCATCGAACTCAATGCGCCCGGCGGCATCCCGGATTACTGCGCGCGCTACACCGGCTTCTACAAGGAGCTTGCCTCGGCCGCCGCCGGACCTGAAGTCTACCAGAGCCCGAATGTGGACCGGGTGATCGCGGCATGGCCGCATCAGCCGACGCTCGAGCGCATTGCTGCGCTGACACAGCGGCGCAACGAGCGTCTCGCGGCGCTGGCCGCGCACAAGGCCGCCCAAAACGACAAATCTTGACCGCAAGACCAGCAAGAAAGAGAGCAAAGCATGAGCCGCAAAGTCATCATCACCTGCGCCGTGACCGGCGCGATCCACACCCCCTCGATGTCGAAAGCGCTGCCGGTGACGCCGCAGGAAATCGCCGACGCCGCGGTCGATGCCGCCGAAGCGGGCGCCGCGATCGTGCATCTGCACGCGCGCAATCCCGAGGACTGGCCAGCCCGACCAGAGTCCCGAGGCCTTTGCGCCGTTTCTGAAAATCATCAAGCAGCGCTCGAACTGCGTGATCAACCTCACCACCGGCGGCGCGCCGACCATGACGGTCGACGAGCGCGTCCGCCCGGCGGCAGTCTACAAGCCGGAAGTCGCTTCGCTGAACATGGGCTCGATGAATTTTGCCTTCTTCGGCATGCTCAACCGCTTCAAGAAATTCGACCATGACTGGGAGCTCAAGCATCTGCAGAACAAGGACATCGTGTTCCGCAACACCTTCCAGGACATCGAATACGTGCTGAAGACGCTGTCCGAGACCGGCACGCGCTTTGAGTTCGAATGCTACGACACCGCGCACCTCTACAACCTCAACTACTTCCTCGAACAGGGCATGGTGAAACCGCCGCTGTTCGTGCAGACGGTGTTCGGCCTGCAGGGCGGCACCGGCGCGCACCCCGAAGACGTGCTGCACATGAAGCGCACCGCCGACCGCCTGTTCGGCGACAAGATGGTCTGGTCGGTGCTGGGCGCCGGCCGCAATCAGCTTGCCGATCGCGGCGATGGCAGCCGCGATGGGCGGCAATGTCCGCGTCGGGCTTGAAGATTCGCTGTGGGCCGCGCCCGGCCGCATGGCGGCTTCCAACGCCGAGCAGGTGACGCTCGCCCGCAAGATCATCGAGGGCCTCGGCCTCGAGGTAGCGACCTCGGACGAAGCCCGTGAAATTCTCGATCTGAAGGGCGGCGACAAGCTGGAAGTGTGACGCATTCGTAACGGCAGGGGCTGCGCTCATCGGCCGCACCCGCAGGAGCCGTTCGAACCCTGCGGGTGCGACCGCTTGCGTTAACCCGAAGTGACCAATATTGACCCCGGCCTTGCCGTTGCGCCGACGGCTCCGCCATGGTATCGTTTGATAAACGGGCCCATGCTGAGGCCGAAATATCAAGGGAGGGAACCATGCGGAGCGTGCAGGCGCTTGCCGCCGCCATGGTGTCGTTGCTGGCCGTTTCCAGTCTCGCGCATGCGACCGAGAAGCAGGGCGGCATCTTGCGGATGTATCATCGGGACAGCCCGGGCAGCGCCTCCATCCACGAGGAGGCCACCTACTCGGCCAACATTCCCTTCATGCCCGTCTTCAACAACCTCGTCATGTACAAGCAGGACGTGGCGCAAAACAGCATGGACTCGATCGTCCCGGATCTCGCGGAGAGTTGGGCCTGGAGCGGCGACAAGAAGACGCTGAGCTTCAAGCTGAGGCAAGGCGTCAAGTGGCACGACGGCAAGCCGTTTACGTCCAACGACGTCAAATGCACGTTCGACATGCTGATGGGCAAGTCACCGCAGAAATTCCGCAAGAATCCCCGCAAGTCCTGGTATGACGAGGTCGTCGACGTCACGACATCAAGGCGACTTCGAGGTCGCGTTCAACCTGAAGCGGCCGCAGCCGGCGCTGCTGGCGCTGCTCGCCTCCGGCTATACGCCGATTTACCCCTGCCATGTTTCGCCGGCGGATATGCGCACCCACCCGATCGGCACCGGCCCGTTCAAATTCGTCGAGTTCAAGGCCAACGAATCGATCAAGCTCGATCCGCAATCCCGACTACTGGAAGAAGGGCCTGCCGCACCTCGACGGCATCGAGTTCACCATCATCCCGAATCGCTCGACGGCCATTCTCGGGTTTGTTTCCGGGAAATTCGATATGACGTTTCCGACCGGGTAACGATCCCGCTGCTCAAGGACGTCAAGACACAGGCGCCGAACGCGGTGTGCGTCGTCGCACCGACCAACGTCAACACCAACATCATCGTCAACTCGTCTTCGCCGCCGTTCGACAATCTGGATATCCGCCGGGCGATGGCGATGGCGCTCGATCGCAAGGCGTTCATCTCGATCATGTTCGAAGGTCAGGCCGATATCGGCGGGACGATGCTGCCCGCGCCGGGCGGCGTATGGGGCATGCCGAAAGAGATGCTGGAGACGATACCGGGCTACGGCCCTGACGTGCACGCCAACCGTGAGGACGCGCGCAAGCTCATGCAAAAGGCCGGCTATGGACCGGACAAGCACCTCGCGGTCAAGGTCTCGACCCGCAATATTTCGGACTACCGCGACCCTGCGTCATCCTGATCGACCAGCTCAAGAGCATCTATATCGACGCCGAGCTTGACGTCGTCGAAACCGCCAACTGGTTCCCGAAAGTCGCGCGCAAGGATTATGCGCTCGGCCTCAACCTCACCGGCAACGCGGTCGACGATCCGGACCAGGCATTCTACGAGAATTACTCCTGCAAGTCGGAGCGCAACTACACCAATTACTGCAACGCGGATATCGAGAAGCTGTTCGACGAGCAATCCCGGGAGACCGACGTCGCCAAGCGCAAGAAGCTGGTCTGGGAAATCGACAAGCAACTTCAGGAAGACGTCGCCCGGCCGATCATCTTCCACAGCCACAACGGCACGTGCTGGCAGCCCTATGTGAAGGGCATCACCGTGATGGTGAACAGCTCCTACAACGGTTATCGCTACGAGGACGTATGGCTGGATAAGTAACGTCTGCCGCTCACGCGCGAACGTAAATCTCGCCAGCCGGCCCAATCACCTGCGTCGCATTCCGGCCGCAACACCGGTATCCACTTTTGCGAAATGCACACCAACGGGAGTAGCCAGGTGTTTGCTTATATCGTGCGACGCCTCGTATTGATGCTCGTGACCCTGTTCGGGATCTCGGTCATCATCTTCGTGCTGCTTCGCATCGTGCCCGGCAATATCGTCGACATCCTGTTTGCCGCCGCGGGATATGTCGACCCGGCCGACAAGGCCAATCTGGAGCGCGAACTCGGCCTCGATCAGTCGATCGTCGTGCAATATCTGCACTGGATCGGCGGGCTGCTGCGCGGCGATCTCGGCTATTCCTATGTTTCCGAAAAGCCCGCGCTTGAAGAGATCCTGCCGCGGATTCCGATCACGGCGCGGCTGGCCGGGCTTGCGCTGTTGTTCTCGGCGTCGATGGGCATTCCCCTGGGCGTCATCAGCGCGGTCAAGCAGGGCACCCGGCTCGACTATTTCCTGCGCGTCGTCAGCCTGAGCGGCCTGTCGCTGCCTTCCTTCTGGCTCGGCCTGTTGATCCTGATGGCATCCGTCTCCCTGTTCGGAACCATGCCGATTTTCAATCCCAATCCGAAGACGTGGACCGAGGCGATCGCGATCTATTGCATTCCGGCGCTTGCCGTCGGCTTTCGCAGCGCCGCGCTCACGATGCGGATCACGCGATCCTCGATGCTCGAGATCTTGCGGCAGGATTACATCCGCACCGCCCGCGCCAAGGGCGCCTCCGAGGCGGCCGTCAACTTTCACCACGCGCTGAAGAACGCCATTCTGCCGGTCATCACCGTGATCGGCATCGAGGCGGCATTCCTGATCGGCGGCTTGATCGTCACCGAGACCGTTTTCAATATCCCCGGCGTTGCCCGCTTCCTGGTCGAGGCGATCCGGTGGCGCGACTATCCGATCGTCCAGAATCTCGTGATGTTCATCGCGGTGGTCGTGGTGCTCGCAAATTTCACGGTCGACATGCTCTACGCGGCGCTCGATCCACGAATCCGCTACACGGATTAGGAGGCCATTTGGACGCGATCAACTACGATTCTGAATTAAGACGCGCCGGCGCCCATTCCACGCAGGGCTGGCGCAAGCTCGCGTTCCTTGCACAACGCCACATGCTTGGCACGGCCGGCCTCGTCATCATGGCGATCGTTCGTGCTGGCCGCGATGTTTCGCGGATGCCATTTGCCGCTTCAGTCCGCTGGCGATCGATTCCGCGCATGCGCTGGCGGCCCCCAATGGCCTGCACTGGATGGGGACCGATTCGTTCGGCCGCGATGTCTGGAGCCGGATCATCCACGGCGCGCGCATCTCGCTGGCCGTCGGCATCGGCTCGACCGTGATCGGCTCATCGATCGGCGTGATCGTGGGTCTTACATCGGGTTATCTGTCCGGCTGGGTCGATCTGGTTTTCCAGCGGGTTACCGACATTTTGCAGGCCCTGCCGCTGCTGGTCCTCGCGCTGATCATGACGGCGGCCCTGGGGCCATCGCTGCCGAACGTGATCATCGCGATCGCGATCCCGCTTGATCCCCACCGTCGCCCGCGTAATCCGCGCCAATACCCTGGCGTTGCGCGAGTTGCCGTTTGTCGAGGCCGCCAAATCGATCGGCATGAGCGAAATGCGAATTGCCCTTCGCCATGTTCTGCCCAACACGCTCGCGCCGCTGATCGTGCTGGCGACCGCCCAGCTCGGCTCCACCATTCTCACCGAAGCCTCGCTGTCGTTTCTCGGCCTCGGTATTCCCGAGCCCTATCCGTCATGGGGACGCATGCTGTCGGAATCGGCGGCGGAATACGTTCGCACCGCGCCCTGGCTGGTCATTTTCCCTGGCATCGCGATCAGCCTGGCGGTGTTCGGAACCAATTTGTTCGGCGACGCGCTGCGCGACATCCTCGATCCGAGGCAGCGCGGCTGATGAGCGAAGCACAGGCGGAAGCGACGGTTCTCGAAGTGAAGGGCCTGCAGACGGTCTTTTTCACGAATTCCGGGCTGTTCAAGGCTGTCGACGACGTTTCATTCACCGTCCGTCGCGGCGAGACGCTGGCGATCGTCGGCGAGTCCGGTTGCGGCAAGAGCGTGACCGCGCTCTCGATCATGCGCCTCGTTCCCGATCCGCCCGGCAGGATCGTCGGCGGCTCCATCATGCTCGACGGCACCGACCTGCTTGGTCTCGACGAAAACAGGATGCGGGAAGTTCGGGGCAATCGCATTTCGATGATCTTCCAGGAGCCGATGACCTCGCTCAACCCGGTGATGCGGATCGGCGACCAGATCACCGAGGCGGTGCGCCTGCATCGAGACGATGACCCGGAAGCAGGCATGGGAGCAGGCCGTCAAAATGCTGCGCCTGGTCCGGATACCCGAGCCCGAACGGCGGGCGATTGAATATCCGCACCAGCTCTCGGGCGGAATGCGCCAGCGCGCGATGATTGCGATGGCGCTGGCCTGCCGGCCGGCGCTGTTGATCGCCGACGAGCCGACGACGGCGCTGGATGTCACGATCCAGGCCCAGATACTGGCGCTGATGCTCGACCTGCAAAAAGAGCTCGGCATGGGACTGATCCTGATCACCCACGACCTCGGCGTGGTCGCGCAAACCGCGCAGCGCGTCATCGTGATGTATGCCGGCAAGAAGGTCGAAGAGGCCGACGTCGAAACCTTGTTCGCCAACCCAAGGCACCCCTATACCCGCGGCTTGATGGCCTCGATGCCGGCCATTCTTTCGCTCGGTTCGAAAGACCGATGCACGACTGGTCGAAATTCCCGGCATGGTGCCGTCATTGACGAACCTGCCGGCGGGCTGCGCCTTCGCACCGCGGTGTGGGCTGGCGATCGAACGTTGCCGCGCCGAATATCCGCCGCTTGCAGGACTGGGGCGACAACCATCTCGCAGCGTGCTGGCGCGCGGCGGAAATCGGCGGTGGCGCCATGACCGATGCGCGGCCGCTGCTCGAGGTATCGGACCTGGTCAAACACTATCCGGTGCGAAGCGGCATCCTGCGCCGCGCTGTCGGCAAAGTGCATGCCGTGGACGGCGTAAGCTTCACGGTTGGCGTGGGAGAAACGCTCGGGCTGGTCGGCGAGTCCGGCTGCGGCAAATCGACGGTGGCGCGCAGCATCCTGCGGCTTGTCGAGCCGACCAGCGGCAGCATTCGGCTCAATGGCCGCGACATCACCCATCTCGGCAAGGCGGAACTGCGTCCGCACCGGCGTTCGATGCAGATCATCTTCCAGGACCCGTTCGCCTCCCTCAATCCGCGGATGACGGCCGGCGATATCGTGGGCGAGCCGCTCACCGTCCACGGTTTGGCCGCCGGCAACAAGAAGCGCGAGCGGGTCGCCGAACTGTTCGAGCAGGTCGGGCTCAGGCCGGACCAGATGCACAACTATCCGCACCAGTTCTCCGGCGGCCAGCGCCAGCGCATCTGCATCGCGCGCGCGCTGTCGCTCGGACCGAGCCTGATCGTGTGCGACGAGCCGGTATCGGCGCTCGACGTATCGATCCAGGCCCAGGTGATCAATCTGTTGATCGACCTGCAGCGCAAACACGACTTTTCATACCTGTTCATCGCGCACGATCTCGCCGTCGTCGCCCATATCAGCCACCGCGTCGCCGTGATGTATCTCGGGCGCATCGTCGAGATCGCGGAGAAGTCCGAGCTGTTCGCCAACCCCCGCCATCCCTATACGCAGGCGCTATTGGCCTCCGTTCCCGTCGCCGACCCCAAAGCAAGGCGCCTCACGCCGCTGATCGACGGCGACGTGCCGAGCCCGATCAATCCGCCGTCCGGCTGCGCCTTCCACACCCGCTGCCGCTATGCGATGGAGCGTTGCAAGAACGAAAGGCCTGAGCTGGCTGACATCGGCGGGCAGCATCAGGTGGCGTGCTTCCTGAATGATGGCACGGGGCGGGAGGTGCAAATGCCACCGTCATCCCGGCCTTGAGCCGGGACCCATAGCCACCGGCCGTTGTGGTTACGAGAAGTCGTCAAGCAGTTTTACAGGACCGATAGACCGCGCGGTGTGGATCCCGGCTCAGCACTCGCTCCGCTCGCTTGGCCGGGACGACGCGGATATTTTCAAGCCACCGCCTCGATCTCGACGACAATCCTTCCGGTCGTGACCTGCTCGCCTTCCGCGACATCGATGGCGGAAATCGTGCCCGCGATCGACGCCGTATGCACATGCTCCATCTTCATGGCTTCCAGCGTCATCACCGGCTGGCCGGCCGCGACGCGCTCGCCCACCTTGACCAGTACCGCGACAACGCGGCCGTTCATCGCGGCGCGAACCTTGCCGTCGCCGCCGGCTACCGCCGCCGCGGCCGGTGCGGCCCGCGAGAGATCGCTGACCGCGAGCGTGACGCCCCGATGCAGGATGTAAAGCCGGTCGCCATCGCGAAAGAAGGCGGCCTTCTCCGCAAGACCGTTACTGCGGAAACGGATGGCATCGCAGCCGAGTGCATCGATTTCGAACCGGTGCTCGCGGCCATCGCGGTTGACGACATAGCCGCCATCGCGCTCGCGTACGATTTCGAGATCATGGATGCCATGATCGAGCCCGATACGAACGGGAAGCGGAAACGTCGCCGCCAGCGATCGCCCCTTCCGCCACGGCGCGCGCAAAGGGATCGGTCACATACAGCAGCAGCGCCGCGAGGGCCGCATCCGAAGCCGCGTCATTGCGCGGCGCCAGCAGATCGTCGCGGTGTGTTCCGATGAATGCCGTCGTTGCTTCGCCTGACGCGAATGCGGGATGCGCCAGGCAGGCGGCGAGAAACGCCTGATTGGTCGTCACGCCGAAGGCGGCGGTTTGCTCCAGGCCGTGAATGAGCCTGCGCCGCGCCTCGTCGCGGGTGCCGCCATGGCTGATGATCTTCGCGATCATCGAATCGTAAAACGGCGGAATTTCCGAGCCGGATTGCAGCGCGTGCTCGACGCGGAGTCCTTCCGGCATCTGCCACAGCGCCATCCGGCCCGATTGCGGCATGAAATCGTGACCGGCATCCTCCGAGCACAGCCGCACCTCGATCGCATGCCCGGAAAATTTGATGTCCTCCTGCCGAAGCCCGAGCGGCTCGCCGCCGGCGATGCGCAATTGCAATTCGACGAGATCGAGCCCGGTGATCGCCTCGGTGACGGGATGCTCGACCTGCAGGCGCGTATTCATTTCCATGAAATAGAATTCGCCGCCGCTATCGAGCAGGAATTCGAGCGTGCCGGCGCCCTCATAGCCGATCGATTTGATCGCGGCAACCGCGACGCCGCCCATCCGCGCCCGCAATTCCGGCGAAACCTGCCGGCGACGGCGCTTCCTCGATCAGCTTCTGATGCCGCCGCTGCACCGAGCAATCGCGCTCGCCGAGATGGATGGCATTGCCGAAGGCGTCGCCGAACACCTGGATTTCGATGTGGCGGGGATCGACGATCGCGCGCTCCAGGATCACGGTGGCGTCGCCGAACGCGCCTTTGCGCCTCGGATCGCGCGCTGCGCAGGGCATCGGGAAACGCGGATGCGTCCGAGACCAGCCGCATGCCGCGCCCGCCGCCGCCGGCGACGGCCTTGATCATCACGGGAAAGCCGATCTTGCCGGCCTCGGCGAGCATCGCGGCGTCGCTCTGATCCGCGCCCTGATAACCGGGAACGCAGGGCACGCCGGCGGCCAGCATGATCTCCTTGGCGCCGGCCTTGTTGCCCATCGCCTTGATGGCTTCCGGCGACGGCCCGATGAACACCAGGCCCGCATCGCGGCAGGCCTGAGCGAAATCCTCGTTCTCGGCGAGAAAGCCATAGCCGGGATGAACCGCGTCGGCGCCGCTCGATTTCGCCGCCGCCATGATCGCCTCGATCCGCAGATAGGATTGCGCCGGCAACGCCTCGCCGATGCGGACGGCCTCGTCCGCCTCGCGCACATGCAGCGCATCGCGGTCGGCGTCCGAATAGACCGCGACCACGCCATAGCCGAGACGGCGCGCGGTGCGCATGATCCGCAGCGCGATCTCGCCGCGATTGGCGATCAGGATCTTGCGGAACGGCGTAGCCTTCATCTGACCGCCGTTCATGGCCGCGCGACCGAAAATTGCATGCGCTGCGGCGTGCGCGCCTCGGCCTCGCGGCAGATCGCCAGCACCTCGGCCAGAACGCTGCGGGTATCGCGCGGATCGATCACGCCGTCGTCGAGCACGCGCGCGCTGGTCGAAAACACGTCCATCTGGCCGTCGAACACGCCGATGATCTGCGCCTTCATCGCATCGAGCTTTTCCTTCTCGATCGGCTTGCCGCGCCGGATCGGCGGCGGCCTCGGTCACGATCGCCATGGTTTCGGCGGCCTGCTCGCCGCCCATCACCGCGGTCTTGGCATTGGGCCACGAAAAACAGAAGCGCGGATGGAATCCGCGGCCGCACATGCCGTAATTGCCGGCGCCGAACGACGCGCCGCAATAGATCGTGATCTGCGGCACGGTGGCTGAGGTCACCGCCTGGATCATCTTCGAGCCGTGCTTGATCATGCCGGCTTCTTCGTAGGCTCGGCCGACCATGTAGCCGGTGGTGTTGTTGAGATAGAGCAGCGGCGTGCGCGACTGGCAGCAGGCCTGGATGAAATGCGTCGCCTTGTTGGCGCCATCGGGATCGAGCGGGCCGTTGTTGGTGATGATCCCGATCGCCTGGCCTTCGATGCGGGCGTGCCCGCAGACGGTGGCAGGACCGTAATTGGTGCCGAATTCGGTGAAATCGAAATCGTCGATGAACCGCGCGATCGCCTGGCGCATGTCGACCGGCCGCTTGTGGTCCATCGGCATGATGCCCAGCAATTCCTCCGGGATCGTGACGCGGCGGACGATGCGACGTCTCAGCCCTGCCCGGCCGGTCCCATTCGCAGATTGGCCATGATGTCGCGCGCGATCCGCAGCGCATCGCGGTCGTCCTCGGCGAGATAATCGCCCAAGCCGGAAATGCTGGTATGCATCTCGGCGCCGCCGAGTTCCTCTTCGGTGGCGATTTCTCCGGTCGCGGCCTTCAAGAGCGGCGGCCCGGCGAGAAACGCGCGGGTGCGGCCGCGCACCATCACGATGTAATCGGACAGCCCGGTCTGGTAGGCGCCGCCCGCCGTCGACGACCCATGCGTCACCGTGACCACCGGCAGACCTGCCGCCGACAGCCGCGCCAGATTGCGAAAGATGTTGCCGCCCCTGACAAAATCCTCGACCCGGTAGCGCAGCAGATTGGCGCCGGCGCTTTCGACCAGCTGCACGTAAGGCAGCTTGTTCTCGAGCGCCAGTTCCTGCACCCGCAGCGTCTTGTCGAGACCGAAAGGCTGCAGCGCGCCGGCGTCGATGCCGGAATCGTTGGCGCTGACCATGCAGCGCACGCCGGCGACGAAGCCGATGCCGGCGATCAACCCGCCGCCGGGAACGCTCTTGTCGGGATCGGGAACGTCGAACCTGTAACCCGCGAGCGTGGAGAGTTCGATGAAGGGCGCGCCGGGATCGAGCACCAGCGCCACCCGCTCGCGCGGCAGCAACTGTCCGCGCTTGTGAAACCGGTCCTTGGCGGCGGCCGATGCGGCGCGGGCGCGTTCTTCGAGGCTGCGCATCCGCGCAATCAGCGCCAGCATGCCTTCGCGGTTGGCCTTGTAGGCGGCGCTGGAAGGGGCGATCGTCGATTTAATTATGGCCATGAGCATAATTCCTTTTCGAAACATCTGCCGTCATTCCGGGATGGTCCGAAGGACGCAGACCCGGAAATGACTTGGAGGATGTTGTTCGCCACCACTACGCGCTCTTCTTCGCGAAGTGGTCGCTATAGGCCTGGCGCAGTTCGACCTTGCGCAGCTTGCCGGTCGCCGTCATCGGCATTTCATCCACGATCTTGACGAATTTCGGCATCTGGAAACCGCCGAGGTGCTTGCGGCAATGTTCGGCGATCCCGGCTTCGTCCGCCTGCGCGCCCGGCTTCAATTTGACGAAGGCCGACACCGCCTCGCCCCATTGCGGATGCGGCAGGCCGACCACGGCGGCGTTCTGCACGGCGGGATGGGCGAGCAGCGTCTCCTCGATCTTGACGGAAGCGACGTTCTCGCCGCCGGACTTGATCATGTCCTTCTTGCGATCGAGGAACAGCACCTCGCCGTGCTCGTCGATCAGCGCCAGATCGCCGGTGTGATGCCAGCCGAATTTGCGCGCCTCTTCGGTCGCCTTCGGATCCTTGTAATAGCCCATCATGACATTCGGGCCGCGATGCACCAGCTCGCCGGCCTGCCCGCGCGGCAGCAGATTGCCGTTATCATCCATGATCGCGGTCTCGTTCACGATCAGGGATTCGCCCCAGTAATTGCCGAAGCGTTTGAGCTGCCGGTCCGGCTGCGACATCGTGGTGGCCGGATACATTTCGGTCTGGCCGCTGGAGAGAACGAAATTCGGGCACATATCGGCGATGGCGCGCTCCAGCAGCGGCCGGCCCATCGGCGCCATGGTGTAGATGCAGGTCCGCAGGCCGGAGAGATCGTATTCCTTGCGGCGCGGGTGATCGAGGATGGCCTGATACATCAGCGACAGGCCGACGAAGACCGTCAGCTTGTCGCGCACGATGGCTTCCATGCAGACCACCGGATCGAAGCCGCGCATCAGCGCCATGCGTCCGCCGACCGACAGATAGCTCAACAACAGCACATGACCGGCGCAATGGAACAGCGGAAACTGCCCGGTGATGCCGTCGTTGCGGTCGAGATGCATCTCGATGGCGTTGCTCATCACCGCCATCACCACCGCGAGATGACAATGCATCGCGCCTTTCGGGCGCGACGTGGTGCCTGAGGTGTAGATGATCATCGCCAGATCGCGGTCGTCGATATCGATCTCGGGCTCGATCTCGGATCGGCCTTTCACCAGATCGTTGAAGTTTTCCAGGCCCGCCGCAGCGGCCGTGCCGGTAAGATCGACCGCGATCAGATCGATGCCGCGCTTTTGCAGCGCCGCGCGCCGATCTGCCTGCGCATAGAGATTGTCGTCGATCAGCGCGAAGCGAACTTCCGCATGAGCGAGGATGTAGTCCATGTCCGCCGGGCCGAGCATGGTGTTGATGGGCACCCAGACCAGGCCGGCGCGGTGAATGCCGAACAGCGCTTTGACGAATTCAACCGAATTGTTGCAGATCGTGGAAATCTTCTCGCCGGGCTTGAGGCCCCGCGCCACCAGATAATTGGCAAAGCGATTGGCGTCGCGCTCGATCTCGGTGAAGGTCACGCGCCGCTCGCCGTCGGTCAGCGCCATGCGATCGGGAAAGCGCGCCGCCGCGCGTTTCAAGAGATCGCCGATCGCCACCCGCCCGATCCGGCCGGGGCCCGGAACGCCACCGGTTGCCGCGAGATTGGTCATGCCGATTTACTCCCTCGTTCCGTTATTGCCTGCGACAAACGCGAAGCGTTTGCGCAAGGGAGCTAAGCGACGAAGCACCAGAACCTTCGTATTCAAGCCCTGGATTGCTTCGCTTCGCTCGCAATGACGGTGAGCCGATCGTGGGCACTAGCGCTTGATGCCAAAGATCTTCCTCGCCTCCGCGGGGCTGGCGATCTCGCGGCCGGCGCGGCGCGCGCACGCTGCGATGCTTTCGATCAACTGCCCGTTCGATGTCACCTTGGTGCCGTCGGCCAGATAGAAGGTATCTTCAAGCCCGGTGCGCAGATGGCCGCCGAGATCGGCGCAGCGCTGATGCAGCGGCCAGATTTCCTCCCGTCCGATCGCAGTGACCTGCCAGTTGGCTTCCGGCCTTTTCAGCTTCAACAGGATCGGCAGCAATTCAGGATCGGCCGGCATGCCGGAGGCTACGCCCATGACGAAATTATATTCCAGCGGCCCGGAATACATGCCGGTCTGCCGGTACATCCCGACGCAGCGCACGATCCCGACGTCGAAACACTCGAATTCGGGAATCGTGTCCGCGGCCTTCATCGCGTCGAGAAAGTCCTGCACTTTCTCGACCGAGTTATCGAACATCATCGGCGGCCAGGCCCAGGTATTGTCGGCCTTCACCTTGAGATAATTCAGCGAGCCGGCATTGCAGGCGGCCATTTCGGGCTTGGTCTCGCGCAGGCAATCGAGCGCGCCCTTGTAGTTGGGCCCTGAAGTTCCCGTGGTGTGGTTGATGATCACGCCCGGGCAGGCCGCGCGGATCGCCTGCTGGATCTCGCGGGACACGGCGACCTCCCAGGACGGCAGATGTCCCTTGTTCGGGCCCTGCTGGCGCAGATGGACATGCATCACGGTGGCGCCGGCATCGAAGGCGGCCTTCGCCTCGCGCGCCATCTCCTCCGGGGTGACCGGGACGTGATGCTGCTTCGGATCGGTCAGCACGCCGTTCAGCGCGCAGGTAATGACAACCTTGTCGCTCATGGATTGACTCTCGATCTATCATGTTGGACCGCGAAGCGATCCTCCCACGATCATGCGTTGGGCGTCATCCGGCTTCTTGCGTCAACGCGCTATCGCCGCTTCGGCTGGACCACTGCGGTAGATCGCGAGGTCACGGGAGCCCGAGAAAATCGCGCGCGGCATCAGCCCGTAGAACCTGCGGATCGAGTGGCTGAAATGGGTCGAGTTCGGGATAGCCGATGTCCTGCGCCAGGTGCGCCAGATTGAGGTCCTGATTGGCAAAGTGCAGCAGGTGGCGCGCGCGCTTCCAGGCACGGAAGGCACGGAACGAGATTCCGGTTTCCTGCTTGAACAGATGCAGGAAACGCGACGCGGATAGTCCGGCCTCCGCCGCGCAGCTCGCCGCCGTCACCGGATCGCCGCAGAACCGGCCGATTTGCGCAATCGACCTTACCACGCGCGGATCAAGCGAGCGCGACGGCAACGCCTCGCCAAAGCACATGACATCGAACTGCGCGCTGGTGATGTCGTCGCTGCGTTGCTGCCGCCGCAACTCGGCGTAGGCGGCGCGGACACGTTGCACAAAAAGCTGTCCCTCAGCTCCCGAGAGCCGCTCGGCCAGTTCTTCGAATGCGCCTGCGCGGATGCTTTCCGGTTCGATCAGGAGACAGATCGCCGAACGATAGTCGCTTGCGATGGTGTGCCGCACGTTCGCCGGTACGACGGCCAGCTCGCTGTAGCTTTCACGACCGGTTCCGGTCGTGAGCCAGAGCCCCCCCTCGATCGATACATAGATATGATACGCACCCGGGCAGCGTTCGCGCGGCCGGCCGAGCAGGCCAGCATAAAAAACGCGCTCCGGCGTAATCAGCATCAGGTGGCCGGATTCCCGGCGTGGCGTATTGTTCATTGTCCGTCCCTCCCGGGGCGATCCCTGCTTCTTGCCGCATCGCTTGCGGGCTCTCTGACGGAGCGCCGCCAGAATACAGAAATCGCGCCCGATGTCACTGACGGATAAATGCCGGGGAACATTCGGGTTTCAGCGGATTGTTCCGGCGTGGCCGGCGTTTCAGATGCGCCGCGCGACCTTTTGCTGCTCGCCGGCGAGAATTTCGGCGGCAGCGGCCCTTTTGTAGCCGTCGCGTTGCTGCAATCGCTGCCAGTAGGCGGCGACGTTGGGCCCGAAATCCTTGGCAAGCCCGATGGTTTCGGCCAGCCGCAACGCGTAGCCGATCACAATATCGGCTGCGGTGAAGCGGCCGGCGGCGAGCGTCTCCACGTTCGCCGTGGCGGTTTCGACGACCCGTAGCCGGCCCAGGAACCATTTGGCATAGTCGGTCGCCACCTGCGGAATGCGCCTTTCCTCAGGCTCGAGCACGCTATAGCGGAGCACCAGCGTTTGCGGAAAGGTCAGCGTGGCATCGCTGAAATACATCCAGTTCAGGAAGGCGCCATAGGCCGGCTCGTCGACGCCGACAACCAGCGGCGTCGGTCCATGCCGGGTACCGAGATAATGGCAGATGCCGGAGGACTCCGTCATCCTGGTTTCGCCATCGATCATAAAGGGAATAGTGCCGAGCGGATTGATGCCGAGATACTCCTTGGCGAACACCCGCGGCGGAAACGGCAGCATCTTGAGATCGTAGGGCAGCCCCATCTCTTCCAGCATCCACAGCGGCCGGAACGAGCGCGCCCCGTGGCAGTGATAGAGTGTGATCATCGGCGTTCCCTCATTTCATAGTGGCGGCGTGTCCGCTGTCTTGCATATCACAGCAACCATTACAGGAAACGCCGGATATTTTTCGGACCTTGCCACTCGGAGGTTTGCCCCCTCTGCTGGCAGCTTGAGGGCGCTATCAGCCACTCAACGCAAGACAGTGCACCGACGCTGTGCGTGCAGTCGAAACGGGCCAGCTTGACCTCGGGGCGCTCGCCGAAGCACTCTTGGGTGTATCGTTTTGCTCACTCCAGAGATGAAAGGCCGGGACGATGGATTTCGAGCACAGTCCTAAGGCGATCGAGCTGCAGGCGCGACTTTCGGCTTTCATGGCCAGGCACGTCTATCCGGTCGAAAACCTCTATCGGGAGCAAACCGAGAGCGAACACCGCCACCACAGGCCGCCGGTTCTCGAACAACTGAAGCGTCTTGCCCGCGCGGAAGGGCTCTGGAACCTGTTCCTGCCCGGCGATCATGGCGCCGGCATCAGCAATCTCGAATACGCGCCGCTGGCCGAGATCATGGGACGGGTGTCGTGGGCGCCGGAGATCTTCAACTGTTCCGCGCCCGACACCGGAAATATGGAAGTGCTGTCGCTCTACGGCACGCCGGAGCAGAAACGGCGCTGGCTCGAACCGCTGCTCGCAGGCGAGATCCGCTCCAGCTTCTCCATGACCGAGCCGGAGGTCGCATCGAGCGACGCCACCAACATCCAGTGCAGCATCCGCCGCGACGGCGACGAATACGTCATCAACGGCCGCAAATGGTTCACGTCAGGCGCGATGAGCGAGGATTGCAAGATCCTGATTGTGATGGGCAAGACCGCCCCTGACAATCCGAACAAGCATTTGCAGCAATCGATGGTGCTGGTGCCCAAGGAGACGCCGGGTATCCGCATCGTGCGCGACATGCGCGTGTTCGGCTACGACGACGCGCCGGTCGGCCATCCCGAGATCATCTACGACAACGTCCGGGTTCCCGCTTCCAACATTCTTCTCGGCGAGGGCCGCGGATTCGAGATCGCGCAGGGTCGCCTGGGTCCCGGCCGTATCCATCATTGCATGCGGCTGATCGGCTGTGCCCAGCGCGCGCTCGAGCTGATGTGCGCCCGCGCGCAATCGCGCGTCGCGTTCGGCAAACCGCTCGGCGAGCAGGGTTCGGTGAGGGAGGATATCGCCAATTCCTGGTGCGAGATCGAGCAGGCGCGCCTGCTGACGCTGCGGGCCGCGGCAAAGATGGACCGCGAAGGCAACAAGGCGGCGCGCGACATGATCGCGGGGGCGAAAGTCGTCGTGCCGAACATGGCCATTCGCGTGATCGACCGTGCCATCCAGATCCACGGCGCCGCCGGAGTTTCCCAGGACACCTTCCTGGCCGAGGCGTATACGTATGCGCGTTTCATGCGGATCGGCGATGGGCCGGATCAGGTCCATCTTTCGCAACTGGGGCGAGGATTGCTGAAACGCTACGGCACGCCCGCCTGACCGGCAATGCCTTCTGCTCGCAGGAACCCCGCATGACCACGCAATATACCGAGGCGGAACTGGCTGACATCGCCAAGCCGTTCGAGGCCCACGCCATCGACGCCTTGCGCCGGGGCGATCTCGAACGCGTCGGAAAGCTGCTCGACGCGATGGGCGAGGGTTCCGCCGGCCTCGATGCCCTCTCCGGCCATACGCTCGCCCGCAAGGCCGGCAAGCTGCGTCGTGACTTCGGCGAGGCGCGCGCCCGCGAGGCCCTGGCCCGCATCGGCGCGCAATTGATGCGGACCTGGGTCGAGCAATACCGGCGGGGCGACGAGCGCGGCGCGATCGCCGATCTCGTTGCGATCTTCCGCGAACAGGGCGGCGCGAAGCTTGCCCCGCTGCAGGAAAGCAACGAGAGCGTCGGGCTCGAGCTGGCGCCCTGCGGCAGCGGCGGGCGGCTCGAGCGCCAGGGGTTACCCGAAAAGCATCCGGACTGGTACGGCGGCTGGAGCGACGGCGTCAGCTCGTTCTGCCAGATCTGCAAGGCCTGCCAGGGCGCGCTCAACGAGGCCGTGGGCTTCGACGCCTGGACGACGCAGAAAGGCCCGCAAGGCGCCTGCCGGCTCAGCTTCGCCAAAAACGCCAGCCGCAACGAAGCGTTGTTCGACGAGACCGAGCGCGCGACGATCGTGCAAACGCGCCTCGCGCAGGCGCGGACCAAACTTGCCAACGGCGACACCGACGTCGAAAGCCTGCTGGCCGGCCAGCGCAAGGACTGGAAGCCGTGGCACGATTTCGGCGTGGTCTGCCTTGAGTACTTCTACGCGGTCGCGATCGAAATGGGCGGCGCCGACTATCTCGACGAAGTCCTGTCGCAAACCTACGAGCCGGCGTTCAACGCGGGCTTTCCGCGCTACGCAGCCATGAGCGACGATGAACTCGTGCGCGAGATCGCGCGCACCTGGAATTACCATTGCGCCGACTTCACAATCGAGGAAGAGGACGATCGCTTCGTATTCCGTCTCGATCCCTGCGGCAGCGGCGGGCGCCTGTTCCGGGGCGAGATGTGGCGCGACATGTTCCACTATGGCGAGCCGCTGGCGCCGATCATGCCCGACCCGCACAACATCAACTTCAACCGCGCCTGCGCGCCCACCTATTGCACGCACTGCGCGGCGTCGAACCGCGCCCAGCTGAGCGGCGGCTCGTCGGAAACCCATCCGCTGTTCTTCGTGATCGACGGCCACGCGCAGATGAAGCCTGGCGAGGCCTGCCGGCAGTTTTCCTACAAGAAGCGCGCCGTCCGCGACAAGGTCGACCCGGCGCTGTTTCACCAGATCGGGCTGCCTGGCCCCAAGCAGAAAGCTGGATGACAATGGCAACGACCGCAGCCGCACGCCCGAACCCGTTCGATCTGTCCGGCAAGGTCGCCCTCGTCACGGGGTCGACGATGGGGATCGGCGAGGGGATCGCGCGCACGCTCGCGCAGGCCGGCGCCCATGTCATTATCAGCAGCCGGAAGGCCGAGGACTGCGCGCGCGTCGCGCAGCAGTTCCGCGACGAAGGATTGAGCGCTGAGCCGCGCGTTTGCCACATCGGCCGGATGGAAGACATCGCCGCGATGGCCGCCCATCTCGGCGAGAAGCATGGCGGGCTGGATATCCTCGTCAACAACGCGGTGTTGAGCCCGTGGCGCTCGATCGAGGATACCGACCCTGCGCTGTTCACCAAGGCGGTCGAGGTCAACCTGCGCGGCAACTGGTACCTTTCGGTCGAGGCCACCAAGCTGATGAAGCCTCGCGGCGGCGGCTCGATCGTCAATATTGCCTCGGTCGCGGCGCTCCATCCGGACAAGATGCTCGCGCTCTATTCGACGCTGAAGACCGCGATGATCGGCATGAGCCGCTCGTTCGCGCTCGAATATGGCGAGTTCGGCATCCGCGTGAACACGATCCTGCCGGGCGTCATCGAAACCAAGCTCGCCAAGGCGTTCGACGGCCCAGCGCGCGAGAAAATCCTTGGCAGCACGCCGCTGGGGCGGATCGGCGCGCCGCAGGAAATCGGATACGCCGTCCTCTATCTCAGCGCCTCCAGCGGCGCGTTCGTCACCGGCGCCAGTCTCGTCGTCGACGGCGGCCTGTCGATCGCCTCGCACTAACAAAGGGGGTTCGCGATGAGCCTGGACGGCAGGGTCGCTCTCGTCTCCGGCGCGGCGCGCGGCATCGGCCGGGCCATCGCGCTGGCGCTGGCGTCCGATGGCGCGAATGTCGGCCTCATCGATATCGACGCTGATGTCGAGGCGACGGCCGTGGCGGTGCGCGCCCTGAACCGGAAGTGTTGTGCCGCGCGCGCCGACGTCAGCAACCCCGAACAGATCGCGGCCGGCGTGGCTGATATCGTCGCCCAGCTCGGATCCGTCGATCTCCTCGTCAACAATGCCGGCATCGTCAACAATATCGCGCCGTTCGCCAAAATGAAGCAGGCGGCGTGGGACCGCGAGATCGGTGTCAATCTGACCGGCGCGTTCAACCTGGCGCGTGCCGTGATCGGGCCGATGGCGGAGCGCGGCTACGGCCGCATCGTCAACATCTCGTCGGTGGCGGCGCGCGGCGGCCTGTTCAACCAGGCCGGCTATTCCGCGACCAAGGCCGGGCTGCTCGGCCTCACGCACACGATCGCGCTCGAATACGCGCGCTTCGGCGTGACCTGCAACGCGGTGCTGCCGGGCCTGATCGCGACGGAAAATGTGCTCGGCATGCCGGCGCAGATCACGGAGCAGGCGATAGCGCAGACGCCGGCGCGGCGGCTCGGCAAGCCCGGGGAGATCGCGCGGCTGGTCGCCTTCCTGTGCGGCGAGGACGCCGCTTTCATCAACGGCGCGGAGATCGATATCTCCGGCGGCGGCCATCTCAACACCATGGTGCTCGGCAGCCGCAAGGAACTCGCGGGCGGCCCGCCAAAGGCATGAGGGTTCGAGGAATTTGATGTGACCTCGTTGCAGCCGGCAAGCGCGGATGACGAGCGCGCGATTCTCGCTTCCCGAATTCAGGAAGTCGTGCGCGCGGTGCTGCCGGGCGTCGACCATGTCACCGACCTGCGCCGCATTCCCGGCGGCGCCAGCCAGGAGATCTGGACTCTCGAGGCGGCAGGGCCGGGCCTGCGTCGGCGGCTGGTCCTGCGCAGGCAGCCGGCCGGCGCCAGCTATCCCGGCAAGATCACGCTCCAGATCGAAGCCGAGCTGATGCGGCTTGCGGAGGCGGCCGGCGTTCCGACGCCGCATATCATTCACGTGCTCGCTGCCGCCGACCGCCTCGGCAGCGGCTACTTCATGGACTACGTCGAGGGCGAAGGGCTCGGCCACCGCATCGTCCGCAGCGACGCGTTCGCGGCGATCCGCCCGAAGCTCGCCTTTCAGATCGGCGGCATTCTCGCGCGGGTCCATGGTGTCAATGCAGCCCTGCTGCCGACGCTGCCCCGCAGCTCCGCGGCGAGCGAGCTTGCCGGCATGATCGAGACCTGCCGCCGCATCGATCACCCGCGGCCGGTTTTCGAGCTGTGCTTTCGCTGGCTGCGCGAGCACACGCCCACAGGTGCGACGGCGCCAACGCTGGTGCATGGCGACTTCCGCAACGGCAACATGATCGTCGGCCCCGACGGCGTGCGAGCCGTCCTCGACTGGGAACTCGCCCACCTCGGCGATCCCATGCGCGATCTGGCCTGGCTGTGCGTCAACTCCTGGCGCTACGGCGAGATCGACAAGCCGGTCGGCGGATTCGGCGAGCGCGAGGACCTGGTCGCCGGCTACGAGGCGGCCGGCGGCGCGAAGGTCGATCCCGCCGCCCTGCTCTATTGGGAGGTACTCGGAACGCTGCGATGGTCCGTCATGTGCGTCGGGATGGGAGCGCGCGCGAAAGACTCGGATCGCCCGGTCGAACTGTCGGTGATCGGGCGGCGCGCGTCAGAGGCGGAGATCGATCTGATGCGCCTGATCGCGCCGCGAAGGATATGAGCCGCCCTACTTCTTCATGGCGGGCAGCGTGCCCATCATCTTGCACAGCACCGACAGCATCACTTCGTCGGCGCCGCCGCCGATCGAGGCCAGGCGGCTGTCGCGATAGGCGCGGCTGACCGGGGTCTCGTTCATGAAACCCATGCCGCCCCAATATTGCAGGCAGGCATCGGTCAGTTCGCGCCCCAGGCGGCCGGCTTTCAGCTTGGCCATGCTTGCCAGCCGCGTGACGTCCTCGCCGGCGACGAGCGCCTCGGCCGCGCGATAGGTCAGCGCGCGCAACAGCTCGACCTCGGTCTGCATTTCCGCGAGCTTGAAGTGAACGACCTGGTTGTCGAGGATGCTCTGGCCGAACGCCTTGCGGTTGCGGGTGTATTCGATCGTCTCGGCGATGATGGATTCGTGCGCCTTGAGGCAGGCGGCCGCGGCCCACAGCCGCTCCTCCTGGAATTGCACCATCTGGTAGGTGAACCCCTGGCCTTCCTCGCCGATGCGGTTGCGCTTCGGCACCCGGACATTGTCGAAGAAGATCTGCGCGGTATCGGACGAGCGCATGCCCATCTTGTCGAGCTTGCGGGCGATCTGCACGCCCTTGCTTTTCATCGGCACGCAGATCAGCGACTTGTTGCGATGGACCGGGCCATCGCCGGTATTGGCGAGCAGGCAAATCCAGTCGGCCTTGACGCCGTTGGTGATCCACATCTTGCCGCCGTTGATGACGTAGTCGTCGCCGTCGGAGCGCGCGTTGGTCTTGATCGAGGCGACGTCGGAGCCGGCGCCCGGCTCGGACACGCCGATGCAGGCCACCGCGTCTCCGGCGACGGCCGGCGCCAGGAATTCGCGGCGAACTTCGTCCGAACCGAACCGCGCCAACGCGGGAGTGGCCATGTCGGTTTGCACCCCGATCGCCATCGGTATGCCGCCGCATTTGATGGCGCCGATTTCCTCGGCCATCATGACCGCGTAGCTGTAATCGAGCCCCTGGCCGCCGAATTCGACCGGCTTGTTGAGGCCAAGAAAGCCGAGATTGCCGAGCTTCTTGAACAGCTCGTGGGAAGGAAACTGTCCCTCGTTCTCCCATTCATCGACATAGGGATTGATTTCGGCGGCGATGAATTTCTGCAGGATACGGCGGGGTTCTTCGTGGTCGGCGGTATAGAGCATTTTTGTTTCCTCTGTCATTCCGGGGCCGCGCGAAGCGATTTCGGTCGCCTCGCCCCGCTTGCGGGGAGAGGTCGGAGTGCACCGAGCGATGCGAAGCATCGTCCGGAGTACTCCGGGTGAGGGGGCTCTCCGCGAGTTCGAGTCTGCACGAGAGTCCCCCTCACCCCAACCCTCTCCCCGCAAGCGGGGCGAGGGAGCCGTGATCGATCGCATCAACCTAAACTCACTCCGCTTTAAAGCCCCATCTGCCTTGAGGCCAGATCCTTCATGATCTCCTCGGCGCCGCCGCCGATCGCGTTGACCTTGACCTCGCGGTAGATGCGCTCGACCTTGATGCCGCGCATGAAGCCCGCGCCGCCGAAAATCTGCACCGCTTCGGAGGCGCAGAACGCCATGGTCTGCGTCGACTGGTTCTTCAGCATGCAGATCTCGGCGACCGGATTTTCGCCCTGATCGAGCCGCCACGCCAGCATTTCCAGCATCGCCTGCGTCGCCGCCACCCGCTGCGCCATGTCGACCAGCTTGTGCCGGATCACCTGATGCTGCGCCAAAGGCTTGCCGAAAGTGTGCCGTTGCTTGGCATATTCCGTCGCCTCGTCGAGACAGACCCGCGCCGCCTCGGTGCAGCCGGCCGCCATGGTCAGCCGCTCGCTGTTGAAATTGTGCATGATGATCTTGAAACCCTTGCCCTCTTCTCCGAGCAGGTTTCCGGCCGGAACGCGGCAATTGTCGAAATGCAGCGTCGCGGTGTCCGAGGCCCACCAGCCCATCTTCTTCAGGGACGTACGGGAGAGCCCGGCGTATCGCCCTCGATCACCAGCATGGAGACGCCGCCGGCGCCCGGACCGCCGGTCCGCACCGCGGTCGTGATGTAATCGGCGCGCATGCCGGAGGTGATAAAGGTCTTCTCGCCGTTCACCACGTAGAAATCGCCGTCGCGCCGCGCCGAGGTGCGCAGGCTGGCGACGTCGGAACCGCCGCCCGGCTCGGTGATCGCCAGCGCCGAGATCTTCTTGCCGGACAGGATTTGCGGCAGCACGCGCGCCTTGAGTTCCGGGCTGCCGGCGCGCGCGATCGGCGGCGCGCCGATTGAATGACTGTTCAGGCTGGCGCTGACGCCGCCAGCGCCGGCCCGCGCCAGTTCCTGGACGGCGACGATCCACATGAAATTATCGACTTCGGTACCGCCATACTCCTCCGGGAAGCCCAGCCCGAGCAGCCCGATTGCGGCGGCCTTCTCGTAGAGAACGCGCGGAAATCCGCCGGCCTCGTCCCATTCGCTGGCGTAAGGCGCGATTTCCTTTTCAACAAAGCGACGCACCACCGCGCGATAGGCCTCGTGTTCGGCGGTGTAGAATGGGCTGCCCATCCGTTTCGCTCCCGTGATTCTTTGTGCGGCGCTTATATACGATGGCCGGAAACGCCTCGCCCAAACTTGCGTTGAGTAGCTGGCTATGACCGATCAAGACACGCCCCAACCACTCAGCGCAAGGCAGTCTTCGCTCGCCTATTTCTGGCCCCGGACCTTGATCCCGTCTTATTTGTAGCTACAATAATTTGATGAAGATCACGTTCGATCCGGCAAAGCGGGCGAGCACGCTAAGGGACCGCGGTCTCGATTTCACCGACGCCGTCGAGGTATTCGCCGGCCAAGCGTTGAATATTCCGGACGAACGCCGTGATTATGGCGAGCCCAGGATAATCACCGCGGGATTGCTGCGCGGGCGAATGGTGATCGTGGTTTGGACGCCGCGCGGCAACGGGCGGCACGTCATTTCGATGAGGAAAGCCAATGACCGGGAAAAAGCGCGCTTTGGGAAGCGACTTGAAGAAAGTTGATCGCCACGTCATTCAGCCGCACGAATATGACGAGGTGCCTGAACTGACTGAGGAAATGATCGAGCGTGGCGATCTCTATCACGGCGGCAGGCTCATCCGCCGGGGGCGGCCGAAATCCGCCGATCCCAAGCAGCAGATCACCTTGCGGCTGGATGCCGCGGTGCTTCGCTGGTTTCAGGAGAGCGGCCCGGGCTATCAATCCCGTATCGGTGCCGCGCTTAAATCGCACATGACGCGCAAGAAGGCGGCAGCGAAGACATCGCGGGGAAAAGCGGTCACCAAAAGGAAGGTTGGGTGAACTGCGGCCGCCCGATGAGTAGAGGCCGCTCGGAAACCCAGTGAACTCCGCTGTTCATGGGTACGCTACACAGCGCCCGCCGAGATGGAATCGAATATTCGGACCTATGGCAAAGGAGGCAGCCGATAAACAATCTTCTCGCTCTTTGTCTTGCCGGTACGCAATCCTGCGAACGAGATTTCATAGAAGTCGATGATGTCCCGCAAGTCCTCGGCCCGCTCGGTGTGGTAGCGGGGAAGCGAAGCAGTGTTCTCCTCAAAAATCTCGAAGAATTTGCCGGGCGTCATGGTTTGCGACTGGCCAATAGATTTCAGCAATTCTGCTTTTTTCGCAAATTCGGGGTGGATGAGTTGAGGCGACAGGTTGAGCGTGAAAACATGAAAGAGGATCATATGATCGGTCGTCTCAGCAAAAAGCGCCGTGTAGTTCGCGATGGCTATGAAAAGCTGCATGACATTCAACATCATGATGTCCTGCACAGGTAGATCGTCGGCAAAATCCTCGTCGGCGTGCTTGAAATAGTTGTAGGTCGCTCGATGTCGCTTGAAGAAAGCGGCGTGGTATTCATCCTTGATGTAGTCCTCCCAATAGACGCGCAGCAGTCTGTTCTGCTTTTTGGCGATGTCCTGTAGAAGCTTTTCTGCGGATTGAACGAGTAGATGGACAGCGAATGGGTCTTCCCTGCTCGCGATAAGGCGGATGGCTGTGTGTATGAGATGTCGAACGGCCTCGCGCTTGTCGAGCGTGCGCCGGGGAATGCGGTCATCAATATCGGCGTCAGTGCTCATGGGAGCCTCCGACTTGGAAATATACCACAAGAACTCGCAGGGCGGATTGGAGCCGAAGGCGCAATCCGCCATCCACGCGGAAGTCACGGCGCATCATTGATCCGGCTGGACTGGTGTCGCTCGCGTTGATCCACTCTGCCTGCCGGGCAAATCAGTTCGCCCGCCGATTTTTTCCTGTCTAGTCCTGCTGCGAAAAAGAATCCGCTTCGCGGTCACCCCAAATCACTTCTATATCCGCGTCCGTCCCGTCCCACTCAGAGGGGCGTTTCGCGAACGTCACGGACGTAGGGGCGGGATGCGGTGGACGCGGCGGCGCGCTGACGACGATGCCTGCTCGCGGACGGCGAAGTCGTGTGGTCCTGACGCCCCGA
Organism: uncultured Alphaproteobacteria bacterium; assembly: GCA_963823115.1. Classification (GTDB taxonomy): domain Bacteria; phylum Pseudomonadota; class Alphaproteobacteria; order Rhizobiales; family Xanthobacteraceae; genus Bradyrhizobium. Next base: position 62,701 of record CAWGKJ010000040.1, on the reverse strand, counting down.
CGCTGGCGTCAAGCTTCGTGGAGGTATCCGCGAAGTGACGGTGGCAAACAAGCCCGGTCACCGGGGAGATCACGAAGGAAACCGTTAAAACCATTGCGCGGGGAATGCCGGGTGATTCCGGCGTGACGGTGGTGACTAACGCGCGTGCTAACGACACACCACGCGCGGCTACGGACGCTCCGGGCGTCCGGCATTCCCTGCGCCCTCTGAATGGAGGGCAAGGAATTTTCCAGCAAACCTCGGGCGAAATGCGCCGCGAGATCGCGAAGCTGCAACTCCGAGATCGCGAGGCTGTGTTTGCAAACACGCGTTGTTTGAAAATTGAATCCGCAGCCGTCATCCCTGCGAACGCAGGGACCCATAACCACAGGCGGTCGTGTGGCGCGAAAGCCGTCGAACAGCGTCTCTCAAAACGAGAGACCGCGGCGTATGGATCCCGGCTCGGCGTTCGCTACGCTCACTTGGCCGGGACGACGTGTTGATGGATTTCGCTAGCCAGCTCTGGTCGTCCCTGCGAACGCAGGGACCCATACTGCGTGATTCCTCAGTTTTACTGATGTGGCAGACGTCCTTTGCAACAGCAGCCATCGGTGGTTGTTTGCAGAAGGTGTCCGATGCCAGCGCCCTTACCGACAGGGCACGGCGTCGCGATGAGCGCCAGCGCTCACGCGGGGGTCCCTGCGAACGCAGGGATGACGTTGAGAGATGCAGGGCGACGGTGAGAGATGCGGGGGACGACGGCGAGAGATGGCGTGGCGCACCACCGGCCGTCGCCGCCCGCCGCAACGGCCGATCAGGCCATGGTCCAGCCACTCAACGCAAGACAGCCTTCCGATGGAACACCTGAACTGGCTGGAAGCGGCACAGGAACGAAACGCCCGCTGGCCAACCCGGCCCCACCTGGGGCATGGTGGGCGCAACACCAGATCGATACGGAATCAGGCGGCGCCAGAGCGCCGTACCTTCGGAGGAAAATTTGCCGGTTCGCTATTATGACTGGATCGCCCATTTCGGCCGCCGGACGCCGCACAAGCCGGCGGCCGTCGACCTCGCCAGCGGACGCTCGCTCTCCTACGCGCAGTTCGACATCAGGATTTCGCGCCTCGCCGCGCATTTCCGCGACCAGCTCGGGATCAAGCGCGGCGACCGGGTCGCGGTGCTGGCGATGAACACCACCGATACACTGGAAGTGCAATTCGCCTGCGGCCGGCTGGGAGCGGTTTTCCTGCCCGTGAACACCCGGCTCACGGTTCCCGAGCTTGTGTACATCGTCGGCGACGCGGCGCCTGTGCTGATGATCCATGACGCGGAACTCGCCGACGTCGCGCTTTCCGTTGCGAAACGCTGCAATGTCCGCTTCACGCTGCTGCTGGGGCCCGGCGGTTCCTACGAGGCCGCGATCGCGGCTTCGCAGCCGCTCGACAAGGCTGATGTCGTGATGCTCGATGACATCTCGACGATCATGTACACCTCGGGCACGACCGGCCAGCCGAAGGGCGCCATCATCACCCACGGCATGACGTTCTGGAACTGCGTCAATCTCGGCGGTCCCGCCTATATCTCGCCGTCGTCGGTGCTGTTGACCGTGCTGCCGCTGTTCCACACCGGCGGGCTCAACTGCTACACCAACCCGGTGCTGCATGCCGGCGGCACCGTACTCATCATGCGCGCGTTCGATCCGGGACAGGCGCTAAAATTGATCAGCGATCCCCAGAACCGCATCAACGTGTTTTTCGGCGTGCCCTCGATCTATCAGTTCATGGCGCAGCATCCGGCTTTCGCGACTTCCGACTTCAGCCGTCTCATCATCGGCGGCGTCGGCGGCGCGCCGATGCCGGTGCCGCTCCTGAAAGCGTGGGAAGAACGCGGCGTCGCGCTGCAGCAGGGTTACGGCATGACCGAGACCAGTCCCGCGGTGCTGACGCTCGACCGCGACGACGCCCGGCGCAAGGCCGGTTCCTCCGGCAAGCCGGTGCTGCACACCGAGGTGCGGATCGTCAAGCCGGACGGGGCGGACGCCGCGGTCGGCGAACTCGGCGAGCTCTGGGTTAAGGGGCCGAACATCACGCCCGGCTACTGGAACCGGCCGGACGCCAACGCCTCTTCCTTCACCGACGGCTGGCTGCATACCGGCGACGCGACCCGCATCGACGACGAAGGCTTCTACTACATCGTCGACCGCTGGAAGGACATGTACATATCCGGCGGCGAAAACGTCTATCCGGCCGAGGTCGAGAGCGTCCTGCATCAGCTCCCCGCGATCGCGGAAGCCGCGATCATCGGCGTCCCCAGCGAACAATGGGGCGAGGTCGGCATGGCCATCGTCGCCGTGAAGCCGGGGCAGGCCCTCACCGAAGCCGAGATCCACGCCCACTGCGCCGCCAATCTGGCGCGCTTCAAATGGCCTCGCCTGATCCGGTTCGTGGACGCCCTGCCGCGCAACGCCACCGGCAAGATCCACAAGCCGACCCTGCGCCAGAATTTCGCTTCGCCCGATCCGGCCGACATCGCCAAAGCCGCCTCATAACCGTTAACAGGTTTCGGAATTCCATTCGTCAAACGCCCTGCCATGAAAGGTACTTCCCATGAATAACAAGAAACGATCCTTGCTCAGCTCCAAGCTGCTCTCGGTCGCCGCCGTAACGGCGTTCACGGTGCTCGCTACCCAGGGAGCCCTGGCGCAGAAGAAATACGACACCGGCGCGTCCGACACCGAGATCAAGATCGGCAATGTCGAGGCCTATAGCGGCCCGGCGTCCGCCTACGGCATCATCGGCAAGACCGAGGACGCCTATTTCAAACTGGTCAACGACCAGGGCGGCGTGAACGGCCGCAAGATCAATTTCATCAGCTATGACGACGGCTACAGCCCGCCGAAGACGGTCGAGCAGGTGCGCAAGCTGATCGAGAGCGACGAGGTGTTGCTGGTGTTCAACGCGCTGGGCACGCCGACCCAGACCGCGGTGCAGAAATATCAGAACGCCAAGAAAGTCCCGCAGCTCTTCCTCGCCACCGGCGCCAGCAAGTGGAACGATCCGAAGGATTTTCCATGGACCATGGGATTCCAGCCGAGCTACCGCGTCGAGGCGCGAATTTTCGCGAAATACATCCTCAAAGCCAAGCCCGGCGCCAAGGTCGCGGTGTTCTATGCCAATGACGACTTCGGCAAGGACTACGTGGTCGGGTTGAAAGACGTGTTCGGCGACAAGGCCTCCAGCATCATCGTCGCCGAGGAAAGCTATGAGACCACCGAACCTTCGATCAATTCCCATATCGTCAAGCTGAAGGGCACCGGCGCCGACGTGTTCGTCAATATCTCGACACCGAAATTCGCCGCGCAGGCGATCAAGAAGATGGCGGAGCTGGAATGGAAGCCGATGCATGTCATGACCGACGTCTCGATCTCGATCGGCGCGGTCATGAAACCTGCCGGCCTGGAGGCTTCCGAGGGCGTGCTGTCGGCGGGCTATCTCAAGGACGCCTCCGATCCGCAGTGGAAGGACGACGAGGGCATGAAGAAGTTCCTGGCCTTCATCGACAAGTACATGCCGGGCTCGAACGTCGCCGATTCCAATCTGGTTTACGGCTACGCCGCGGGGCAAACCATGGCGCACGTGCTGAAGCAGGCCGGCGACAATCTGACCCGGGAAAACATCATGAAGCAGGCCGCCAGCGTGAAGGATTTTGCGCCGGATACGGTGCTTCCCGGCATCAAGATCAACACGTCAGCCACCGACTTTGCCCCGATCGAGCAGCTTCAGATGATGCGGTTCAAGGCCGGAAAATGGGAGCTGTTCGGCGACGTCATCAGCGCCGAGACCGGGGGCTAAAATCGCGCTAGACATCCGATCTCGTCATTCCGGGGCGCGCACCAGCGCGAACCCGGAATGACGGCCACTGATTGCTTCGTCGCTCTGCTCCTCGCCGTGACCAGAGCCTTGCGGTCCAGCGAAATCCTCCCCACGTAGATAAGCGATTGGATTAAGAAACCCCATCCCGAGCCGCCGACACCATGGGCTCCCAGGTTCATTATCTGCCGCTGACGCCGGGATTGTTTTCGATCCTGGTCTTTCTGGTCGCCGGGCTGATCATCCTGATCCAGCTTCGCATCCTGCGCTATGCCTATATGCGGCTCGGGATTGGTCCGGGCGCCGCCCTGCTGCTGTTGTTCGGCTCGCTGATCGGCAGCTATTTCAACATTCCGGTCGCGGTCCTGCCCGGAGCGGCGGTCAAATCGGCACAGATCGTCGATTTCTTCGGCATGCGCTATGTCGTGCCTCTGGTGACGTCATGGCCCGGTACGGTCATAGCCGTGAACGTCGGCGGCGCCGTGATTCCGGCGCTGATGTCGACCTATCTCGTCATCCGGTATCAACTCTGGCTCAAGGCCGCGATCGCCGTCGTGGCGATTGCCTTCATTATCCATTCCATGGCCACGCCGGTTCAGGGCATCGGCATCGCCGTGCCGGTGTTCGCGCCGGTCGTGACGACGGCCATCCTGGCCTTTGTCCTCTCCCGCGAATACGCCGCCCCTCTCGCCTATATCGGCGGCTCGATGGGAACGCTTGTTGGCGCCGATCTTCTCAACCTCGACAAGATCGGCGGCCTTGGCGCGCCTGTCGCGTCGATCGGCGGCGCGGGAACTTTCGATGGAATATTCCTGACCGGGATTCTCGCCGTCCTGCTCGCCGGGATCGCCTCGCCCTCGCGACCGCGACCGGCCTGGTGAGCCCGAAAATGCCGTGTGGCGGACAATGTCCGGTGGCGCGAGTTGCCACCCTCCCCGACTCCCCATAATAAGAAATGAAAAGAAGGGGGAGCGTGACGATTTCGATCAATCGCCCGTTCCCGGAAGAAACCAACGGGAAGGGTTACGTCGATGGAAGCTCCGGTAAACGCCGCGTCACGATCGGCCGGCAAATGGTCGCCCTCGCCCGATGCCAGCGACATCGTCAAGAGCATTCACGCGATGCTGCATCCGCGCAACATCGTGCTGGTCGGAGCGACCGACAAGCCGGGCAACTATGCCGAGCGCATCTGGAACAACCTGATCAAATACAAGTTCGAAGGCGGGCTATATCCCGTCAACGCCAAACGCGAAACGATCTGGGGCGTCCCCTGCTACAAGGATTTCGCCAGCCTGCCGGACAAGCCGGATCACGTGCTGGTGCTGGTGCCGGCCCGCTTCGCGGTTCAGGTCATCCGCGACGCGGCCGCGGCCGGCGCCCGCTCGGCCACCATCGTGACGTCGGGCTTCAGCGAATTGCAGGACGACGAAAGCCAGAGGCTCGCCGCCGACCTGCAACAGGTTGTGCGGGAGACCGGGCTTGCGGTCACCGGCCCGAATTGTCTCGGCAATTTGAGCGCCGGCGAAAACTTGTTCACCAACATCGACGACCGCATCGTCACCATGGAGGCCGGACCGGTGGCGATCGCTGGCCAATCCGGCGCGATCGTGATGGCGATCCGCCAGGCGCTGGAAGATCGCGGCGTCGGCGTCGGCTATATGGTCACGACCGGAAACGAGGCCGGCCTCGAGACGCCCGACCTGATGAGCTATTTCGCCGCCGATCCCTCTATCCGCGTCATCGTGGTCTATCTCGAAGGCGTGCGGAACACCAAGGGTTTCCGCGATGCCTGCAAAGCCGCGCGCGCGGCCGGCAAACCGGTGATCGCGCTCAAGCTCGGGGCGTCCGAGGGCGGACGTGCCGCCGCGATGGCGCACACCGGCGCGCTTGCCGGCTCGATCGAGACCTTCGATGCGATCTCGACCCGCGAGGGCGTGATCCGCGCAGCCGGTCTCGACGAGTTGATCGAGACCACCGAATGCTTCGTCCATGCCGATCTCCCCAAAGGCAACCGTCTCGCCGCGGTCTCGCTGTCGGGCGGCAAGCGCGGTCTTCTGATCGACGCGTTCTTCTCGGCAGGCCTGAACTTCGCGCCTTTGAGCACGAGTGCAAGCGACAAGCTTACAAAGATGCTGGGGCCAGGCTCTATCGTCGGCAATCCGCTGGATGCGGGATTTGCCGCCGTCGTCGATCCCTCCGTCTACATGCAGTCGATCAAAGTCATGATCGACGATCCCGACACCGACATCGTCATCATCGACGCGGAATTGCCGAAGGCGCCGCACGAATTGCGCGAGAAGAATTTGCGCATCGTCAACGAGATGGCGGCCGTGGCCTCCAAGCCGGTGGTCTACATCAGCGTGATGTCGATCGGCTTCACCGAATTCACCAAGGCCCTGCGCAAGTCGCTGCCGCATATCGCCGTGATGCAGGGGCTGGACCGGGCGGTCGGCGCGATCAAGTCGCTGATCGAATATGCGTCGTTGCGCAAGGTCGTCCCCGATATCAAATCGAGTTCCAGCGCTTCCGCGCGCGCGACGCTGGAGCGGACGCTGAAGAACGCCAAGGGCGTCGCGCTCGACGAGGTCGCGTCAAAGAAATTGCTCAGAGCGTACGGCATTCCCGTTTCGAAGGAAGAGATCGTGCAAACGGCCGCGGACGCCGTGAAAATCGCCAGGAAGATCGGCTTTCCGGTCGTCGCCAAGGTCGTCAGTGCGGAGATCCTGCACAAATCCGACATCGGCGGCGTGGTACTTGATCTCAACAGCGCCGCCGAGGTCAGGGAAGCGTTCAACGACATCACCGCGAAGGTGAAGAAGCTGAAGGGAAAGCCGAAGCTCGAGGGTATCCTGATCGCGCAACAGGTCAGAGCCGATCTCGAGCTCGTCATAGGCAGCGCGCTCGATGCCGAAATGGGCCCGGTGGTCCTGTTCGGCACCGGCGGCGTCGACATCGAACTGATGAGGGATGTCGCCTTGGCCGGCGCTCCGATCGATGCGGCGGAGGCCAGGGAATTGATCGGCCGGACCAAGGCCGGGGTGAAGCTGAAGGGCTATCGCGGCAAGCCGGCGCTGCATGAAGCCTCGGCCGTGAAGGCACTGGTCGGCCTGTCCAACCTGATCGCGGACGCCGGCACCCGCATCGCTTCGATCGACGTCAATCCGTTCCTGATCAACACCAGGACCGGCGTCGCCGTTGACGCCCTGATCGTCCTCAACAACGCGGCGGCAAAAAGCGCAGCCGGCCATTGATGGCAGGGTGAGCGCGATCGGCTGGGCCGAAGTTTGCAGGATTTCACCGGGTTAATATTGGCAAAAGCAACCCGGACAGGTTACGCTCGCCGACCAAAAGGCGCCTGGGCCTCGACGCATCAGGTGAAGCCGAGCATTTAAGAAGAAAATCAACGACCATTCAGGGAGAACCCATGACAAAGCACAGTTTCAATTCGAAATTTGACCGCCGTACCCTGATCAAGGGTGCCGCCGCGCTCGGCGCCTTTCAGGTAGCGTCCCCCTTCATCATCCAGGCACGCGGCGAGACGCCGATCCGGATGGGTATGGTTGATCCCCTCACCGGTGTCTACGCCGCACCGGCCGGAAACGAGGTAATGGGAGCCAAACTCGCCGTCGAGCAAATGAACGCCAAGGGCGGCATCCTCGGACGTCAGGTCGAATTGCTGGTGGAGGATTCCGCCAATGACGTCGGCACCGGGGTGCAAAAGGCGCGAAAGCTGATCGAGCGGGATCAGGTCAATTTCATGATCGGCGATGTCAATTCAGGCATCGCCGCTGCGATCGCCCAGGTTACCGCCGAAAAGAAGATTTTGCACATTGTTTCCGGCGGACACACCAATTCGATCACAGGCAAGGACTGCAAGTGGAATGTGTTCCGCGTCTGCAATACCACGCGGATGGAAGCCAATTCCGTATCGAGCGTACTGTTCAACAAATACGGCAAGAAGTGGCACTTCATCACGCCCGACTACGCCTTCGGCCACACGCTTTACGACGCCTGCACCGACGACCTGAAAAAGCTCGGCGGCACCATTACCGGCAACGAGCTGACGCCGCTCGGGACCACGGATTTCTCCGCCTACCTGATCAAGGCGCGGGCGGCCAATCCGGACGTGATGATCCTGCTGGTGCAGGGCTCCGACATGATCAACTGCCTCAAGCAGGTCGTACAGTTCGGCCTCAACAAGCAGATCCACGTGGCGGGAACACAGCAGGAGCTGGAATCGCTGGCCGCGCTGCCACCGGAAGCACGTATCGGCATCTGGATGTTCGAATGGTACTGGAAGCAACCGGGAGTTCCCGGCGTTGAAAAATTCGTCGCCGATATTCGCAAGATCAACAACGGAAACGTACCGACGGCGCGTCACTGGTTCGGCTACACTTCCGCAATGACCTTCGCGCTGGTTGCGAACCAGCAGAAAACCCTCGACGCGGTCAAGCTCGCAGCTGCCTTGGAGAATTTCGAGCTGCCGGATGATGTCAAGCTGCAGCCGAACAAAGTCTACTACCGCAAGGGCGACCATCAGCTGATGACATCCGCCTTCGTGGGCGAGGCGCAATCGAAGGGCAAGGACGATCCGGAAGATCTGTTCCGCGTCGACGAAATCGTCCCCGGCGACAAGACGGCGCCTGCGGTCAGCGAAACCGGCTGCGCGGTACAGTGGCCGTCGTAAGATAAAGTCCGCCATTGTCTCTGGTCCGGGAGGCGTTTTCCTTCCGGACCGGATGCATGATCTCCTTCCGGTGAAATATGACGCAACTTCTCCTGTTTAACGTTACCAACGGGCTCATCATCGGCGCCTTCTACGTGCTGATGGCGCTCGGCCTTTCTCTCATTCTCAATTTGAGTAACGTCATCAATTTCGCCCATGGCGGGTTTCTCGTCATAGGCGGATACATCGCCTATGCCATCACCCCCTACATCGGTTTCTGGGGCGCGTTGCTGCTGGCGCCGCCGTTGACGGCCGTCATCGGACTTGCCGTCGAACGCGTGCTGATCCGGCCGCTTTATGGTCGCGATCCGCTCTATAGCCTGCTGCTCACCTTCGGCCTGGCGTTCATGATCGAGGACGGCACGCGCTTTGTCTGGGGGCCGCAGGGCAAGCCGGTCACCATTCCGGCATTTCTCGCGCAGCCCTTGAGCAATGAATTGTTCTTCATCACCGGTTATCGCCTGTTCATGGTGGCGGTGGTGATCGTTGCGGTAGCATTGCTGTTTCTGCTGCTGCGCTACACGCGTCTGGGCGTTCGCATCCGCGCCGGCACGCTCGACCTCGAGACCGTCGCGGCGCTGGGAATCAACGTGCAGATGTTGCGCTCGCTAAATTTTGCGGTCGGCATTTTTCTCGCGGGCCTCAGCGGCGTTCTCGCGTCTGGACAACTGGGGCTTGAACCGACCATGGGCACCGGCCTTTTGATGCCGAGCTTCATTGCCATTATCGTCGGCGGCATCGGCAGCCTGCCGGGAACGCTGGTTGGCGGTCTGTTGATCGGGATGGCCTCGGGATTGACGGCGGTGTTTCTCCCGGCGGCGAGCGAAGCGGTGATCTACGTCTTGATGGCCGTGGTCCTGCTGCTGCGTCCGCGCGGATTGTTCGGCGAAGAAGGAATGATGAGTTGAGCGCCGAGCAAACCCGCAAGCTGATCGCCCTCGCAGCGATCTGGGCAGCCTTGCTGCTCGCTCCCTATTGGATGGTGCCGCTCGGCGGCTATACCGCGCTCGCAACCCGAGTCCTGGTGCTCGGGCTGGCGGCGATGTCGGTGAATTTCCTGCTGGGATTTACCGGCGTGCTGTCTTTCGGTCACGCCGCCTATTTCGGTCTTGGCGCTTATGGCGCCGGGCTGACGCTCAAGTTCCTCGCGCCCAGCACGCCGCTGGCGCTGATCGCGGGAATGTTGCTGGGCGGCTTGTGCGGCGCCATCCTCGGCACACTCATCGTGCGGCGGCGTGGTGTTTACTTCGCCATGGTGACGATCGCGTTTGGGCAAGTATTCTACTACATCGCCTTTCAGTGGAGTTCCCTGACCGGTGGCGACGACGGCCTGCGCGGCTTCTCGCGCCAGCCGATCGATTTCGGCCTGTTCAAGCTCGACATTCTTTCCAGTGCCAACAATTTCTATTTCTTCGTCCTGTTCTGCTTTGCGCTGGCGGTCGGCGCCATGGCGTTCATTCTGCGCTCGCCATTCGGCCGCACCATGATTGCGATCCGCGAAAACGAGCGTCGCGCCCGCTTCCTCGGCATTCCCGTGGAACGACACATCTGGATCGCCTTTACCTTGTCCTGTTTCTTCATGGGATTTGCCGGCGCACTTTATGCGCTGGTCAACAATTTCGCTGACCCAAGAGGACTGCATTACAGTCAGTCCGGCGATTTTGTCATGATGGCCGTGATGGGCGGAATGCGCAGCTTCTGGGGTCCCCTGCTCGGCGCCACCGTATTCGTGGTGCTGCAGGATTATCTGTCGAGCGTCACCGTCAACTGGATGTCTTTCGTCGGCCTGCTCTTCGTCCTAGTGGTCCTGTTTTTCCCGCGTGGGCTGCTTGGCTTCATTCAGCGGAGCAAGGCATGAACGTTCTCGAAATCAGCAACCTCACCAAGCGGTTCGGGAATCTCGTGGCTGTACGCGACGTATCGCTCAACGTCGCCAAGGGTGAATTGTGCGCAATCATCGGGCCGAATGGCGCGGGCAAGACCACCTTCTTCAACTTGATCAGCGGATTTTTTCCGCCGACCTCCGGAACCATAACCTTCGACGGCCGCGATATCACGAAACTTTCCACGCATGAACGGGTTACGTTCGGCATGGCCCGGACCTTCCAGATTACCGAAATCTTCCCGGAACTAACCGTGTTCGAAAACGTCCGCGTTGCCGCGGAGGTCGCCGGCGGCTATCGGTTGCGACCCTGGATCAACCGCGCGGAGACCGCGCATATCCGTGCGAGGGTCGAACAGACGCTCAAACTGGTTTCGCTGGAAGCCAAAGCGGATCGATTGGTCGGCGAACTCGCGCATGGCGACCAGCGCGCCGCCGAGATCGCTATGGCGCTGGCCTTGACGCCGCATCTGTTGCTGCTCGACGAGCCGACCGCCGGGATGGGGGACCAGGAGACTTTCCAGATCACCCAGCTCATCCGCCGGCTGCACCGCGATAGCAACTACACCATCGTGCTAATCGAGCACGATATGCGCGTGGTGTTTCATCTCGCCGACCGCATCTGCGTCCTCGATCAAGGCAAAATGCTGGCGCAAGGCACGCCGCAAGAGATCGCCGCCAACGAGACCGTTCAGGCCGCTTATCTGGGCAATGCCGCATGACCGCAGCCCTGACAGCCGAAGGCCTTCACACCTATTACGGCAAGAGCCACATCCTGCATGGTGTCAGTCTCAGTGTCGCCGAGGGCAAGATCACCGCGCTTCTGGGACGCAATGGCGCGGGAAAAACCACGACGTTGCGCAGCCTGATGGGCCTGACGCCGGCGCGCGAAGGCAAGATCACGATCTTCGGCGAGGACACCACGCGCTGGCCGACGTTCCGGATCGCCGCGGCGGGGGTGGGCTATGTACCGGAAGGCCGGCGCATCTTCGCCAATCTCAGCGTCGAGGAAAACCTCAAGGTTCCGCTCGAGCGCGGCGGCCCGTGGACCATCGCGCGCATCTACCAGCTTTTCCCGCGGCTCGAGGAGCGCAAACTCAATCGCGGCCGGCAGCTTTCCGGCGGCGAGCAGGAGATGCTGTCGATCGGCCGCGCGCTGCTCTTGAATCCGAGGCTATTGATTCTCGACGAGCCGTCGCAGGGATTGGCGCCGCTGATCGTGCGCGAGGTGTTCCGCATCGTCCAGCAGATGAAGGCCGAGGGCATCTCCGTTCTTCTGGTAGAACAGAATGCGCGGATGAGCCTGGAAATCGCCGACGACGCCTATGTTCTGAACGACGGTATCGTCGTCTATTCGGGACCGGCCAAGGAACTCGCCGCCGACGAGGCGCGGGTCCGGGCGCTCGCCGGCGCCAGCGCCGAGGAATGGACGCTGACTTAGGAATCCCGCTCGCCTGGCGATACGTGGCGCTCGCTGCATCGGCCTTTCGTTCCTCTTGCTTTGCCCTTACTATTGGCTGATAGCGAAGTGCGTTAACTCTTTCGGCTAGGTGGATTGCAGCCGGACTCTGGAATGAAAGCGCGGGCAAGCAACCTGATGATCGGAACCACGACGCTTGCGGTCATCACCGCGGCGTTCGTCGGCCTGCTCGGGTTCCGGAAAATCCACAGCGTCCAGCAGCAAGGTCCTCTGCGCATCGTTTTCGAAGGCTCCGCGAGCGGGCTGCACAAGGGCGGCAGCGTGAATTTTGACGGCGTTCAAGTGGGCGAGATAAAGTCGCTCAAGCTCGACAACCCGCGCAAGATCGTCGCTTTTGCCATGGTGGATAACAGCGCTCCGATCCGCAAGGACACGATTGTGGGCCTTGAGTTCCAGGGGCTGACCGGCGTAGCTGCGATTTCGCTAACCGGCGGCGCGGCTGCCGCGCCTCCGGTGCCGCTGGATGAGGATGGCGTCCCGACCCTGAGCGCCGACCTCAGCGAGACGCAGTCGATCCGCGATACCCTGCACAACGTCGACCGGGTGCTCATCAACAATCAGGCCATGATGAAAGATGCGCTGCTCTCCTTCGAGACCTATACGGCGACATTGGCGAGCAAGGGCGAGGCAGTCGACAGCGTCATGCGCAAAGCCGACAATGCCTTCACCATTATCGACAGCGCCATGTCCAAGATCGACAATTTCGTGCCTGGCCTCGCGGACGGCAAGGTCGATGAACTGTTTGAGAAGCTGAAGACCCTTCGCGAACTGGCCGAAACCTTCAACAAGAAATCCGGCGCCGTGATGGAGGAAGGCCGCCGCTCGCTCCTCGATATTAGCCAAGCAGCCATCAAGGTGACCCGCAAATTGGATCCGCAAGCCGTAAGCGGCGAAACCTCGCCCCCGGCAAGAAACCCTGGCCAGAAAAAGCGGCCGTAGTCGGTGGCTGATCATCCACGGACGCGCGGTCGGAGAGCTTTTCGAGCTGCTTCCGATTTTCTTGACGAGGCGCGACGGCTTGGTCGAACAACAGCCGCACCGCGATTGCGGCCAGCCCGAAGCACGTTGAAATCCGGGACCGCTAAAATGCAACGCCTAGCATTACAGTTGCCCTTTCTGAAGATTTCTGAATCCATGGGCAACCATGATTCGAAGATCGTGGACGCAGACGGCGTCGATTGAAGAAACGCTTAGATTATGGGCTGCGTCGCTTCGTGAGGTGAAGAAGCGGATACGTCCGTTGTTCGGGCAAGAACGTGTTGCGAGGAACGCAGGCCTGTTTCTGGAGGGTCTGCTCGGCGATGAGCAACGCAAGACCGGTTGGATGCGCGCGGAGGCAGCTGGCGATCCTGGTCCATGGCGGCAGCAGGCGATCCTGGGTCGCAGGGATTGGGATGCTGATGCCTTGCGCGATATCGTGCGCGACTATGTCATCGAGCATTTGGCGGATGACGATGCGGTCCTCGTCGTCGACGAGACTGGTTTTCTCAAGCAGGGTAAGGCGTCGTGCGGCGTGGCGCGGCAATACACCGGTTCCGCAGGCAAGATCACGAACTGCCAGATCGGCGTGTTCGCCACCTATGTTTCGCGTCATGGCCATGCGTTCATCGATCGCGCGTTGTATCTTCCGAAAGAATGGACCGACGATCCAGATCGTCTGGAAGCCACATACGTGCCCGCCGACATCGGCTTTGCGACCAAACCAAAGCTTGCGACGAGAATGATCGCACACGCGATAGCCGCGTCTGTGCCATTCAAGTGGGTTGCTGCCGATACGGTCTACGGTGTCGGAGATATCGAACAGCAACTACGCCAAGCAGGCAAAGGCTATGTGCTCGGAGTCAGCAGCGCTCATGTGTTCAATTCCTGGGGCAAGCGGCGATCCGTCTCTGGCACCGCCGCGGAAATCGCCTCGACGCGACGTTCATCCGATTGGAAACGCCTGTCGGCAGGGGACGGAACCAAAGGACCGAGGCTGCACGATTGGTGCTATCTCGAGCTTGCCGATCTCGATGCCGCGCAGTTTAACAGCGCAAATGACGGTTTGTGGACACGCGGTCTATTGATCCGTCGTCGCATCGCCGATGATGACCTCGCCTTCTTCACCACCTGGTGTCCAACAGGAACAGCCATCGAGACGCTGGTCGCGGTCGAAGGCCATCGCTGGGCGATCGAGGACAGTTTTGAGACTGCCAAAAACGAGTTCGGCCTCGATCACAACGAGAGCCGATCCTGGCATGGCTGGCATCGCCACGTGTCTATGGCGATGCTCGCCTTCGCCATGATGGCGGTGATCCGCCATCATGCCAATCCGCCGCGGCCAAAAAAAACGCAACGCCGAACCACGGCAAAAACAAAGCCATCGCAGCGTCGTCATTGATCCGATGGTCAATCCAGGAAGTTCGGCGCATCGCCATCAGGCTCGCTCGAGAGCGGATCCAACCCGCACACATCATCGCATGGTCACTATGGCGCAGAGCTCACCAGGCGATCGCTCAGCGTGCGCACCTCAAAGCAAAACGACAACTGTAATGCTAGACGTCGCCCGGCGTTCCAGACAATACGGCAACGCTTCCTTGTCCCGCCAAACAGCAATTCAAACCGACTGGGCAGCTTGATCTGCCCGCAAATCTCGAGGCAAGCCCCACCAGGGGAATAATCCACGACCCTGCAATCAATGACCGGATCTTTCGGGCCGACGATCAATTTGGCCACGTCCGAATTTCCGCCTGTTGGCCGAACGCGCATGAACCGTCGCAGATGCATCACTGCTCTTCCAAGCCAAGCATTAAATTTCGCAGGACATTCTTAAGGTTTCGTTCAGTTTCATAGTTATCAGAATACATGCTTTGGTTGTCGCACCTGCATGCAACTATAAGGCGCGTCCTGAACCGGGCACACCATTGTTTACTAAACGTTGTAATTCACAATGTATACTATCCCTCTTTAAAGTTTAGTTGTGACTGCCGACCTCGTCGCAAACAGGGGTGGGCGAATGACGCCCGTCCTGCAATCCATGGATTGCCGCCGTGTATAATGCCGATAGTTCGTTCCTATTCGATGATATCGATTTCGTAATGCCGAGCCGATGCGCGAAGAGGCGCGCGGCCATGCTACGGCAAGTAGTCACCTACCTGCTTCTGAATGAAGCGGACCGTTTGAACGCGGAACAGATCGGGTCGGCCATCAAGGCCGGTCACGAAAAGCCAAAAGGTGATTTCGCAAGATTTTCAAAGCCTGATGCCTGGCGGCTGCTTCGATATTGGCAGATCCACGAGGCAAGTGCGGGGAGCGCCTTGCACCGGCGATCAGTTTTATTGAGGACGGATTGCGTCGATGGCCTATGGAGACAGAAAGAGCGAGCGCGTCAATTTCGAACGCGGCATCCAGGTTTATATCATGGGGATCGATGGAACCTGGCGGAGGGACTGCATGATGATCGATGTGTCGCAGACCGGCGCGCGCTTGCGTATCGAAGAATCCTTCGAAGGATTGGACCTCAAGGAATTCTTCCTGCTCCTGTCGTCAACCGGCCTCGCGTTTCGCCGCTGCCAATTGGTGCGCGTTTCAGCGGGGATCAAATCGGCGTCCGGTTTCTGGAGCGAGACAAGGCCAGGAAGAGATTCTGAAGCGACAATCGGCTGACGAGACCATCTGAAACTCACGCCAACCGCCGGAATGAGCCGCCGCGAATAATCGAGACCAATTTCATGCCGGTTCATGTTGTCGCCGATACTGCTGCCAAGCTCACGACCCTGCGCGCCATCCTGGAGAAGTGGCATCGGTAACATGCGAATTGCTTGGCGGGGCCGGCGACCGGAGGCCGCGGATCGGACGTGGTGGTCATCGCAACAGATCTGCGGATCGTTGAAAATATCGCCGCTTTGAGGGAGAATACTCGGAAATTTTGGTCACGTGCGCAAGCGGATTTTCCTGTCGACCAGAGGGCGCGCTTGTTCACCGTCCAGGCCTACGCTTTGGGGGCGACGCGCGTATTGGTAAATCCCGATCAATGGGGCGCCTTTGTTGGCGGCGCTGACGGACGCGATCCATCCGAGACGTCACTCGAATGAGGCTATGCCTGGCGCCCGCGATGCCGCAGCGGCCGGCGCGATCGCCCTCGGTTCGATGTTCTCAGCCGTACTCACCGGCAGGGCCATCAATGTCGCGAGGGCGAAATGCGCAGGCAGCAGGATTGCGGACCAATATCGCCGAGGACGGATTGTCCAGTTGGCTTGGGGCGGTTCGCCGCCACCACGAGGGAACCTATCAGCACTGCCTTCTGGTCGCGGGAGTCGCGGTCGATTTCGGATTGAGTCTCGGTATGGCGAAGCCCGACATCGAGCGGTTGTATTCAGCGGCGATGTTTCATGACATCGGCAAGGCCAGGATCCCGCTCGCGGTCCTGGACAAGCCGGGACAGCCTCGACCCCGAGGAACGGGCGTTGATCGAAACCCATCCCACGACCGGGTATGACGTGCTCAAGGCGGAAATCTGGCTATTTCGCCGGAAGTCCTTGATGCGGTCCGCCATCATCACGAATATCTTGATGGCAGCGGATACCCCGACGCGCTTTGTGCCGCCAGCATCTCCGACATCGTTCGGATATTGACCATCTCCGATATCTTTTCAGCCCTGATCGAGGACCGGAGCTACCGGCCGACCATGCCGCGGGAGCAGGCTTACGAGATCATTCGCGGCATGGAAGGAAAGCTTGAGAAGCCGCTCGTCGCCGCGTTCAGGGATGTTGCGTTGAACCGCTGAAGCAACGGCCGGCATACGGACATGGCCGCTGCTTCCGCTCAATCGTAGACGAACGCGGCGTCATCGAGATCGATCGCCGGGAAATCGTCCTTTTCGGTCCAGTAATCCTGGCTGTGCTGCCATTCCGGCTTGTCGCCGCGCTTGGGCAACAGATGCATGTTGCGCATCATGTAGCCGGGATTGAAGTTCTCCGGATCGATCCATGACAGCAGCGGCATATCCCTGTCCCGCGGCCGCAGCGCCGTCACGACTTTTTTCGCGCCCTTGTTCTTCATGTGAGCCAGCAGGCGGCACACGAAGTCCGCCACCATATCGGCCCGCAGCGTCCAGCTGGCGCGAAAATATCCGAACACCCAGACCATGTTCGGCACTCCGGTAAACATCATGCCGCGATAGGTGACCGTCTGCGCGAAATCGAGCGGCTTGCCGTCGACCGTGAAGGGAATATCGCCAAGCACGCTGAGGTTAAAGCCGGTCGCGGTGATGATGATGTCGGCCTCAAGCGTCTCGCCGGATTTCAACAAGATCCCGGTCTCGGTGAACCGATCGATCTCGTCGGTGACGACCGACGCCTTGCCGCTCTTGACGGCCTCGAACAGGTCGGCGTTGGGGACGAAGGCGATGCGCTGCCGCCACGGCCGATATGTTGGCGTGAAGTGCTTCTCGATGACGGCATCGGAATCGGGACCGAGCACCGCGCGTATGCCGCCCAGCAGTTCTTTCTTGACCGCTTCCGGCTCCTCGAAGGCGCGGCGGGTGAATGCGGCCTGATCGAAAAGAATTTTGCGGCGCACGATCTCGTGAATCCATTCCTCGCTGATCTGGAGCTGCCGCAACGTCTCGGCCAGTTCGATCGCGTTGCGCCCGGTAATGAAATAGGTCGGCGATCGCTGCAGCATCGTGACATGGCCGCACTTGTCCGCGATCGCGGGGATCAGCGTCGCCGCGGTCGCCCCCGAGCCGATCAGGACCACCTTCTTGCCCGTGATGTCCAGATCGTTAGGCCAGCGCTGCGGATGGACGATGCGGCCCTTGAAGCTTTCCATTCCCTTCCATTCCGGGGTGTAGCCCTCGGAATGCCGGTAATAGCCCTGGCACATCCACAGGAAGTTGGCGGTGAAGGTCACGGCTTCGCCGGTGTCGGTCCTGACCGCTTCAATGGTCCATAGGTTTGTCTTGCTCGACCAGCTCGCCGAGGAGATTTTGTGCTTGTAGCGGATATGCTGGTCGAGCCCGTTTTCGGCGATGACCTCGCCCATATAGGAGAGAATTTCCGCAGCCGTGGCGATCGGCGCGCTGGTCCATGGCTTGAAGCGGTAGCCGAAGGTATAGAGATCGCTGTCGGAACGGATGCCGGGATAGCGGTGGGTCAGCCAGGTGCCGCCAAAGCTCTCCTGGGTTTCAAGGATGACAAAACTCGTGCCCGGAAGCTGCTTTGTCAGGTGATAGGCGCTGCCGACGCCGGAAATGCCGGCGCCCACGATCAGGACATCGAAATGCTCGGCGGATTGGGGGACGGCTGCGGTGCGGGTGGCGGCTGTCGCGGTCATGGGCTTCTTTTTCTTGGTTTGAGTTGGCGACTTGTTGCTGGCATCGCGGACGACGCCGAGAGGCCGATCAGTACTTTTTCACCTGCGGAGCCGGCCGAGGTCAACCTGCAGTGCAGCGCAGGTGCCATAAAACATTTCGCCAAATTCAAAGCGCCGAGCCCCATTGCCTTGCGGTCTGCACGATCCAGTCCCGGTAAAGCGTGAGCGGCGTAACGCCGGTCAACCCGCCGCAGCCGGCGTTACCGTTCGGCCCGGTCGACCAACTGATCACGCCGATGATGGCCGGCGCGTCCTGCCGGTCCTCGACCACCGGCCCGCCGGAATCCCCGGTACATGCGCCAAGCCCGTCCCGCGTGCCCTGCGTGAGCGGATCGACCAGTCGAATTTGCAATGTTCCAGGCTGCCCGGTCGCGACCAGGCCGGCGAGCGCGAACGGTCCCTCCGCTGGAGCCCCGCTCGCGGATGGTCACGCCGATGCCGGCGATGGTGAAGCGGCTGCCGGCGGCCACCGGAAGCTGCGGCACGCGAGATCGCGGCTGCATTTTTCCCCCTGGGCGGCGCTTCAAGCTGCAGCAAGGCCACGTCGGCGGTGGCGCGATGGGCCGTCATCGCCTGCATATTGAACGCGGGATGGACGGCGACGCTTTTCACGTCTTGCAACTGCGGCTGCTTGTCGGCGCCATATTCAACGATCTTGTAGACCGCGCCGGGCTGCACGCAATGCGCCGCGGTCAATACCAGTTTCGGCGCAATCAAGGCGCCGCTGCAGAAATTCCCGCGCGAGCCGACGATGGTGACGACGGCGCGGCCGATGCCCTCGGCGGACGGCACCCCGCCGCCGACGATCGCGTGGACGGGCATGGAGAGCAGCAGCGTCAGACCCGCCGCCATCGGCGCCAGGATCTTCATCGGAACCGCAATAGCCGGTCCCCCGGATTTGAACCGCTCGGTCACGCGTAGAGCTCGGTATATTCCTGGCCGTAGGATGCGTAGGAATCCTTGATGCTGGCGAGGTTCAGCAGCATGGTCGCGACAGGCAAATCATCGGACGCAAACACCGTGGTCCGGACCCAAAGGCTTTCGGTCCGGCGGCTGCCGCTCAGCGCGATCACTTCGCGCTCCGTTTGATATTCCTCTGCAACGAACAGCGGACCACGCAAGAGCCTGATCTCCTGATCGGCAAACAGGCCGACCGCCGGTCCCCTGACCGGCAAGCGGTCTTCCCTCGCCCGGTATTGAAAGAGCACGCTGAGCATCTCGATCGGGATGATCGGCCGTCCCCAAGGGTTGTCAGAGCTGGTTCGATAATATGCGCTGGGCTCGGTGATGACCTTGAGTTTGTCGTCGAGCGAGAAGGGGTAGAGTTCACCCATGTTCTGATCGAACGCCATCCGCACGGTCTGACGTGTGGTCTTCATTCCGACCTTCACGTCGCGCAGAATGACCGGATCGGCAAGCGGCTTCAGCTCGGTCAGCCGGAGATCGAGAGCGGTCACCGGCCCGTCGTCACCCGTCGACGCCGTGCCGCGCAGCACCTCGGTGCCATCGCGCTTCACCATCATGATCTTGCACTGCCTCTGTCCTGGCTCCGGCTTTGCCAGAATGGCCTGCACTTCCTCGCCCTCGAAGGAGGGATTGCGGTAGTGCGCGGAGATGCATCCGGTCTCGAACCACGCTTTTCCCCACACCCGCTCGCACAGCGGTGCGAACTGGCTGAAATGCGTCGGACCTTCGATCGTACCGCCCTGAAATCCCAGTTTCTGCGCCGTCGCATCGTCGTGAATCGACGCATGGGAATCGTAGACCTGGGTATTGAGCATCTGGTGAGGCCGGCGCCACGGCCCGGCCAGGGAATCCGGGGCTTCCGTGATGATTGTCTCGAAGGCTTTCATGGGATTTCCTCGTAACCAAATGGCGGCGGCAACTTACAGGAGGGAACCACCAGCTCCAAACTCTCGAGGGTGATTGAATTGTCATGCCGGCGTCATCACGGCGCATGCGGATTTAAGTTTCGCAGACACACCTTTGCATTCCCGCGGCGCGATGCGCCCGGATTTTGCATGAACCACTCGCCCTCTGCAACAGAGAGCGCAGGGAATGCCGGACGCTCGGCGCGTCCGCAGCCGCGTGCGCAGTGGTAGAAAGCACACGCGTTAGTCACCACGGTCACGCCGGAAACGTCCGGCATTCGCCGCGCAATGGTTTTAACGGTTTCCTTCGCGCTCTCCCCGGTGACCGGGCTCTTTTGCCACCGTCGTTGACGGAAACCTCCGCCAACTTGACGCCAGCGTCGGGGCGTCAGGACCACACGACTTCGCCGTCCGCATCCAGTGCCCTCGTCAGAAGCACCGTCAACGTCCACCGCATCCCGCCCCGCGGCCGTGACGATCGCGTGTCGCCCCTCAGAGGGACGGGACGGCGGCGGATATAGAAGTGATTTGGGGTAGCGACGAAGGGGAATCTTTTTCGCGTGGGGACTGGACAGGGCAAATCAGATTGATCCTGCAGGAGATTTTTTCTCTTTCGCAAATCCTGGCTTCGCTTGCCGATGCGACGGCGTGCCTTGCTGCAGCCCCAGAATTGGAAGGAACCGTCGTACAACCAGCAATCCGACTTGTCGGTCCCGTCGAACGATTCCCGCTGACCGGGGCCAGATCGGAAGTCATCGGCAGGCAGCCAGACTGATGCGAATGAACCCAAATGCGACATCGCTTAAACGAATAGCTGCGCGGGTTGGTCTCCGCGACCGGAGATGAAACTGAACAAGACCAGCGCAATAATGCGGTTGGCACATAATTGCTGTTTTGCTAATATTGCCGCTCGGCACCAGGAGCCGAAGCAATAACAAAAATAGTATCCGACTTCGGCCACGTTTCGAGGAGGGTACCATGACCGGACTTATCTACGGTACGGCCTGCTATTTCTTGTTTTTGCTGACCTTCTTGTACGCCATCGGATTTGCTGGCAACTTTGTCGTGCCAAAATCAATTGATAGTGGCTCAGCAGTTTCGTCAATCGAAGCTCTTGTAGTAAACCTCATTCTGCTCAGCCTGTTTGCCATTCAACACAGCGTCATGGCGCGCCCGGCGTTTAAGCGCTGGTGGACGCAGTTTGTACCGAGGGCGATGGAACGCAGCACGTATGTCCTGGCAGCAAGCCTCGTGCTGATCCTGTTGTTCTGGCAATGGCGACCAATCCACGATGTCATCTGGTCTGTGAACAATCCAACTGGTTCAGCGATATTGATCGCATTGTCCGGGATCGGCTGGGCTATTGTTCTGGTCAGCACCTTCCTGATCAACCATTTCGACCTGTTCGGATTGCAGCAGGTGTACGCGAACTGGCAGGGGACGAAATACCAGCCGCCGAACTTTCGCACGCCACTGTTCTACAAATGGATGCGGCATCCAATTTATTTTGGATTTCTGCTGGCTTTTTGGTCAACGCCGATGATGACGGCCGGTCATCTCCTCTTCGCCTTTGCGACCACCGGCTATATCTTCATCGGTATTCTATTGGAGGAGCGTGACCTGATAACATTTCACGGTGATGCGTATATTCGCTACCGCGAAAACGTATCGATGATTTTGCCGCTTCCGCCGAAAAGTAGCCGAAGCAGCGGCCACTCCGACGAGTTCGCAGAACAATGATGCTGGATTGTTGTGGTGAATGAGTCTCTGTTGACACCGTTGAGACATGCCGACGGGCTATCATGATGTCCGTTGGCCGGGGCAGACCGGAAGTCATCGGCAAGCAGTCGGAATGATGCGATTGACCCCAACACGCCGTTTCTAGTTGGCCGCCGGGTCGTGAAATGGTACGCTTCCTCACATTGCACGAGGCGCTTTTTCGGAGGCATCACATGCAACGGCGAGAATTCATAACCCTTCTCGGCAGCGCCGCGGCGTCTTCAGTTGCTTGGCCGCTCACGGCTTCGGCGCAGACAACGTCCAAGGTCTATCGTCTCGGCACAATTGGCCCCAGAGATCCTTTTGACGACAAGAGCCTGTTCGGCGCGATTCTGGTCCGTGTGCTGGCGCAGCGCGGCTACACGCTCGGGCAAAATCTAGCCCTCGTCGCTCGCGGCGCGAAGGGAGATATGCGCCGTGTGCCTGAACTCCTTCAGGAGATGAAGGCGGACGAAGTCGAAGCGTTCGTAGTCACCGGCTTTCCTATTGCGCTCGCTGCCAAGACGGTGGGTATTGCCACAGTGGTGGCCTTCGGCGCTGGCGATCCGGTGGCTACTGGTCTGGTGCAAAGTTTGTCCCGGCCGGGCGGCAACATCACCGGAATATCGGACAACGCGACCGAACTTTCCACCAAACGCCTGTCGCTGCTCAAGCAGTTGAATCCCAAGCTGCGCCGAGTCGCAATGCTGTGGAACAAGGACGATCTCGGCATGTCAATGCGTTACCAAGCCTCGGCGGATGTCGCTCAGTCGATCGGCGTCACAGTCATGCCGCTCGGCGTGCGCGAGCCCGACGATTTCGACGAAGCCTTCGCGGCGATGAACCGCGAGCCGCCGGACGCCATTCTTATGGTTTCCGACGCACTGACCACACTCAACAGGAAGCGCGTGTTTGATTTCGCCGCCGGCCGGAAACTACCCGCAATCTATGAGTACGATTTCCTCGCTCGCGATGGCGGTCTGATGTCATATGGCGCGGATCTGAAGGAGTTGTTCGAGCGCGCCGGCGACCTTGTCGCCCGTATCTTCAAGGGCGCGCAGCCGGGTGACCTGCCGTTCGAGCAGCCGACGCGCTATCCGTTCGTGGTCAATCTGAAAACCGCAAAGACAACCGGAATTGAAGTCCCGCCGGATTTGGTGGCGCTCGCTGACGAAGTCATCGAATGATTGGGCATTGACTTCGGAAGTTGGCACAACCGGCCCCCCCGGCATGTCCGCCCGATGGTCGCTATCGGGGCCATAACGGACATCGCGCGGTCGGCCCATTTCGGTAGCGATCGACCCGAAGGCATGGTCCGGGCGTGCGTTGCAAGAGAGCCCACACGATGGAGGGGGGCGGATGTCGCTGAAAACGAAGATTTACTTAGTCGTAATCGTCTTGGTCCTAATGCCCGTGGTGATTGTTCCCATTCACAGAGCTCATCAATACTATCATCAGAGCTACGCGGACGTTTTGTATAACTTGATCGTCAATCATCGGTTCGGACCTCATTAGGGCATGTCCCATAAACGAGCACTGAGAACCGGCATTGTGTGGGACCTTCTTGTTAAGTGTTTCTGGTGTTGACACGTTTGAGACATGCCGCCGCGCTCTGACGGTGTCCGTTCATCGGGGACGACCGCAAGAGGCCGGCCCGCGGCCAAAATGACGTGATTGATGACCCAACAGTGACATCGCCTTGCCTTGAACTTGCGGCGGTGTTGTGGGGTCAGGTCAATCAGCGCCTGATCTCGCGATCTACCGGACGATCCACTGGGCGCACGACGCCAACACGCGGAACACCAACGACCGGCCGAGGCCGCAGCACGACGCCGGGCTTTACGACGCAACCGGCAGGATATTCAACGTATTGGCAGTACACCACGGCGCTGGCTTTTTCAGTGCTTGCGGCTACGAACCCAATGATCAGCAGCGCCGATAAGGCGATGGAAAGCTTCATTTTCGGCCTCCTCTGTTTTGGATCTATCTAAATGATGCCGTAGAGCGATCTTCGTGTCTATTCAGGTCAATGGTGGCGACGTTGTAGCGTTGAGGGCGTGACTGATCCTAACCCCTTCGCCAATGGTGATCTCGTCGTCTGCTGCGTTGGAGCGAGGTTCACTGACAATCACCTCGCGTCCTGAAGCGCCGCGAGCAACGCCACCGCGACCGACTAGCCTATAATCGGCAATCGGTGTATAAGTTCCTCTCATGAGTTGGGATGCGAAAGACGTAGCACTGCTCAAGAAACTCTGGGCCAGCGGCCACAGTGCGGGGCAGATCGCAACACGGCTAGGGCAGAGCCGCAATGCCGTGTGCGCCAAGTTGCTCCGCATGGGCCTGAAGCGCGGGCACAAGCCGCCAACGGCCAACCCCAAGATCGTGTCGGTGCCCAAGCGAAGACCAGCGCAGTCGGCGGCATGTAGCCTTCCGGTGGCAAAGGTGATGTCTTCGCGGAAGCCCGTAGTGAAGCAGTCCAAGGAATTCACCAAGCGCCAGCTTTACGCCATGCTGGCTGAAGCGGTCAGGAATACCGGCTAACGGGCTCACGATCACCTTGTCTCCAAGACGAGAGGATCGCGGCTGCATGAGCCCGTTATCGCCGTCGCCATAGCCAGTTGATCAGAATGTTGATCAGGCATGCACCAAACAGCAGGACTATGGTCACATAGACCAAGGCAATGAACGTGAAGTGGATCGGCTCGTCTGCGAAGGAGTACCAGGATCGGCTGGTCTGCCCATGGGTAATGATTTGCCCGGTGGCATACCACTCATAAAGATTGTAGGCCGAAAACGCGACCATGACGATGCCGAACAGAACAGCCGCAAACACCTTCCACGGCGGGTGAGCTTTCTTGTCCGGCGGCTTCGTGGCATCCATCGTGGCTGTCTGTCGCATGCGGGGTTGAGGCGTTGAAAGTTTACCGATCCCGGCGGCCGCCGCAACGCCAACCATGTCCGAGCAGCGGTTCTCAATTCGTATGAGTCTCATTTGCATCTTGGCTGAGTTTGGTGCGACGGAGTGACTCGGCGGGTGGGATAAGGCTGGCGTGGCGCTGACTTCTCTGATTCGACTGGGGCATGGGCGCTCTGGAGACCATGATCGGGTCCTTGCGGCGGTGTTTGGGCGGCTTTCCGGACAAGCGCCGCGGCCTGAACACGCGCTATTCCATGGGTGACATCGGAATGGCGGCATTCAGCGTCTTCTTTATGCAGAGCCCCTCATTCCTGGCACATCAGCGGCGCTTTGAAGAGGGCCACGGCCGGTCCAACTGCGAGAGCCTGTTCGGGATCTCCAGGATCCCCAGCGACAACCATATCCGGGACATGCTGGACGCCGCCTCGCCGAGCTTGTTGCATCCGGTGTTCGCAGAGGCGGTCGAACGCCTCGCGCAGGCGCCGGGCGGCCTTGATGACTTCCGCCGGCTAGGCGGGCATGTGCTGATCGCCCTGGACGGCACGGAGCATCATTGCTCCAGGACCATTCGCTGCGCCCACTGCTCGACCCGGCTGCGCGGCAAGGGCGAGACGGAGTATTTCCATTCCATGCTGGGCGCGACCCTAGTCGCGCCGGGCCACGACAAGGTCATTCCCCTTCAGCCCGAGTTCATTCTTCCCCAGGACGGGAAGGAGAAGCAGGACTGTGAAAATGCGGCGGCCAAGCGTTGGCTCGCCGCCCACGGCGAACATTACGCCAGGCTTCGTCCGATCTACCTGGGCGACGACCTGTTCTCGCGTCAGCCCCTCTGCGAGGCGGTGACGCGTGCCGGCGGCAGCTTCATCTTTGTCTGCAAGCCCTCATCCCACGTCCTGATCGAAGAATACAAGAAAGGGATCGACCTGCGGGTCCTCGACAAGGCCGTCAAACGCGGCAAGCAGCGCTTCACCTATCGCCACACCTGGCTCTGCGCCGTGCCGCTGCGCGACGGCAAGGACGCCCTGAATGTCAACTGGCTGCAGATCGAGATCATCAACGCCAAGGGCGAGACCACCTATCGCAACAGCTTCATCACCGATCTCGAGGTCAACGAAGACACCGTCGCCGATATCGCCGCCTGCGGCCGCTCGCGATGGAAAATCGAGAACGAGACCTTCAATGTCCTGAAAAACAACGGCTACAACCTCGAGCACAACTTCGGACACGGCAAAGCAAACCTCGCCACCGTCCTCGTCGCGCTGAACCTCATCGCCTTCGCATTCCATACCATCTGCGATATCGCCGATGACCTCTGGCGCACAGCCCGCAAAAAACAGGGGCCACGCTACAACTTCTTCAGCAAGCTCGCCGCGATCACCGTCTTCCTGATCTTTCCATCCTGGGAAGATCTGCTCCTCACCCTCGCCTTCGCCAAACACGCCCCGCTTCCCCCCTGAACAAACCCAAACACAAAATCCGCAACCCTCACAAACCAGGACAATAATCAGTCAAACCGCCATAATGAGAATTCCTGATGTCCGAGATCACCCGGTTAGCGGAAGTGGGGTGGACATGCCAAAATCGAAGCGATTGCCGAGCAGGCCCGGGGGCTTTCACCCCGAGCCTCTCACACCTCTCGCATCATCCGGCTCGTGCCATCGATCGAAGGCTGCCGCCTTCTGACTGAGCACATCGAAATCGGCGGCCAATTCTCAATAACAAGCTCTGGAGTGGTTATAGGCGTTGCAGCCGGCGGTCTTCGTCTTGCCCGTGTTGAAAGAAGAGCCTGAATACGGTCCGACAAAAACTCCGGTCGACTGACAACGTTGCCCGGCTTCCGTACACTTGGCCACGTTGTCCGGCTTGCCCTGCGACACTCTAATGCACGTGTTTACCGAACTGGCACAATCTGCAACGCCGGCGCGCTAAACAAAACGGAAGCCGCGATATAACCTGCAACGGTCAGGCCCGCTGCAACAAAACCAATCGGTGACCTCGTCATTTCGCCCTCCAAATGGATTTGCCAACGCGCGTCAGGTTAGCAGCATTCAGGGAGGCCGCAACTTGGTTTTGAACCTGGAACACGCTTCAAAGCGAGCCGGCGAGCCGTCTATTCAGGGGGAAACGGCCATCGTCATCGCAGGACGCGCACATAGCAAGCGGCTGGACGCGTTGGATGAGCTTCATGCCAAAGGCATTTGAACGAGTATTGAATCCTTCGACTTTTTCGAAGTCATGAAAGCCGTCTCCGGGCGGCTTCTTCTTGATGCTTCTTGACGGCGCGACTTCCGTTGTTAGCACATTGCGCCAGTTATTGCGGTGCAGCGCCCTGTCCGGAGTTGGGGCGGACCGGAAGTGACCGGACGTTTGTCAAAACGAAGCGTCCGTTTCGTTGCTATTTGAAGCACAATGCCTGTTGGCTTTCGCCCCCAGCAGCTCGATTTTGTATGAACCTTTGGAACCGTCGCTAGACACATCCAATGTGCCACGAATTTACGATGGCACCCATTTTAGTCACCGGAGGCATTTCCAATGAAGTACATTAGTAGCTGGACGGTGCCGCAAAGCACGTTCAACGCGGCGGTCGCGCGGTTTCTGGAGACAGGCGGTGCCCCACCTAAGGGCGTCACGATGCTGGGGCGCTGGCATGGAATGGACGGCCGAGGATTTGCGATCAGCGAATCGACAGATGCGAAGGCCATGTACCAGTGGGTCGCCCAATGGGCCGACGTGCTCCAGTTGACAGTCACGCCTTGCGTCGAGGATGCAGACGCGGGCGCGGTGATGGCATCACTAAAGCGTTGAACTCCAATCGCACTTAGCCACAGTCGGGTTTGAATGGAGAAGCCGCCTATGGGCGGCTTTTTCTTCCGAGCGACCTGGGCGTTCGGTGTCGCCTGTTGCCCCCCATTTCAGACATTTAGCGAAGGGTTCGCCTGCGCTTTTCGAAGATACCGTCGATCACCGGCGTCACATACGCGCAGCACCACATGAATTGGGCGATATAGGTTTGCGGGGCGACCAGGGCAAAGACGGTTGCCAGAACAAACACCATGAACGTGAAGGCCATTCCGAACGCAACGCTGGCTTGGCCGCGCGGCAGTCCGGCAAGAAGCCAGAGGGTGCCATTCAACCCGGATAGCACGGTCAAATGGCAACTATACAGCACGACAATATCGCCGGTGTTGCCATACGAACCGTAGAGACCGGTGGTGACGGGCAGCAGGATGATCGACAGCAGGAAGAGCAGGTTGAGATAGAGCACGGGGCGGGTCGCGTGTGGCTGGTAGACCAGCCGGCGCTGGTGCGAAATCCAGAACATGCCCGCAACAACAAAGCTGATCAGAAGCGCGAAGATTTGCCAGCGGTACACGGCCCAAAGTGTCGACCAAACCGGTGGGCCGTTCAGAATTTGCCCCTTGGGAAAATTATAGGCGAGCAACGTCATCGCGACGCCAAAAATCGTGTTGCTCAAAGCCTCAAGCCGGCGCATTTCAAAGAGGTCGACGGTATCTGACATGCGATCCCCATCATTTGGGCGACAGCCTAGCATCAATATGGTACGAGCAACTCCGGACTTCGGCTCCTGTGGTGCAAAACAGACCTGGGCTTAATCGACGGTTCGCCTGCGCTCGCCTCTTTCAACCGCACCTGCCGGGATCACAGTCCCGACGTTTCCGCAGCGCTCACCACCGTGGCTCTTGACCAAAGCGGCCCGCGGTACCTTGGGATCGGCGACCTGATCGCCGAACCCGAAGGACCTGCCTTCATCTCCCGTAAAGTTACGCGCTGCCGTTTAAACCGGCAACGCTTCGTGACACAACACCCGGAGCGGGCTTGGCTGGGTTTGCGAGGTGCCCAAGATCCCGGAGTGCTTGCAGGCCGGGATCGGCTTTTGAATTTACTGCTTGGCGATATTTGAGCATCCGTGGCGCTCATTGGATTAACGCCGTCTAAAGCCTAATAATTTATTGATCGAGCGTCGGGCCTTCGCGTTTTCGGCGTTGCGGAAAGCGTCCAACCGCGACGCCAGGGCTCGTACAAAAGCGCTCGCTGCGCTCTTCAGGATTTAATCTGAATTTCGATCGTCCCCCCCATCATCCCTCAGGAGCGCAATCATGACCTCATCTACAAGCCATTTGGGGACGGGCCCGACGGCAACGGGCGTTTTCGGCCGCGTCTCCGTCAGGGCGCGCATCTATTTTGGATTCGGCATGCTCGTCGTCCTGAGCGCTTGCGTGGCGGCATTCTCGGTCAGTCAATTCGGCTCGATTAGCGCCGAGGTGCAGCGCTCGACCGCCCTGACAGGTAACACCGT
Source organism: uncultured Alphaproteobacteria bacterium (assembly GCA_963823115.1). Taxonomy (GTDB): domain Bacteria; phylum Pseudomonadota; class Alphaproteobacteria; order Rhizobiales; family Xanthobacteraceae; genus Bradyrhizobium. The sequence goes on along the minus strand of CAWGKJ010000040.1, from coordinate 33,547 downwards.
CCGCGTTCTCGATGTTGAGCGCCTGTTCGAGAGTATGCGCAAGGACGCGCTCAGGAACGAGGCGACCTGGGATGAGGAGTCGGCAAAGGCATTTGGCGGAAGCAAAACCGAGGTTCTCGAACTCCTGACCGCCGCCGGCAAGGCGACGCTATCGGAAGACCGTCGCAAGACATACGGTGAGGTCGGGCGGCGGACCGAAGAGTTGTCGGCCGAATTTGCTCAGCTCGCAAAATTGACGGCAGGTGCAAAAGATGAGCGCACGGCGCTGTTCAGCGTCGGCGACGAGGTCACGGCGGCTACCAGCCGACTCGTCGCGGCGGCGCGCGCAATCAACGATCCGGACATCTTGAGTGCCGCGCAAAGCGCGGAAAGCGCCATATTGCTGGTCCGCGTCGCCAATTGGCGCTTCCTGGCGACGCACGATACGAAGGGGCCGGCGACTTTCGTCACCAACGCCCAGAAGGCCGGCGAGGCGCTCAAAGCCTTGAGGGCCAAGAACCCGCCCGCTGCGGTCGCCACACTGATCGCCCCGGTGCAGGCCGCGTTGGAAAATTACGGCAAAAGTTTCAACAAGGTTTCGGGTGCCATTCTGGAGTATTCCGGCCTCTACGAGGCCAAGATGCGTCCCCTCAACGCGGAAATATTCAAGATATTGGATGACGCCAAGCAGTCTCTGGTGAAGGACAACGCCGCCGCGATGGAGCAGGCGACAGCGACCGTCACGACCAGCAGGACCATCCAGGTCGCGGCAGCGGGAATTTCGTTTCTCGTTGGCATCTCTCTCGCCTTTCTGATCGGTCGCGGCATCGTCAATCCGATCACCGGGATGACATCGGCGATGGGCAAGCTCGCCGGTGGCGATACCAGGACCGAGATCCCGTCGCGCGAGCGCGGCGACGAGATCGGCAAAATGGCTGCAGCGGTGCAGGTGTTCAAGGACAGCATGATCGAGACCGAACGGCTGCGCGCCGAGCAATCGGAGATCGAGCGACGACAGGCGCAGCAGCGCAAGGCCGAAATGATCAAGTTGGCGGATGATTTCGAAAATGCGGTCGGCGAAATCGTCGAAACCGTGTCCTCCGCTTCGACCGAACTCGAAGCCTCCGCCAGCACCCTGACATCGACGGCGGCGCGTTCACAGGAGTTGGCCACGACGGTTGCAGCCGCTTCCGAGGAAGCCACCGCCAATGTGCAGTCGGTGGCATCGGCGACGGAAGAGCTGAGTTCCTCCGTCAACGAGATCAGTCGCCAAGTGCAGGAATCGGCGCGAATGGCCAATGAGGCCGTTGGCCAGGCGCGCAAAACCAACGATCGCGTCAGCGAGCTGTCGAAGGCGGCAGCCCGGATCGGCGACGTGGTCGAACTGATCAACACCATTGCGGGGCAGACCAACCTGTTGGCCCTGAACGCCACCATCGAGGCCGCAAGGGCCGGAGAAGCCGGCCGCGGTTTCGCGGTCGTGGCCTCCGAGGTGAAAGCGCTGGCCGAGCAGACCGCGAAGGCGACCGGCGAGATCGGTCAGCAGATCACCGGTATCCAGGCGGCGACCCAGGATTCGGTCGGTGCGATCAAGGAGATCAGCGGCACCATCGAAAGACTATCGGAGATCTCCGCGACCATCGCCTCGGCGGTGGAAGAGCAGGGCGCGGCGACGCAGGAGATTTCCCGCAACGTGCAGCAGGCGGCCCAGGGCACTCAACAAGTGAGTTCCAATATCACCGATGTGCAGCGCGGCGCCAGCGAGACCGGCTCGGCCTCCTCGCAGGTCCTCTCCGCGGCGCAGTCGTTGTCCGGTGACAGCAACCGCCTCAAGCTCGAAGTCAGCAGGTTCCTTAATTCGGTGCGCGCCGCCTGACCAGGCAAGGGCTACAGAGTAGCGACAAGATCGGGCAGATGGCGTCCTGATCGTCGATCATCAAGTTCGAATTGTGAAGCTGCCTTCGGGCGGCTTTTTCGTCAGGAGTTGTCTGGGCGATTGCATCTTCGAGTTCCGGGTTTTCTGCCATGGCACAAACCGGTCATGCCGGCCTCGTTGCGCAATGTCCGCTCTCGCGGCCGAAGCAAAAAACATTTGCCCGATCTGAGCTTTTCCAGTGCCGGTAAATGGCGTTACCCTGCAGCCGACGCTTAGAGACGCGGCGACAATCGCTCGCCTGTCAGAAATGATAGTTCACGCCGGCGGTTACTGTGCTGATCGTATCCTTCAAGCTAAATACGGTCACGACCACGTTGTTCGTGGTGCTGGTCAGCGTAGCGCCGTGGTTGCCGAAGTCGTAGTAATTGTATTCGAGGGTCGCCGACCAGTGTGGGGCGAACGCCCAATCCACGCCGGTGCCGATCGTCCAGCCGGTCCGGGTCATGGTCGCGCCGGGATCGACGGCCATCCCCCCAGAGGTCGTGAAAGCAACGTCGGCTTTTTCACGGGTCCAGGCGGCACCGCCCCTTGCGAAGACGAGCCAGCGGTCAGCGAAACTGTAGCCGAGCCGCGCCGTGGCTGACGCCAGGAAGTCGTTGCCGAGGGTGAATTGCGACGGGAGCGTTAACCCCGTAACCAGGTTTCTGACCGTAGCGGGACGGCTGTTTTTCAGGCTGGTCCAGGCCGCCCGACCTTCGACACCCGCGACCCAGCCGGGCGCGAACTGATAGTCGCAGCCGATCTGTCCGCCTCCCACGAAGCCGCCCGAACTGAAGCTGGCCGAGTTTCCGAGTTCGTTGGTCGTCCTGTCCTCGCTGGCTACGCCGCCGACATGGCCGCCGACATAGCAGCCGGTCCACGAGTAGAGCGGTGCCTTGCTGTAGACCGGTGCTGGCACCGGATTCATATCCGCCGCCAGCGCCGGGCCTGCGGCAAATGCGGCAAGCGCAACGCTTCCGAGCACGAGTTTCTTCACCGGAGCCCCCCAATTTACGCAAGACTTCTATCGGAACGAGTAACTACCGCAGAGGTTGCATTATCGTCCCGGTTTATGACGAGGCCGTGCGCCAAAGATGGTTTTTTCGGGGAGCGCGCACATCGAGCCGCTTAGGGCTTTCCCCTGTGGGGGCGCCGATCCTTTTCGGACCTGAAACTCTAGTGGGATAGCCCGCAGCCGCCAGCGTGGTTGTACTGCCGTCCAGCATGAGCAAAAAGTCACGATAGGCGATACGGTGGCCGGATGATCGTCGCAAAGACCTATGCGGACGCGCGCCAGCGCGCAAAGAAAGCGGTCCGCGAAGTTGCTTTCCTGGCCGAGACCGCATGATGTGGTATTCGCACAGGTTCGATCGAGAAGGAAAGACAGGGCATGAAGGTCGCCTTCCCCACCAAGGACTGGATTGCCGTCAGCGGCCACGCCGGGCAGGCGCGGTGCTGGCTGGTGTATGATCTGAGGAATCAACGCGCAGGCGAGCCGCTGCCGTTGCCCGCGCGCGTCGAACTGGCGAAGGAACAGCTATTCCATCATTTCGGAGACGACGGCCCGCACCCTCTGGACGGCGTCGAGATCGTTTTGGCGGGGAGTGCCGGCGACGGGTTCATCCGCCACATGAAGAAGCGCGGCGCCGATGTGCTGCTCACCGGGGAGACCGATCCGGCGACCGCGCTGGCCCATATCGTCGCCGGCGAACCTCTGCCTGATCAGCGCTTCGACATCACCACGAGCCTCTGCAAATTGCGCGACCTGTTCTCGCGCCACTGACGCGAGATCGCGGAGGCGAAGTCGCCTTCTGGTGGCCCTGGTCAGCGTGCCGCGTGTAGGGGATGGCTTTGCGAACCGCCAAACCGCCGGCGGGCTGGCCCGCGCCATCCCGCCGTGTTAGCTGGTTGTAAAATCATGTTCGCATGGGCAGAGGATTGATGGTCGAAGCAGTGATCTGGGATTTTGGCGGGGTGCTCACCTCCTCGCCGTTCGAGGCGTTTGCCCGGTTCGAGAACGAACGCGGGTTGCCCGCCGACATCATCCGGCGCACCAATGCCAGCAACCATTGGGAAAATGCCTGGGCGAAATTCGAGCGCGCCGAGGTGGACCTCGAAACCTTCGACCGGCTGTTCGCGGAAGAATCGCTGGCGCTGGGCGCGGAGGTTCGCGGCAAGGACGTCCTGCCGCTGCTGTCGGGAGACCTGCGGCCCGAAATGGTCGAGGCGTTGAGACTGGTAAAATCCCGCTTCAAGACCGGGTGCATCACCAATAATCTTCCCGCCAACGCGATCGGCAGCCAGGGCGGCCGGTCGTTCTATGTCGCGGAAGTGATGACGCTGTTCGATCATGTCATCGAGTCCGCCAAGATCGGCCTGAGGAAGCCCGACCCGCGCATCTACCGGATGATGGTGGAGACGCTCGGCGTCGAGCCAGAGGCCTGCGTCTATCTCGACGATCTCGGCGTCAATCTGAAGCCGGCGCGCGAGATGGGCATGACCACCATCAAGGTCGCCAATGCGGCGCAAGCCATCGCCGAGCTGGAAGCGGCGACGGGGCTGGCGCTGCGCTAAAGCATGGTGGCTTCGGGTTGAATCGGCGCCGACTTTGGGTCCCCTCGCCCCGCAAGCGGGGCGGGGGGCGATTCCTCTCACGTTCCCCGCGGCTTCACCCGCCGGGTCGGCACCGCGCTCGCCGGATCCTCCGGCCAGGGATGTCGAGGATAGCGCCCGCGCAGATCGGATCGCACCGCCGCATAGCTGCCGCGCCAAAAGCCCGGCAGATCGCGCGTTACCTGCACCGGCCGGTGCGCCGGCGACAGTAGTTCCAGCACCAGCGGCACCGCGCCCTTGGCAATCGAGGGGTGGGTGGTGAGTCCGAACAATTCCTGCAAGCGGACCGCAATGGTCGGCCCCTGCTCGGCCTCGTAGTCGATCGCCAGCATGGTGCCGGTCGGCGCCTCGAAATGCGTCGGCGCTTCGCGCTCCAGCCGCGCGCGCATTTCCCAGGGCAACAACGTCATCAGCGCGTCCGACAGGTCGCCCGACGAAAACTCCTTCAGCGAAGTCTTGTCGTACAGCGCGGGCACCAGCCATATCTCGCGTTGCGCCGCGAGCGCGTCGTCGGACAAATCGGGCCAGGAGCCCTGAGGAGCCTCTCCTTCGGCTTTGCGCAGGAACATCACGCGGTCGCGCCACTGTTTCAGAGATTTCGACCATGGCAATCTATCGAGACCGGCGGCGATCAACCCAGCGGCCAGTACCGGCGCGGTTTCCGTTGAGGGCTGTAGCGCCAACGGCGCCTCCGACAGCGTGATCGCGTGCAATGTTTTCTGGCGCCGCGCCCGCAATGCAAGCGTGTTGCGGTCAAACGAAATCTCGTCCGTCGTCTCGATCTGATCGGCGAAGTGCTGCTCGATCTCTGTTTGTGTGATCGGCGCCGCCAGCAGGATGCGCCCCTGGGCTGCAGTGCCCGTGAGCTCTGCGACTGCGATATAAGGTACGCGCGCCAGCGCAGACGTCTGGTCCACCGCGGCGCCTCGGCCGTTGGCAAGGACAAAACTGCCATTGCCGCGATTGCGCGCGACACGGTCGGGAAAAGCGAACGCGAGCACTACACCGGTGGAGGGCGAAGCGTCTCCGCTGGGCGGACCTTCCGTGGCTGCCACTTGCGACGCCCAGCGCTGGGCCAGAGCGCGCGCGCTGCCGGCGCGTTGCGAACGGTCGCGGCGGAATTGATCAAGCCTTGTATCGAGGTCGACGCTGTCACCGCCGAGCCCACGCTCGGTGAGAACCGCGGCAATTTCGGCGGCCTCCTTGCCCGCCCCCAAACGATGCGAATCCACGATCATCCGCGCCAGCCGGGGCGGCAACGCCAGCGCCCGCAGGGCCTTGCCTTCCGCTGTGATCCGGCCGTCGCTATCGAGCGCGCCGAGTTCGCGCAGCAGGCTTCGCGCTTCCTTCAGCGCTGGCGCTGGCGGTGAATCGAGAAACGCCAGTTTCGCGGGATCGCTCACCCCCCATTGCGCGAGGTCGAGCACCAGTGAGGAAAGATCGGCGCTGAGGATTTCGGGCTGCGTATAGGCCGCAAGCGACGCGGTCTGCGGTTCGTCCCATAGCCGGTAACAGACGCCGGGTTCGGTGCGGCCGGCGCGGCCGCGGCGCTGATCGACCGCCGCGCGCGAGGCACGCACGGTTTCCAGCCGCGTCAATCCAATATCAGGCTCATAGCGCGGCACCCGCGCCATGCCGGAATCGACCACGATGCGAACGCCCTCGATGGTCAACGACGTTTCCGCGATCGACGTCGCCAGCACAACCTTGCGATGGCCCTTCGGCGCGGGCGCGATGGCACGGTCCTGCACTGCGGCGTCGAGCGCGCCGAACAACGGCACAATTTCAATGCTGGCGTCGTGGATGCGTTCGCCGAGAAAATTCTGGGTACGGCGAATTTCCGCGGCACCCGGCAGAAACGCCAACACCGAGCCGGGATCGGCGCGCAGCGCCATCGCGATGGCATCCGCCATCTGCCGCTCCAGCGGCGCATCCGCTTTGCGGCCGAGATAGCGCGTCTCGACTGCAAAGGCGCGGCCTTCGCTTGATATCACGGCGGCGTCGCCGAGCAGCTTCGCAACCCGTGCGCCGTCGAGCGTCGCCGACATCACGAGGATCCGCAGATCCTCGCGCAAGCCTGTTTGCGCGTCGCGCGCCAGCGCCAGGCCGAGGTCGGCATCGAGCGAACGTTCGTGATATTCGTCGAACAACACGGCGGCGACGCCCGTCAGTTCCGGGTCGTCGAGAATTTTCCGCGAGAAGATTCCTTCCGTGACCACTTCGATCCTGGTTGCGCGCGACACCCTCGAGCCGAAGCGCACGCGGTAGCCGACGGTCTCGCCGACGCGCTCGCCCAGTGTCTTTGCCATACGCTCGGCGCTGGCGCGGGCCGCAATCCGCCGCGGCTCCAGCACGACGATTTTCCTGGTCCTGGCCCACGACGCATCCAGTAGCGCCAGCGGCACCCGCGTGGTCTTGCCGGCGCCGGGAGGGGCCACCAGCACGGCAGCGTTGTTGCCTGCGAGCGTGCGCGCCAGGTCGTCCAGCACGGCGTCGATCGGAAGAGGTGTGTCGAAGCTGCGGGGCAAGGATCTCACCAAATCGTCATGCCCGGGCATGACGGGAACTGTCATGGAGCGCAAACCAAAGGAGCAATCATTTTCCCGGTTCGGACGGCCGTCCCACGCTCTCATAGACAAAGCCGTGCGCCACCATGTCCTCGGGGCGATAGATATTTCTGAGATCGACGACGACAGGCTGCGCCATTTCGCGCTTCAGGCGATCCAGATCGAGCGCGCGGAACTGAACCCATTCCGTCACGATCACCAGTGCGTCGGCGCCGCGCGCGCATGCGTAGGGATCGTCGCAATATTCGATGTCGGGCAATTCGCGGCGCGCCTGCTCCATGCCCACCGGATCGTGCGCACGCACCTTGGCTCCCATGTCGAGCAGTCCGGTCACCAGCGGGATCGACGGCGCTTCGCGCATGTCATCGGTGTCGGGCTTGAAGGTGAGGCCGAGCACCGCGACGGTCTTGCCGCGCAGGTTGCCGCCGACGGCACTGGCGACCTTGCGCGCCATCGCGCGCTTACGGTTGTCGTTGACTGCGAGCACTGCCTCGACGATCCGCAGCGGCACATCGTGATCGAGCGCGATCTTCACCAGCGCGCGGGTATCCTTCGGAAAGCACGAGCCGCCGAAGCCGGGACCTGCATGCAGGAACTTCGAACCGATGCGATTGTCCAGGCCAATGCCGCGCGCGACTTGCTGCACGTCGGCGCCGACCTTTTCGGAGAGATCGGCGATCTCGTTGATGAAGGTGATCTTGGTGGCGAGAAATGCGTTGGCGGCGTATTTGATCAGCTCCGCGGTGCGCCGCGCCGTAAACATCAGCGGCGCCTGATTGAGCGACAACGGCCGGTAGATATCGCTGAGCACTTTGCGGGCACGATCATCCGACGTGCCGACCACGATGCGATCGGGGAATTTGAAGTCGCGGATCGCTGCGCCCTCGCGCAGGAATTCCGGATTGGAGGCGATCATGACATCGGCCGAAGGATTGGCTTCATGAATGATCCGCTCAACTTCGTCGCCGGTGCCGACCGGCACTGTCGATTTGGTAACGACCACGGTGAAGCCGGCAAGCGCCGCCGCGATCTCGCGCGCCGCGCTATAGACATAGCTGAGGTCGGCGTGGCCATCGCCGCGCCGCGACGGCGTGCCGACGGCGATAAAGACCGCATCGGCCTCGGCGACCGGCGCGGTGAGATCGGTGGCGAAATCGAGACGCCCTGCCTTTACGTTGGAGGCCACCAGCTCATCGAGGCCCGGCTCGAAAATCGGGATTTCACCCCGGCGCAGGCCTTCGATCTTGTCGGCGTCCTTGTCCACGCAGGTGACCTGATGGCCGAAATCCGCGAAGCAGGCACCGGATACCAGCCCTACATAACCCGTGCCAATCATCGCAATACGCATCTAGCAGCCTATCGATAATGGTTAATGCCCAGCCCGATCTTGGGGGCGGTCTTAAAACATTTAGCGACAAAGGGGAAACTGGAAAGCGCGGGAAATCGGCATGTCATTTGTATGAATAAAGGAGAATGAAACCCATGCCGCCGATGATGCGGCCAAGTCGCGCCGAAAAGGGACACCGATGACACCAAACGGCACATTCGCCGTCACCGAGCGTTCCGGGCTGTCAGCGCCGGACCGCATCGACTGGGTGGATTACGCCAAGGGCATCTGCATCGTTATGGTCGTCATGATGCATTCGGTGCTGGGCGTCGAGGCGGCCGCGGGCCAGACCGGTTTCATGCACCTGCTCGTCGCTTTCGCAAAGCCATTCAGGATGCCTGATTTCTTCCTGATCTCCGGCCTGTTCCTGGGAATCGTGATCGACCGCGACTGGCGCACCTATCTCGACCGCAAGGTCGTGCATTTCGCCTACTTCTATGTGCTGTGGGTGACGATCCAGTTCGGCTTCAAGGCCCCCGGCTTCGCTGCCGAGACGAGTTGGACCCATGCCGGTTTCCTGTATCTGGAGTCCGTCATCGAGCCGTTCGGCACCTTGTGGTTCATCTATCTGCTGCCGGTGTTCTTTGTGGTCACCAAGGCGACGCGCAAAATATCACCGCTTCTGATGTGGGGCGTTTTGGCGCTGCTGGAGACGGCACATATCGCGACCGGCTGGACCGTGATCGACGAGTTCTGCGCACGCTTTGTCTATTTCTATTCCGGCTATCTGTTTGCGGGTTACGTGTTCGCGCTGTCCGACAGCGCGCGGGCGCGGCCTGGGTTGGCGCTCGCGGGATTATCCCTCTGGGCAGTCATCAATGCCGGCCTGGTCACATCAGATTATAGCGAATGGCCGCTGATCTCGCTGGCGCTCGGCCTCGCCGGCGCGTGCGCCATCGTCACGATCGGCACCCTGCTGGCGCAGGCGCGTTGGCTCAATTTCCTCCGCTATTGCGGTGAGCATTCCATCGTCATCTATCTGGCATTCTTCCTGCCGATGGCGGCGACGCGGACGCTGCTGCTGCGGGCCGGACTGATCCACGACATCGGGACGATTTCGCTTTTCGTCACCCTTGCCGGCGTCGTCGGAGCGCTGGCGCTGTGGCGTATAGCGCTCATGGCCGGCGCAAATTTCGTGTTCGAGCGCCCTGCCGCATTCTGGATCGCACCAAAGAAGCCAGGCCGCGTATTGCACGCAGCTGAATAGCCGGTGCGCGCGGTGTCGTCATGTCGGGCGAGACCCGACCCTCCATGCTCTTCCCAAGGCTCCATTTTCGAAATTGAAGGATGCCGGGATCAAGTCCGGGCTCGACGATCGAACGGGCGGCGCGCCTTCAATTCACGCCCTCGATCTTCACACCGTCAGTCATTTCCTTGATCCTGGCACGAAACCCTTCAGCGTCGCCGAAATCCGCAAAACCCTGGTAATGCGGGTGCGGGCCGAGTATCCGGCGGGCGTGCTTGATCGGGCACCAGTAGACCTCGGTGCGCGACGCCACCTCGCGCACAAACGCGATCGTGCCGTTGGCGTAGGAGCAAAAGGCGCAATTGATCTTTTCGAGGCTGTTGAGATAGGCCAGATGATGGCGATCGAACACCAGGTAATCACGGCGGCGCACCTTGCAAATCCCGTAGACCGGAAAGCAGATCGCCTGATAGGCCATCACCCAGAGGTCGAGCAGCGCGATCGGAACGATCAGCGAATAGATCACTGGCGAAACGAGCATGATCAACGGATTGGCATCGCGGATATAGCGCGCCAGCCCGATCTTGATCGCGCGCTGGACCCGCAACACCTCTTCCTCGAATACAATCCGGCGGTTTTCGATACGGAAGCGCAGCTCTTCCCGTCGTTTTGCCAATTCCGTCTCGATTTCGGTCTCGACCGACCGCAGCTTCTCCATCAGCGCGTCGAGTTGCACGGTCATGTACGTCCTTTCGGGTCCAGCCGATTAGAGGGGGTCACGGAACGGCTATCGATGCAACTCATTCCGGGGCTCTTGAGGGACACAAAAATCACGGCACAACCCGATTCCGAAGGCTGTCAAACGCCGCAAAAATCCCTAAGTTGCGGCCATGCCCAAGACATCAGAAAATTCCGCCGCCGAACCCGTTGCCTTCAGGGCTCCCGCCAAAGGCGACCACGTCTTTCTGGTCGACGGTTCCTCCTATATTTTCCGCGCCTACCACGCGCTGCCGCCCCTGAACCGCAAATCCGACGGCTTGCAGGTCAACGCCGTGCTTGGCTTCTGCAACATGCTGTGGAAGCTATTGCGCGATATGCCGCCGGACAATCGGCCGACGCATCTGGCCATCGTGTTCGACAAGGCGGAACTCACCTTCCGCAACAAGCTTTACCCCGATTACAAGGCGCACCGGCCGCCGGCGCCCGACGACCTGATCCCGCAATTCGCGCTGATTCGTGAGGCCGTGCGTGCGTTCGATCTGCCCTGCATCGAGCAAGGCGGCTTCGAGGCCGACGATCTGATCGCAACCTACGCCCGCGAGGCCGGCGAGTGTGGCGCGACCGCGACCATCGTTTCCTCGGACAAGGACCTGATGCAGCTCGTCACCGACAAGGTGACTATGTACGACACCATGAAGGACCGCCGCATCGGCATTCCCGAGGTGATCGAAAAATTCGGCGTGCCGCCGGAAAAGGTGGTCGAAGTTCAGGCGCTGGCGGGGGATTCCACCGACAACGTGCCTGGTGTGCCCGGCATCGGCATCAAGACCGCCGCGCAACTGATTGCTGAATACGGCGACCTGGAGACGCTGCTGGCCCGCGCCGGCGAGATCAAGCAGCCGAAGCGGCGCGAGGCGTTGATCGCGAATGCCGGGAAGGCACGGATCTCGCGGCAACTGGTGCTGCTCGACGACAAGGTCAAGCTCGACGTACCGCTCGCCGAACTCGCGGTGCATGAGCCGGACTCGCGCAAGCTGATTGCATTTCTGAAGGCGATGGAGTTTTCCACGCTGACCCGCCGCGTCGGCGAATATTCCCATATTGATCCGGCGGATGTGGCAGCAGATGAGAACAACAGCAGCGGCGCGAGTGGCAAGTCGGCCGGCTCATCGCGCCCTCCCCCGCACGCCGCGGGAGGCGACCTTTTTGGAAATCCGGACGCCCCCACCTCGCCTTCCCCCGCAGGCAGCAGAGGGAGCGCGCCCGGCGTCGCGAGAGGCCAGGGCAAGCCGGATAAATCGAACGTCGTCCTGACCCCGCAGGCACTCGCCGCCGCCCGCGCCGAAGAGGCGCGGAAAGTTTCGGTCGATCGCAGCAAATACCAGACCATCCGTAGCCTCGAAGCGCTCAATGCCTGGATCACGCGGGTGCATGATGTCGGCTATTTCGCCCTGGAGGCCAAGGCGAATTCGATCGATCCGATGCAGGCGGAGATATCAGGCATAGCGCTGGCGCTCGCGCCCAACGATGCCTGTTACGTCCCGCTCAGCCACAAACAGTCCGGCGACAGCGCCGGCCTGTTCGCCGCCGGCTTCGCGCCGGACCAGATCAAAGCGGGCGACGCGCTCGAGGCGCTGCGGCCGCTGCTGGAATCGGCAGGCATCCTGAAGATCGGCTTCAACATCAAGTTCAACGCCGTGATGTTGGCGCAGCATGGCGTCACGATCCGCAATCAGGACGACGTGCAGCTGATGTCGTACGCGCTCGACGCCGGCCGCAATTCGCACGCACTCGACGCGCTCGCCGAGCGCTGGCTTGGGCATGCGATTATAAGCCACGGTGAACTGATCGGCAGCGGCAAGGGAAAACTCAGCTTCGATCAGGTCGCGATCGACAAGGCGACGGCGTATTCGGCCGAGGATGCCGACGTCATCCTGCGGCTATGGCGCGTGCTCAAACCGCGCCTGGTCGCCGAGCGCATGACCGCGGTCTATGAGACGCTGGAGCGGCCGCTGATCTGTGTGCTGGCGCGGATGGAACGGCGTGGCATCTCGATCGACCGTCAGGTGCTGTCGCGTTTGTCCGGCGAGTTCGCCCAGACCGCCGCGCGCGTCGAAGCCGAAATTCAGGAGATTGCCGGCGAGCCGATCAACGTCGGCAGCCCCAAGCAACTCGGCGACATCATCTTCGGCAAGATGGGATTGCCGGGTGGCACCAAGACCAAGACGGGCGCGTGGTCGACCTCGGCGCAGGTCCTCGACGAGCTCGCCGAGCAGGGGCATGAATTCCCGAAGAAGATCCTGGAATGGCGGCAGGTTTCGAAACTGAAATCGACCTATACCGACGCGCTGCCGACTTACGTGCATCCGCAGACCCATCGCGTGCACACGACCTACGCGCTGGCGGCGACCACCACCGGGCGGCTGTCGTCGAACGAGCCGAACCTGCAGAACATCCCGGTTCGCACCGAGGACGGCCGCAAGATCCGGCGCGCTTTTATTGCTTCGCCCGGCCACAAGCTGGTGTCGGCCGATTATTCGCAAATCGAACTGCGGCTGCTGGCGGAGATCGCCGACATTCCCGTGCTGAAGCAGGCGTTCCGCGACGGACTCGACATTCACGCCATGACGGCGTCGGAAATGTTCGGCGTGCCGGTGAAGGATATGCCGGCCGAAGTGCGACGCCGCGCGAAAGCGATCAACTTCGGCATCATCTACGGCATCTCGGCGTTTGGGCTGGCCAACCAGCTCGGCATCGGCAGAGAGGAAGCCGCCGCCTACATCAAGAAATATTTCGAACGCTTCCCGGGCATCCGCGCCTATATGGACGCGACGCGGGATTTCTGCCGCACCCACGGCTATGTCGAGACGCTGTTCGGCCGGAAATGCCATTACCCCGACATCAAGGCCTCCAACGCCTCGATCCGCTCTTTCAACGAGCGCGCCGCGATCAATGCGCGATTGCAGGGCACCGCCGCCGACATCATCCGCCGCGCCATGGTCCGGATGGAAGATGCACTGGCCGAGAAGAAACTCTCGGCGCAGATGCTGTTGCAGGTTCACGACGAACTGATTTTCGAGGTGCCCGACAGCGAAGTGGCGGCGACGTTGCCTGTCGTGCAGCACACCATGCAGGACGCCCCCTTCCCGGCGGTGCTGCTCTCGGTGCCGCTGCATGTCGACGCGCGAGCGGCGGACAACTGGGACGAGGCGCATTAGACGTTTGGCGTGCGGTGCTTTACCTCGCCGCGTTTGCGGGGCGAGGGAGTTGAACAAGCTCAATCCAGCTTCGCTTCCATGCCGCGCTTGACGGCGGGGCGCGCCATCAGCGCGTAGTACCAGCGCTCGACGTTGGGAAAATCCGAAAGCTCAACCTTGTGGCGCGGATGCCGCCAGGCCCAGCCGAGGATGGCAAAATCGGCGACCGACAGCGCGCCGGCGACGAACTCGCAGGTCCCGAGGCGGCGATCGAGCACGCCGTAGAGCCGGCGGGTCTCCGCCATGAAGCGCTTCAGGCCGTAGGCGCGGTCCTGCTCGTTCTCCAGGGCGATGAAATGATGCACCTGTCCCGGCATCGGCCCGAAGCCGCCCATCTGCCACATCAGCCATTCATAGACCGGGATGCGCTCGGTCAGGGGTTTGGGCAGGAACTTGCCGGTCTTCTCGCCGAGATAGAGCAGGATGGCGCCGGATTCGAATACGCTGACGCGCTTGCCGCCGGGGCCGTCGGGATCGACGATCGCGGGAATCTTGTTGTTCGGGCTGATCGCGAGGAAATCAGGCGCCATTTGCTCGCCCTTGGCGATGTTGACAGGGATGAGCTTGTAAGGGAGCCCCATCTCCTCCAGCGCGACGCTGATCTTGCGGCCGTTCGGCGTGTTCCAGGTGTAGAATTCGATGGTCATCTTCTTGTCATCCCCCCGGGGAAAGCTTTGACAGTCAGTATCCCGGAAGCTCGGGGCCTTTCAACCCGCCTCTGGCGCGGGGCGTCCCTGCGCACGCTGTTGACGGCGCGAGATCGGGTCTGGAATGTGCGCGCTTCCGCCGATAGATTGCGCCGGCCAAGAAAAGAGAAAAAGCCTTGTCCAAATCAGCCTCCCGCGCCCGCCTCGCCGAAATCATCCGCAAGCGTTCGTTCGGGCGCGGCGAAATCACGCTGGCCTCCGGCCGCAAGAGCGATTTCTACTTCAATCTCAAGCCGACCATGCTCGATCCAGAAGGCGCCTCGTTGCTGGCGGAACTGACGTTTGAAGCGCTGAGAGACGATGGTCTCGACTATATCGGCGGCCTCGAGATGGGGGCGGTGCCGCTTGCGGGTGCGATCGCGCAGCTGTCCTGGATCAAGGGCCATCCGATCGCGGCGTTCTTCGTGCGCAAGAAGCCGAAGGAACACGGCGCTCGCCTTGCCATCGAAGGTCTTGCGAAAGGTGAAAGCCTGCAGGGCAAGCGCGTGGTGATTGTCGAGGACGTCACCACGACCGGCGGCTCGGCGCTGAAGGCGGTGGAAGCGGTGCGAGAAGCCGGCGGCCAGATCGCGCTGGTGTTCACCATGGTGGACCGCGAAGAAGGCGCGACCGAAGCTTTTGCGGAAGCCGGCGTTCCCTTTCGCTCGCTCTACAAGGCCAGTGAATTTCTGAAGGGTTGATCGCTTATCTTCTCCTTCGCTCCGCTCTTGCGAACAAGGCGCATCTCTCTGCTTTCTCAAGATGAAGAGAGCCGCATTTCTTTTCAGCCGCCCAGCGCTTGCTCATAGCTCGTTTACCATCCCGCACTACTGTGAGTGGCGCCGGGGCAAGGCTCGCCTCAGCGTGTTTTGTGGCGTGGGGTGGAGTAAGCGTTGCGTACCGAGTTGCCTTATCAGCGCATGCGGCGCCGCATGATGCTTGTTGCTGTCGTCGCCCTCGCCGCGCCAGTCGCGCTTTCGCCGCGCATGGCGTTGGCCGAAGGGCTGTTCGACATGTTCTTCGGCGGCTTCCAGCAACAGCAGCAGCAAAAAGCCCCGCCGCAGGCCAATTTCTTCGCCGATCCGTTCGGCCTCAACCAGCAGGCTGCACCGCCGCCGCAGCGCGTAGCGTCTGGCTCCGGACCGGCGTTTTGCGTGCGCAGCTGCGATGGCCGCTATTTCCCGTTGACGATGCGCGGCGGAGCGTCGCTGGTGCAGACGTGCCAGGCGTTTTGTCCCGCGAGCCCGACCAAGGTTTTCTTCGGCAGCAACATCGACGGCGCATCGTCGGCCAATGGCGAGCGCTATGCCGATAGCGAAAACGCTTTCGCCTATCGCAAGGCGATGCGCGCGGACTGCACCTGCAACGGCCGCGACCCCGCGGGGCTGGCTCCGGTCGATCTCACGCTCGACACCTCGCTGCGTGCCGGCGACGTGATCGCCACCACCAGCGGGCTGGTAGCCTATTCCGGCGTCAAGGTCGGCGTCGGGCAGACCGCGGAATTCACGCCGGTGGCCTCCTATCCCGGCCTGACCGCCGAAGTGCGCGCGCGGCTCGGCGAGATGAAGGTGGCGCCGGTGAGCGCCGAGATGCTCGCCACTGACGCGCCGCTGCCCGAAGGAAGCCGCGACGTCGTGCTGCCCGTGACTTCGGTGCCGAAGACGGTCTCGACCCGAGCGAAGCGGGCGGAAGCGAATTAGGGAATCATTTGAAGCCGTCATTCCGGGGCGATGCGCAGCATCGAACTACGATGTGCAATTGCACATCGGAGAATCTCGAGATTCCGGGGCTGGTCCTTCGGACCATCCCGGAATGACCGAGAATAATCTAACGCCAGCGAATTTACCGCCCGACGATGACGCCGATCACGTTCGGCGCCGACCGATATTTTTCCTCGATTTGCGCCCGCGCCGCGGCGCGGTTTTCCGGCGTCAGCAGGCCGCGCTTTTCGGCGAGGATCATCCAGCAATAACCCCACCAGTCCGTCAGCATGCCCTGATCGTCGACGAGGTCGTAGCCCTGTTCGGCGGCGAAGATACGGGCATGTGCCTCGTCCAGCGAATCGAGAAAGGCGTGGTCGGCATCGGAAAACAGATCGTCGCTGAAATCGTCCGTGGTGTAGCCCCACACCGATAGGCAGACGGCATTGAATTCACGGTCGATGGCGTCGTCGTCAATGAGCTGGCGGCGCGAGGCCTGATGCAGCCGCGACAGCGAGCGGGCGAAGTCGGCAATGCGGGTGAGCGCGAATTGATCGAAGGCGGACGCCATGGCCTCGGCGCACGATCTGGCCGACACCTATCTGGCGGCGTTTCGCAGCGCCGTGCTCGAGGGCCATGTCGCATCGGTGATGTGCGCGTACAACGCCGTCAATGGCACTCCGGGGTGCGCCAGTTCCGTGCTGCTGCAGCACACGCTGCGTGACACCTGGGGCTTCAAGGGCTTCGTCGTATCCGACTGCAACGCCGTGAACGACATCTACCGCGGGCATCACTATGCGGACAGTGAAGCCGCGGCCGCGGGCGCCGCGCTCAAGGCCGGCATGGACAACGAATGCACGGTCAGGTCTGGTGCTCACGATGAGGATTACGCCAAGTATGGCGAGGCGCTGCGCCAGGGGCTGATCACGCCGGCACAGATTGACCAGGCGCTGCGCCGCGCACTCACGGTGCGCTTTGAACTGGGCCTGTTCGATCCGCCTGATCCCGGTCGGGTGGTTCCCGCCACGATGGTGGACAGTGCCGCGCACCGCGGCACGGCCTTGCAGATCGCGCGCGAGAGCATCGTGCTGCTGAAGAACAATGGCATCCTGCCGCTGACACATGCACCGCAGAAGATTGCCGTCATCGGCCCACTGGCCGACAGCCTGCGCGTACTGGAGGGCAACTACAACGGCACACCGTCCCATGTGACGACGCTCATCGCTGGCATCCGGCGCCAGTTCCCAGGTTCGCAGGTGGTCTTTGCACCGGGCACGGTGCAGTTCCTGCGCGAACCGGTACCGGTGCCGACTTCCAGCCTGACGACGCAGGACGGGAAGCCGGGGTTGACGCTGGGCTATTTCGCCACGGCCGACTACGGCGGCACGCCCTCGCTCACACGTGTGAACCCACCGCGAGCCTGGACAGAAGTGGGGATGCGGGCATGCGGTTCGCGCGCTGGCGCGGCTGGCTGACGCCGGCGCAGTCCGGCGATTACACGCTGGGGGCCCCCGGTGGAGCAACCGCGTCTATCTGGACGGCAAACTCCTCATCGACAGCGCGCAGCGCGGCACCGCTCAGCCCGGTTTTGCCTGATCTGCATTTGACGCAGGGCCGTCGCTATGCGATCACGGTCGACAATGCTCCGTCCGCTGCGCGCAGTGTGAAGCTGGTGTGGACGCACAAGGATCCCGCACGTCTGCGGCACGGGCCCTGGAGGCCGCGCGTCACGCGGATCTGGTGATCGCGATGCTTGGGTATCACCGCGGATCTCGAAGGTGAGGAGTCGGCGCTGGCCATTCCCGGCTTCAAGGGTGGCGATCGGACCAGCCTCGATCTGCCGGCCGAAGAGCAGAAAGCTGGTGGAGAGCATCAAGGCCATCGGCAAGCCACTGGTCGTGGTGTTCCTCAGTGGCAGCGGCCTCGCGGTCAATTGGATACAGGCCATCGCGGATGCGATCATGCAGGCCTGGTATCCGGGCGAAGAGGGCGGCACCGCGGTGGCCGAGACTCTGGCCGGTCGCAATAATCCTGCGGGCCGGCTGCCGATCACGTTCTACAAAGGCCTCGATGGCACTGCCGGACTTCACCGACTACTCGATGAAGAACCGCACCTATCGGTACTTCACCGGTCCGGTGCTGTATCCATTCGGGTTTGGGCTGAGTTACTCGACCTTCCGGTACGAGGATCTGCAGCTGTCGTCCGCAACGCTGGCGGCCGGTAAGCCGCTGGCCGTGCAGGTGCGAGTCACCAATACCAGCAAGCGCGAGGGCGATGAGGTCGCGCAGGTGTACCTGCGGTTCGGCGGGACGGCCGGTGCCCCCGAGCGCGCGTTGCGTGCTTTCCACCGACTGCATCTGCAGCGCCGGAGTATCCCGAACGGTGCATTTCACGCTGCCGTCCCGGCCAGCTCAGCCATGTGAATGATGCGGGTCAGGTCGTGGTCTCCGCGGGGCATTACGAGGTGAGTGTCGGCAGCGGGCAGCCGCAGATCACACCCGATGTGATCAGCGCAGCCCTGAGTGTTCGGGGCGAAGCAGCGTCTGCCTGACTAGGAGCAAATGATTGTCATTGGTGAGTGCATGGTCGAGCTCACGCGCGATCAGGATCGCTGGCGGTTGGGCTATGCGGGCGACACTTTCAATACGGCGCTGTACCTAACTCGCCTGGGTGTGCCCACCGCGTACCTCACGGCATTGGGTGCGGTTACCTTCAGCCAGGACATGCGCGCAGAATGGCAGACGGACGGACTGGATACGTCGCTGGTGCTGACCGATCCCTCGCGCCTGCCGGGCCTTTATGCCGTGCGCAACGATGCTGATGGCGAACGGCATTTCTATTATTGGCGTGCAGCGCTCGGCGGTGCGACGAGCTCTTCAGGTCTGCCGGGAATCGAGGCGGCGCGTGGCGAAGGCGCGCGTTCCGCGCCGCAGCTATATCTGTCCGGAATCACCCTTTCGTTGTTCAACTCACGGGGACGCGCGCAGCTGAATGAGACCGCGGCGGCGGTGCGGGCGGCTCAGGGTGAGGTGATTTTCGATCCCAATTATCGTCCTAACGGCTGGAGCAGTGCGGAGGAGGCGCGCGCGGCGATCCGGGCGCTGGCGCCGGACGTGTCCTCGTCATGCCGACCTTCACCGATGAAGTCGCCCTGTTCGGCGACGCGTCGCCGTCCCACACGGTGGTGCGCTGGCGCGACTGGGGCGCCGCACAGGTCATCGTCAAGCTCGGGGCCGAGGGTTGCCTGATCTCCATGTCGGCGGTACCCATCGGTGCCGGCCGTGTAAGTCACCGCGGTGGTCGACACGACGGCGCGGGGGATGCATTTAATGCGGGCTTTCTTGCCGCGCGCTGTGCGGGACGGAGTTCGGTGCAGGCGGCCGGCGGGGCCAATCGGCTGGCGTCACTGGTCATCCAGCATCGGGGGGCGATTGTGCCGCGGGAACGGACCGGGGAGCTCCGGGGGTGCGTGTCCGCAGGTGAATAAGGTGCCGGACGTCTCCGGCGTCGCGGCCTCGAAATGAGGGTCTTGGTATCAGGGTGGAATTAACTAATTGTTTTATAATGTAATATTCCCTGAAGCCATTCTGGCTTGCACGATGGAATCGATCTGGATATAATCACAGTATCTGTATAAATAAACAGGTAACGATATGTCCGACCTGACACCCCGCCAGACAGAGATCCTGCGACTGATCCAGCACTGTATCGCCGAAACCGGCATGCCGCCGACCCGGGCGGAAATCGCCCGCGAACTGGGGTTCAGATCCGCCAATGCGGCGGAGGAACACCTGCGGGCCCTGGCGCGCAAAGGGGTCATCGCCCTGGTGCCGGGCACTTCGCGGGGCATCCAGTTGAAGGACACCATGCGCGAACAGTTCGGTTTGCCGCTCATCGGTCGGGTGGCCGCAGGTCGTCCCATGCTCGCCGAAGAGAACATCGAGGCGCACTACAAGATCGATCCGTCAATCTTTCAGCCCCGTCCGCACTACCTGTTGAAGGTGGTGGGCATGAGCATGAAGGATGTGGGCATTCTCGATGGCGACCTGGTGGCGGTGCATCGCACGCCGGATGTGCGCAGTCGCCAGATCGTCGTGGCGCGTCTGGAAAATGAAGTCACGGTGAAGCGCTATCGGCAGGAAGGCTCGGTGGTATGGCTGATGCCGGAGAACGATGACTTCGATCCGATTCGCGTGGATCTGAAGGAAGAGCCGTTGCTCATCGAGGGCATCGTGGTGGGCGTGCTGCGTCAGGGCCGCTCGGCCGGACTCATGTGAACGCTCTGGCCCGGCTGCTCCAACACCCGGGCATCTGGCGCGGTCGCAGTCTTACCCGCAGCGACACGCTCTCCTCGGGCTTCCCTGAGCTTGATGCGCGGTTGGCAGGTGGGGGTTGGCCCAAGGCAGGTCTGGTGGAAATTCTGGCCACTCATCTGGGCAGTGGTGAATTGCGGTTGCTGTTGCCGTTATTGGCGGCGGTGTCGCAGCGGCCGCAGGCCCGCTGGTGCACGTGGATTGCGCCACCCCTGTCGCCCTATGCACCGGCCCTGGCGGCACGCGGTGTGAACCTGTCACGAATACTGGTGGTGCGGGCGCCGCGGATAGCAAGGGTCCGCAATGGGCGCCCGAATGGGCAACCGAACAGGCGCTGATTTCCGGGGCCTGCGATATCGTACTCACCTGGATTACGCAACCGTTGAAACCGCGCATCGTGCGGCGTCTGCAACTGGCCACACAGCGCGGACGTACGCTGGCCTTCCTGCTGCGCCCGTGGAGTGCGCGTGTCGCGCAGGAACCTTCACACGCGCTGCTGCGTCTGGGCGTCGAACCCCAAAGTAATGGCAACAGCAGTGGCGTGCGGTTGAGCATTCTCAAGAGCCGGGGGGGTGCGACGGGTCAGTGGTGGCTGGATCTGGATGCCGCGCAGGCTGCTGGTGTCTGAACGTGGCAACGGCCGCTTCGCTGCAACTGCCGCTGGCGGTACCGCCGGCAGGATCGCCACCGCCAGTGGGGCCGCCAGGGGACCAGCGAGGTCAGCCCGAGCGTGTCCCGGCATCGCCGCAGCTATGGCTCGGGGTGCACCTGCCGCAACCTGATCCGGCGCTGCTGCAGCGTCTGGCAGTGCTCGCGCAGCGTTTCACGCCGCGGGTGAGTCTGGAACCCCCGGATGGACTGGTGCTGGAAGTGCAGGGCAGTCTGGCCCTGTTCGGCGGTGCCGCGCAGCTGTACCGCGCTTTTCGCGCCGGCTGTCATGCGGCGAGCGCAGCGCCGGTGCTGACGCTGGCGCCGACATCCGCTGGCCGCTTTGGCGGGCGCGCGCAGCGGGGTGTCATTCAAAGTGCTCGATCAGCAGCACCTGGTGAGCGCGGTGAGTGCTTTGCCGCTGGTCGCATTGCGCTGGCCGCCGCAGGTACTGCAGCGACTCTCAAAACTGGGCGTATATCGTGTGGGCCAGGCCCTGCGGCTGCCGCGGGCTGGTTTTGCGCGACGCTTTGGCCGTGAACCATTGCAGATGCTGGACCAGCTCGTGGCGCGCAGTGTGGATCTGCGGGCGCCGTTCCGGGTCCCGGAGCGGTTCCGGGCGAAGCGCCAGTTTGTGCGTGAGCGTGAAGATCATGCACAGATCCTGCAGGCGCTGCAGCCATTGCTGAGGCAGCTGGAAGGGTTCCTCGAAGCGCGCCAGTGTGGCATTACCCGCCTCACCTGCCGGCTGCGGCACCGCAGTGACCTGCATACCGACTGTGTCGTCAGGCTGGCGCAGCCCGAGGCCGCGGCGGCGCGTTTCCAGGAATGGTTTGCGGAACGCTTGAACAGAATCGCATTGCCCGGACCCGTGCGTTCGCTGGAGCTGCGCTCCGGTGAGCTGCAGTCACGCGCACCGGTGTATGAGTCACTGTGGCATCCCGCCGAGCATGGCGGTGGCGGCGCGGCCGGCTCATGCCGGTTCGCTGGAATTCATCGAACGGCTGCGCATGCGCTTGGGGGAGCTCGCGGTGCATGGCCTTATCTGCGAGGACAGCCATTGTCCGGAAGGCGCTTCACGGGCCCTGTCACCGGCAGACCCTGACTTCCGGCACGCCGCGCTCAGCACGAGCCCAGCCGCAGACTCAAGCCCCGGCGCGTCCTTTGTGGCTGCTCGATGAGCCGCAGCGGCTGCGTGAACAGCAAGGCTGGCCGCAGCTGGACGGACCGCTGCGGCTGCGGCATGGGCCCGAACGCATCGAGAGCCAGTGGTGGGAGGGCTGGGGCGTCGCGCGCGATTACTACCATGCGACGGATGTGCATGGCATCGCGGTATGGGTGTTCCGCGAGCGCCAGCCGCCGCATCGCTGGTTCCTGCATGGCCTGTCCGGATGAGCACCCCACCGCCGCCCTACGCGGAGCTGCACTGTCTCAGCCACTTCACTTTTCTGCGCGGCGCCTCGCGACCCGCGGAGCTGGTGCAGCGGGCGCAGCAGCTCGGCTACAGCGCACTGGCCATCACGGATGAGTGTTCGGTGGCGGGCGTCGTGCGGGCGCATATGGCCGTCCAGAATCGCGCATGACGCGCGCATCCCTGCACCTGATCATCGGCTCGGAATTTACGCTTGAACTGTGGCCTGAAGTTTGTCGCGCTGGCGACCAATCGGCACGGTTACGCACGCCTGTGCGCACTGATCACCCACGGTCGACGCGCGGCGCCCAAGGGCCGCTATCAGCTGACGCGCGAGGATGTGCAGCAGCACCTTCAGAGTGTCTGATCCTGTGGCTGCCCGGGGCGCTACCTGAGATCGAACAGCTGCATTGGCTGAAGGAGCTGCTTTGCGGGCAACCTCTGGATCGCCGTGGAACTGCTGCTGGCGGGTACGGACCGCGAGTACCTGGCGCAGCTGACCGCCATCGGACAGGACTGTGCGGTGCCACTGGTGGCGAGCGGTGATGTGCACATGCATGTGCGGGCCCGACGCCGCCTGCAGGATGCACTGACCGCGATCCGTCATGGTGTGACCCTGGCGCAGGCCGGCACCCGCCTGTATCCCAATGGCGAGCGGCACCTGCGGGAGCGCGACCCGCTTGGCACGGCTGTATCCGCCGCAGCTTCTGGAGCAGACGCTGCAGATTGCGCAGCGCTGCACCTTCAATTTGGGCGAACTGCGCTATGAGTATCCCGAGGAGCTGGTACCGGCAGGGGGAGACGCCCGCCACCTGGCTGCGCAAGCTGGTGGAGCAGGGCATCCGCGATCGCTGGCCTTAGGGTGACTCGCCGCAGGCGCGGCAGATCATCGAGCGCGAACTGGCGCTGATCGCGCAACTGGGCTACGAGGCGTACTTCCTGACGGTGTATGACATCGTGGCCTTTGCCAACGAAGACAACATTCTCGCGCAGGGGCGCGGTTCGGCGGCCAATTCCCTGGTGTGCTATTGCCTGAGGATCACCGCCATCGGCCAGCGGCTGGATTCCTTGCTGATGGAGCGGTTCATCTCCCGCGAACGTGCCGAGCCGCCGGACATCGACATCGATTTCGAGCACGAGCGGCGCGAGGAAGTCATCCAGTACCTCTACCGCAAGTACGGGCGCGAACGGGCGGCACTGGCGGCCACCGTCATCAGCTATCGCGGCCGCAGCGCCCTGCATGACCTGGCGCGGGTGTTCGGCTTTACCGAAGAGCGCGCCCGGGCGCTGGCGCGCGTGGTGCAGTGGTGGGACGCCAAGGTCTCGGCCGTGCATCTGCGTGAGGCCGGGTTCGATCCGGATGATCCGCTGCTGCGGCAGATCATCCAACTGAGCGGTGAACTCATCGGCTTCCCGCGGCATCTTTCGCAGCATGTGGGGGGCTTCGTGATCGCCGCGTCCGCGCTCTCGGACCTGGTGCCGGTCGAGAACGCCACCATGCCCGAGCGTACCGTGGTGCAGTGGAACAAGGATGATCTGAACGACCTGGGGCTGCTGAAGGTGGATGTGCTGGGCCTGGGGATGCTCAGCGCACTGCGCCGCTGTTTCGCACTGGTCAATGACTGGCGCGGCACGAGCTGGGAACTGGGGCATCTGCCGCAGGAGGACCCGCAGGTCTACGCCATGATGTCGAACGCGGACACCATCGGGGTGTTCCAGATCGAGTCGCGGGCGCAGATGTCCATGCTGCCGCGCCTGAAACCCCGCACCTTCTACGACCTGGTCATCGAGGTCGCGCTGGTGCGGCCCGGTCCCATCCAAGGCGACATGGTGCATCCGTATCTGCGGCGCCGTAATGGCGAGGAGCCCATCGACTATCCGGGCCCGGGTGCGCAGGCGGCGCTGGAGCGGACCCTGGGCGTGCCCATCTTCCAGGAGCAGGTCATGCAGCTGGCCATGCATGCCGCGGGTTTCACGGCCGGTGAGGCCGACAACCTGCGGCGCGCCATGGGTTCGTGGGAACGCCAGGGGGATCTGCACCGCTTCAAGGATCAGCTCGCCTCAGGCCTGATCGCGAACCACTATCCGGTCGAGTTTGCCGAGCGCATCTGCAAGCAGATCGAAGGTTTCGGCGAATATGGATTTCCCGGAAAGTCACGCGGCCAGTTTCGCGCTGCTGGTCTACGACTCGGCGTGGCTCAAGCGTTACGAGCCCGCCGCCTTTACCTGCGCGTTGCTGAACAGTCAGCCCATGGGGTTCTACGCACCGGCACAGCTGGTGCGGATGCGCGCCGGCATGGCGTGGAAGTACGGCCGGTCAGTGCGCTGCACAGCGATTGGGACTGCACGCTGGAACCGGCCACGACCGAGATGTCGGCGCGCAGCCGGCGCTGCGGCTGGGCCTGCGCCTGGTGCGTTCGCTCACGCAGCAGGGCGCGCAGCGTGTGATGGCCGCACGGGCCAGCGCGCACTTCAGCGGCGTGGCGGATCTGGCGCATCGTGCCGCACTGGAGCGCCGCGATCTTGAGGCGCTGGCTGCGGCCGGAGCGCTGGCATTGCTGAGCGGCAACCGTCATCTGGCCTTCTGGGAAGTCGCCGGTTTCGAGCGCGCGCTGCCGCTGGCCGCCGCGGATCCGCGGTCGCGCAGACGGATGAGGGACGGCCCCTGTTAGGCATGCCGACCGAAGCCCAGAGCATCGTGGCGGATATGGCCGCGGTGGGACTGACCCTGGGACGTCATCCGGTGGCGCTGCTGCGCGAACAGCTGCAGGACCGAAGGGCTGCAGTGCATGGCGGATCTGACCCAGCTGCCGCATGGGCAATGGGCGCGCACGGCAGGCCTGGTGCTGGTGCGGCAGCGGCCCGGCAGTGCGGGCGGGGTGACATTCATGACACTCGAGGATGAGACCGCGCAGCTGAATGTCATTGTCTGGAGGAATATCGCCGAGCGTTTCCGCCGGCCCCTGGTCGAGGCATCCTTGCTGGAAGTGCAGGGCACACTGCAGCGTGAGGGACAGGTGCTGCACCTGGTGGCGCGCCGTCTGATCGATCGCACCGCGCTCACCGGCCGGCTCAACCACCCCTCACGGGATTTTCACTAACGCGCGAGACTGCCTGCACTGAGGGGTTGAGTGCCCGCAATGATGAGCAGATTGCGTAACTGCAGCCGCTCCTTATCCACACGCTCCTTATCCACGAGCGCCAGCCAGTACGATGAGCCATGGTCCTGCTGCGCCTCGAACACCACGCAGCGCACCGCATTGGGGTCGGCCGGTTCGCACAGGCCGTAAGTGATTTCGACCAGGTCATTGCGCTCGACGGCCCCGATGGCCGCGCGTACCTGGACCGTGGTGCGGCGAAAGAGCAGCTGGGCGACCTCGATAGCGCACTCGAGGATTATAATCACAGCATCGCGCTGGCAGCCTCGGCCAGCGCGCATTTCGATCGGGCGAATCTATATGTGCAGCTCGAGCAGCCGGACAAAGCACTCGCGGATTTCAATGCCGCACTCACGATCGATCCGCAAAACATCAAGGCGCTGCTCGGTCGGGCTGATTTGAACTATGGGGCAAGGCGGCTTGCTGAAAGCCGCGATGACTACACCCGTGTCATCGGGGTCGAACCGAAGAATGCCGAGGTTTATTTCAAGCGGGGCAGCGTGTATTTCGACATGGGGAATTTTGCGGCGGCGTATCGGGACTACTCGGTCAGCCTGGCGCTTGATCCCAAGCAGCCTGACGCGCTGCGTAACCGCGCGCTCGCGGCCGAACGCATGGGAACCACCAAGGACGCCGAGCAGGATCGGCGACGTGCCCGTGCGCTGGCCCCTGCGCAGTAGGCTCTAGTGCATGCCGAGCACGCGGAACACCACGAACAGCCCCGCGCCAAATGTCGCGGCCCCCAGAATCACGCACACCGGCAGCGTCAGCACCCAGGCGAGCAGGATGTTGCGCAGGGTGTCCCTCTGGATGCCCGACTTGTTGGCGACCATGGTGCCGGCGATTCCCGAGGAAAGCACATGGGTCGTGCTCACCGGCAGACCCAGCGTGTCGGCCGCCGATGGTGCGCCATGCGACCAGCTCCGCGCACGCGCCCTGCGCGTAGGTCAGGTGGGCCTTTCCGATTTTTTCACCGACGGTGACCACGATGCGCTTCCAGCCGACCATGGTGCCGAGGCCCAGCGCCATGGCAACCGCGATCTTGATCCAGGTGGGGATGAAGTTGGTGAGACTTTTCAGCGATTTCTGATGTTCGCCGAGCCTCCTTGCGTCCAGGCCGGCGGTGAATTCTTGATCTTGGCCAGGCGCGCCAGGGACTCCGCGACCAGGTACACGTTCGTGCGCAACGTCGGCGATCCGCGCCACGGTATGTTGAGGTCGGTGATGCCATTCTTGCCTCCAACTCCGCTGGATTTGAAGCCTTGTTTTGGGCCGGCGAGTGTCATCCGGCTGGAAGAGACGCCGATGGTTGGTCAGGGTGCGGGGGCTCATCCGAGAGCCGCATCGCCGGCGAGGACGGTCGGGAGCAGCGGCGGAGATTTGTCTGGCGGCGCCACGGATCTTAATCACCGCATCGGGCGATTCGACATGTCCAGGGCGATAGGCGGCCGGCACGATCCGACAGATCAGCATGATCAGACCCATGCCCTTCTGGCCGTCATTGGAGCCGTGGGCGAAGACTCACGCCCGTGCAGGTGAGGATCAGCAGCGCCCGGATCCACGGGCGGTGGCGGCTCGAGTCGCCTGTCGGCGACTGCGATACAGCTCGCGCGCTTGGAACAGCTTCCGAGCAGGATCAGCAGCAGCGCGGCGCCAGCAGAAGCCGATGATGCGGCGAGATGAGAGCGCCTGAGACGTGTCCTGGACCTTCGCCCAGTTCACGCCTTCGCCGAAACGGCCCCCTTCGGGCTGAGCAGCGAGTTCGCCAGGCCGACGCCCATGATCGAGCCGATCAGGGTGTGCGAAGCTCGAGGCCGGCAGGCCCAGATACCAGGTGCCCACGTTCCAGATGATGGCCGAGATCAGCAGTGCGAACACCATGGCGAATCCGGCGCCTGATCCGACATTGATCACCAGTTCCACCGGCAGCAGCGACACGATGCTGAACGCGACGGCGCCGGAGGACAGCAGCACGCCGATGAGATTCCAGCAGCCGGACCAGACCACCGCGACGGGGTTTCAGCGTGTGGGTGTAGATGACCGTGGCCACGGCGTTCGCCGTGTCGTGAAAGCCGTTGACGAACTCGAAGCTCAGGGCCAGCAGGAGCGCAAGGCCAAGAAGAATGGCGGTCGGTATGTCGATCCCTAGGCTTGCCAGCACGTGAGCTCCCCAAATAAATGGTCGCCAGGAAGGCGGCGGAGCACAAGCCTAGGGTCGTCACATGACTGTCAAATGACAACCTCCGGGCAGCCGCGGGATGGGGGCGGATTAGCGATAGGGGCCGTAGTAGGGCCCGTAATAGGGTCCGTAGTGGTAGCCGACACCGACACCCACCACCGGGACTGCCGGAGCGACCACCAGGCCATGGCGGGTCGGGACGGCGACACAGCCGGCCAGCAGCCCCAATGCGGCAACGATCAGCGCAGTGATCCCAGTCTTCATGACCCGAGGCCCTCCTTAGTTTGAATCCTTACCCCCTACAACGCGGTGGGGGCTGGGCCGGGGGACCTGGGCTGCGGGTACTTAATGACCAGAAAAACCTTTGAATCTACTGAATATTAAAGGCCACGCCGCTGGCATTGCCGGCACTCATGTCGATCGTCGTGCCGTAGGGGATGCGGCTGAGCGTGCCGGTCGGATTGGCCGAGTTCCATGCCCAGATTTCGGCGTTGTACACGCCGGCAGCATAGACGGAGCTTGTCGTGCCACCCGGTGCTATGCCCGTCAAGGTGAGTGCACTTTGCGCCTGACCCAGGTAACTGTTCAGGGGGGACGCGGCGACCAGCGCGCCACGATAGGTCAGGAACAGCTCAGCGCGATCGTAGGTGCCGGGGCTGGCAAGACTGACCGTCCCGGCAATGGTATTGGCGGAGCTGCCTGTGGGCGGCGGCGGCGCGGTCATCGTGAACAGTGCCGTGGTCGTGGTATTGCCCGGCGCTGTCACCGTCGTGCCCAGCGTGGCCGTCCCGTAGGCTGCATTGATGGCACCAATGGAATAGGTGGCGGCCCCCTGACTGGGGTTGGCATTCGTCAGGGAGATGCTGCCCCCGGTGACGTAGCTGCCGTACTGCAGGCTACCTCCGGAGAGCATCTGGTCCGTGGCAAAGACGCCACTGATCGGATCCATGGCGCGGGTTTCCACCACATAGGGCACCTCCGCCGACAAGGGCAGCGTCTGGTAGAAGCCCACCAGGGAACTGGTCGGTGAGGCGGGGGAGCTGGTGTTGAAATTGACCAGGAACGCAGTCGCCGCGGTCAGCGGCAATGCCGCCAACTGGGCCGTCGCGGTGCCGGGGGCACCGGCGGCCACGGGAACGGCTTTGATGATCACGGTCTCGATATTCGGGCCGTGGATGACCAGGTCATAACTGCTGGCCGCACCCGAAGCGGTGGACAGTGGGTAGAGGGTAAAGTTGCCACTGGCATCGACGTGCGTGCCCTTGATGATGACGTGCCGGGTGCCATCGCCACTGAGCGATTCGGCGGACACTTCCACATCGGGCACACCCGCAGTGGTCAGGGTCGAAACCCCCGCCAGCGAAACCGCGCCCTGAATGGACCCGGAATACTTGATGTCGTAGCTCCGTGGATGCGGGCTCAGGGCGTAAGCGGGCTGGCCGCTCAAGGATATTGGCAGCAGGTCGCGGCTGGCATCAAAGTCGATGATGGCCGCGGTGGTCGTCACTGCAGGCGTCGCGACCGTGGAGCTGATTGCGGTGGAAGGGCTGGAGCTGGTGGTGACGGGCGTTGCGGTTGCGAGAGTACTGGTGCCCGTAGTCGTACTCGGGCTGGACAGGCTTCCGACCGCACTGCTGATGCCGGTCGCTGCGCCCACCACCGTGAGACTGGTGCTGATGTTGATACCCTGGGCCGCTTCAGTACCGCCAGCGGCACCGTGTGTGCCAGATTGCTGCCATCAACGTAATCGACTTCGTCGTTCGAGGCGGCGCCGGCGGTTTGGGCTGAGGTGGTCAACGCGTCCGTCGAGTCGGCCAGCACCACCATGACCTGGGCATAGGTGCCGGCGGTGAGTTTCAGTTCGCTGGCGAACTGGCTCAGGGTGCCGTTATTGAGCGTGACCAGATCGACGGTCGCGGGCGTCGTCAGGGTGAACTTCTGCCATGAGCCATCCGTGGACGCCGCGGACGCGCTGGTGTTGAACCAGATCTGATTGATGGTCACAAAGACATGGGTGAACTGCGCCGGCGTGTTTCCCGTGGCGGAGACATTCGTGCGCGACTGGCAAGCGACGAGCAGCGCCTGCCCAGCAGCAGCGCCAGGGCCCGCAGGTGGCGCCACTGCCGTTTCGCTCCGCCTGCGCCGCAGCTCACGCCGTCCGCAGCCAACATTTCGACATTGCGTTTCCCTGTAACAGATTGCCGGCGGACCCGAGCGAACGGCGGCGACGCTTGCCTTAACGCTCCAGGTTCAGACCCGTTGACGCGACTGCAGGTTCAGTGCCGACGCTTGCGACCGGTCTTGCGGCTGTCGTCGCCGATTCGTAATCGGCGAAGTCGCTGGTGAGTTCAGCGGTCTGTTTGTCTTCCCGCATCCGCTCCAGGCGGCGCCACGGCGGCTCGCCGCTTTTCTGTGCGCGTTTCTTGGCGAGGTCCAGGTCCTTGTTCACCTGTTCGAGGTCGACGTTGGCCTCTTCGGCGGCCGGCTCGTCGATCTCCTCTCCCTCGAATTCCTCTGACTCGGCTTTTTCGCTCATGCACGACCAATCATGTTGAGTCGCTATGCGGATTTTGGCGAAGTCGTATTACAGGATCAACCCGTCGGAAAAGTTCTCAATGGATCAGCTGGTTCATCTGGAAGATGGGCAGGAGCATTGCAAAAACGATGCCCATCACGAATATCCCATGAGCACGATCAGGCCGGGGCCCAAGAGCCCGACGATGGCCGTCAAAAGTCCGTCGAGCTCGCGTTCCTGGCTGATGGCCGCGCGTTCCAGCATGCTCTCCAGCTCACCGCTGGACTCGCCACTTTGGATGAGGTGGATGGTCATGGGCGGGAACAGCTTGCTGATGGCGAGCGAGCGGCCGATCGAGGCCCCCTCCCGTACCCTCAAGGAGGCTTCCGCGACGGCATCCCGCATGGGCAGATTGGTGACCACTTCGCCTGAGATCCGCAGCGCATCCAGCACCGGTACCGTCGCGCCGGTGAGGATGCTCAGCGTGCGCGTGAAGCGCGCGGTGTTGAAGCCGCGCACCAGTTTGCCCATCAGTGGCATGCGCAACTGCAGCAGCTGAAACCGGCGCTTGGGACCGGCTTGGCCAGCCAGCGTGCCAACAGGATATGAAGCCCACCGATACCGATGATCAGGATATAGATGCCGCGCAGGCGCAGGAAGTCACTGACGCGCGATCAGCGCCCGGGTCATCATGGGCAGCTGCGCGTGGCTGGCGGTGAACACGTTCACCACCTTCGGGACCACGTAAACCATCAGCCCGGCCACGATCATGACGCACATCACGGAGATGCGATGGGGTAGAGCATGGCGCCCAAGACCTTCTGGCGCATCTCCTCGCGGCTCTCGGTGTAGTCCGCCAGCCGCTCGAGCACCGTAGTCGAGGTGTCCGGCCTGCTCGCCCGCGGAGACCGTGGAGCGATAGATTTCCGGGAAGACGCGCGGGAAATCGGCGAAGCCATCGGCGAGCGTGTGGCCCTCCATGACCTTGGCGCGCACGCCCAGCACGATGCTCTGCACGCGCTCCTTCTCGGTCTGCTGTGAGACCGCGAGCAGGGACTCCTCCAGCGGCAGTCCCGCCTTAACCAGGGTCGCGAACTGCCGCGTGAAGAGCGCCAGATCGCGTGGCCGAAACCGCCGCGCCAGGCTGAAAGCTGCGCTTCTGCGAGTTGCTCCTGCTCGGCCACCGCGTTGACGGTGACCGGGAGCAATTGCCGCTCGCGCAGCAGCTGACGGACATGGCGCGGCGTATCGCCTTCGAGGATGCCGCTGGCTCTCGCGCCCGCCGGGTCGACTGCCGTGTATTCGAACGCGCCCATGCTGCCGCTAGTCCTCGCGCGTGACGCGCAG
Organism: uncultured Alphaproteobacteria bacterium; assembly: GCA_963823115.1. Lineage (GTDB taxonomy): Bacteria > Pseudomonadota > Alphaproteobacteria > Rhizobiales > Xanthobacteraceae > Bradyrhizobium. Next base: position 1,965 of record CAWGKJ010000040.1, on the reverse strand, counting down.
GATTTCCTCCAGCGTCGTCTCGCCGCGCAGGACCCGGGCACGCCCGTCATCGCGGATGGAGGGGGTGAGGGTGCGGGCGTGGCGCTCCAGGTCCTGCTCCGCCGCGCCGTCGTGAATCATGGTGCGCATGTGGTCATCGACCATGACCAGTTCGTAGATGCCGCTGCGGCCGCGATAACCGTTCTGGCCGTTCCCGGCCGGTACAGCGTCGGCGCGGCGATCGCTCTTCGCAGGTTCAAGCAGCCGCCGCTCGTATTCGCCGGCCTTGAACGCCTGGCGGGTATCGGGATTGAGCACCCGCACCAGGCGCTGCGCCACCACGCCGATGAGGCTGGAGGACAGCAGGAAGGGCTCGATGCCCATGTCCCTCAGGCGCGTCACCGCGCCGACGGCCGTGTTGGTGTGCAGGTGGACAGCACCAGGTGGCCGGTCAGACTGGCCTGCACGGCGATCTGCGCGGTCTCGAGGTCGCGGATTTCGCCGATCATGACGACGTCCGGGTCCTGGCGCAGGATGGCGCGCAGGCCGCGGGCGAAGGTCATCTCGACCTTCGTGTTGACCTGGGTCTGGCCGATGCCATCGATGTAGTACTCGATCGGATCCTCGACCGTCATGATGTTGTGCGAGTTGTCGTTGAGGCGCTCGAGCGCCGCGTACAGCGTGGTCGTCTTGCCGGAGCCGGTCGGGCCCGTCACCAGCACGATGCCGTGCGGCTTGTGGATGAGCTCGTCGATGAGCTGCCCGGTGGTCGGGTCCATGCCCAGGGCGCTCAGGTCGAGCCGGCCGGCCTGCTTGTCCAGCATACGCAGCACCACGCGCTCGCCGTGGCCGCGTCGGCATGGTCGATACGCGCACGTCGACCGCGCGGCCGGCGACGCGCAGCCTGATGCGGCCGTCCTGCGGCAGGCGCTTCTCGGCGATGTCCAGCTTGGACATCACCTTGATGCGCGAGACCACCAGCGGCGCCACCGCGCGCTTGGACTGCAGCACCTCGCGCAACACGCCATCGACGCGGAAGCGCACGACCAGCCGGTTCTCGAACGGCTCGATGTGGATGTCCGAGGCGTTCTCCTTCACCGCCTGGGTGAGCACGGCATTGATCAGGCGGATGATCGGCGCGTCATCGTCGGCTTCCAGCAGGTCGGTCTGTTCGGGCAGTACCTGGGCCAGGTGCGTCAGATCCTCCGTGTCCTCAAAGCCGCCGACGGCGTCCATGGCCTTGGCGCCCGTCTCGTAGGCCTGCTGCAGCATTTTGTCGAAGGTGGCCTCATCCACCCGCTCGATGTGCAGGGCCAGGCGCAGATAGCGCCGCACCTCGGCCAGGGCCAGGGCGAGGCCCCGGCGCGAACCGTGCAGTGCGCCACCCCATCCGTGATCGCGCCGACCAGCACGCCATGGCGCTTGGCGAAGGCAAACGAGACGCGTTTGTCCGCAGCGGCGGGCGCGGCGACGGCGCGGTGCGGCGTTCATTTCGGGCGCCTGCGGTGCGGAACTGGCCGGGCCGCCGCGGCTCCCGGCGTGGGTCCGCATCGTCGGCGCGCGCCGCGGCATCGGCTTCGGCTTCGCGCCCGGCCGCGCGGGCACGGTCCTCGTCGGTAATCGGCGCGGTGGGCGTTGAGCCCTGGGCGGCGGGGGCGGGATCGCCGGCAGGACCGGGGATTTCACGCCCGGCAGCAGCGGCACCGAGAAGGAGGCTTCACCGGCGCCGACCTGGCGCTGCTCCTCGCGGATGAAGTTGTACTTGGAATTGGTCTCAAGGGACATGTCAGTGCCGTCGTGCATGATCTGCGGCCGGATGAAGATCATCAGGTTCTTCTTCGTCAGCGTCGCCGAGTGATCCTTGAACAGCTCGCCTATCAGCGGGATGCTGCCGAGCAAGGGCACGCGCGACTCGGAATGGTCGTATTCATTGCTGATCAGCCCGCCGATCACGATGATGCCGCCATCCTCGATCAGCACATTGCT